>NZ_JBFAPI010000005.1:180952-266262 GCF_040676615.1 Asanoa sp. NPDC049573
AGGTTTGGCCGCCTGAGGTTTCGCCGGCTGGGCCCGGGGCGCCTGAACCGCCGGCCCGGCTGCTCGGTGGTCCCGGGCCGTTCGATCCCGGGCGGCGTGGCGTCAAGGCCCTCGCGGCGGTGGCGATCGTGGTGGTGCTGGCCGCGGCGTTCTTCGCCTACCGGGCCCGGCCCAAGATCGAGCCCGTGGCGGCGGTTTCGGCACCGCCCGCTGTCGACGCGGCGCCGGCGACGAGCGCGGCCGGCGACATCGTGGTGTCGGTGGCGGGCAAGGTCCGCAAGCCCGGTCTGGTGCGGTTGCCCGCCGGCGCCCGCGTCGCCGACGCGGTCGAGGCGGCCGGCGGGACGCTGCCCGGCACGGACCTCGCATCGGTCAACCTCGCCCGCCGCCTCACCGACGGTGAGCTGGTCCTCATCGGCGTGACCCCGCCACCCGCCCCCGTCGGCGGCGAGTCCCCTCAGGCCGCCCCGGCCGCAGGCGGCAAGATCAATCTGAACAGCGCGACGCTGGCCGAGCTCGACAGCCTGCCTGGGGTCGGCCCGGTACTCGCGCAGCGCATCCTCGACCACCGCGCGGCAAAGGGCGGCTTCAAGACGGTCGGCGACCTGCGCAACGTCGACGGCATCGGCGCCAGTCGCTTCGAGGAGCTCAAGGACCTGGTGACGGTATGACCGCCGTCGTGGCCGAGGCGCCCGGACCGACGGACGGCACCGACGCGGCGCCGGGTCAGACCCGGCCGCCGCCGGACCTGCGACTTGCCGGGATGGCACTCGGCACGTGGCTGAGCGCGCTGCTCGCACTGTTCGTCACCGCCCGAACGGGCGCGATGGTCGCGACCGGAGCGGCGCTCCTTGCCGGGCTGCTCCTCCTGGGTCGGCGAGCATCATTCTGGCGCTTGCGGAACCCGGCGGCGCCTGCGGGCGCGGCCGTCGCCGCCTACCTGCGGCCGCGCACGCGGGTTGCCGTTGGCCAGGCGGGCGCTGCCGCCTGCCTGCAGCCGCGCACGCGGGTTGCCGTTGGCCAGGGGAGCGCTGCCGCCTACCTGCGGCCACGCAGGCGCGTTGCCGTGACCGCCCCGGCGGGCGCTGCCGCCTGCCTGCGACCGCCCAGGCGCGTTGCCGTGACCGCCCCGGCGGGCGGTGCCGCCTGCCTGCGACCGCGCAGGCGCGTTGCCGTGACCGCCCCGGCGGGCGCTGCTGGCGCCGCGAGTGCGTGGGCGCGCGCTGTTCGCGCCGTGACCTCGCGCTCGCGAGTTGGTGGCGCCGCGAGCGACCCGGCGCACGCCATCGTGCGGCGCCTTCGGGCGGCCATCGCGGGGCCGGCCGCGCGTCGGGTCGCTGTCGCCGTGCTGCTCGGGGTTGTGTGCGGGGCCGGCGCGACCGCCGCTCGCGTCGCGGTGCGGGAGGCGCCGGCCATCACCGCGCTCACCGCGAATCGGACGTCCGTGGTGGCCGAGATCGTGGTGCGCGACGATCCGCGCCTCGTGTCGAGCTCGAGCCGGCCGATGTACGTCGTCGGCGCCGAGTTGCGGTGGCTTCGGCCGGTCGACGACGAGCAGCGCCGGATCGAGGCGCGGGTTCGCGTTCTCGTGCTCGCCACCCATCCGGCCTGGGGTGCGCCGCTGCCGGGCCAGCGGGTCCGGGTGGAGGGCCGGCTCGACCGGCCGCGTGGCGGCGACCTGACCGCCGCGGTCGTCTCGTCCAGCGCCGCGCCCGAGTTGCTCGGCCGCACGTCCTGGGCGCAGCGGGCGGCCGGCTCACTCCGCGCCGGCCTGCAGCGCGCCTGTGCCACGCTGCCACCCGAAGCCGGCGGCCTCCTGCCTGGCCTCGTCCTCGGCGACACGAGCCGCCTGGACCCGGCCGTGGTCGACGACTTCCGGACCACCGGCCTGACGCACCTGACCGCCGTCTCGGGCGCCAACGTGGCCATCGTGATCGGCTTCGTACTCCTCGTCACCCGCTGGTGCCGCGCCGGCCGCTGGACGTCCGCGATCCTCTGCGGGCTGGCGCTGGTCGCGTTCGTGATCCTGGTCCGTCCGTCGCCCAGCGTCGTACGCGCCGCGACCATGGGCGCGATCGGTCTCATGGCGTTGGCCAGCGGACGATCACGGGCCGCGCTCCCGGCGCTCGCGGCCGCCATCGTCGTGCTGGTCGTGGTCGACCCGGAACTCGCCGGCGACGCCGGCTTCGCGCTGTCGGTGCTGGCCACCGGCGGCCTGCTCATGCTGGCGCCGAGGATCCGCGACTGGTTGCGCGGCCGGCGCGTGCCGCCGGGCCTGGCCGAGGCCCTCGCTATCCCGGCGGCAGCCCAGGTGACCTGCGGCCCGGTCGTCGCAGCGCTTTCCGGAGCGGTGAGCGTCGTGTCGATCCCGGCCAACCTGCTGGCCGCCCCGGCCGTGGCACCGGCGACCGTCCTCGGTGTCGGCGCGACGATCGTCTCCGCCGTGTGGCCGGCGGGTGCGGGCTTCCTCGCCTGGCTCGCGCACTGGCCGGCGCGCTGGCTGGTATTCATCGCCCGCTACGGCGCGAACACCCCGATGGGCAGCCTGCCGTGGCCCGGCGGGGTCGGCGGTGGGCTGCTGCTGGGCGCGTTGACGCTGGTCCTGCTGTTCGCCGTGCGGCACCGCGTCGCGCGGCGGCTGGTCGCCGTCGTGACCGTCGCGGTCGTCGTCGGGGCGCTGCCCGTGCGGATCATGACCAGCACCTGGCCGCCGCCGGGCTGGGTGGTCGTGGCGTGCGACATCGGCCAGGGCGACATGGCGGTGCTGCGGGCCGGCGCCACGAGCGCGGTCGTGGTCGACACCGGGCCGGAGCCTGCCGCGGCCGACGGGTGTCTCGACCGGCTCGGCGTACGGACCGTGCTCCTGCTCGTCGTCACCCACTTCCACGCCGACCATGCGGGTGGCATCGAGGGCGTCGGCCGCGGTCGGCGGATCGTGGCCGTCGCCACCCCACGGCACGCGGAGCCGATCGAGGGTCGAGACCTTGTCGTACGCGTGGCCGCCGAGTCGGGTGCCGCCGTCACCGCCGTGGACGCGGGGTGGCGGTCGTCGCTCGGGGCGGTCGACCTGTTCGCCTTCGGGCCGCTGGTGGAGATGACCGGAACACGATCCGACCCGAACAACAACTCACTCGTTCTCCGGGCGACCGTCGACGGGGTGGGCGTCATGCTTCCCGGCGACGCCGAAGAGGAGGAGCAACGCGCGGCCGTCGACCGCTACGGCGCGGCGGCGCTGCGGGCCCAGGTGCTCAAGGTCGCCCACCACGGTTCGGCCTATCAGGAACCGGCCTTCCTCGAAGCCGTCGACCCGGTGGTGGCGTTGGTGTCGGTCGGGGTCGACAACGGCTACGGCCACCCGAACCCCGCCCTGCTGGCCCGACTCGGGCGCGACGGCGCACGGGTGCTGCGCACCGACCTGGCCGGAGACCTGGCCGTCGTACGGAGAGGAGGTGGTCTCGCGGTCGTGACATCGGGCGCTCCTGGTGCACGTGAATAATCCCGTGCACGGGATGATCGACCCATCGCGGCACAGCTCACGGCGAAACGCAATTTGTCGGGATTTACGGTTGATGAGTGATCGACAACTCATATGGGTGAGGACGTTCGATCAGTCAGGGGCGCGTGCGAGTATGGCCCGGTGACCAGCGGCCTTCCCACAACACAACTCGTGCTCGGCGACGAGGAACTGCTGGTGACGCGTGCCGTCGAGAAGGCCGTCGAAGCCGCCCGGGCGGCCGACGCGTCCACCGACGTCCGGCATTACGAAGCCAACAACCTTGCCCCGGGCGAGCTGTCCGAGATGATCAGCCCGTCGCTGTTCGGCGGCCGCCGGCTGGTCGTCATCCGCGGTGGGCAAGACGCGCGCAAGGACCTCGTGACCGCGTTGCTCGACTACGCGAAGCACCCCGACCCCGACGTGCTGCTGGTGGTCACGCACACCGGCGGCGGGCGGGCCAAGGCACTCGCCGACGGCCTGCGCGCCGCCGGCGCCGACGTGGTCACCGCCGCGAAGCTCAAGTCCCACCGCGACCGGGTGGCCTTCGTCCGCGAAGAACTCAAGCGCGGCAACACGCGCGGCTCCGAAGAAGCGGCCGAGGCGTTGCTGGCCGCGGTCGGCAACGACCTGCGTGACCTGTCGGCGGCGTGCTCGCAGCTGCTGGCCGACGTCGAGGGCCGGATCGACGCCGCGACGGTGGCCCGCTACTACCGCGGCCGCGCCGAGGTGACCGGCTTCACGGTGGCCGACGCCGCGATGGTCGGCGACGTGCCGGCGGCGCTCGAGGCGTTGCGCTGGGCGCTGCACGTGGGGGTCGACCCGGTCCCGATCGCCGACGCGATCGCCGACGGCGTCCGCACGGTCGCCCGGGTGGCGTCCGCTGGCCGGGGCAACGCCTACCAGATGGCGAGCAGCCTGGGCATGCCGGCGTGGAAGATCGAACGCGCGCAGCGCCAGGGTCGCGGCTGGACCCCGGAGGGCCTCGTCGTCGCGATGCGCGCCGCCGCCGACTGCAACGCCGAGGTCAAGGGCGGTGCCGACGACCGGGGGTACGCCCTGGAACGCGCCGTCTTCGCCGTCGTGGCCGCCCGCTCCGGTGCGAGCGGCTCCGAGGCGCCAGCCGGCGGCCCGTCCGGTCGCCCCGGGCAGCCGATGGACGGCCGCGCCGCCGCCCGGGCCGCCGCGGCGGGCCGCGGCGGTTCCACGGCGGGCGACCGCAGATCGGGTGGTGGCCGGTGACCGCACGACGACTCTCGGCCCCGTTCGCCCCGGCCCGCCAGGTGAGCGCCCGCCCGTTCTACGCCCGGGCGCTGCGCCTCCAACACATCAAACCGAATTCGACCCTGTGCTTCGTCTTCCTGGAGGGCGCGACCGCGCTCGCGATCATCCTGGCCCTGGCCGAACTGATCCCCCTCTGGGGCACCGTCCTCCTGCCGCTGTGCGTCGCCGCGATGGTCAAAATCAACGACGTCGTCGCCGGCGCGGCGGTCCGGGCGGTCTCGCCGGGCCCCGGCCGCCGCCCGATGCGCCCCCTGCGCCCATTCCGCACGATCGGCCGCGCCAGCGTCCCGGGCGGCGCCGGCGCCGACAAAGTGGGCCGCGTCTACCGCTCGACCCCGGCGGAACCAGCTACCGCGGCCGCACCGATCATCGAGCCGACCGCCTCCGACGAGAGCGACCCCGGCGCCCGCGACCCAGACCCGGACCCGGACTGGTCCCGAGGCGCGGCCGAGGCCCGCCGCGTCGCCCACGGCAGCGCGCCCCCGACGTCCGGCCACCCGCATCCCGCCGCGGCGGTCAACTCGCCGCCGGTCGACCTGCACCAGGGCAAGGCGGCCCGCACCCCGACAACCCGCGACTGGGCCGCCGACGTCTTCGACACCCCGGCCCAACGCGCCCGTCACGCCGCCACCCGCCGCTACGAGTAGGCGCCACCGGCGCGACCTGCCGCCCGGCGCGACCACCCGCAGAGCGCCGTAGCCCATCGCGGGCACACGGGCCGGTCGAGCCGGCAGTGGCCGCCGCGCTGTCCTGTCTCGCCGACTTCGGCGAAGCCGTTCGCCGATCCGCAACACGTCGCCCAGCCGGAGTTGCAACCGAGCGGCCTATTCGGTTGCAGCGGGCCGCAACCAGCCTTAGGTGCGTGGTGCTGAGCGCGACCCACGGCGTCAACCTGATCGACGGCCCGGACGGGCGCGCGACGGGGGCTCCGGGCGCCGAACGGCTCTGGCGAGCGCGCCCACCCGGGTGCCAAGATCGGTCGATGTCGTTCTGGGAGGGCGTCTGGCGTATCGGGGTACCGGTCGGTGTCGTGGTCGCCTCGGGTGGGATGGTGTGGACTGCGGCAACCGAGTCGCCCACCGAGCCGTGGTGGCCGCGAGGCTGGCAGTGGCTCTGGGTCCTGGTCTGGCTCAGGGCCGCCGGTGAAGCGGCCTTCGGCGACAACCGGTGGTGGTTCGAGCGGGCCTGGAAGGGCTCCGGCGCCCTGCTCATCTTCGCCGCGGTCGCCGTCGGGTTGTGGCGTCGCTATCGCTGGCGGCGGCGCCTCGCGCGCGACGCGCAGGTGGCTGCTTAGATCGTCGGGACGATCCAGGAAAGGAACGGCAACCCGTGACGCCAGAGCTGCAGGAGCAGGAAGAACGTCTCCAGTTTGACCGGTTCGGCCATGAAGATGCCTGGGAGCTGGGCAATCGCCTCGTCGCCATGGCGCGGGAGCGGGGGCACGCGGTCACCGTCGACATTCGGCTCGGCGACCAGCAGGTCTTCCACTGCGCGCTGGCCGGCACCTCGCCCGACAACGACGACTGGATCGAACGCAAGATCCGGGTCGTCCGGCGGTTCGGGCACAGCTCCTACAGCGTCGGGCAGGGCTACCGCGACCGGGGCACCACCTTCGAGGAGGCACAACCACACCTCGACCCGGCCTTGTACGCCGCACACGGCGGCTGCTTCCCGATCATCCTCAAGGGCACCGGCCCGGTCGGCACCGTCACCGTCTCGGGCCTGCCCCAACTCGACGACCACCGCCTCGTCGTCGAGGCCCTCGGGCTCTTCCTCGAAGACAAGGCATAACGGGCAGGCGCCGCCGCACGGGCCCGGCGAATCAGGCCGCCGGCGTCGCTGACATCGGCCAACCCGGACGCCGGTTCGACCAAACAGCGCGCGGGCGTCCAGATGCCGCCCGAACAAGCTGCCCGCGGCCACCCGGCCTGACGGGCTGCCGGGGGCCACCGCGATGCCACCCGGCCTGACGGGCTGCCGGGGGGCCACCGCGGCGCCACCCGGCCTGACGGGCTGCCGGGGGGCCACCGCGACGCCACCCGGCCTGACGGGCTGCCGGGGGGCCACCGCGACGCCACCCGGCCTGACGGGCTGCCGACGGCCACCGCGACGCCACCCGGCCTGACGGGCTGCCGGGGGCCACCGCGACGCCACCCGGCCTGACGGGCTGCCGGCGCCCACTGCGACGCCATCCCGGTCCCGGCCGAGCCACTCAGCGAACGACGGCGAACCCTCAGCCCTTCAGAGCACCCGCTGACAACCCACCCACCATGCGGCGCTGCACGATCAGGAAGAAGACCAGGACCGGGAGGGTGAGGAGCGTCGACGCCGCCATCACCGGGCCCCACGCCGTGTCGTCGCGGCCGAAGAAGAACGTCATCGCGACCGGGAGGGTGTAGCGGCTCTGGTCGTTGAGGAACGTGAGCGCGAAGATCAATTCGTTCCAGGCCACGATGAACGAGAAGATGCTCGTCGCCACCAGGCCCGGCGCTACCAGCGGGAACAGGATGCGGCGGTAGATCTGCAACCGGCTGGCGCCGTCGATCGCGGCCGCCTCCTCGAGTTCCACCGGGACCGCGGCCACGAAACCCCGCAGCATCCAGACCGCGAACGGCAGCGAGAAGCCCACATAGGTCAGCACCAGGCTGCCCAGCGTGTCGTAGAGGCCCAGCCGCTGGATCATCAAGAAGAGGGGAATGACCAGCGCTTCCAGCGGGATCATCTGCACGACCAGCAGCAGCACCAGGAAAGTGGTCCGCAACCGGAAACGGAACCGGGACACCGCCGTCGCCGCCAGCAGTGCGATCAGGCCGCTGATCACCACCGTGGCGACGGCCACGATCACGCTGTTGCGGAAGAAGTCCAGGAACGAGACGCCGGGGATGAGGTCGCCGGACAGGATCGCGCGATAGTGCGCCAGCGTCGGGTGCCGCGGGAAGGGGACCGGGCCGCCGGAGAAGATCTCGGGAGTGGTCTTGAACGACGTCGCCACCATCCAGACGACCGGGAAGACCGCGAACGCCGCCACCAGCAGGCCGGCCAGGTTGAGCGCGGACCGCTTCACAGCTCCTCCTGCTTGAGCAGGGTACGTACGTACACGCCGGTGACGATCAGCAGGATCACCGTGAGCACCACCGCGATCGCGGCGCCCAGGCCGTACTTCGGGGGCGGGGAGAACGCGGTCGCGTACGAGTAGATGGACAGCATGAACGTCGGGCGGTCCTGGGTGCCGCCGGCCAGCACGTACTGCTGCGTGAAGACCTTGAAGTCCCAGATGGTGGAGAGCACCACGAGGATGCCGAAGACCGGGCGCAGCAGCGGGAACGTGATCGACCAGAACGACCGCCACGCGCTGGCGCCGTCGACCCGGGCCGCCTCCAGCAACTCCGACGGCAGGCTCTTGAGGCCGGCCAGCACCGACACCGCGATGAACGGGAACGAGTGCCACACGATGACCAGCGTGAGGATCGAGAAGAACGACAGCGGCGAGTTGAACCAGCCGTAGCCGGTCCAGTCAGACCGTCCGAAAAGTCCAGAAGACACCCCGTCCGGCAGCGCGTTGAACAGCCACGTGACCAGCCCGTTCGTGTCGTCGAAGATCCATTTCCAGGTGATCGTGCCGGTCAGCGCCGGTGTCGCCCACGCCAGCAGCACGCAGCCGCCGACGAACGCGGCCATCCGCTGGCCGAGCCGGTGCAGCAACAGGCCGACCAGCGTGCCCAGCACCATCGTCAGCGCGACGTTGGCCAGCGCGAACAGCACCGTGTTGCGCAGCACCATCTGGAAGAACGGGTCGGTCAGGATCTCGCGGTAGTTGGCCAGACCCGCCCACGGCCACTCGCGCTGGCCGCGGACCTGCCGCACGCTGTCGAGGTCGTAGAGCGACATCACCACGATCTGCCCGAGCGGCCACAGCAGCAGGGCCGAGATCACGATCAGGCAGGGCAGCATGAGCAGGTACGGGAGGCGGCCCGGCCCCCGGCTCCATGATCGGGCCGGCGGCGCGGGCCGCTCCGGTGTCACGTCGGGAACGACGCGGGTATCGGTGCTCACTTCGCGTTGAGGATGCTCTCGATCTCGGCGGCCGCGTCGGTGGTCGCCTGGTCGACCGTCTTCTGACCCTTGATGACCGCCGTGTTCATCGCCTGGGTCACCGTCTTGGTCCGGCTGACCTCGACCCACTTCGGCGTCATCGGCGTGAGCTTGGTGGCCTTCATCGTGGCCGCGAACGCCGCCATGATCTTGTCATCGTTGTAGCCCGCCGCGACCAGGTCGGTGTAGACCGGGAAGAACTTGAGGCTGTCGGCGTACTTCTTGTTGTTCTCCTTGTCGAGCAGCACGGTCATGTAGTCCCAGGCCACGTCCTTGACCTTGCTGTCTTCCCAGATCGCGATGTCGGAGCCGCCCGCGAACGCGGGAGCCGCGCCGCCGGTCGGGCCGGGGATCGGGAAGGTGCCCCAGACCTTGTCGAGGTTGGGGTCGGCCTCCAGCATCGCGGCCTGCTGCCAGCTGCCGCCGAACGCCATCGCCGCCTTGCCGGTCGCGAACTGGGTGCGGGCGTCGACCTCGTTCCAGGCGGCGGCCGCGGGCGGTGCCACCTTGTGCACGGTGACCAGGTCGGTCCAGAACTTCACGGCCTTGCGCGACTCGGGGGAGGTGTAGCCGGACTTCCAGGTGCCACCGCTGTCGGTCGCGATCTCGCCGCCGGCGCCCCACAGGAACGAGTAGAACGGCAGCTCGGAGTTGCCGGGCAGGGCGATGCCGTAGGTGCCGGGCTTCTTGGCCTGCACCGCCTTGGCCACGCTGACCAGCTCGTCCCAGGTCTTCGGCGGCTGCACGCCCGCCTCCTGGAACCAGTCGGTGCGGTAGTAGATCGCGCGCACCCCGGCGTACCAGGGAATGCCGTATTGCTTGCCGTCGAGCTGGGCGTTCTTCACGAGGTCGGGCAGGATGTCCTTGCCGGGTGCCCAGCCGCCGAGCCGGTCGGTCAGGTCGGCGAGCGCCTCCTGCTGGGCCCAGCCCTGCGTCTCGGTGTTGCCGAGTTCGGTGACGTCGGGTCCCTCGCCGCCGGCGAGCGCGGCCTGGAACTTCTTCGGCGCCTCGAGCCACGGAATGTATTGAACGACCACGTCGGTGCCGGGATGCTTCTTCTTGAACTCGGCCTCGACGCCGTCAAGGAAGGAGTTCTGTGCGTCGCCGCCTTCGCCCATCATCCAGACGGTGAGCTTGGCGGGGTCCGCCTGCTGTTCGTTGCCGCTATCGTCGCTGCCGCAGGCGCTGGCGAGCAGCGCGGCCGTGAGGATCACCGTGACAACCTGGAACGGTATCCGCCTCGTCTTCACCAGGCATTCCCTTCCGCGATGGGGGTTCGGGGGATGTAGGTAACCTTCTTCGCGGCAGACTAGTACGAAAATTTCTTTTACGACAGGCCCTCAGGTCACACATAGGAAACGGGCGCCCCGAAGGGCGCCCGTCCATGGTGTCGGGTGTGTCAGTAGCGGCTGACCCGGCGCCGGCCGCGGCCGTACATGCTGACGGTCAGCAGCACGCCGACGGCGGCGAGAGCGATCTGCAGCAGCAGTTCGCGCCAGTCGACGAAGCCGCCGGTGTCGGCGAAACCGCCGGCGCGGGCGATCGCGGAGCCCAGCAGCGCGGCCACGACACCGATGACCAGCGTCAGCCAGATCGGGATGTTCTGGCGGCCGGGCACGACCAGTCGGCCCAGCGCACCAATGACGAGACCGATAATCAGGGCGGTGATGATCCCACCTGCGGTCATGGCCCTTCCTCCTCCTCGGGGGGTGTGTGACGCCGTTGAAAGTTCCCGAGGCGCCGAGGAGTCAAACCGGATCTTTCACCGGAACGGCAGGTTTATTTCGCCGACAGCAACGATTTCGCGGCGTCGACCAGGGCGGCGTCCATTGTCGAGAACGCCATCTTCGGCGGGTTGGCCAGGTCAAACCAGGTCATCTCGGTCGCTTCGGCCGGGTCGAGCCGGATCGCGGCCACGTCGAGCGACGCGAAGAAGAAACAGTCCAACACCGGCAACCGCTCGTTCTGGAACTCGTACGTGCCGACGTACATCCCGATGAAGTCGTTGACCCGCACGTCGACCCCGAGCTCCTCGCGGCCCTCGCGCACGGCGGCGTCGCGCGGGTGCTCGAAGCCGTCGCAGAACCCGCCCGGCACCTCCCAGTGCCCGGCCATCGGGTCGACCGCCCGGCGCAGCGCCAGGAACCGGCCCGCGTCGTCGACGACCAGCAGGCTCGCCGTCGGCCGGGCGTTGACGTAGAGCTGGTAGCCGCACGCCGGGCAGACCGTCGGCGGGCGGCTGGCCAGCGCGCTGCCGCAGCGGGCGCAGAAGCCGGCGTCCGGCCCGGTGGACAGCGGCGTCACTTCTTCGCGGCCTTGATGTCGGCGGGCGAGTCCGAGGTCGACAGCGCGGCGATGAACGCCTCCTGCGGCACCTCCACCCGGCCGACCATCTTCATCCGCTTCTTGCCTTCCTTCTGCTTCTCCAGCAGCTTGCGCTTGCGGGTGATGTCACCGCCGTAGCACTTGGCCAGCACGTCCTTGCGGATCGCCCGGATCGTCTCGCGGGCGATCACCCGGCTGCCGATCGCGGCCTGGATCGGCACCTCGAACTGCTGCCGCGGGATGAGCTTCTGCAACTTCGACGCGATGTTGACGCCGTAGTTGTAGGCCTTGTCCTTGTGGACGATCGCGCTGAACGCGTCGACCGGCTCGCCGTGCAGCAGGATGTCGACCTTGACCAGGTCGGCCTTCTGCTCGCCGGAGGGCTCGTAGTCGAGGCTGGCGTAGCCCTTGGTGCGGCTCTTCAGCTGGTCGAAGAAGTCGTAGATGATCTCAGCGAGCGGCAGCGTGTAGCGCAACTCGACCCGGTCGGCCGACAGGTAGTCCATGCCGAGCAGCGAGCCCCGGCGGCCCTGGCACAGCTCCATCACGGCGCCGACGTAGTCGTTGGGCGTCAGCACGGTCGCCCGCACCACCGGCTCGAAGACCTCGGCGACCTTGCCGGTCGGGAACTCGCTCGGGTTGGTCACGGTCAGTTCGGAGCCGTCGTCCATCGTCACCCGGTAGACCACGTTGGGCGCGGTGGAGATCAGGTCGAGGGCGAACTCGCGCTCCAGCCGCTCCCGGATGATCTCCAGGTGGAGCAGGCCGAGGAAGCCGACCCGGAAGCCGAAGCCGAGCGCGGCGCTGGTCTCCGGCTCGTAGATCAGCGCGGCGTCGTTGAGCTTGAGCTTGTCGAGCGCGTCGCGCAGCGCCGGGTAGTCGGAGCCGTCGATCGGGTAGAGGCCCGAGTAGACCATCGGCTTCGGGTCCTTGTAGCCACCGAGCGCCTCGGTGGCCGGGCGACCGCTGATGGTCACCGTGTCGCCGACCCGGGACTGGCGGACGTCCTTCACGCCGGTGATCATGTAGCCGACCTCGCCGACGCCGAGCGCCGAGGCCTTGACCATCTCCGGCGAGATGACGCCGATCTCCAGCAACTCGTGTGCCGCGCCGGTCGACATCATCTTGATCCGGTCGCGCGCCTCGATCTTGCCGTCGATCACCCGGACGTAGGTGACCACGCCGCGGTAGATGTCGTAGACCGAGTCGAAGATCATCGCGCGGGCGGGCGCGGCGGCGTCGCCGACCGGCGGGGTGAACTGCCGGACGATCTCGTCGAGCAGGTGGGCCACGCCCTCGCCGGTCTTGCCGGAGACCCGCAGGCAGTCCTCCGGCCGGCCGCCGATCAGGTGGGCCAACTCCTCGGCGTACTTGTCGGGCTGTGCGGCCGGCAGGTCGATCTTGTTGAGCACCGGGATGATGTGCAGGTCGTTTTCCAGCGCCAGGTAGAGGTTGGCCAGCGTCTGCGCCTCGATGCCCTGCGCGGCGTCGACCAGCAGCACCGCGCCCTCGCACGCGGCCAGGCTGCGGGACACCTCGTAGGTGAAGTCGACGTGGCCGGGCGTATCGATCATGTTGAGCACGGCGCTCTCGCCGGCCTGCTCGCCTTCGCGCACGGTCCACGGCATCCGGACCGCCTGTGACTTGATCGTGATGCCGCGCTCGCGCTCGATGTCCATCCGGTCCAGGTATTGCGCACGCATCTGACGCGGGTCGACCACCTCGGTCAGCTGCAACATCCGGTCGGCCAGCGTCGACTTGCCGTGGTCGATGTGGGCGATGATGCAGAAGTTGCGGATACGCGCCGGGTCGGTGGCACCAATCTGGTTGGTGCCGGGGTCGAGCGTCGGTGGCACGGTGGTCCGTTCTGGTCGGCGGTCGTCAAGGTCGCTCTCTATGCTCCCATGCCCGCGCGGTAGGGCAGGATGGCCGGCATGCTCGGGCCGCCGCCGTTCGCGTATCACGCCACCGCGGTCCGCCCTACCTGGGCCTCGCTCGCCCCTGACCTGCGCGCGGCCGTCGCGGCGCGGCTCGGTTCGCCGGTGGTCGGCGCGACGACCGCCGGCGCCGGCTTCACCGGCGGCTTCGCCGCGGTGCTGGAGACCGCCGCGGGGGACAAGGTGTTCGTCAAGGCCGCCCGGGCGTCGGACCAGAGACACCTGTGCGACTGGTACGCACACGAGGCGCGGGTCGTCGCCGCGCTGCCGTCGCAGGTGGCGGCGCCGCGACCGCGCTGGACGCTGGCGACGCCGGACTGGTTCGTGCTCTGTCTCGACGCGGTCGACGGCGGCCCGCCCGCGCTGCCCTGGTCGGCGGCGGACCTGTCGGCGACGCTGGACGCCTGGGCCACCGCGGCGGACGCCCTGGTCTCACCGCCGGCGGCGCTGGTCGATCTCGGGCTGCCCGCGCTGTCGACGATGATCCGCGACGACCTCTCCGAGTGGGGCGGCATCGCGGCCGGCCACACGCCGCTACCGCCGGGCGCCGAACCGGCCCGCGGCCACCTGGCCGCGTTGGCGGCCCTGGAGGCGACCGCGCCGGCGCTGGCCACGACGCCGGGCACCGCGTTGGTCCACGGTGACCTCCGCGTCGACAACGTGCTGATCGACACCGGCGGCCGGGCCTGGCTCTGCGACTGGAACTGGCTCTGCCACGGCCCGGCCTGGTTCGACACGGCGATGCTGCTGATCACCGCGTACGCGGACGGCCTGGACGCCGATTCGTTGTGGGCGAATCATCCGACCGCGGCCGGTGCTCCGGGCAGAGCACTCGACGCCGCCCTCACCGCCATGTCCGGATATTTCCTGACCCGCGCCACCGCGCCGCCGAACGACGCCTCGCCCCTCGTGCGGGCCCACCAGCGCTGGCACGGCGACGCGGCCCTCTCCTGGCTGCTTACCCGCAACGGTTGGGCCTGAGGCACGCGATGTGTAGGGCCGGCGGTGCCGGCCGGGGGGTCTGCGCCCTCCAGGGGCGTTTTGGCCCGTCAATGGGTCCCTGGTAGGCTGGCTTTTCGCGTGTGGCGAGGTTTGCCCGCGCCTAGATTCCACCCAACCAGGAGCAGGACGAGGCTGTCGCGTGGCGAACATCAAGTCCCAGATCAAGCGCAACCGGCAGAACGAGAAGCGCCGGCTGCGGAACAAGTCGGTCAAGTCGTCGCTCAAGACGGCCATCCGCAAGTTCAACGAGGCCACCGAGGCCGGTGACACCGAGAAGGCCGCGGTGCTGATGCGTGACGCGTCGCGCAAGCTCGACAAGGCCGTCAGCAAGGGTGTCATCCACAAGAACCAGGCGGCCAACCGCAAGTCGGCCATCGCCAAGCGGCTCAGCGCTCCCGCCGCCTGAGACCGACTGTTCTTCGCCGAGGGTCCGGCCGCTCACGCGGCCCGGCCCTCGTTTGCGTAGGCTCGGCCGGTGGCAGGACGTGTTCTCTCGGTCAACCTCGGCACCCGCAAGATCACTGATTACGCGGACGGGCCGGGCGGCCAGACCGGCATCGACAAACTCCCGACCAGTGACCGGGTCACGGTGTCCGACGCCGGCGTCGACGGCGACTACATCGGCAACCGGCGGGTGCACGGCAGCCCCGACCAGGCGGTGTACGCGTACGCCGTCGAAGACGCCCACTGGTGGGCCGCCGAGCTGGGCCGGGAGCTGGGCGCGGGCGCGTTCGGCGAGAACCTGACCACGCTCGGCGTCGACGTGACCGGCGCGGTGATCGGCGAGCGCTGGACGATCGGTTCGGCGGTGGTCCAGGTGACCTATCCGCGCCAGCCCTGCCAGACCTTCGCCGGCTTCTGGAGCGTCCCCGACCTGGTCAAGCGCTTCGTCCAGCACGGCGCACCGGGCGCGTACCTGCGGGTGCTGACGCCCGGCGAGATCGGCGCCGACGACCCGGTCGAGGTCGTCCACCGCCCCGACCACGGCGTCACGCTGGGGGAGACCTTCCGGGCCTTCAACGGCGAGCCGGGCCTGCTGCCCAACCTCCTCGCGGCCACCGACCTGCCCGAACCCTTGCTGGCCAAGGTCCGCCGCCGCGTCGGCGCGTAGGCAGCACACGAGGTCATCCAGCCCGCCGTGCCGCCAGCCCCGGGGCGCTTCCTGCAGGGGTGCGAGCAATAGAGTCCGGCCCGGTCGCGGGCGGGGGCGACGTTCGTACCCCCGCCGGCGCCGGGCCGGATCGGTGTCTCTAGGAGATCAGCGCAGCCAGGGGACGCTGCGGTCCAGCAGACCCCGGGTCTTCAGCTCCTTGCGGAGCGGGATCTCGTCGTCGATGTAGCCGTCCCAGTTGATGCCCCAGTAGTTGGCCGTGTGGGTGCCCTCGCCGAGCAGCTGGCGCTGCACCGGGGTGCGGTTCTGCCACCACTGGGAGGTCGGGTCGGGGTGCAGCTCGTCGAGCGGGCGGATCCACCGGTAGGTGTAGCCGACGAACAGCATCTTCCGCGTGATGTTGGACAGGTTCGTCGAGCGGGAGTGCCACTGGCGGCGGTCGAAGATGAACGCGTCGCCGGGGTTGGCGGTGATCTCGACGGTGCCCTCGGGATCCGGGTTCTGCACGGTCAGGTCGGCCGGGCGGGGGAGCGAGTTCCACAGGTGGCTACCCGGGATGACCTTGGTCGCGCCGCGGCCCTTCTCCGACAGGTCGGACAGGACGTAGGCCACCTTCAGCGAGAACATCGGCCGCGGGAGGTTGGGGTCCATCGTCTCCGGGTCGGAGTTCTGCCGGTAGCCGTCCTGGTGCCAGCCCCAGTAGGGCTTCTCCGGCTCGAGCGCCGGCGGCGTCACGTCGAGGTGGTTGTGGTGCGTGTAGATGTTCCAGCCGGCCAGGCCCCACATGTAGGGGAAGGCGATCGGGTGGGTCAGCAGCTCGCCGAACAGCTCGTCACGGTCGAGGAAGCCGAGCAGGTGCAGGGTGCCGTCCTTGGTGGTGTTGCCGGCGGCCTTCTCCTCGGCGTAGACCCGGTCGACGGCGGCTTCCAGCGCGGCCCGGTGGTCTTCGGTCAGGACGTTGCGCAGGAGCATGAAGCCCTGCTCGTGGAACTCCTTCCGGTCGACCTCGCTGATCGGCTCGTAGCCTGTGCGGCCTCCGTAGTCGAACACGTGCATTCCTCCTCGTGACGTCGCCAGGGCCGTCACTCGACCGTCGTTCGGGCCGCGGGCGGCCCCGGATGCGGCGCAGGAACCCGAAGGGATTTCGCGCACCCCGGCGATGCTAGAGGCAGTTGTTGTCCCGGAAAGACTCCGTTCGGCCGAAGATCGACGGCGATCGGCGGATCGGCACGATATGGAGGGGCATCACTACACCGGGCGATGTTAGGTCGCCCTAAATGCCAACAAGTCAGACACAAGATCATACAGAAAGTGAGATAAAACTCAGTCTCGGACGATCGGGCGGTTCACGGTCAGGCGTCAGCCGGCCGGTCAGACGTCGGCGAAGACCTCGGCCTGGACCAGGGCGGCGCCGGCGCCTTCGACGGGGGACCACCGACCGCCGTCGGCGGACCATTCCATCCCCGCGAAGCGGACGGTCTTGACGCCGTGGTCGGTGGCGTGGGAGACGAGCCAGTGCGCGTAGCGCCAGCCCGCCGTCGCGTCGGTCGCGGCGACCGCGAAGCCGCCCGCCGCCGGCACGGTTTCGACCTTGCCCCAGTCGAGGGTGAGCACCTTGGCCAGCGACGTCGACGCCGCCGTGCCGCGCATCAGGGGCTCGCCCGGCACCTGGCAGGCCACCGCCGAGGTGGCCCGGCCGAGCAGCGCCGCCGCCAGCACCCCGGCCTCGTCGGCCCACTTCTCGTAGGCCTCCGGGTAGGCCGACCGCTGCACCCGCTGGGCCGCCTCGGTCACCCGCATCTCCTGCCAGCCGCGCACCTTCTTGAGGCTCGCGTAGAACTTGTTGGCCGAGTAGCGCGGGTCGCGGATCTGCTCCGGCGTGCCCCATCCCTGGCTGGGCCGCTGCTGGAACAGGCCGAGCGAGTCACGGTCGCCGCCGGCCAGGTTCTCCAGCTTCGACTCCTGCAATGCCGTCGCCAGGGCGACCACCACGCCGCGTTCCGGGATTTTCCGGCGTACGCCGACCGCCGTGATCGTGGCGGCGTTGGCCATCTGTGCCGCGTCGAGGGTGACCGGTGGGCTGTCGTCGCCGGACCGCACCGTGCAGTCACGGGTCGGCGACGGCAGGCTGATCTTCGGCGTCTTGAAGTCGCGAGAGCTCAGAAAGACAGCGAAAGCCGCGATCAGGAAGATCGCGACAATGCCGACAACAGGCCCACGACCTCGCACCCGCCACCTCCTTGTCGCACAGGTTACGACGGCGGGGCGACCGTGCGGAACGTCATCGGGCCGGGACCCACGAGGGGTCGCGCTTTTCCCGGAACGCGGCCACGCCCTCGCGGCCCTCCTCGGACAGGAAATAGCCGATCGAGCGGGCAGCCAGTTCGGCCGCGTCCTCCCGGACCGAGGGCAGCGAGGCGCGCACCAACAGCTCCTTCGTGCCCGCCAGCGCGTTCGGCGCGCCGCGCACCAGCGCCGCGCAGTAGGAGCGGACCGTCGCGTCCAGCTCCTCGACCCCGACGGCCGCGGTGACCAGGCCGACCTCGACCGCGCGGATGCCGTCGAACACCTCGCCGGTCAGGTAGAGCGCCTGGGCCGCCCGCGGGTGCAGCCGGCTCAGCACGGTGGCCGAGATGACCGCCGGGATCACGCCGAGGCGCACCTCGGTGAACGCGAACGTCGCCTCGGTCGCGCAGATCGCGATGTCGGCCGCGGCGATCAGCCCCAGCCCGCCGGCCCGGGCCGGGCCGCCGACCCGGGCGACGACCGGCTTCGGGCACTCGACCACCGTCGCGAGCACGTCGCCGAGCATTCCGACCGGGACCTTTCCCGAGGCGTACGCCGTCGCGGTCTCTTTCAGGTCGGCACCCGAGCAGAACACCGGGCCGGTGTGCGAGAGCACCACCACCCGCACCGCGGGGTCGGCCGTGGCCGTCGCCAGCGCGGCGGTCAGCTCGGTCATCAGCGGCGTCGACAGCGCGTTGCGGTTGTGCGGGCTGTCCAGCGTGAGGGTGGCCACGCCGCGGTCGGTCTCGACCCGTACGAGAGGATCCCCGGATGTCATGTGGCGCACACTAGTCGCATGCCCGGTCCTCTTCCCGACGGCGAACCGATGCCGTCGGACGGCGCGTTGCCCGCGTCGGCCCTGCGCGCGGTCGGCGCGCGCGGCTTCGGCGTCTACGTGCACGTGCCGTTCTGCGCCAGCCGCTGCGGCTACTGCGACTTCAACACCTACGCACCTGGTGACCTGCCGGGCTGGCGGCCCGAGGGCTACGCCGACACGGTGCTGGCCGAACTCGAACTCGCGGCCCGGACGCTGGGAGCGGCGCCGGCCGTCGACACCGTCTTCGTCGGCGGCGGCACGCCGACCCTGCTGCCCACCGACGACCTGGCCCGGATCCTGGCGGCGATCGACAAGACCTGGGGGCTCGCGGCCGACGTCGAGGTGACCACCGAGGCCAACCCCGAGTCGGTGACACCGGCCAGCCTGCGGGCGCTGCGGTCGGCCGGCTACACCCGGGTCTCGCTGGGCATGCAGTCGGTCGCGCCGGGCGTGTTGCGGGTGCTCGACCGCAGGCACTCGCCGGGCCGGGCGGCGCAGGCCGCGACCGAGGCCCGGGAAGCCGGCTTCGACCACGTCAACCTCGACCTGATCTACGGAACGCCGGGCGAGACGGCCGACGACTTCGCCGCCTCGCTGGCCGCCGCGATCGGTGCCGGCGTCGACCACGTCAGCGCCTACAGCCTGATCGTCGAGGACGGCACCCGGCTGGCCGCCCGGATCCGCCGCGGCGAACTGCCGCAGCCCTCCGACGACGTCGCCGCCGACCGCTACCTGGCCGCCGAGCAGACCCTGACCGCGGCCGGCTTCGGCTGGTACGAGGTGTCGAACTGGGCCACCACCGAGGCCGGGCGGTGCCGGCACAACCTGCTCTACTGGACCGGCGGCGACTGGTGGGGCGTCGGGCCGGGCGCGCACAGCCACGTCGGCGGCGTGCGCTGGTGGAACGTCAAGCACCCCGCCGGGTACGCGCAGCGGCTGGCCGACGGCGTGTCGCCGGGGGCCGGCCGGGAGGTGCTCACCGCCGAGGACCGGCACACGGAAGAGGTCATGCTGCGGACGCGGCTGGCCAGTGGGCTGCCGCTGGACGTGCTCGACCCGGCCGGCCGGGCCGCCGCGGAACGGGCCCGGGCCGACGGGCTGCTGACGATCGCCGGCGACGGACAAGCGGTGTTGACCTTCCGCGGCCGGCTGCTCGCCGACGCCGTGGTGCGCGACCTGCTCGGCTAGCGATCTGAGCCGAGCAGAGCGCGCGACCGCGGGTCTTACTTGATCATGTTGACGCTCATCGGGTAGCGGTAGACCTGACCCTCGTTGGCCTTGACGCCCGCGATGATTCCGAAGATCACCTGGATGACCAGGACGATCACGCTCGGGATGAACAGCAGGCACCAGCTCACGAAGACCAGCACGAACGCGATGATCGACCAGAGCAGTTGGAAGTTGAGCGCCGTGAGGGCGTGTGCCCGCACGGTCGGCGACTGCTGGCCCTTCGCCAGGTAGGCGATCAGCGGGCCGACGAAGCCGAGCACACCGAGGCTGACGAACGCACCGAGGGCGCCGCCGAAGTGCGCGATCAGCGCCCAGGTCTTCTCGTCACTGTTGGCGTAGCCCGACGGGGCGGCGCCGCCGTAGTAGCCGCCCTGCTGGGGCGGGTAGCCACCGCCCTGCGGCGGATAGCCTCCCTGCTGCGGCGGCGGGTAGCCACCCGGCGGCGGGTAGCCACCGGCGGGTGGGTAGGCACCGCCACCGGAAGTGGGCGGCGGGTAGGCGCCGCCACCCGAGGTGGGCGGGGGCGCGGCGTTGGGATCCGGGTAACCCTCACCGGGTGGCCGGGGCGGCTCAGTCATGCCCGACACCGTAGGGGTATCGATCAACGCGCGCCAGATGCGAGTTGTGACTTGTTCTGGACAGCTTGGCCACGGCAAACAGCGATCATCGCTTGGTGGACCGGTGCGTCGTAGACTGGCACTCGCTACAGTCGAGTGCCAGGAGGCTGGAGGGGGTGACGCATGGCTCTCGATGACCGCAAGCTCGACGTGTTGCGAGCGATCGTCGAAGACTACGTGTCAACCCAGGAACCGGTCGGCAGCAAGGCGCTGGTCGAGCGTCACCAGCTGGGCGTTTCCCCGGCGACGGTGCGAAACGACATGGCCGTGCTCGAGGAGGAGGGCTACATCCGGCAGCCGCACACCAGTGCCGGCCGGGTGCCCACCGACCGCGGCTACCGGCTCTTCGTCGACCGGCTCTCGACGGTCAAGCCGCTGAGCCCGGCCGAGCGTCGCGCGATCGAGCGGTTCCTGGTGGGCGCGGTCGACCTCGACGACGTCGTGCACCGCACCGTGCGCCTGCTCGCGCAGCTCACCCGCCAGGTCGCGGTCGTGCAATACCCGAGCCTGGCCCGGTCGTCGGTGCGCCACCTGGAGCTGGTGCCGATCTCCACCACCCGGCTGATGGTGGTCATGATCGCCAACACCGGCCGGGTCGAGCAGCGCCTCGTCGAGCTGCCCGCGCCGCTCGACGAGAGCCAGGTCACCACGCTGCGCCGGCTGACCAACGAGAAGCTCTGCGGTTGCAAGCTCTCCGACACTCCGCCGCTGGTGCAGTCGTTGGTCGAAGAGTCCGCGCCCGAGCTGCGGGCGGCCACCGTCGCGCTCTCCACGGTGTTGCTGGAGACACTGGTGGAGCGGCACGAGGAACGCGTGGCGCTCGCCGGCACAGCCAACCTGACCCGGGGCGGCCTGCTCGACTTCTCGGGTTCGCTGCGTCCGATACTCGAAGCGCTCGAGGAAGAGGTCATCCTGCTCAAGCTGATCGGTGAGGTCGAGCCGATCACCCGGGTCCGGATCGGTGACGAGAACGAGATCGACAACCTGCGGTCGGCCTCGATCGTGAGCACCGGGTACGGGCCAGGGGTTACCGTCGTCGGCGGGCTGGGTGTGCTCGGACCGACCCGGATGGACTACCCCGGCACCATCGCCACCGTGCGCGCCGTGGCACGCTACGTAGGCGAGCTGCTGGCCCAGAACTGACACCCACCCCCCACCTGATCATCGGCGGCCGGCACAAGCGAGACGACTATGAGGACTCAGAACACAGTGGCCAGGGATTACTACGGGATTCTCGGCGTGGCCCGAGATGCCAGCGACGACGAGATCAAGCGCGCCTACCGGAAGCTGGCTCGTCAGTTCCACCCCGACGTCAACCCGGATCCCGCCGCCGCGGAGAAGTTCAAAGAGATCAACGCGGCCTACGAGGTCCTCTCCGACGACCAGAAGCGGCAGATTGTCGACCTGGGCGGCGACCCGCTCGCCCCGGGTGGCGGCGGGCCGGGCGGCGGTCCCGGCGGTGCCGGGCCGTTCGTCGGCTTCCAGGACATCATGGACGCGTTCTTCGGCGCCGCCGGCGCCGGCGCCCGCGGCCCGCGGCCGCGCACCCGGCCGGGCGCCGACGCGATCCTGCGGCTCGAGCTCGACCTGCTGGAGACCGCGTTCGGCGTCGAGGCGCCGATCACCGTCGACACCGCGGTGCTCTGCACCACCTGTGCCGGCGCCGGCACCGCGGCCGGCACCCACCTGGCCACCTGTGAGACCTGTGGCGGCCGTGGCGAGGTCCAGTCGGTCCAGCGCACCTTCCTCGGCCAGGTCGTCTCGTCCCGGCCCTGCACGGTCTGCCAGGGCTACGGCACGGTCATCCCGCACGCCTGCCCGACCTGCGCCGGCGACGGCCGGGTCCGCACCCGCCGCTCGCTGACCGTGAAGATCCCGGCCGGCGTCGAAGACGGCATGCGGATCCGCCTGGCCCAGCAGGGCGAGGTCGGCCCGGGCGGCGGCACCGCCGGTGACCTCTACGTCGAGATCCACGAGCGGCCGCACGACGTCTACTCCCGCAAGGGTGACGACCTGCACTGCCGGGTGACGGTGCCGATGACGGCGGCCGCGCTGGGCACCCGGCTGACGATCAAGACGCTCGACAGCGAGGAGACGGTCGACGTCAAGCCGGGCACGCAGCCCAACTCGACGCTGCGGCTGCGCGCCCGGGGCGTGCCGCACCTGCGCGGCGCCGGGCGTGGCGACCTCTACGTGCACCTCGACGTGCGCACCCCGACCAAGCTGTCGGGCGACCAGGAGAAGGCCCTCCGCGAGTTCTCCCGGTCCCGCGGCGAAGAGGTGGCCGAGCTGACCAAGCAGGGCGGCTTCTTCTCCCGGATGCGCGACGCGTTCAACGGGCACTGACGGTTGAGCCGGCCGCTCTTCCTCGTCGACGCGCTACCCGAGGGCGACGAGTTGCTGCTCGACGGCCCGGAGGGGCGGCACGCGGCCACCGTGCAACGGATCGGCGCGGGCGAGGAGCTGCTGCTCGCCGACGGCCGCGGTGGCACGGCGGCGGCGGTGGTCACCGCCGCCGGCCGCAACGCGCTGACCGTGACGATCCGATCCCGGGCGTACGAGCCGCCGCCCGACCCGCGCCTCGTCGTCGTGCAGGGCATCGCCAAGGGCGACCGGGGCGAGCTGGCCGTGCAGGCGATGACCGAGGTCGGCGTCGACGAGATCGTGCCGTGGGCGGCCGCCCGCTCGGTGGCCCGCTGGCGGGCCGAACGCGGCGGCAAGGCCCGCGACCGCTGGGTGGCGACCGCGCGCGAGGCGGCCAAGCAGTCCCGCCGCGCTTGGTGCCCGGCGGTCGGCGGCGACCCCGACGAGTCGACCACCGCGGTCGCCGGCCGGCTCGGCCGCGCCGCCGCCGCGTTCGTGTTGCACGAGGAGGCCGCGGCGCCGCTGGCCACGGCCACCCTGCCGGCGCGCGGCGACGTGGTGCTGGTGGTCGGGCCGGAGGGTGGGATCGCGCCGGAGGAGATCGCCGCGTTCGAGAAGGCGGGTGCCACCGCGGTGCGGCTCGGGCCGACGGTGCTGCGCACGTCGACGGCCGGCGTGGCCGCGCTGGCGGTGCTCAGCGCCCGGTTGGGGCGCTGGGGCTCCACATAGGAAGCTCACGGGGACATCGACATAAGTGACGGCCGGCGCCCACGGGGGAAGGCGCCGGCCGTCCCATATACGAGACCACATCACCCGGTCTTCAGCAAGTCCGCGTTCCCCGTTCGAGCGAAGTTCGACTGTGCGCCATTTGCCGACCTGGGCAAGATCGACGTTCAGTCACACATCGACCGTCGCCGTCAGTTTCGGATCGTTCACCGCGGCCGACGCCTCGACCCGGTAGCTGCCCGGAACCGTCCGCCAGCCGCCGTCCCAGACCTGGAACGTCCGTTCCGGGAGCGGGATGCGCACGGTCACCGACTCGCCGGGCGCAGCCGACACCCCGGCGAAACCGGCGAGCCAGCGCGCCGGCCGCACCGGGCCGCCCTCGGCGGTGGCGCCCACGTACACCTGGACCACCTCGCGACCGGCCCGGGTGCCGGAGTTGCGGACGGTGACCACGGCGGTGCCGTCGTCGACCGTGAGCGACTCGTAGGACCAGGTCGTGTAGCCCAGGCCGTGGCCGAACGGGAACAGCGGTTCGCGGTCTCGGCCTTCGAGACCGGCAGCGGGCCCTGCCGACCAGCCCCGGTAGCCGATCAGTACGTCTTCGGCGTAGACCAGCGTCCCGTCGGTCGGCGTGGTCGACAGCACCGGCAGGTCTTCCATCGTCCGCGGCCACGTGGTCGGCAGCCGGCCGCCCGGCTCGGCCACCCCGAGCAGCACGTCGGCCAGCGCGGCGCCGGCCTCCTGACCGGGGAACCAGGTCAGCAGCACCGCCGCGACGTCGTCGACCCACGGCATCAGCACCGGCGAGCCCGAGTTGACCACGACCACCGTGCGCGGGTTGGCCGCCGCGACCCGGGCGACCAACTCGTCCTGGCGCCCCGGCAGGGCCAGCGTGGTGCGGTCGAAGCCCTCGGACTCGACCTCCTCGGTGGTGCCGACGACCACGACCGCGACGTCGGCGTCGGCCGCGAGCCGGGCCGCCTCGTCGAGCAGCGTCTCGTCGTCGGCGACCGGGCGGCCGTGCCCGAGGGTGAGCGTCACGAAGCCGTGCCGGCCCGGGTAGATCTTGTGGGTCAGCACCACCTCGACCGGCTTTCCGGCGATCGCCTCGACGGCGAACCGCTTCTCCACCGGGGTGAGGAACGCTCTGGTCACCGGGTCGTCGCCGGGCGCGTACACCGCCTCGTCGAGCAGCGTCTCGCCGCCGACCCGGAACTCCAGGTTGCCGAAGCCGTTGGCGGCCAGCAGGTGGGTGCCGGTGACCGAGGGGGTGAACGTCGCCGAGATCTCCGCCGTGGCGGCCGCGGCGGGGTCGACACCGTCCGGCAACTCGCCCATCCAGCGGATGTCGGCGGCGTCGATCGTCGCCGTGTAGAGCGCCTCGCCGCCGGCGTCGCGCAGCGTGGTGGCGATCGGGGTCCACTCGATGCCGGTGGCGGGCGCGAGTTCCGGGCGCGGGTCGGCGCCGACGGCGTAGACCACCTCGGCGTCCGGGAGCGCGGCGGTCAGCCCGGCCAGCGGGGAGATGACGTGGCGGGGGAGCACCCGGGCCGAGCCGCCGCCCTGGATCCGGGCGTCGTCGGCCAGCGCACCGAGCACGGCGACGCGGCGCAGCCCGCCGGCATCGAGGGGAAGGACCGCGTTACGGGCCAGCACGAACGAGCGGGTGGCGATCTGCCGGGCCGCGGCGTCGATGTCGAGGCCGGTGGTCACCGCCTCGGACGGCACCGCGGGCGGTACCCGGTCCCAGGCACCGACCCGGCCGGCGAGCAGCAGGATCCGGCGTACCTTGTCGTCGATCTGCTCCTCGGTGACGTCACCGGCGCGGACCGCGGCGGCCAGCTTGTCGCCCCACGGCCCGGCGAAGGCCGGCATCACCACGTCGAGGCCGCCGGTCGCGGTGGGCACCGTCGTGCGGGCCGCCGTCCAGTCGGAGACGACCGCGCCGTCGAAGCCCCACTCGCCCTTGAGCAGGCCGTTGACCAGGTCGTCCTGCTCGGTCATCAGCGCGCCGTTGACGCTGTTATAGGCGGCCATCAGGCTCCACACGCCGGCGGCCACGATCTTCTCGAACGGCACCAGGTAGAGCTCGCGCAGCGCGCGCTCGGACACCCGCACGTCGACGGTGAACCGCTCGGTCTCCGAGTCATTGGCGACGTAGTGCTTGACCTGCGCGCCGACGCCCTGCTCCTGGAGCCCCGCGACGTAGCCGATGCCGATCTCGGCGGTCAGCAGCGGGTCCTCGGAATAGCACTCGAAGTGCCGGCCGGCCAGCGGGCTGCGGTGCAGGTTGACGGTCGGGGCGAGCAGGATGTGGATGCCCCGGCTGCGGCACTCCTGGCCGAGCACGTTGCCAGCGAGCCGGGACAGCTCCGGGTCCCAGGTCGCCGCGAGCGCGGTCGGGCTGGGCAGCGCGACCGAGGGATTGTCGGGCGACCAGCGCACCCCGCGGACGCCGATCGGCCCGTCGGACATGGTCAGGTTGGCCAACCCGATCTCCGGGATCGCGGGTAGCCGCCAATAGTCCTGACCAGTCAGAAGCCGGACCTTGGTGTCGAGGTCGAGGGTCGCGAGAGCGCTCTCTATCGCGGCTGAATGCGTCGTGTCCACCACGCCGGACATCATGCCTTATGAGAGCGCGCTTACGATCCCCCTCGTGAGCGACTGCCTCTTCTGCCGCATCGTGGCCGGCGACATCCCGGCGACAGTGGTCCGCGAGACCGAGACCACCCTGGCCTTCCGCGACGTCAATCCCAAGGCCGAGGTGCACGTGCTGGTGGTGACGAAGGAGCACTACGTCGACGTCGCCACCCTGGCGCAGGCCGACCCGGGACTCGCCGGCGAACTGCTGGAGACCGCCGCCGTCGTGGCCGAGACCGAGGGCCTGCTCGCCGACGGCTTCCGGCTGATCTTCAACACCGGCGAGTACGGCGGCCAGGAGGTCTTCCACGTGCACGCGCACCTGCTCGGCGGCGAGCCGCTCGGCCCGATGGTGTGCAAGTGAAGGCGCTCGACCGGCTGGTCCGGGAGACCCAGGCCCAGGCCCGCATCCCGGCGCTGTCCGCCGCCGTGCACCGCGCCGACCGTCCGCTGTGGACCGCTGCGGTCGGTGCCGAGCCGGATGCCGCGTTCCGGATCGGCTCGGTCACCAAGACGTTCACCGCGGTGCTGGTCATGCAGGCCCGCGACGAGGGCCTGCTCGACCTCGACGACCCGATCGGCCGACACCTGGACGTGCCGGCGCACGGCGACCTGACCATCCGCCGGCTGCTCTCGCACACCAGCGGCATCCAGCGCGAGCCCTACGGCGACGTCTGGGACACCCTGGTCGCGCCGGACGCCGCCACGCTGGTCGCCGACCTGGAACGGGCCGAGCGGGTGCTGCCGCCGGCCCGCCGCTTCCACTACTCCAACCTGGGCGTCGCGCTGCTCGGCCTGACCGTCGCCCGGATGCGCGGCGGCACCTGGGCCGAGGTGCTCGCCGACAAGGTGCTCGGCCCGCTCGGGCTGGCCGCCACCTCGGCCGTGCGGCCGGCCACCGCGACCACCGGCTACCTGGTCGACGCCTACTCCGACGCCGCCTTCCCCGAGCCGCCGCTGGACTTCGGCGCTGTCGGCCCGGCCGCGCAGCTCTGGAGCACCGCCGCCGACATGGCGAAGTGGGCCGCGTTCCTGGCCGACCCGGCGACCGTCGACCCGGCCGGTGCCGTGCTCGCGGAGGCCACCCTCGACGAGATGCGCTGGCCGCTGACCACCACCGACCAGGGGCTCTGGGCGGCCGGGTTCGGGCTCGGACTGATCCTGGTGCCGCGCGGCGACCGGGTGACGCACGTCGGGCACGACGGCGCGATGCCCGGCTTCCTGGCCGGCGTCTACGGGCGGCCCCGCGCGCTGACCGGTGACCCCGGCCCGGCCGGGTTCGGCGCCGCCGTGCTGGGCGCCTCCGGCACCGCGCTGGAGACCGTCGACCTGCCGCACCGGTTGCTCACCGCGGCGGCCGACGGCGACCCGGCCGAGATCGAGCCGTGGACGCCGGGCGAACCGGCGCCGGAGGCTTACCGCTCGGTGGTCGGCCGCTGGTGGAGCGAGGGCTTCGAGCACGTGTTCGGCTGGTACGGCGGTGCGCTGCGGGCCAGGGGCGCGGCGGACCCGGCGGGCAAGCCGCCGGCGATTTTCCGCCCATCGGCCGACAATCCCGACATTCTTCGTACAATATCCGGTCGTGAAGTCGGTGAGTTGCTCCGGTTGACCCGCGACGACCAGGGGCGGGTGGTGCGCATGCATTGGGCCACCTACCGGTTGACCCGCGACCAGCAGACGTTCGAAGGGCGATCGTTTCGCGCGTAGGAAATGGGCGCGGTGGTCACCAGGTTGAACCGATACGATTGGCGTCTACGTCCGCACCGAGATGAGAGCAGGTGGCGCAGGGCCCACGGGTCCGACTTATGACCGGCACCCCACCGCCCGGGCAGCCCCGGGTTCAGACCAAGATCACAGTGCCTGACTCGCAGATCATGGTCAACCTCCTCGGCGCAGGAGACGAGATCCTGCGGCTCGTCGAGCGCTCGGTCGCCAGCGACGTCCACGTGCGCGGCAACGAGATCACCATCACCGGCGCCCCGGCCGAGAACGCCCAGGCCGAGCGCCTGTTCACCGAGCTTCTCGAGCTGATCCAGAAGGGCGAGACGCTGACCACCGACGCGGTCCGCCGCACGGTCGGCATGCTCGAGCAGGGCACCGTCGAACGCCCCGCCGAGGTGCTCACGCTCAACATCCTGTCCCGGCGCGGGCGCACCATCCGCCCCAAGACGCTGGGCCAGCGGCGCTACGTCGACTCCATCGACGAGAACACCATCGTCTTCGGCATCGGCCCCGCCGGCACCGGCAAGACCTACCTGGCCATGGCCAAGGCCGTGCAGGCACTGCAGGCCAAGCAGGTCAACCGGATCATCCTGACCCGGCCGGCGGTCGAGGCGGGCGAGCGGCTGGGCTTCCTGCCCGGCACGCTCTACGAGAAGATCGACCCCTACCTGCGCCCGCTCTACGACGCGCTGCACGACATGCTCGACCCCGAGTCGATCCCGAAGCTGATGGCGGCGGGCACGATCGAGGTCGCGCCGCTGGCCTACATGCGTGGCCGCACGCTCAACGACGCGTTCATCATCCTCGACGAGGCCCAGAACACGACGCCCGAGCAGATGAAGATGTTCCTGACCCGGCTCGGGTTCGGTTCCAAGGTCGTGGTCACCGGCGACATCACCCAGGTCGACCTGCCGGGCGGCTCGACCAGCGGGCTGCGCCTCGTGCGGGAGATCCTCGACGGCCTCGACGACATCCACTTCGCGACGCTGAGCAGCAGCGACGTGGTCCGCCACCGGCTGGTCGGCGAGATCGTCGACGCCTACGGCAAGTGGGACGAAGAGCGCGAGGCCCGCCAGGCCCAGGGTGTGCACGCGGTCCCCGGCCGGGGTGCCGCGCAGGCGACCGGCCGAGCCGGCCGGCGCCGCTAGCTTTCGAAAGAGGAAGTCTTGTCCATCGAGATCGCCAACGAGTCCGGCGTCGCCGTCGACACCGACGCGGTGCTCGCCGTCGCCCGCCACGCCCTCGACGAGATGGGTGTCAACCCGCTCGCCGAGCTGTCGGTGCTGCTCGTCGACGTCGACTACATGACCGAGCTCAACCACCGGTGGATGGGCGGCGACGGTCCGACCGACGTGCTGGCCTTCCCGATGGACGAGGGCAGCGTCGACCACGGTCCCGGCGAGGTCAGCGGCTCCGAGCCGGCCCTGCTCGGTGACATCGTGCTGTGCCCGGAGGTGGCGGCCAAGCAGGCGGCGACGGCCGGCCACACCGCCGCCGACGAGCTGCACCTGCTCACCGTGCACGGGGTCCTGCACCTGCTCGGCTACGACCACGCCGAGCCCGACGAGGAGCGGGAGATGTTCGAGCTGCAGTCACGGCTCCTGGCCGGCTGGCGGGCGGCGCGGGCACGGTGATCCACTTAGCCGTCGACGCCGCCGCCATCCAACCGGGGCTGCCCGACATCCAGCTGCTGCTGATCGCCGCCGGCCTGGTCGTGCTCGGCGGGTTCTTCGCGATGACCGACGCCGCCCTCGGCGCGGTGTCGCCGGCCCGCGCCGGCGAGCTGGCCCGCGAGGGCGTCCGGGGTGCCCGCACCCTGCAGATCGTCGCGTCCGACGCGGTCCGCCACATCAACCTGCTGCTGCTCCTGCGGCTGATCTGCGAGCTCACCGCGACCACGCTGGTCGCGCTGGTCGCGGTCGACACCTGGGGTGCCGGCTGGCGGGCGGCGCTGGTCACCGCGAGCGCGATGACGGTGGTGAGCTTCGTCGTCGTCGGCGTCGCGCCCCGCACGATAGGCCGGCAGAACGCCTACGCGGTCGGCCGGGCCACCGCGCCCCTGGTCCGCTGGCTGGGCCGGGCGCTCAACCCGCTTGCCTCGCTGCTGATCCTGATCGGCAACGCGGTCACGCCGGGCCGCGGCTTCCGCGAGGGCCCGTTCGCCACCCAGGTCGAGCTGCGCGAGCTGGTCGACCTGGCCGAGCAGCGCGGCGTGGTGGAGAGCGGCGAGCGGCAGATGATCCACTCGGTGTTCGCACTCGGCGACACCATCGCCCGCGAGGTGATGGTGCCGCGCACCGACATGGTGTGGATCGAGAGCACCAAGACGCTGCGCCAGGCCCTCGCGCTGTTCATGCGCTCCGGCTTCTCGCGCATCCCGGTGATCGGCGAGAACGTCGACGACGTGCTCGGCATCCTCTACCTCAAAGACGTGATCCGGCGGGACCAGGGCGACCCCGACGGCGAAGACGGCCCGGTCGGCGAGATCATGCGCGACGCCACCTTCGTGCCCGAGTCCAAGCCCGTCGACGACCTGCTCTCCGAGATGCAGGCGGCCCGCACCCATCTGGTCGTCGTGGTCGACGAGTACGGCGGCACCGCCGGCCTGGTCACCATCGAAGACATCCTGGAAGAGATCGTCGGCGAGATCACCGACGAATACGACAACGAGCGCCCGCCGATCGAACACCTCAACGACGGCGCCGTGCGCGTCGCCGCGCGGGTCCCGGTCGAAGACCTCAGCGAGCTCTTCGACGTCGACCTGCCCACCGACGAGGTGGAGACGGTCGGCGGCCTGCTGGCCCAGGCGCTGGGCCGGGTGCCGATCCCGGGCGCCGAGGCCACGGTCGACGGCCTGCACATGGTCGCCGAGGGCGTGGTCGGCCGCCGCAACCGGATCGACACGGTGCTGGTCCGCCGGGCCGAGGGAAACGCCGACAACCAGAACGAAGACAGTGACGAGAGGCAACACGCGGATGTTTGAGTCGCCCGACCTCGGGCCCCCCGCTCAGCTCGACGCCGAAGACACCAAGCTGGTCACGCTGGCGCGCGGCGCCCGTGCCCGGGCCGGTGCGGTGGAGGGCGCCGCGGTCCGCGACCAGGACGGCCGCACCTACGCCGCGGCGACGGTCGCCCTGCCCTCGCTGAGCATGACCGCGCTGCAACTCGCCGTCGCCTCGGCGGCCGCGGCCGGCGCGAGCAAGGTCGAGGCGGCCGCGGTGGTCACCGAGGCCAGCACCCTCGACGGCGCCGGCCACGCGGCGGTCCGCGACCTGTCCGCCGACGCCCCGATCCACGTGGCCGCACCGGACGGCACCGTGCTCGGCACGGTCGGCGCATGAAGAACAACTTCAGGGCCGGCTTCGCCTGCTTCGTCGGGCGCCCCAACGCCGGCAAGTCGACGCTGACCAACGCGATCGTCGGCCAGAAGATCGCCATCACGTCGAGCAAGCCACAGACCACCCGGCACGTGATCCGCGCCGTGCTGCACCGCCCCGAGTCGCAGCTCGTCCTGGTCGACACCCCCGGCCTGCACCGGCCCCGCACGCTGCTCGGCGAGCGCCTCAACGACCTGGTCCGCACCACCTGGAGCGAGGTCGACGTGATCGGCCTGTGCATCCCGGCCAACGAGCCGGTCGGTCGCGGCGACAAGTTCATCACCGGCGAGCTGGCCGAGCTGAAGGCCACCGTGATCGCGGTCGTGACCAAGACCGACCTGGTCGACAAGGCCACCCTGGCCCGGCAGCTCGCCGCCGTCGGCGAGCTGGCCGAGTTCGCCGACGTGGTCCCGGTCAGCGCGGTCACCGGCGAGCAGATCGAGACCCTGGTCGACGTGGTGACCGGGTTCCTGCCCGACTCGCCGCGGCTCTACCCCGACGACATGATCACCGACGAGCCCGAGCAGGTGCTGATCGCGGAGCTGGTCCGCGAGGCGGCGCTGGAGGGTGTCCGCGACGAGCTGCCCCACTCGATCGCCGTCGTCGTGGAGGAGATGTTCGACGAGGACAACATCACCAAGATCTATGCTGACGTCTACGTCGAGCGCCAGAGCCAGAAAGCTATCGTGATCGGGGCTCGGGCGAGCCGGCTCAAGGAGATCGGCACCCGTTCGCGCCAGGAGATCGAGGCGCTCCTGGGCCGCCGGGTCTACCTCGACCTGCACGTCCGCGTCGCCAAGGAGTGGCAGCGCGATCCCCGGCAGCTGCGCAAGCTGGGGTTCTGAGCAACGGGAGGTCCGATGCGGCGGGTGCTGATCACTGGAGGCGCCGGCCGGATCGGTAGCCTGCTCACCCGGCGTCTTGCCGGCGACTACGCGGTGCGTTCCTTCGACGTGGCGGCCCAGCAGCCGGTCGACGGGGTCGAGACGATCCGCGGGCTGATCAGTGACCTCGATGCCGTGACCGAGGCCTGCGCCGGCGTCGACGTGGTGATCCACCTGGCCGCCATCCCCAGCGAGTCGGTCTGGGAAGACCTGGTCCGGGTCAACCTCGACGGCACCCGCACGGTGCTGGAGGCGGCGCGCCTGGCCGGCGTACCCAAGGTGATCCTCGCGTCCTCGATCCACGCGGCCGGTTTCCGGTCGCCGACCGCGCCCCCGCTCCCGGCGTCGTCCGCGCCCCGGCCCGACACCTTCTACGGCTGGACCAAGGCGGCCGTCGAGTCGCTCGGCAGCCTCTACAGCGACCGGTTCGGCATGACCGTCTTCGCGGTGCGGATCGGAGCGTTCCAGGAAACGCCCTGGACGGAGGTGGACGTGCCGATCTGGCTGTCGCCCGGCGACTGCGTGCGCCTGATGCGGGCCCTGGTCGAAACCCCCGTCACCGGCTTCCGCGTTGTCTGGGGCGTGAGCAACAACTCGTCGGGCTGGTTGGAGCCCGACAGCGAACTCGGCTACGCCCCGGAAGACGACTCCGCGACCGTCGCGCACCTGGCCGCACCCAGCGACGCGGCCGCGCACACCCACCTCGGCGGCACGTTCACCGCGCTCCCGCTCGGCAAGCCTCGTTGGTGACAGTGGGAATGCTCACCGCCTTCTGAGGTTTGATCGTGAAACATCGTGGGGTACGGCTTGACCCGATGCGGAACCGTTACATAGACCTGCTGCGCGCACTGGCCATCGTGCGCGTCGTCGTCTACCACACGTCAGGGTGGACACTCCTATCCTTTATGCCGGCGATGTCGGTGATGTTCGCACTCGGCGGCTCGCTGATGGCGTCCTCACTGGACCGCTCTGGCGCCGCCGCGGTCGGCCGTCGCCTCCGCCGCCTGCTGCCGAGCCTGTGGGTGCTGTCCGCGCTCTTCGTACCGGCGATGGTGCTGACCGGCCTCGCCGTGCACTGGAAGCTGCTGCTCTGGGTGGTACCGCTCAGTGACCCACCGGCCAACCACTGGGGCGCCCTGGCCCTGAGCACGATCTGGTACCTGCGCGACTACCTCTGGTTCGTGCTCGTCTCGCCGCTGGCGCTGTGGCTGTTCCGCCGCTACCCGGTGCCCACCCTGATCGCGCCCTATCTGCTGCTGCTCGTCTTCGAAGCCGGCCTGCTGTCCGGCCCACCGGTCCTGCGCGACTTCGGCCTCTACCTCGGCGCCTGGATGCTCGGCTTCGCGCACCACGACGGCCTGCTCCGCCGCTGGTCCCGCAAGGCCCTGATCGTGGCCGCGTCGCTACTGTGCGGCCTCGGCCTGGCGTGGATCCTGACCCACCCCGGCTTCCGCGGCTACGACCTCAACGACATCCCCCTCGGCAACGCCCTGTGGTCGGCCGGCCTGATCGTGGTGGCCCTCGGCTTCCTCCCCGCGACCGCCGACTGGATCACCCGTTGGTCCTGGTTCGACCGATCCGTCACCGTGCTCAACTCCCGCGCGCTGACCATCTACCTCTGGCACATGCCGGTCGTAATCCTGATCGCGTGGGTCGCGGCCCCGCTGGGCTACGAGGGCCTCCAGGCCGACCGGGCCGCGGTCCGCCTGGCCGGCGTGGCCGTGCTCGTAGCGGTCGCGGTCGCATTGTTCGGCTGGGTCGAAGACCTGGCCGCCCGCCGCCGCCCGGTCATCCTCCCCGGCGCCCGCCGCCGCGAGCCCGCAATGCCGGTCCCGGTCTCCCCGGCGCCGGCCCCGGTGCCCGTGCCAGCCGTCGCCGATCCGGCCCGCCCAGCCGCCGCGCCAGACCCGACCCGCCCGATCCTGCTGTGGCGCTGGGACCGGGCCGGCGCCCTCGAAGAACACCGCCACGACGCCATCGTCTCCCGCTGGGCAGCCGCACCGAGCCAGCGCGCATAAGCCGAACGAACCAAAGCCTGACGACAGCGGCAGCGTTGCTCGCGATCGCCTCTCATCCCGCTGTGGGTTGCCGAGTGCGTACATGTTTTCGGATGTACGTACATGCGAGAACATGTCGGGTCGGGGAGAGGTACTCGTGCCTGCCGCGACACGCCCGACCGGCGTGGGGGCTGCGGCGACCCGTTGGAAGGTGATGCTCTAGTGGGGTAGCGGCACCACGGCGACGCTTTGTTCGGTGAGGCTGCCCAGGTAGAGGTGGCCCTCGTGTTCGCGGACGCCCGTCACCATGTGGTAGCCGGCGTCGGGGGTTTGCAGGTCCGCCACCACCGAGCCGGCCGTGTCCACGGCCATGACCCACGTGGTGCGGGCCGGCGCCGGCTGGAGCGCCTCCGGCAGCGCCCAGACTGCCCGGCGCAGCGCCGGGGGTCGGGCGTGGAGGCGGTCGAGCAACGCGTTGCGTGGTGTGGCGAGCGCGATCCAGATGCGGCCGTCGGCGCCCGTCGAGAGGTTGTCGGGGAAACCCGGCAGGTTGTCGACCAGGATGTCGCGGCGGCCGGCGTCCGGGCCCGTCAACTGCACCCGGGTGATCCGGTAGGCGCCCGTCTCGGCCACTGCCACGAACGACTCGTCGGCGGCCAGGGCGACGCCGTTGGCGAACTGCAGGCCGTCGAGGAGCACCGAGACCTCGCCGGCGGGGGAGCGGCTCAGCAGGCGGCCCGTACCCGTGTGCTCCATGATGTCGGCCCGCCAATGGGCCAGGCCGTAGCGTTGCGACGAGTCGCTGAAGTAGATCGTGCCGTCGCGGGCTATCGCGGCGTTGTCGCACAGCCGGAAGCCGTCGGCGAGGACCGTGGTCGCGCCGTTCTCGACGGACATCCGGAGCAGGCCCCGGTGTGCGTCGCAGATGACCAGGTCGCCGTCGGCATCGACCTCGACGCCCAGTGGGCGGCCGCCTGTGTCGCCGACGACCCGCGGTGGGTCGCCGGCCGGCGACAGGCGCAGGACCCGGCCGTCGGCCAGGCCCGTGTAGAGATGCCCGTCGGGGTGCGCCACCACGTCTTCCGGGCCGACGCCGTCGACCGGGAGGAACGACGGGCGCGGCATCGGGGGGTCGCTCGCCCGGCGGCGGGCCCGCAAGGACGGCGTCGGTGGCTGCCAGACGACGGGGTCGATCCGTGGGCGGCTGCTCATCCCGACACACTAATCCAGATCGATCTTCACAGAACCCGCCGAGACAGCTGGCGAAAACAGGGACCACAATTGGCCGGTGCCCGGATACCGCCGCCAGCTCTACCGCGACGACGCGGTGGTGCTGCGCGTGCAGAAGTTGGGCGAGTCCGACCGGATCATCACGCTGCTCAGCCGCCGGCACGGGCGGTTGCGGGCGGTCGCCCGGGGCGTCCGGCGGACCACCTCGCGGTTCGGGGCGCGGCTGGAGCCGTTCGGTCACGTCGACCTGCAGATCGCCGGCGACCCCAGCGGGGCCGGTGGCGGGCTGCACTCGGTCAGCCAGGTCGAGGCGATCGAGCTCTACGGGAAGCGGTTCCTCGACGACTACCCCCGCTACACGGCGGCCAGCGCGATCTCCGAGACCGCGGAGCGGCTGACCCCGGTCGAGCACGAGCCGTCGCTGCGGTTGTTTCTTCTCACACTCGGCGCCTTCCGGGCGCTGGCCCTGCGCGAGCACGCCGGCACCTTGGTCCTCGACGCCTACCTGCTGCGCGGGATGGGGATCGCGGGCTGGGCGCCGGCGCTGACCGAATGCGCGGTCTGTGGCACCGCGGGGCTGCACAAGGCGTTCTCGGTGCCCGCCGGCGGGGCTGTTTGTCCGGATTGCCGGCCACCCGGCGCGGCCCACCCGGCGCCCGACACGCTGCATTTGATGGTCGCTCTCGCGTCCGGCAACTGGCACGTCGCCGACACGGCCGAGGTCGGGCCGCGCCGCGAGTGCAGCGGGCTGGTCGCGGCACACCTGCAGTGGCACCTCGAACGCGGGTTACGCTCGCTGCCGCTGGTCGATCGCACAACGGGGGAACAGAAATGATCAGGTCACGGGCCGCGCGCCGCGCGGTGCGGCCGCCGACGCCGCACGTCTCGGGGGCCCGCCCGCCCGAGTTGCCGGCGGGGAGCCTGCCCAAGCACGTCGCGATCGTGATGGACGGCAACGGCCGCTGGGCCAAGGAGCGCGGGCTGGCCCGCACGGCGGGCCACGAGCGGGGCGAACACTCGCTGTTCGACACCATCGAGGGCGCGATCGAGATCGGGCTGCCCTACCTGACGGCGTACGCGTTCTCGACCGAGAACTGGCGGCGTTCGCCGGAAGAGGTCCGCTTCCTGATGGGCTTCAACCGCGACGTCATCCGGCGCCGCCGCGACCAACTCGTCGACCTCGGCGTGCGGGTGGTCTGGTCGGGCCGGGCCGGTCGGCTGTGGAAGAGCGTGATCTCCGAACTGCAGACCGCCGAGGAGATGTCGAAGGACAACACCAAGCTGACCCTGCAGTTCTGCGTCAACTACGGCGGCCAGGCGGAGATCGCCGACGCGGCGGCCGCGATCGCCCGGGACGCGGCGGCGGGGAAGATCGACCCGGCCAAGGTCACCGAGAAGACCATCCAGCGCTATCTCTACCACCCGGAAGTGCCCGAGGTGGACATGTTCCTGCGCCCGTCGGGGGAGCAGCGCACGTCCAACTTCATGCTCTGGCAGTCGGCGTACGCGGAACTGGTCTTCCTCGACACCCTCTGGCCCGACTTCGACCGGCGCCACCTCTGGTATGCCTGCGAGCTGTTCGCCCAGCGCGACCGGCGCTTCGGTGGTGCGATCCCCAACCCGGTAGCGCCGCCGCCGCCGGAATGACCTAGCCACGCGTGCGGCGCCGAGGTATCGTCTTCGCATGCGTTACTGATGACCCCAGGGATTCTGTGTGCCGGTCCGCCGTTGACGGCGGTCTTCGAGCGCCCGGGGCGTCATTGTCGAAATAATCGTTACGCCACCGGGCATCCGTCTGTTCTCCCTCTGCTTTCGGAGGTCTTCGCATGCCTGCAGCCAACCAACCATCTGAGACTCCCGAGGCCGGCAACCGCGCGGCCCGGCGGGCGCGCGCCAAGGCGGCCGGCCAGCCGGACCGCGAGCTCGGCCGATCGTCCACAAAGGGCGGTCGCAGCAAGCCGGCGGCGCAGCCGAAGAACTACGCCTTCCGTCGCGCCTAGTCCACAGTGGAAGAGGCCCGCCTAGCGCGGGCCTCTTCCGCCTTCCAGCCGCGGCCACGGCCGGCGCAGGTCGAGCGCGTAGAGCACCTTGTCATAACGCAGATGCCCGACCGCGACGAAGTCGATCAGCCGGCCGTACTCGTTGAAACCCAGCGTGCGATAGAGCGCGAGGGCCCGCTCGTTGTCACCGCGGGCGTCGAGCGTCAACACCTCGATGCCGGCCTTGCGGGCACTGGCCACCAGCCCTTCGGTGATCGCCCGCCCGATGCCGCGCCCCTGGTAGCCGGCCGGCACCGCGACCCGCTCCAGGTCGGCGTGCGGCCGGTGGGTCTGCCGGGCATAACGCCGCCAGTAGCCGAGACCGGCGAGCACGCTGCCGTCGGCCAGCGGCATCGGGGCGCTGTCGATGCCGGCCGGCCCGACGACATCCTCGCCCGACGCGTAGGCGACCAGCAGCGCCGCCTCGGACACCGCGGCTCCCTCGACCACGGTGGTCAGCAACTCGCGCACCTCGGCCTGGCTGGGTGGCACCGCCCAGCCCAACGCCGCGCCGGTGGACACCATCTGGAAGATCCGCCAGACGTGCGGCACCAGCGCCTCGATCTCCGCCGGATCGGTCACTTCGGCCAGTCGTACGCTCATCGCCACCGCCTCGTTTCGCACGCGTTGGAGCGAGACACTAGCCCAGAACGGGCCGGAACGTATCGGTGGTGATGCTCACGGTGAGGATCGCAACGGTGAGCAGGGCCGCACCGGCCACGAAGAGCGTGTCGGCGCGGGTGAAGCGTTGCGCGCGGGCATGCGTACGCGGAAGGCCGCTGTCGAAGCCCCGCGCGTCCATCGCCAACGCCAGCCGGGTGCCCCGCCGGATCGCGCCGACCAGCAGCGCGAACACGGTCGACGCGAACAGCCGGGCGGCCAGAACCGGGTTGCCGCCGGCGTCGACGCCGCGCGCCCGGCGGGCCATCCGCAGCGCCTGCCACTCCTCACCGAGCAGCGGGATGAGCCGGAACGCGGCCAGCGTGCCGATCGCGAACCGCGCCGGCGCCCGGGCGTTCTGCACCAGCGCGTCGGCCAGGTCGGTCGGGTCGGTGGTGCTGAACACCATGATGCCGGGCAGGGCGAGCGCGACCAGTCGCAACGCCAGCCCGAGCGCGACGGTCAGCACGCCGGTGGTCACGTCGAGCGGGCCGACCGCGAACACCGACTCGCCGCCCCGACTGGCGCCGAACAGGATGGTGGTCAGCACGATGCCGAACACGGACACCAGCAGCGGCCAGCCGCGGCGCAGCAGGGTGCCGTAGCGCACGCCGAAGAACGGCAGCAGGATCAGCTCGGCCGCGATCGCCAGCGCCGGCGTCAACGGGTCGAGCGTGGTCAGCACGCCGACCGCGAACACGGTGGCCGCGATCAGCTTCGCGACCGGGTTGCGCCGGGCCAGCGGCGCCGAGGAGCGGACCATCACCGCGGTGAGCGTCATCGGGTCAGCTCCAGCCGCCGGTCGGCGAGCGCGTCGACGAACGCCGCGTCGTGGGTCACCGCGAGCACCCCGTGCCCCTCGTCGCGCAGGTCGGCCAGCAGCGCGACCAACTCGATCCAGGTGCGCCGGTCCTGCCCGAACGTCGGCTCGTCGAGCAGCAACAGCCGCGGCGCGGACGCCAACGCCGTCGCGACGCTCAGGCGTCGGGCCTCACCACCACTGAGGGTGTACGGGTTGGCCCGCGCCAGGTGTTCGAGCCGCAGCCGCTCCAGCAACTCGTCGACCACCGCGAGCGGGCGGCCCAGCTTGCGCGGGCCGACCGCCAACTCGTCGCGCACGGTCGAGGCGACGAACTGGTGCTCCGGGTCCTGGAACACCGAGCCGATCCGGGCGGTCAGGTCGGCGGCCCGCCAGCGGTGTGGCGGCCGGGCCGCGTCGGCGCCGGCCAGCAGCGACGACGCGACCACCCGCCCCGACGCCGGCTTCAGCAGGCCGCCGAGCAGCAGGGCCAGGGTCGACTTGCCCACCCCGTTGGGCCCGACCACGGCGAGCGCCTCGCCGGTGCGTACCGACAGGTCGGTCTGTGCCAGTCGCGGCGGCAGCGCCAGCCGGTCGGCGGTGACCAGCACCTCGCCGGGGGAGGCGGCCGCCCGCCGGGGTGGCGGCAGTGGCCGGCCGGGCACCCAGATCCCGTCGGCGGCCAGGGCGGCGCCGTGCGTGCCGAACACCTCGGCCGGCGAACCGGACGCGGTCACGCCGCCGCCGGGCGCCAGCACGACGACCCGGTCGACGAACGGGATGACCGGCTCCAGCCGGTGCTCGACCATGATCACCGTGGTGTCCCGGGACACCGCCGTGCGCAGCGACGCCCGCACCAGGTCGGCGCCGACCGGGTCCAGGTTGGCCGTCGGCTCGTCGAGGAGCAGCAGGTCGGGGCGCAGCGCGAGGACGCCGGCCAGGGCCAGCCGCTGTTGCTCGCCGCCGGACAGCGCCCGGGTGGGCCGGTCGAGCGGGTGCCCGAAGCCGACGGCGTCGAGCGCCTCGCCCACCCTCGGCCAGATCTCCGATGCCGGGACGGCCCGGTTCTCCAGCCCGAACGCGACGTCGTCACCGACCCGCGACATCACCAGTTGCGTGGCCGGGTCCTGGAAGACGATGCCGACCCGTTCGCGGGCCTTGCGGGTGTCGAGGCCGTCGATCTCGGCGGTGCCCTCCCGCTCGCCGGAGTCGTCGGCGAGCAGGCCGGCCAGCGCGGCCAGCAGGGTGCTCTTGCCGGCCCCGGAGGGACCGAGCAGCAGCACCCGCTCGCCACGCTCGATGCGCAGGTCCACCCCGCGCACCGCCCACGCCTTGCGGCCGGCGTGCCGCCAACCGAAGCCGTGCAGTTCGACGGCGCTCAACGGCTCAGACCGCCGCGCGTTCCCGGCCGGCCGGGAACCGGTCCAGGGCTCCGGTGTTGACCAGGGCCCGGGTCAACAGCCACCCGCCGACCCCGGCCACGACCGCCGAACTGGCCGTGGTGATCGCCAGGTAGGGGAGTTGGAAGCTGCCCCACGCCATGCCCGGGTAGTAGTAGACGACGTCGTAGACGGCCGCCACCAGGCCGGCGGCCGCGCCGGCGAGCATGGCCACCGGCAGCTTGTAGACGCGGTAGGCGAACAGCGCGAAGACGAGTTCCGCGCCGAGGCCCTCCAACGGGCCCTGCAGCACGATCATCCAGCCCCAGACGGTGCCCAGGGCGACCGAGACCAGCGCGGCGACCGTCTCGGTGAACAGCGCGGCGCCGGGCTTGCGGATGACCAGCGCGCCCAGCACGGCCGGCAGCAGCCAGATGCCGTAGAGCAGGGTGCGCGCGGGCAGCGGGATCGCGTCGGCCGGTCCGTTGTAGAGCAGGCCCCAGGCCCAGAAGACGACGCCGAACGCGACGCCCAGGACGGCGCCGACGACGATGTCGACGGTCCGCCATCGATTGACGGTGTTGGTCATGGTGTAGCCCTCCCAGTTCGGTGAACCAGGAGAAGACGCACGCCATGCCCGATGGAACGGACATGGCGCGGCTGGAGAAGACCGAACTCCCTGCGCTGGCATTACCCAGATCAGGTTCGAGGGTCTGCGGAAGATACCGCACTCTCAGCGCTGCGCGCTCCCCTGTCGGATGTGAAGTTGTTCCACCAGGCTAACACCGGGTTACGGCGGTACGCTCGCGCGCATGCGGATCGAGACGCGGGGGCTGAGGTTCGAGGTCACCGAGGGTGGTCCGCCGGGCGGCGCGCCGGTGATCCTGTTGCACGGGTTCCCGGTCAACCGGCACAGCTGGGACGACGTGACGCCCTACCTCAACGCCGCCGGGCTGCGGACGTTCGCGGTCGACCAGCGCGGCTACACGCCGGATGCGCGACCCAGCGGGGTCGACGCCTACCGGATGGCCGAGTGCGTCGCCGACGCGGCCGCGTTCGTCGACGAGTTGGCCGGCGGCCGCGCCGACCTGGTCGGCCACGACTTCGGGTCGCTGGTCGCCTGGCAGTTGGCCGCCGAACACCCGGAGCGGGTCCGCTCGCTGACCGCCGTCTCCGTGCCGCACCCGGCCGCGTTCGGCCAGGCCCTGCTGACCGATCCCGAGCAGCAGCGCCGCTCCTCCTACGTCGACCTGTTCCGGATGGCCGGCAAGGCCGAGCACGTGCTGTCCCGCGACGGCGGCGCCGGGTTGCGCAAGGTGCTCGACGGCGTCGGTGGCCGGCTCGAGGTCTACGCCGCCGCGCTGCTGGAGCCGGGCGCGCTGACCGCCACGCTCAACTGGTATCGCGCCCTGGTGATCGAAGACCTGGTCAAGGTCGGTCCGGTCGAGCGGCCGACGACGTTTGTCTGGGGCGACCGCGACACGGCGGTCGCGCCGGCCACCGCCTTCGCGGCCGGCGACCACGTGACCGGCGACTACCGCTTCCTGCCGCTGCCGGGCGTCGACCACTGGGTCACCGACGCGCAGCCGGAGGTTCTCGCCCAGGCCATCCTGAAACGCATCGCGGACGCATCGTGAGCAACAGCAACCACCCGGCCGCGGCCGGCGAGCGCACGCCGCACACCCGCGAGTCGCTCGCCGCCGACCTGTCCGCGCTCGGCGTGCGGCCCGGCTCGACGCTGCTGGTGCACGCCTCGCTCAAGCCGGTCGGTTTCGTGGCCGGTGGGCCGCACGCGGTCGTGCTCGCGCTGCGCGACGCGCTGGGCCCGGACGGCACGCTGGTGGTGCCCACCCATACGCCCGACAACTCCGACCCGGCGCAGTGGCAGAACCCGCCCGTACCGCAGAGTTGGTGGCCGGTGATCCAGGAGAACATGCCCGGCTTCGACCCGGCGGTGACGCCGAGCCGTTGGATGGGCGCGATCGCCGAGGTGGTCCGCACCTGGCCGGGCGCGCAGCGCAGTGACCACCCGCAGGTCTCGTTCGCCGCCCTGGGCCGGCTGGCGCAGGAGGTCGTCTACGGCCAGCCGCGGGCCGCGATGCTCGGCCCGGACTCGCCGCTCGGCAAGATCTATGGCCTCGACGGCGACGTGCTTCTGCTCGGGGTCGGCCACGACTCCAACACCTCGCTGCACCTGGCCGAATACCGCCGGCCGGCGCCACCGCCGGCCCGGCTGGGCGCGGCGGTGCAGAGCGCCGACGGCGGCCGCGAGTGGGTCTGGTGGGACGACATCGACCTCGACGAGGGCGATTTCGAGTTGCTCGGCGCCGACTTCGACGCGCTCGGCACGACCCGCACCGGCCGGGTCGGCGGCGCGCTGTCCCGGCTGATGTCGCAGCGCGCGGCGGTCGACTTCGCCGAACGCTGGATGACCGACAACCGCGCCTAGCCCCCGTCGCGTCGCGGCGCGAAGGGAGCGTGCACGGCCTGGTTGCCGAGATCGCGCGCCATGTTCCGGCGCAGGGGCGGAATCGCCGCGGTCAGCCGCAGGACGGTGCGGAACGCGGCCCGGCCCGGCGCGGTCGAGTGCGCGGCCTGCTCGGCATTGCGCAACGACTTCCGCACCGCGGCGAAGCCGTAGCGGAGCATCTCGCGCTCGTAGCGGGAGATCGCCGCGACGACCTCGGCCGACCCGGCCGCGCTCAGCTCGCGGCGCAGGGTCACGTCGGCGACCGCGGTGCTGCCGTCGGCGAACCGGGCCGAAACCCGGTCGCCGGACAGGTCGTACCCGATGAAGGTCCTGCCCAGGTGCACCACGTCGTCGAGCCCGTCGAGCAGGAACTGGCGAAGCAGGATCCGGCAGACGCCGTAGTGCCGGTCCGGCGGCGCCGCGGTGGGGTCGTTGATCTCGGCGCCGGTGAAGCCGAGCAGGTCGGTGCAGCGGTCGGTGAGGAAGCCGAAGCCGCCCTCGTCGGTCGCGACGGCGGCCGACCTGGATTCACCGTTCCTGATGCTGCTGCCGGACTCGCCGGAGTTCCGCGAGCGCTACGCCGAGCAGTTGCGCAAGGTCGTCGCCCGGCTGAGCTGATCGGATCTCGCGTTTCGCCGGTCGCGCATGCGGGAAATGACCGCGGACCGGTGTGCTGACCGTCCACGATGAGAGCTACGCGAAGGAGCCCGCATGGCCGACGAGCCGCAACCGGAGACGCCGAAGGAGCGGTGGGACCGCAACTTCGCCGATCTCCTTCAGGAGTTGCGGGTCGCGCAGACGGGCGTCCAGATCCTCTTCGCGTTCCTGCTCACGCTGCCCTTCAGCAACGGCTTCCCGCGGACGACCGAGTTCCAGCGCGACGTCTACATGGTCTCGCTGCTGTCCGCGGCGGCCGCCACCGCGATGATCATCGCGCCGGTCGCGTTCCACCGGGCGCTGTTCCGCCAGGGCCGCAAGCCGGAACTCGTCCGGTTCGGTCATCGGATGGCCACCGGCGGGCTGGCCTTCCTGCTGATCTCGATGGTCAGTGCGGTGCTGCTGATCACCGACTTCATCCTGTCGCGCACGGTCGCGATCATTGTCAGCGGCATCGCGGCCCTCTTCTTCATCACTTTCTGGGCGGCGCTGCCCTGGTCACGGCGAGACTGGGGGGAACCGGACGCGACCGAAGCCGAGATCACCCGGCGCCGGGAGCACCCGGAGGACTTCGAGAAGCCTACCGACCAGTAACAAAGCGAGGTACCGTCAGGAACAGCACAGCCCAGCCCGGACAAAGGGGGAAGCCGTGACGACGACGCAGAACAGGCCGCCCGAGGCAGGCGGCGACGGCGCCGGGATGCTTCCGGAGGAAGCCGGCATGGTTTCATACCAGGAGTCCCGCGAGGTCGCCGAGGCGTCCCGGGAAACCGACTGGACCAAGCCCAGCTTCGGCAAGGAACTCTTCCTCGGCCGGTTGCGGCTCGACCTGATCGACCCGTGGCCGCAGCCCGACCCGCTCCGCACCGCCAAGGGCGAGGAATTCCTCAAGAAGCTCAACGCGTACGTGCGCAACGAGGTCGACGGCGCCCAGATCGAGCGCGACAACCGGATTCCCGACGAGGTCTTCCACAACCTCGCCCGGCTCGGCGCGTTCGGCATGAAGATCGACGAGAAATACGGCGGCCTCGGCCTGACCAACCTCGACTACGCCCGCAGCCTGATGCTGGTCGGCTCGGTCAGCCCGGCGATCGGCGCGCTGCTCTCCGCGCACCAGTCGATCGGCGTGCCCCAGCCGCTCAAGCTGTTCGGCACCGCCGAGCAGAAGCGCCGCTACCTGCCCCGGCTCGCCGGCGGCGAGGTGTCCGCGTTCCTGCTCACCGAGCCCGACGTCGGCTCCGACCCGGCCCGCCTCGGCACGATCGCCGAGCCGGTCGAGGGCGGCTACCGCCTCAACGGTGTCAAGCTCTGGGCCACCAACGGCACGGTCGCGACCCTGCTCGTGGTGATGGCCCGGGTGCCCAAGTCGGAGGGGCGGCGCGGCGGCATCACGGCCTTCGTCGTCGAGGGCGACTCGCCCGGCATCACGATCGAGCGGCGCAACGACTTCCTGGGCCTCAAGGGGCTGGAGAACAGCCTCACCCGCTTCCACGACGTGTTCGTACCCGCGGATCAGATCATCGGCGGTGAGGGTCGCGGCCTGAAGATCGCGCTGACCACCCTCAACACCGGCCGGTTGTCGCTGCCCGCGATGTGCGTCGGCGCCGGCAAGTGGTCGCTCAACGTGGCCCGCGAGTGGTCCGCCGACCGGGTGCAGTGGGGCCGTCCCGTCGGCGACCACGAGGCGATCGCCACGAAGCTGGCCTTCATGGCGGCGACCACCTACGGCATGGAGACGATGCTCAACCTGTGCTGCATGCTGGCCGACGACGACCGCAACGACATCCGCATCGAGGCGGCGCTGGTCAAGCTCTATGCCAGCGAGATGGCGTGGAAGATCGCCGACGAGTTGGTGCAGATCCGCGGCGGCCGCGGCTACGAGACGGCCGACTCGCTGGCGGCCCGCGGCGAACGCCCGGCCGCGACCGAGCAGATCCTGCGCGACCTGCGGATCAACCGGATCTTCGAAGGCTCGACGGAGATCATGCACCTGCTGATCGCGCGCGAGGCCGTCGACGCGCACCTCTCGGTGGCCGGTGACATCATCGACCCGAAGGCCGACCTGGGCCGCAAGGCCAAGGCCGGTGCCCGGGCGACCGCCTTCTACGCCAAGTGGCTGCCCGGCCTCGCGGTCGGCAAGGGCCAGAACCCGAACGCCTTCAACGAGTACGGTCCGCTGGCGCACCACCTGCGCTACGTCGAGCGGGCGGCCCGCAAGCTGGCCCGGTCGACGTTCTACGGCATGTCGCGCTGGCAGGCGCGGATGGAGGACCGCGAGGTCTTCCTGGGCCGGATCGTCGACATTGGCGCGGAACTGTTCGCGATGGCGTCGGTCTGCGTGCGGGCCACCGCCGAGAGCGCCGACCGTCCCGAGGGCATGGAGTTGGCCGACCTGTTCTGCCGGCAGGCCCGGGTCCGCGCGGAGGCGCTGTTCACCGCGCTGTGGGACAACACCGACTCGGTCGACGTCAAGGCGGCCAGGCGCGTCCTCGACGGCCGCTACGCCTGGCTGGAGGAGGGGGTCATGCGGCCGAAGGGCGACCAGCCCTGGGTGGCCACCTGGAAGCCGGGCCCGTCGACGGCCGACGACGTCCGCCGCCGGATTCCACCGCTGTCCTGATCAGGTTGTGAGGTCGGCGCCCGCTACTGCTTGCGGGCGCCGACTTCCTCTGGTTGGGGCGGGGTGTTCGACCGCTGCCGCCGGTGCCGCAGCCACTGGATCAACTCGGCCACCCCGGCGAGGACCAGCGCGATCCCGAAGCCGAGCGCCAGGCCCTGGACCGGGTGGTCCTGGAAGGCCGCGCCACCGACGAACCCGAGCAGCGTCGTGTACGCCGCCCAGGAGAAGCAGGCCAGCGCGTCGAAGGCGGTGAACCGCGGTCGCGGATACCTGATCGCGCCCGTGGTGAGCGTGATCGCCGTCCGGCCGCCCGGGATGTAGCGGGCGATCACCAGCGCGATGCCGCCGTGCGCGTAGAGCAGGTGCCGTACCCGCTCGAAGGTCCGGGCCCGGCGGGTCCCCTCGGGTATCCGCCGGATGATGTTCTCGCCGCCGGCCCGCCCGATGAGGTACGAGATGTGGTCGCCCAGCATGGCGCCGGCACCGCCGGCGAGGATGACGAGCAGGACGTTGGGCCGCCCGCTGGCGGCAAACACCCCAGCGGTGATCAGGGTTGCTTCGCTGGGAACAATCGGAAGAAAAGCATCAAGAGCGGCGAGCGCGAAAACCACGCCATATACCCACGGCGACGTGACGAACGGATCAAGGGAATCGAAGAAGCCATCCATGCCGAGACGATCGTGGTAGCTGAGCCGGGCTCTTGATCGTCAAAGCCTATCCGCGGATGTGCCGATCACCCAGTGCCGATGATCACCGTTGCCGCAGGCCGAGGGACCTCAGCTCGAGCGCGGCCAGGGCATCCACAGTGGAGTCGTCGTTGGCCCGCCAGGACTCGGCGACGTCGGGGCCGAGTTTGGCCAGCTTGCTCAGCGGCTGGGTGGCCAGCGCGCGCAGGGCCAGCAGGTCGCGGCCGGCCGGCGACTTTCGGACCCGGGACGCCGCGCCGGCCCGGCGCATCCAGCGGACCCGCAGCGGCAGCCACAGCAGCAGTACGAACAGGATCGGCACGACCGCGGTGATGATCGCGAGGGCCAGGGCCAGGTTGCCGACCACGTCCTGCTGCGACTGGCCCGCCTCGGCGACCGCGCGGGCGGCGTCGGCCGCCTTGCCGAACGGCTCGGTCAACTGGTCGCCGACCAGCGGGACCTTGCCGACCTTGCCGCCCGCGTCGGCCAGGTTGTCGGCCAGCGCGCTGCCGGCACCCTCCAGCTTCTGGCCGGGCACGCCCAGCTTCTGCACCTGGTCCTGCAACCACAGCGCGGCGCGGATCCAGGCGTAGACCCACGCGATCACGAGCAGGTCGGTGACGACCTGGAACAGGAACCGGGGGAAACGGTCGGCGTAAATCTTCACGCGCTCAGCGTCCCCTAACCGGGGCGCCGCCGCACGTCAGCAGTTCTGGCAGGTGCCGAAGATTTCCAGGGTGTGGCTGACGTCGGTGAAGCCGTGCTTGGCCGCGACCCGGTCGGCCCAGTTCTCGACCGCGGGCCCCTCGACCTCGACGGTCGAACCGCAGGAGCGGCAGACCAGGTGGTGGTGATGCCCCTCGCTGCAGCGGCGGTAGAGGTGCTCGCCGCCCGGTGGGCGCATCACGTCGATCTCGCCGGCGTCGGCCAGCCCCTGCAGCGTGCGGTAGACGGTGGTCAGGCCGACCCGCTCGCCGCGGTCGCGCAGCATCGAGTGCAGTTCCTGCGCGCTGTGGAAGCCTTCGACCGAACCCAGCAGCGTGCTGACCGCGCGCCGCTGGTGTGTGTTGCGCAACGCACCGGCCTCACTGGTCATGATGCCTCCCGGGCGTGGCTGACCGCGTCGGCCACGATGTGGGCGATGTGCTCGTCGACAAGGGAGTACGCGATCTCCCGCCCCCGCCGCGAACCGCGCACGATGCCGGCGCCGCGCAGCACCCGCAGGTGTTGGGACACCAGCGGTTGGGCCGCGCCCAGCGACTCGACCAGTTCGTGCACGCACCGTTCGCCGGTGCCGAGTTCGGTGACGATCGCGACCCGGATCGGTGCCGCCAGGGCGCGCAGGAGTTCGCCTGCCCGCTCGTACGACTCGTAGCCGTTGCCCGCCGTCATACCGGAACCGTAGCTCAGCACCGGATCAGCTCCGGTCCAGGACGACCTCGGGTGGCTCCGCGTCGGCGGGGACCGGCCGGCCCGGTCCACGGTCGGGCCGGCCGGCGCGCAGGGCCGCGCGTTTTCGCACCGCCCGGGTGGCGGCCACGGCGACCGCGACGATCAGGAAGCCGGCGATGGCCAGGATCACGATCGTCGCGCCCAGGGCGGTGTCGATCTCCCAGGCCAGCCAGACCCCGGAGCCGGCAGCCGTGACGCCGAGCACCATCGCGAGGCCCATCGTGGCGACGAAGCCGCGGGCCACCTGTTGCGCGGTCGCGACCGGCACCACCATCAGCGCGCTGACCAGCAGCAGGCCGACCGCCCGCATGGAGATCGTCACGGTGACCGCGGTCAGCACCGCGACCAGCAGGTTCAGCGCCCGCACCGGCAGGCCGGAGACCCGGGCGTACTCCTCGTCGTGGCTGGCCGCGAACAGCGCCGGGCGCAGGCCCAGGGCCAGGCCGAGCACCACCGCGCCGAGGACCACGATCAGGATCAGGTCGGACCGGGAGGTGGTGGCCAGCGACCCGAACAGGTAGGTCATCAGGTTGGCGTTGCTGCGACTCCCGGACAGGCCGACCAGCATGACGCCGCCGGCTATGCCGCCGTAGAAGAGCAGCGCGAGCGCCACGTCGCCGGAGGTGCGGCCGCGCTCGCGGATCAGTTCGATGGCGATCGCGCCGACCGCCGACACGACCACCGCCGTGAGCACCGGTGACTTGTCGAGCAGCAGGCCGACGCCGACGCCGGTCAGCGCGACGTGGCCGACCCCGTCGCCGATCAGCGACATCCGCCGCTGCACGAGGTAGATGCCGAGCGCGGGCGCGGTCAGGCCGATCACCACGGCGCCGATGAACGCCCGGATCATGAATTCGTTGGCGAAGATGCTCATGCTCCCCACATCCCGGCCCGCTCCTCGTGCGCGTGCGGATGGACGTGGTCGTGCCCGGGGTCGGCGTGGTGGCCGGCCGGTTCCGGCACGGCGCCCTGGTGTGCGACCTCGCCGTGGTGCACGACGACGCAGCGGGTGATCAGCGGCTGCAGCGGGCCGAGTTCGTGCGCGACCAGCAGCACGGTGCCGCCACCGGCGACGAAGTCGCCCAGCGCGCCGGCGAACGCGGCCTGGCTGGTGGCGTCGACCCCGGCAGTCGGCTCGTCGAGGACCAGCAACTCGGGACGGCCGGCCAGCGCCCGGGCGATCAGCGTGCGCTGCTGCTGGCCGCCGGAGAGGCTGGCGACCGGGTCGGCGGCCCGGTCGGCCAGCCCGACCGCGTCGAGCGCGGCGGCCACAGCGGCCCGGTCGGCGGCGCGCGGCGGGCGGAAGATGCCCCGGCGGGCGACCAGGCCGGAGCCGACGACCTCGGCCACGGTGGCGGGCACGCCGGTGCCGGCGCCGATCCGCTGCGGCACGTACCCGATCCGCTCCCAGCGCTTGAACTTCCGGTCGCCGAACAGGGTGATCTCACCGGCGCTCAGCGGCACCAGCCGCAGGATCGAGCGGACCAGCGTCGACTTGCCGGAGCCGTTGGCGCCGAGGATCGCGGCCACGTCGCCGCGCTGGACGGTGAGCGAGACGCCGCGCAGCACGATCCGCTCGTCGTAGCCGACGACGGCATTGGTGACCTCGACGACCGGTGTGCTCATGTGCAGTCCAGGGCGGTGCGGAGGGTGGTCAGGTTGGCGCGCATGATCGAAAAGTAGTCGCCGGTCGCGCCGGGTTGCAGGCCCTCGATGGGGTCGAGCACCGCGGTCTTCGCGCCCACCTCGTGCGCGATCGTGTCGGCGACCTTGGGGCTGACCAGCGTCTCGAAGAAGATCGTGGTGGCGCCGTGCTCCCGCGCCTCCTGGGCGACGGCGGCCAGTCGCTGCGGCGCCGGCTCGGTGTCGGGGGTCACCCCGGTCAGCCCGACCTGCTCCAGGTGGTAGCGCTGGGCGAGATAGCCGAAGGCGGCGTGCCCGGTCACCAGCTCGCGCCGCTGGCAGTTGGCCAGCCCGGCCGCGAACTGCTGGTCGAGACCGGTCAGCGCGGTGCGCAGCCGGGCGGCGTTGGCGGTGTAGTCGGCCGCGTGATCGGGGTCGGCGGCGGCGAGCCGGTCGGCGACCTGCTGGCCGATCGTGGCGAGCCGGGTGGGGTCGAGCCAGACGTGCGGGTCGGTGCTCCCGTCACTGTGGCCGGTCTCACCCTCGTGCACGTGATCGCTATCGCCGGCCGCGAGCAGCGGGACCGCCCCGCCGACGTCGAAGGCGCGGTCGCCGCCCACCTGGTCGACGGCGTCGTCCACCGCCGGCTGGAAGCCCTTGAGGTAGACGATCACCTTGGCGTCGGAGACCCGGCCGACCTGGCGGGCGCTGAGCTCCAGGTCATGTGGCTCGGCACCGGGCTTGGCCAGGTTGGTCACCGCGACGTGGGCGCCGCCGACCTGCTCGCTGACGAACTGCAGGGGGTAGAACGCGGCCACCACGTCGACCTTGCCGGCCGCGGCGGCCGAGCCGGTGGTGCACGCCCCCACGCCGGTCACCGCGAGTGCGGCGAGACCGGCGATGACCGCGGAGACGGTTCGGCGGCGGCGCATGTCCACAACTGTCTCCGACAATGAAAATTATTGTCAAAAACGCATGGATTCGCGTACGGCCTAAAGGATCTTGATGATGGCGATGCCGATGAGGGCCGTGAGCAGCACGAGACGCAGGAGGCGGGTCGGCGGCGTCTGCACCGACCAGGTCATCCGGATCAGCGCGATCATGCCCGCGGCGAGCGCGAGCAGCAGCACGCCGCCGACGATGCCCGGCAGGAACAGCCCGGCCAGCACGACCACCAGGGCGCCCAGGAACGCCCGGGTCGGGTTGACCCGGGCCAGGCGCTCGGCCCGGGCGGGCTGCGTAGGCTGCATGCCGACACTCTACGAGGAGGTTCGGTCGTGCTCGTCGTCAACCGGTTCGTGGTGGCCGAGGAGGCCGCCGACGGGTTCACCGAGCGGGCCCACGCCGCCCTGGCGGCCCTGGCCGCCTGTCGGGGCTACCGGTCCGGGCAACTGGCCCGCGGGCTCGACGACCCGACCGCCTGGACCCTGGTCACCGAGTGGGAATCGGTCGGCACCTACCGGCGGGCGCTGGGCGCGTTCGACGTGAAGGTGCACGCCAGCCCGCTGCTGGCCGAGTCACTCGACGAACCGTCGGCGTTCGAGCCGCTGGCCAGCGCCGAGCCCGGCGGCGAAGTGGTGATCCGGGCCAGCGACCGGTCGGTAGGCCCCGGCCGGTGAGCCGGCTCGCATTATTCTGGCGAACATGAACCCGATGCCCGGCCCGCCGGAGATCCCGCCCGGCCCGCACTCGGGTTACGACACGCCGGCGCCCGACTCGCCGGCACCCGCACCCGGCGGGTCGCCGCTGTTCACCGGGCCGCCCCCGCCGCCGCAAGGCCCCGGCGTCGTCCCGCCGTTCGCCGCGCCGCCCACCGAGGGCCGCACCATGCGGCTCTGGTTCGGGCTCGGCGCGGCCGGCCTGTTCCTGCTGCTGTGCTGCGGCGGCGGCGCGGTCGCCCTGAGCGGCCTGACCATCTTCGGCGTCCAGGCGCTCGACGAGCGGGCCCGGGTCGCCGCCACCGACTACGTCTCGGCGCTCGAGCGCTCCGAGTACGCCCAGGCCTACTCGCTGCTCTGCGAAGGCCAGCAGGCCCGGCAGACCGCGACCGAGTTCGCCCGCGAGCAGGCCCGGGCGCCCCGGATCTCGTCGTTCGTGGTCCGCAAGACCGAGATGGTCACCTCGATCGTGGTGCCGGTCGACCTCGTCTACGCCTCCGGTTCGTCGTCGACGGTGAAGTTCGTGATGGAGCAGGACACCGGGACCGGCGATTTCGAGGTGTGCGGCACCACCGACTAATCTCGGTCTGGTCGCCGGGCGGGTAACCGTACCGTCGGGCGATCGTTTGTGTGTCTGTCCCTTTGAGCCCCCGCCGACCGCCAGCCGGCGTAGGAGGAAACCCATGCCAGCCGATCGCATCGACGCCATCGTCAGCCTCGCCAAGCGGCGCGGTTTCGTCTTCCCCTCCAGCGAGATCTACGGAGGCACGCGGTCGGCGTGGGATTACGGCCCCCTCGGCGTCGAGCTCAAGGAGAACGTGCGCCGGCAGTGGTGGCAGCGGATGGTCCAGGAGCGCGACGACATCGTCGGCCTCGACTCCGCCGTGGTCCTCTCGCGTGACGTGTGGGCAGCCTCCGGCCACCTCGGCGAGTTCGTCGACCCGCTGACCGAGTGCCAGTCGTGCCACAAGCGGTTCCGCGCCGACCACCTCGAAGAGGCGTTCGAAGCCAAGCACGAGCGCCCGCCGACCGGCCTGTCCGAGATCAACTGCCCGAACTGCGGCGTCAAGGGCGCGTTCACCGAGCCGCGGATGTTCAACGGCCTGATGAAGACCTACCTCGGCCCGGTCGAGAACGAGGAGGGCCTGCACTACCTGCGGCCCGAGACCGCGCAGGGCATCTTCATCAACTACAACAACGTGGCGACCGCAGCGCGCAAGAAGCCGCCGTTCGGCGTGGCCCAGGTCGGCAAGTCGTTCCGCAACGAGATCACTCCGGGCAACTTCATCTTCCGGACCCGCGAGTTCGAGCAGATGGAGATGGAGTTCTTCGTCGAGCCCGGCACCGACGAGAAGTGGCACGAATACTGGCTCCAGGAGCGCTGGAACTGGTACCGCGACCTCGGCCTGTCCGAGGCCAACCTGCGCTTCTACGAGCACCCCAAAGAGAAGCTGTCGCACTATTCGAAGCGCACCGTCGACATCGAATACCGCTTCCAGTTCGGCGGCACCGAGTTCGCCGAGCTCGAGGGCATCGCCAACCGCACCGATTTCGACCTGACCACCCACTCCAAGCACTCGGGCGTCGACCTGTCCTACTTCGACCCCGAGAAGAAGGAACGCTGGGTGCCCTACGTGATCGAGCCCGCCGCCGGCCTGACCCGGGCCGTGCTGGCGTTCCTGCTCGAGGCCTACGACGAGGACGAGGCGCCCAACACCAAGGGCGGCGTCGACAAGCGCACGGTGATGCGCTTCGACAAGCGGCTCGCGCCGGTCAAGGTCGCCGTGCTGCCGCTGTCGCGCAACCCGGAGCTGTCGCCGAAGGCCCGCGACCTGGCCGCCCGGCTGCGCAAGCGCTGGGTGGTCGAGTTCGACGACTCGCAGGCCATCGGCCGCCGTTACCGCCGGCAGGACGAGATCGGCACGCCCTACTGCGTCACGGTCGACTTCGACACGCTGACCGACGACGCGGTGACGGTTCGCGACCGCGACACGATGACCCAGGAGCGCATCCCGCTCGAGGCGATCGAACGCTACCTGCTCGACCGCCTCTAGCGTTCCGGCCGAAGGAAGGGCGGCACCGCCTCGTCGTGGTACTCACCGCGGCGGTGTGCGCGGTCGTGGCCGGCAGCCGTTCCTACACCGCGATCGCCGAGTAGGTCGCTCGACCTGGGCGATGTGGTCATCGCCGCCGACGCCTGGCGCTGCCGGCGGCGGAGCAGGCACGGCGACAACACCGTTCGTCCTCGGACCTCGGCGCCTTGGCGCCTGAACACTTCCCCGCCTGATTGGCAATGTCAGGTTGGAAGCGTTTGCAGAGGAGGGCCATGGCTTCGGACGCGGAGTTGATAGGCCGGTCGCTGGATGACGATGTCGACGCCTTCGTGGAGGTGGTCGAGCGTCACGAGGCCGCCGTCGGTTCCTACCTCGCTCGCCGGGCAGGGCGCGATGCGGCTGAGGACCTGCTGGGCGAGGTCTGGGTTGCGGCGTTCGAGTCGCGGCGAAAGTACGACCAGTCGTACGACGATGCCCGGCCGTGGCTGTACGGGGTGGCCTTGAATCGCTTGCGTCGCTACTGGCGGTCCCGGCCGGCCGAGGACCTGGTCGGAGACGTGACGGAGCTGGCTACTGGATGGGATCCGTGGTCTGCGGTGGACCTCGGCGTGGACACCCGGGCGGTACTCCGGTCGGCTCTGCTGCGGCTCAAGCCCGAAGAGCGGGAGGTCCTGAGGCTCGTCGCCTGGGAGGACCTGACCGCAGCCGACGCCGCGCGGGCGCTCGGCATGCCGGCCGGCACCGCGCGGCGGCTGCTGAGCCAGGCCAGGACGGCATTGCGCGACGCGCCGGGGGTCTCCGCGCTTCTGAAGGATCGCAACAGCGCGAAGGAGAGGCACCGATGACCGACGAACTCGATCTGATCGGTGAGTTGGGCAGCGCAGAACCACTGCGCCCGGAGGCGTATCAGCGGGCGCGGGCGGTGCTGCGGGCGGCGATGGCCGACCCCGGAACCGTGCGGTTGCTGGGCCCGATATCAGCGGAGGACACGACTATGGAGACGACTTCGACCATGGAAACGACGACGACCACGCGCGAACACGAATCCGGCCCGGCGATTCAGCGCCGCCGCGGGATCAGTACTTTGAGCCGGTTCGGCATCGGCGCCGGGGTGGGGGTTGCCGCGGCCGCGGCGGTCGTCGCTGTGGTGCTCAACTCGTCGGGGACCGGGGGCGCGGTGGCCGGCAAGGATTCGTCGGCCCCCGCCTCAGGGTCGGCCACCGTCGACGGGTCCACCGACCGCGCGCCGCTGATGACTCTGGCCGGGTCCATCAAGACGGCCACCCCGTCGGCGGGTGACGCGTGGCTGGTGAAAGCGACTCAGGTCCACGGCACCAAGACCATGCAGGTCGTCTACACGCTCTACACCGACGGTCGCTCGATCTACACCGGCAACAGCGTGAAGGACATCAAGCGTGCGATCACCAGCCACCAGGACCAGATGAACGCCGGCGGCTACGCTCCGCTCCTCAGGGCGGCCGTCGCCGCGGCGGACAGCAGCCCGGCCGACGGCCGCACCCAGATACTCAAAGCAGCCAAGGACCCGCTGGTCGGCCTCGACCCCGTGGCGCAGAAGGCGGAGTGGGACAGGGAGCAGGCGGCCGCCCAGGCGATCATCAAGCAGAAGGGCGGCGACGCCAAGCCGAAGCCCTACAGCCCCGCGGCCGTCCAGCAGCACCTCGACAACGCCCTGTGGACGTACAGCACCGAAGCGCTGTCCGCCGGCGGCGGCAACACGCAGGTCCGGGCCGGTGTGCTGCGTCTGCTGTCCACCATCTCCGCGGTCAGCGTCACGAACTCGACCACCGACGGCAAGGCCACGCTGACGATCACCGCTGGCCCCCAGCTGTTCGGCGGCGAGGGCGGCGAGGTGCTGACCATTGACGCCAAGACCGGCATGCTGGTCAAGGACGTGTCCACCATGCCGGGCCTTCCCGAGGCCGCCACGACGTACGAATCCTCCCGGGTGACGACGGCCCGCCTCTAGGCGGTTGCTCGGCCGCGACAGGGGCCCTGTCACTGTCCTTTGTCGATGGCCGCGCAGCCGAGCGGCGTACGCCGGTAACGGATCTCGTGCCGGTGCCGTTCGCCGACGACGAAGCCGGCGTCGCGCAGCACGGTCAGGTGCTGTGAGACGGTGGCCGGCGCCAGCGCGTGCCGGCGTGCGAGGGCGGTGGTGGTCGCGGGCGCGGACAAACCGATGAGCAGGGCTGCCCTGGTACGCCCGATCAGGCGGCCCAGGGCCTCGTCGGGTGTGCCGCTGATCTGCTGCCAGAGCGTGCCCGACCCGCGCGCCGGGTAGATGACGGTTGGCTGCCACGGCTCGTCGAGCACGACGACGACCTGGTCCCACTTGAACGCGCTGGGCAACAGCACGAGCCCTTGGCCGGCGAGGTCACGGTGGTCGTCGTCGCCGTACGCGCGGATCAGGGTGTTGTCCTGCCAGCGCAGCGTGGGGTGCAGTTCGGCGAACAGCCGGTCGAGGCCGCCCTCGGCCAGGCGGCGGCTCTGGAAGCCGATGTCGGCGTCGAGCAGGGCGCGGACCCGGGGCCAGACGGGTTCGACGAGCGCGTGCCAGGCGGTGCGGATCAGGCCGGTCAGTGTGTCGAGGGCCGCTGCTGGGTCGTGTCGGAGAAGTCGGCCGGTCTCGCTGTCCGCCGCTCCCGGCGTGTCGCCGAGGGATCGGGCGATCTCGGCGGCCACCCGGTCGGGCGGGGTGGCGGCGATCCGGGCCAGGTCGTCGTCGAAGGTGGCGGCCGCCTCGGTCGGTGGCGGTGACAGGAAGTCGGGGGTGTAGCCGCGTCGGGGCTGCAGCAGGGTGATCGGCCGCAGGTCGATGCCGTCGAGCCGGCCGGCGGCGGCGTCGAGCCACTTCTGGTGTTGCCCCGGCGCCTCGTGCGGCAGCGTGAGCCGGACCGCCGACAGCGTCTCGAAGGCAGGCGAGATCGCGAACCGGCAGCGCAACAGGTCGGCGGCGCTGAACCGCAGCGTCGCGGCGATGGCTCGGCTCCTCTCCGCTGGGTGATTCGGCCCTGGCCGAATCAGTGGTGCGCAGCCTAGCAACTCGCGCACCATGATCCGCATGACGACGCAGACGTGGGAGCAGCGGGTCGCCGACCTGTGGGCGGCGATGGACAGCTACGCCGAGGACGATTTCGTGGCCCGGATCGGCGCGCTCGCCGACGAACTCGGCCCTGGCAACGCGGTGGGTGATTTCGAGCGGGCCGCGGCCCTCGACTCGACCGGGCACTCGGATCGCGCCGTCCCGCTCTACCGGCAGGCGCTCGCGGTCGGCCTGACCGGGCTCCGGCGCCGCCGGGCGGTCATCCAGCTTGCCAGTTCGTTGCGCAACCTCGGCCAGGCGTCGGAGAGCGTGGCCCTGCTGACGGCCGAACGGGAAGCCGGGAGCGACGAACTCGACGACGCGGTGCTCGGATTTCTGGCACTGGCCCTGGTCGACGTCGGCCGGGAGCGGGAGGCGGCGTCGCTGGCGCTGGGAGCACTCGCGCCGCACCTGCCCCGCTACCAACGCTCGATGGCCAACTACGCCCGGCTGCTCGTCGACGAGCGGTAACCCGGACTGCTTGGGTCGTGGGTCGCCAGCCTGACCCGCAGCGGTCTGGATCGACATCGGGCCCCGGCTCGGGTGACGGACCTACGCGCGGATGCGGTCCAGGAGGGACCGGCCGGTCAGGTCGCGTTCGGCCGCGAGCAGGTAGGCGACGGGGGAGGACCTGGCCCGCGTGCGGTGCGCGAAGACCCGGCCCGCGAGGTAGGGCAGGACCGTCAGCGCGACCGCCGTTCCCGCCACCGCCAGTTGGCCGCCGGCCGCCGCCGCCGCGCCGCCCACCAGCGTCCCGGCCGCGGCGGGGACGTCGACCTTGAGGCCGAGCACGCCGACGGTCGACTCGATGCCCATCCCGCGCAACGCACCCCGCAGGTCGTCGAGGTGCGGCCGGGTCTTCTCGCGGTAGAGGGCCTCGAGATGGGCGCGGGCGACCGCGGGGCTCTCGACGGCGGCGACCTGGGCGAGTTCCGTCGCCAGGCCGGCCACGTGCGCGCGGAACGCCGACAGCTCGGCGACATGCCGCTCGCGGAAGGCGATCAGCTTCCCGACGGGCACCGCGTCGAGGGTGGTGGGGCGGATGACGGCGTCGAGGGCCAGGTGGAGGTAGGCCACGTCGGGCTCGTCGCGCGACGGCGTCGGTGACCTGGCACCGAGCAGCACCTCGACGGCCTGGTCGAGGGCGCCGACGGCGCGGTGCATGCGGGCGTCGTCGGTCGCCGGTGAGAGCAGGTTGGCGCTGGCGACCGCGTCGGCGAGGCAGGCCGTGTAGACCGCGCCCAACGTCGGGTGCAGGCCGAGCCAGGTCCCGTTGGTCCGTTCGCGTTGGACGGCCAGGCCCGCGTCCACCAGGGCGTCCCGGAGGATGGCGGTGACCTTGGTGAGGTGCGGACCGGTGTAGATCCAGAACCTTGACGAGTCCGAGCCGCCGTCGGGCAGCTGCGACGGCGGCATCCGGAACTCATGCTGCGGCGCCTCGACGCCGTAGCGTTCGGCGAGCTGGTCGCGGTGGTTGCTGACGATCTCCAGGAACGTGGTCGCGACGCGGTGCAGCACGGGCCGCGCCGGGACGACGTCGGTCAGGAAGTCGGTCTCCGCCGCGATCCGCCGCACCGCGTCGCTGTCGCGGTCGAAGATCGCCGTGGACCGGATCCGGACCACGCCGTCCCAGGTGAGCAGCGCCAGCTTGACCCAGTTGTCCGACTGGAAGTGCATCCACGGGTAGTAGAGCGCCAGCGCACCCATCAGAACTCGAAGCCACCCGGGCGGGCGTTGCGGTCGGCGATCAGGCCGGCGAGCGTGGCCACGGCGATTTCAGCGGGCGTACGCGAGCCGATGTTGAGCCCGATCGGCCGGTGCACGCGGGCGATCTCGTCGTCGGGGACGCCCAAGTCGCGCAGCGCCTTGACGTGTGGGCCCTCGTGGTGCGGGTTGCCCATCAGCCCGATCCATCGGGTCTGGCCGGCGAGCGCATCGCGCAGCAGCGTGCCGAGCTCGCCCCGGTGGTGGTCGCAGACCACGACGTCGGTGTTGCTGTCGAGGCCCGCCGCGTCCACAGTGGCCACCGCCCCGACGACGGTGCGGTCCAGCTTGGTCGGGTCGGGCTCGACGAGCACCGTGTTGTAGCCGAGGTCGGCCGCGTAACGCAGCAGTTGCGCCGACATCGGCGAGGCGAAGATGGCGACCAGCGTCTTGGGCTCGTCGCGGGGTGCCGGCGCCTCGCCATGGGCGACGGCGCAGGAGGCGTCATGCACGTGGTCGGTCACGCCTATGACTCTGCCACGACCACCTCGCCCTCGGTGACTGCCGCGAGCCGGCGGCGGCCGGCCGGGGACAGCGACCCGAACGGCGTCACCGTGACCGTGCCGGCCCGCCGCCGCCAGATGCCGGCCACGATGCCGTCGACGAGCAGCACACCGGGGTTGGCGGTGGGCCGCCAGACCCGCTTGCGGTCGGCGGCCTCGGGCACGAGCAATGTGCGGTCGCCGAGTTCGAGCACCGGGTCGTTGGGCGGCAGCAGCCACACGGCCCGCGGGCCCGGCGCCGTGCGGGCCGCGGCCAGGTCGTCGGGATGCAGGTAGAGCCGGCGCCCGGCGACCGAGACCGGCACCACCTCGGCCAGCGCCCACCACCGGCGCGCGGCGGAAGGGGACAGGCCCAGCCAGCCGGCGAGGCCGTCGCGGTCGGTCGGGCCGGCATAGCGGAGGAACCGCCGGACCAACTCCCGTCGAGCCGCATCGACGTCTGGAAGGCCGCCGAGAAGCGGGCCGGACACGAAATCGGCCGAGCCGTCGCCGTTGGGCAGCAGGCGCAGCCCGGCGGGGAGCGACGCCAGCCGGAACAGCGCGTCGGCGACGTGATCGGCGCCGCAGCGCTCACAGAACGGCCGCAGCCGCGCGTCGACCGTGCCACGAAGCGCACTCGACAGCTCACCCTTGCTCCGCCGCACCCCGTCGCCCATCACCGCCGCCATCGCGCCGGCCACCTCGTCGAGGGCGGCCCCGACCGACCCGGAAAGGCCCGCGAAGAACGGCCCGAAGGCCTGTTTGCGCAGGTCGCCCTGTTCATCTGGGCGCAGCGCGGCGGCCAGCGCGGGCAGGTCGGCGGCCCAATGCAGGTGCATCGCGCCGCGGGCGCCGTGCACGAGCGCGAGCCCGTCGCCGGCCATCGCGCCGCGGGCGCCGTCCGCGAGCCCGTCGCCGGCCACGACCGCGCCGCGGGCGCCGTGCGCGAGCCCGTCGCCGGCCACGACCGCGCCGCGGGCGCCGTGCGCGAGCCCGTCGTCGGCCACCACCACGCCGCGGACGGCCAGGGCCTGGTGGGCGCTCGTACCCGGTGGCGTGTCCTGAATGCCGACCTCGAGAACGCCGCCGCCACCGTGCACGGCGACCCGATGGGCAGCGACGGCGGCGGTGCTGAGCTGTGCGTCAGCCATGAGGGCAGGATGCCTCGCGGGTACGACAACGTACGCTCGAAGGCGTGTCGCTCACCCTCGGACCGCACCTGGTCGACCCGCCGGTGGTCCTGGCCCCGATGGCCGGGATCACCAACGTGGCGTTCCGGCAACTCTGCCGTGAGCAGGGCGGCGGCCTCTACGTCTGCGAGATGATCACGACGCGGGCGCTGGTGGAGCGCAACCCCAAGACCTTGAAGATGATCGCCTTCGGCGGTGACGAGCGCCCGCGCAGCCTCCAGCTCTACGGCGTCGACCCCGACGTGACCGCCGCCGCGGTGCGGATGATCGTCGCGGAGGACCTGGCCGACCACGTCGACCTCAACTTCGGCTGCCCGGTCCCGAAGGTCACCCGCAAGGGCGGCGGCGCGGCCCTGCCCTGGCGCCGGCACCTGTTCGCCCGCCTGGTCCGCGCGGCCGTCGACGCCGCCGGCGGCGCGGTGCCGGTCACGGTCAAGATGCGCAAGGGCATCGACGACGACCACCTGACGTACGTGGAAGCCGGCCTGGCCGCCCAGGACGCCGGCGTGGCGGCGGTGGCGCTGCACGCCCGCACGGCGGCCCAGCGCTATTCGGGCACCGCTGACTGGGAGTCGATCGCCACGTTGAAGCAGGCGCTCGACGTGCCGGTCCTCGGCAACGGCGACATCTGGGAGGCCGAAGACGCTCTCCGGATGGTCGACCAGACCGGCGCCGACGGCGTCGTCGTCGGCCGCGGCTGCCTCGGCCGCCCGTGGCTGTTCGCCGACCTGGAGGCCGCGTTCGCCGGCCGCCCGACCCGGAAGCTGCCGACGCTGGGCGAGGTCGCCCACGTCCTGCGCCGGCACGCCGAGTTGCTCACCGACGCGTTCGGCAGCGAGCGCGACGCCTGCGTCGACATCCGCAAGCACGTCGCCTGGTATCTGAAGGGCTTCCCGGTCGGCGCCGAACTGCGCCGCAGCCTGGCCATGGTCTCGACCCTGGCCGAACTCGACGACCTGCTCGGCAAGCTCGACGCAGACACCCCGTTCCCCCTGGAAACGCTGGGCCAACCCCGCGGCCGCACCAACGCACCGGGCAAGGTCCACCTCCCGGACGGCTGGCTGGCCTCCCGCGACACCGACCTGGTCCCCGAGGGCGCGGAGATGGCCGACTCGGGCGGGTAGGCGAGTGCCCAGGGTGCAAGCCCTGGGCACCAAACACATCTCAGGCGTACGCCGGTGCCGGCTCTGCCTGTCGGGCCGAGGCCCGCACCCGGCGCGCGCTGCGCAGGATGCTGATGCTCACCGCCAGCGTCCACAGGCTCCAGACCGCGCCCATGGTGGCCGTCGTGCCCCAGCCCTGTGCGCTGTAGAAGTCGGCCGCGTCGTCGCCGAAGAAGACCGCCGGGACGAAGGCCAGGTTGATCACGGCCAGGACGTACGCCGAGCGGCCCACCCACGACGGCAGGAAGCGCAGCCGGGTGACCACGATGCCGAGGGTGATCAGGAACAGGGCCATCAGCAGGCGGGAGATGCCGCCCTGCAGCAGGTACTGCGCTGCCGCGAAGGGCCCCTCCGTGGTCGTGTCGATGTCGTGGTCGACCGAGATCGCGGCGCCGACCTCCATCGACTGCGGCACGAAGACCATCGCCACCCAGAGCACGCCCGCCGTCTGCAGGACCGTGGCCGCCCAGTCGTAGCGCGGGTCGACGCCCAGGACCAGATGCCGCAGGCCGGTGAAGAAGACGAGGTAGACCGTGCAGCCCACGCAGCCGATCAAGCTCCGGGTGAGGATGTTCGAGTCCGGCGGGGCACCGGAGTAGAGGAAGTAGAGCGGCACCTGGGCGACGATGAACAGGCTGGCCACGATGCCGAAGATGCCGACTGACCTGCGGGTTGCTGCCTCGCTCATGGCGGGGTCCTTCCACGAGAGGTTCGAAACGAGACGTCTCGTCTCGCCGTAGCCAGACACTAAGCCCGCCGCGACCCACGAGTCAAGACGTCTCGTCTCGCCGAGTTGCTATGATCGACGCCATGACCCAGCCCAACCAGGAACGACGCAGCGATCGAGCCCGGTCGGCGATCCTGGCCGCGGCGCTCGACCTGTGCCGGGAGCAGGGGCTGGCCCGCACGACGATGGAGGAGATCGCCAAGAAGGCGCAGGTCGGCAAGCAGACGATCTATCGCTGGTGGCCCTCGAAGGCTGCGGTCCTGCTGGAGGCCGTCAACGAGCTCGCCGGCCGGGCGACCGACTTCCCGGACACCGGCGACCTCTACGCCGACCTGCACACCCAGATGACCGGCGTGGCCACGCTGCTGTCCAGCCCCCGGCTGTCGCCTTACCTCAGCCTGATCGGCGCGGCCCAGGACGATCCGGACGTGGCGAAGTCATTTCTCGACGCGATCATCCTGCCCCGCGTCCAGGCGGCCCGCGAACGGCTGCGCCGGGCCCAGGAGCAGGGCCAACTCCGCGCCGACGTCGACCTCGAAGACGTGGTCGAGCTGCTCTACGGCCCGTTCTACTACCGCGCCCTGATCCGCACCCGACCGGTCACGCTGGCCCAGGTCGACGACGTCCTGGAGCTGGTTCGACGCGGCCTCAACCCACCCGCGCCGGTGGGGTAATTTCGTTCGGGCGGCAAGAGCGAGAAAACGGGCGAAGGGGCGACAGTGGCGCAGGCAATCGAGTCGGACTGGGTGGCGCGGTTCGCCGACGAGGTGATCGCTGAAGCCGACCGGCGGGCGCCCGGCAAGCCGATCGTGTGCGCGAGCGGCCTGAGCCCGTCCGGCCCGGTGCACCTGGGCAACCAGCGCGAGCTGATGACGCCGCACCTGGTCGCCGACGAGATCCGGCGCCGCGGCCGCGAGGTCCGCCACCTGCTCTCCTGGGACGACTTCGACCGGTTCCGCAAGGTCCCGGCCGGGATCGACCCGTCCTGGGCCGAGCACATCGGCAAGCCGCTGACCGCGGTCCCGGCGCCGGCCGGCAGCGAATACCCCAACTGGGCCGAGCACTTCAAGGCGCCGCTGATGGCCGCCATGACCCGGCTCGGCATCGAGGTCACGCCGATCAGCCAGACCGCGATGTACACCTCCGGTGCCTACCGGGCGCAGATCCTGCACGCGATGAGCCAGCGCGCCAAGATCGACGAGGTGCTGGGCCGCTACCGCACGAAGAAGAAGCCGGGCAAGGCCGTGACCAACCCCGACGAGCTTGCGGCCGTCGAGGGCTCCGGCGCGGCGAGCGAGGAAGACGGCGGCACCGCGAGCGGCTACTACCCCTACAAGCCCTACTGCGCCGACTGCGGCAAGGACACGACAACCGTCACGGCGTACGACGACGCGACCACCGCGCTGACCTACACCTGCGCCTGCGGCCACACCGAGACCGTGCTGCTGAACGAGTTCAACTACGGCAAGCTGGTCTGGAAGGTCGACTGGCCGATGCGCTGGGCCTACGAGGGCGTGCTGTTCGAGCCCAGCGGCGTCGACCACAGCTCGCCCGGCTCCAGTTTCGTGGTCGGCAGCCAACTCGTCCGCGAGGTGTTCGGCGCCGAGCCGCCGATCGGCCCGATGTACGCCTTCGTCGGCATCAAGGGCATGGCCAAGATGAGCAGCTCGCGCGGCGGGGTGCCGACCGCGGCCGACGCGCTGGAGATCATGGAGCCGCCGCTGCTGCGTTGGCTCTACGCCCGCCGCCGGCCCAACCAGTCCTTCGACATCGCGTTCGACCAGGAGGTCCAGCGGCTCTACGACGAGTGGGACGGGCTCACCGCGCGGGTCGAGAACGGCACGGCCACCAGCGGCGACGTCGCCGCCTACGGGCGCAGCGCCAGCACCGCCGCCGGGCCGCTGCCGCTGACGCCGCGCGCGGTGCCCTACCGCACCCTGGCCTCCATCGTCGACATCACCACCGGCAACGACGACCAGACGCTGCGGATCCTGCGCGACCTCGACCCGGCCGACCCGGTCAAGGACCTCGACGAGACCCGGCCCCGGCTCGACTGCGCCAGCAACTGGGTGCGCACCCAGCTCACCCCCGACGAGCGCACCCGGGTCCGTGAGGAGCCCGACGCGGTGCTGCTCGGCGGCATCGACGACGACCAGCGCCAGGCGCTGCGGATGCTGCGCGACGGGCTCGACGACAACTGGTCGCTGGCCGGGCTGACGACGCTCGTCTACGGCGTACCCAAGCAGCTGCTCGGCCTTCCCTCGGACGTGAAGCCGACCCCGGAGCTCAAGGTCGCCCAGCGGTCGTTCTTCGCCCTGCTCTACCGCCTCCTGATCGGCAAGGAGACCGGCCCGCGGCTGCCCACGCTGTTGCTGGCCACGGGTGCCGACCGGGTCCGGGCACTGCTCGGCGGGTCGTAGGCTCGAAGCAGGGGAGGGCACCGCGCCGGCCGACGTGAGGAGGTCGTCCGATGAAGGGCAGCGTGACCCATTTCGAGATCCCGGCCGACGACGTAGCGCGCGCCGAGCGCTTCTACGCCGAGTCCTTCGGCTGGAACATCCAGGACATGCCCGAGATGTCGTACGCGATGCTGGGCACCACGCCGAGCGGGCAGGACGGGCGTCCGAAGGACCCCGGCGCGATCAACGGCGGGATGATGAAGCGCAGCGGCATGTTCAAGACGCCGGTGGTCACGATCGACGTCGACGACATCGACGCCGCCCTCGCCACGGTCGAGAAGAACGGCGGGAAGACCCGGATGGGCCGGCAGGCGGTCGGCGAGATGGGCTTCACGGGCTACTTCTCCGACACCGAGGGCAACCTGATCGGGCTGTGGCAGTCCGCATAGTGGCGTGCGTGGATTTGCTCGGGAAAACGCTCCCACCACCGTCCGTGTGCGTAGCGTTGTGCTGATAGTCACCGAGGGCTCCCAACCGGCCTGGAACCTCGCTTAACCTGCGCCCACGGTGGGAATGGGTAACTGAGTGGTCGTTCAGTGTTGAGCGCGCGGGAGGACTCCGGTGACAAAGTTCGTCTATGACTTCGCGGAAGGGAACAAGGACCTCCGCGACCTGCTCGGCGGCAAGGGCGCCAACCTGGCCGAGATGACCAACATCGGCTTGCCGGTGCCGCCCGGGTTCACGATCACCACGGAGGCCTGCCGGGCCTACCTCGACTCGGGGCAGCAGCCGGAGGGCCTGGCGGACGAGATCGCCAAGCACCTCGACGCCCTCGAGTCGGCGATGGGCCGCAAGCTGGGCGAGCCCGGCGACCCGCTGCTGGTCTCGGTGCGCTCCGGCGCGGCGTTCTCGATGCCCGGCATGATGGAGACGGTCCTCAACGTCGGGCTCAACGACGCGTCCGTCGACGGGCTGTCCCGGCAGGCCGGCGGCAACGACCGGTTCGCCTGGGACTCCTACCGGCGGCTGATCCAGATGTTCGGCAAGACGGTCTGCGACGTGCCGGGCGACGAGTTCGAACACGCGATCGACGCGGCCAAGCAGAGCAAGGGCACGGAGAACGACCTCGATCTGGACGCCGACGACCTGCGTACCCTGGTCGGCTCGTTCAAGAAGATCTTCGCCAAGCACACCGGGCGTGACTTCCCGCAGGACCCGAAGGAGCAGCTCGACCTGGCGATCCGCGCGGTCTTCGAGTCGTGGAACGCCGACCGCGCGGTGCTTTACCGCCGGCAGGAGCGGATCCCGACCGACCTGGGCACCGCGGTCAACGTGGTGGCGATGGTCTTCGGCAACCTCGGCTCCGACTCCGGCACCGGCGTCGCCTTCACCCGCGACCCGGCCTCGGGGGCGCAGGGCGTCTACGGCGACTACCTGGCCAACGCACAGGGCGAAGACGTGGTCGCCGGCATCCGCAACACCGTGCCACTGCAAGACCTGGAAAAGCTCGACCAGACGTCGTACGCGGACCTGATGCGGATCATGACCACGTTGGAGGAGCACTACAAGGACCTCTGCGACATCGAGTTCACCATCGAGCGCGGCAAGCTCTGGATGCTGCAGACCCGGGTCGGCAAGCGCACGGCCGCGGCCGCGTTCATCATCGCCAACCAGCTCGTCGACGAGGGCGTGATCGACCTCGACGAGGCGATGCACCGGGTCACGGGGGCGCAACTGGCCCAGCTGATGTTCCCCCGCTTCGACCTGTCCAGCAATCCGGGCCAGCTCGCCAAGGGCGTCGGCGCCTCGCCCGGCGCGGCCGTCGGCAAGGTCGTCTTCGACGCGCAGACGGCCAAGGAGATGGCGGCCGGCGGTGACGACGTGATCCTGGTGCGCCGCGAGACCAACCCCGACGACCTGCCCGGCATGATCGCCGCACAGGGCATCCTGACCTCCCGCGGCGGCAAGACCAGCCATGCGGCCGTGGTCGCCCGGGGGATGGGCAAGACCTGCGTCTGCGGCGCCGACACGCTCGACGTCGACGTGCGCGGCAAGAAGTTCGCGGTCAACGGCACCACGGTCGCCGAGGGCGACGTGATTTCCATCGACGGCACCACCGGGAAGATCTACCTCGGCGAGGTGCCGGTGCAGCCCTCCGAGGTGGTCCGCTACTTCGAGGGCACGCTCGACCCGGAGCAGGCCGACGACCACCTGGTCACCGCCGTCCACCGGATCATGTCGCACGCCGACGCCCGGCGCCGGCTCGCGGTGCGGGCCAACAGCGACACCGGCACCGACTCGGCGCGGGCCCGCCGGTTCGGCGCGCAGGGGATCGGGCTGTGCCGCACCGAGCACATGTTCCTGGGCGACCGGCGGGAGCTGGTCGAGCGGCTGATCCTGGCCAACACCCCGCCCGAGCGGGAAGCCGCGCTGGCCGAACTGCTCCCGTTGCAGCGGGCCGACTTCGTCGAGATCTTCCGCGAGATGGACGGGCTGCCGGTCACCATCCGGCTGATCGACCCGCCGCTGCACGAGTTCCTGCCGTCGCTGGAGGAGCTCGCGGTGCACGTCGCGGTCGCGCACGAGCGGGGCGAAGACGCCGGCCGCGACGAGAAGCTGCTGGCCGCCGTGCGCCGGATGCACGAGCAGAACCCGATGCTGGGCCTGCGCGGTGTGCGGCTCGGCCTGGTCATCCCGGGCCTGTTCGCGATGCAGGTGCGCGCGATCGTCGAGGCCGCGGTCGAACGGGCCAAGGCCGGCGGCGCGCCCAAGCCCGAGATCATGGTGCCGCTGGTCGGCGCCGTGCAGGAGCTGGAGACGGTGCGCACCGAGGCCGAGCGGATCATCGCCGAGGTGGTCGCCGACAGCGGCGTCGAGGTGCTCATCGGCACGATGATCGAGGTGCCGCGCGCCGCGCTGACCGCGGGCCAGATCGCCGAGGCGGCCCAGTTCTTCTCCTTCGGCACCAACGACCTGACCCAGATGTCGTGGGGCTTCAGCCGTGACGACGTCGAGGGCGCGTTCTTCTGGCGCTATCTGGAACTGGGCATCTTCGGCATCTCGCCGTTCGAGTCGATCGACCGCGACGGCGTCGGCCGGCTGATCCGGATCGCGATCGACGAGGGCCGGGCCGCCCGTCCCGATCTCAAGCTGGGCGTCTGCGGCGAGCACGGCGGTGACCCCGACTCGGTGCACTTCTTCCACGAGGTCGGCCTCGACTACGTGTCGTGCTCACCGTTCCGGGTGCCGATCGCCCGCCTCGAGGCCGGCCGCGCCGCCGTCGAGACGGGCGGCTCGGACAGCCGCTGAGCCCGGCGCGCCGCGCCCACCACCTCCCATGGCGGGCGCGGCGTGCGAGGGGACGGCCTAGAGCTCCATCTCCGCTTCGATCTTGCGGAGCTGGTGGCGGGCCATCGCCAGGTTGGCGCGGCTGCGCTGCAATGCGATGTAGAGGAACAGGCCCTTGCCGGCCCGACCGGTCAGCAGCCGGATCAGGTGGTATTGCGTGTCGAGGCTGATCAGGATGTCCTCGATGCCCTCCTTGAGCCCGAGCATCTCGAGCGTGCGCAGCTTCGCCCGCACCACATCCGTGTTGCCGGCCGCGGCGACCGTGAGGTCGAGGTCTTTTCCTCCGCCCACCACGCCCAGCGACATGCCGCTGGTGTAGTCGACGAGCGCGACACCGATGGCGCCTTCGATCGTCATGCACTCTTTGAGTGCGGTGTCCATGTCAGTCATGAGCCTGTCCTCCGTTGGGTTCGGGCCTGCGGCCCAGGCCGTCGAAGCCGACGACGGCCGGGGGCCGGTGTTCAGGACCGGGCGGCGCTGGGTCGGCCCGATCCGGTGGTGCGGGTGTTGCGGCGGGGCAGCGGTTCGCGCGCCGGCGGCGCCGGTGGCGGGTTGCCGCCGGCGGGTGACCGCCCCGGGGGTTGGGCGGCGAGCGTCTCGACGAGAGCGCCGAGCCGTTGCGCCACGACGCGGGAGGTGCGGTGCACCAGGGCCAGGTTGGCCTGGGGCATGGCGACGACGGTCAACAGCGCGCCGGCGCCGGCGACGTAGCTGACCAGGCAACCGCCGTCGGCCTGGATGACCGTCTCGCGGTGGATGCCGAGGCCGACCGTCTCCGCGAAGCGCCGGCCGAGGCCGACCGTCGCCGCGGCCATCGCGGCGACCGTGTCGGGCTCGACCCGGTCGACGTCACTGGCGATGAGCAGCCCGTCGGGGCCGGCCAGGACCGACCCGACCACGTCTGGGACCTCGCGCAGCGTGCGTAGTGCGGCGGCGATCGCGTGATCGGTGTCCACTGGCGGTCTCTCCTTCGGTCTGGGTGTCGGCGGCCGGCAGTGCCGGCGGGCCGCGGCTCATCGCAGCGCCTTGAGCGCCGTGCGGATTCGCTTGAGTAGCGCCTCGTCGGCCGGGACGGGCGGTGGGGAGGTGCTCTCGGGCGGGTCCGGGAGGACAGGTAGTCGTTCGCCCGGCGCCCGCCGCGGCAATGCGGGCAGCGCACCGGGTGGGGCCGGCGGCGCCGGGACGGAGGCGCGGATGGGTGGGGCGGCGCCGTCTGGCTCGGCCGGGGCGCGGCGCCGGGGCACCTCGACCCGGGCCCTGGTGGCGGGCTCGGCGACCCGTGGCGGCGCGCCGCGCGAGGGCCGCTCGTCGCGTCCACTGTGTATCGGCAGCGGCAGGGCGCCGGCGGGCAGCGCGACCAGGCCGCTGGCGGCGAGCCTGCGGACCTCGGTGAGCACGGCGTAGCCGGCACGGCCGAGCGCGCGGGCGATGGCGGTCGGCGCGAGCGAGCCGTCGGCGCGGCCGACGATCTCCCACTGCAGCGCGGAGAGCACCACCCGCGGCGTGGGTGGGCGGCGGATCGGCAGCAGCGGGGCGTGGTCGAGCCCGGGCTCGGGGTAGATCTCGTCGAGCAGCTTGCGCCGGCGGGCCGACTCCTTGCTCAGCACGGCGGCCTCGACCGAGGTGACCGCGCCCATGCCGTGTGTCTCGCCGTCGACGAAGCGCAACACCGCGCTGGCCGAACCGAGCGCGAAGTAGGCGGCGTCGTAGATCGCGCCGAGCACGCACAGCTCGAGCTCGCCGTGCGTGAGGTGGCCCTGCTGGACCAGCCAGGCGCCGGGCCGCACGTCGGCCTTGCCGGCCGCGCCGCCCCGGGCCAGCGCGGCCAGCCAGGTCTGCTCGGCCAGCCGGCCGGACGCGGTGAGCAGGTCGCCGATGCCGGGGGAGCTGCCCGACTCGGCGAAGACCACCTCGCCGGCGAACAGGTAGAGGCAGTCGTCGGTGCCGATGTGCAGCGCGCCGGTCGCGCCGGCGGTGGCGAGCTGGGTCAGGGCGCGCCGTGGCGAGCCCGTGCGGGGGATCCGGACGGACTTGGCCAACGCTCCTCCTGACAGGTCGATTGCGACGGGCCTTTCGGATCTAGGGGACATGTCCGGGGCGGCCGAGGCCGCGTGCGGGTAGGTCACCGGGGTCGGTGGAGCGGCTAAGCCGCGACGAGGTCGTCGGCGAGGATGCGGATGCGCCGCTGAGCGACGGCCAGGTTGCCCTCGTGGCGGTCGAGCCACACGTAGAGCAGCAACCGGCTGTCGAAGTCGGTGCGGATCATCCGGAGCAGGTGGTAGCCACCGTGCGTCGTGATGACCACGTCTTCGACCAGGTCGTTGGGGCGCGTCGACGCGAAAGGTGCGCGGCTGGTCGCCGCGTGTATGACGTCGGACGAACCAGCGGCGGACGCGTCGGGGTCGCCGGTGGGCGCATTGCCCGCCCAGGCGAGCGCGAAACCGGTCGTGTAGTCGACCACGCTCGCCCCGATCGCGCCGGGGATGGTCATCGCCTGCCGGAGGCAGTCGTCTATGCCGGACACACGTGCTCCTCCACCCGGGTGTTGCCTCCCGCGTCCACTCCGGCCAGAGGGCGCACGAGAATCCCGGGTAACGGGTCGGGGCCGGCGGCTGCGCCGGCCATGACGATGTGCTTCCGCGAAACTACTCCGGGGCGAAGATCGTCCGCAGCTGTCTCACCCTCGGCGATCGGCCAGCAACTATGGACTGATCGGGTATTGCCAAACCGGGTCGAGATGGGCATGTGCCCCGCTGCGCCCTCATGGCCACCAAGGAGGGCGCACCGGCGATCGTGGGCGTAACCTGGCGGACACCTTGTCGTTCCCGTCCATCCGCGTGTCCGCATCGGAGGTCTTTCATGGGCAATCGCTGGGAGAACCTGGTGGTCGACGCGCGCGACCCGGCCCGGCTAGCCCGGTGGTGGGCCGAGGCGCTCAACTACCAGATCACCTACGAGAAGCCCGACGAGGTGGAGATCCGGCGGTTGCCCGACGAGGTGCCCGGCCTGATCTTCGTGCCGGTGCCCGAGGCCAAGGAGCGCAAGAACCGGCTGCACATCGACCTGCGCCCCGACGACCAGGAGGCCGAGGTCGAGCGGCTGGTCGACATGGGTGCGCGGCACGTCGACGTCGGCCAGTCGGCCGGCGCCGGCTGGATCGTGCTGGCCGATCCGGAGGGCAACGAGTTCTGCGTCCTGTCACCGAAACAGTAGGTTTAACCGTGTGATCACAGGCGACCCGGAGCGCTGGGTGCCCGAGCCGCCCAAGGACACCGGCGCGGGGCGTGGCCCGTTCGAGCGCGACCGGGCCCGGGTGCTGCACTCGGCGGCGTTCCGCCGGCTGGCGGCCAAGACCCAGGTGCACATGGCCGGCACCGACGACTTCCTGCGCACCCGGCTGACCCACTCGCTCGAGGTCGCCCAGATCGGCCGCGAGATGGGCGCCCGGCTCGGCTGCGACCCCGACGTGGTCGACGTGGCCGGGCTCGCACACGACCTCGGGCATCCGCCGTTCGGGCACAACGGCGAGGCCGCCCTCGACGAGTTGGCCCGCGCGTGCGGCGGCTTCGAGGGCAACGCGCAGACGCTGCGGGTGCTGACCCGGCTGGAGGCCAAGGTGCTCGGCGCCGGGCTCAACCTGACCCGGGCCTCGCTGGACGCCACCTGCAAATATCCCTGGCAGCGCCAGGAGGGTCGGCGCAAGTTCGGCGTCTACGCCGACGACCTGCCGGTCTTCGGGTGGTTGCGGCAGGCGGCGCCGGAGCCGGAGCGGCGCTGCCTGGAGGCCCAGGTGATGGACTGGGCCGACGACGTCGCCTACTCGGTGCACGACGTGGAGGACGGCATCCACGGCGGGTATGTGCGGGTGCGCCTGCTGATCGACGATGCCGACGAGCGCGCGGCGGTCTGCCGGGCGGCCGCCGACGCGTACTCGCCGGAGCCGCCCTCGGCGCTCGCGCCGGTGCTCGACGACCTACTCGCCGACCCGGCGCTGGTCTCGGTCGCCGACCACGACGGCAGCCAGCGGGCACAGGCCGCGCTCAAGGCGATGACCAGCGTGTTGACCGGCCGGTTCGTGGCGGCGGCGGTCGAGGCGACCCGGGCCGCGCACGGCGCCCGCGCGCTGCGCCGCTACGCCGCCGACCTGGTCGTGCCGCCGCTGATCAGGGCGCAGTGCGCGCTGCTCAAGGGCATCGCGCTGCGCTATGTGATGCGCCGGCCCGGCGCCCGGGACCGCTACGAGCGGCAGCGCGACGTGCTCACCGAACTCGCCGCGGTGCTGCTCGACCGGGCACCGGAGGGCCTCGACCCGGCGTTCTCGGCGCAATGGAAGGCGGCCGCCGACGACCCGGCCCGGCTGCGGGTGGTCATCGACCAGGTCGCGTCGTTGACCGACCCCTCGGCGGTCGAGTGGCACCACCGCCTGACGCGGTAGCTCAGTGCGCCGGGCCGACGTCGCGCAGGGCGAGCGCGCCCACCGCCTGGGCCCGCACCGCGAAGGCACCCGGGGTCAGCCGGACGCGTCTGGAGGGCTCCTGGTCGGCGCGTGCGCGGCCGCGACCGTGCCGGCGGCGGTTGATCCGGTTGAACAGCCGCTTGCGGTCGGCGTCGGCGATCAGGTCGCGCTGGTGGTCGTGGGCGATGGTGAGCATCAGGTCGGGGTGCTGATACATCGGGGGCTCCTCGGTCTCGGTGATGTATCCATCCTGTTCGGACGGGCGCACCCCGACATCGGGAGCCGTTCCCTAACTTCCCGGCCGCACCCTCCTTAGCCGCACCGGACCAAGCGTGTAGGTATACCTAGTGGGTCAGCTGGTAGAACCGGAAGAACCCGAAGTCGTCGATCGGCAGGACCTCCACATCGGCGAAGCCGGCCTCCCGGGCATAGCGGCGCAGCACGCTGGGGCGCATCACGGTGCCGGTGCCGACCGAGTCCGCGTGCGACATGCTGTCGGGCAGGCAGACCAGCGTGCTGAAGCCGTACATCAGCCGCTCTACGTCGTCGCCAGGTGCCAGGAACGACTCGCCGACGGCCTCGTCCATCACCACGACCGGCGCGCCGGGCCGCACCGCGCCGCGGATCGCCGCCAGCACCTCGACCGGCCGGGGCAGGTCGTGCACGCACTCGAACGCGAACGCCGCGTCGTAGTCGCCGGTGCCGGGCAGCCCGCTGGCCGCGTCGACGAGCTGGAACGCCACCCGGCCGCGCAGGCCCGCGTCGCGGGCGTTCGCGGTGGCAATCGCCACCGACGGCTTGTCGACGTCGAAGCCGTCGACCCGCGCCTGCGGGTAGGCCCGGGCCAGCGCGATCGACGACCAGCCCGCGCCGCAGCCGACGTCGGCGATCCGGGCGCCGGGCCGGCGCAGCGCCTCGTCGAGCGCCGGCACGCCGGCCAGCGCCGCGGGCAGCGCGTGCTCGAACCAGGGCCGGTTCAGCTCGGCCTGCGCCTCGCGCATCTCGGTGCCGTAGGCCGACCAGCCGACCCCGCCGCCGTCACGGTAGGCGCCGACCAGTGCCGGCAGTTGCATCGCGGCCGCCGCGAACGCGCTGGCCATCGGCGCGAGGTAGTTGAGGCTGCTGCTGTCGGTGAGCACCTCCGCGGCGCCCGGGGGAAGGGTGAACCGGCCGTCGCCGGAAGCGGTCAGGATGCCGTACGACGCCTGCTGCTCGAGCCATTCGCGGGCATACCGCTCCACCCCGCAAGCCCGCTCGACGAGCTCCTGCGGGTTGGCCGGGCCGCCGTCGGCCAGCGCCTGGTACCAGCCGAGCCGTTCGCCCAGGTAGACCGAGAGCATCTCCGCCGTGCCCAGCGCCGAACGGAACATGCGGTCGGCGAACTCTTCCGCGGTCTGCGTCATCAAAAGGACGTTAGCCACCGGGCGAACATCGCACCGCGTAAAACGCGACCGTGTGTGGTTTCTGGGAGACTGTCCGGATGAGCGACCAGTTCGTGATCGTGGGTGCTTCGCTGGCCGGGGCGCGTGCCGCGTCGACGCTGCGCGCCGAGGGCTTCGACGGCGACATCGTGCTGGTCGGCGCGGAGGAGCAGCTGCCATACGAGCGCCCGCCGCTGTCCAAGGGCTACCTGCTCGGCAAGGAGGAGCGGCAGAAGGCGTTCGTCCACGATGCCGCGTTCTACGCCGAGCAGCGGATCGAGTTGCGGCTCGGCACCCGGGCGACCGCGATCGATCCGGCCGGCCACCGGGTCACCCTCGAGGGTGGCGAGTCGCTGCCCTACCGCAAGCTGCTGCTGGCCACCGGTTCCTCGCCGCGCACCCTGGAGCTGCCCGGCGGTGAAGGCCCCCGGGTCCACTACCTGCGCACGATCGAGCAGTCCGAGGCGCTCGGCGCCACGCTGCGGGCCGGCGACCCGGTGCTGGTGATCGGCGCGGGCTGGATCGGGCTGGAGATCGCCGCCGCGGCCCGCCACTACGGCTGCGACGTGACGGTGGTGGAGTCCGACCGGACGCCGTTGCGGCAGGTGCTCGGCGACGAGGCCGGCGCCGTGTTCCGCGCGCTGCACGAGGCGCACGGCGTCGAGTTCCACTTCGACACGCAGGTCCGCGAGCTCGGCGGCCTCGGCGACCGGATCACCCACGCCGTGCTCGACGACAACACCGAGGTGCCGGCGTCGGCGGCGGTGGTCGCGGTGGGCATCGCGCCCGACGTCGAGCTGGCCCGCTCGGCCGGGCTGCGGGTCGACAACGGCGTGGTCACCGACGCCGCCCTGCGCACCAGCGACCCCGATATCCACGCCTGCGGCGACGTCGCGTCCTCCTACCACCCGCTCCTGCACGAGCACGTACGCGTGGAGCACTGGGCCAACGCGCTCAACGGTGGGCCGGTGGCGGCCAGGTCCATGCTCGGGCAGGAGGTCTCCTACGACCGGCTGCCCTACTTCTTCACCGACCAGTACGACCTGGGCATGGAGCTGGCCGGCTGGTTCCCGCGCGGCGGCTACGACCGGGTGGTGTTCCGCGGCGACCCGTCCATCGTGGACGGCAAGGCGCCGGAGTTCATGGTGTTCTGGACGCGGCGCGGGCACGTGCTGGCCGGGATGAACGTCAACGTATGGGACGTCCAGGACGATATCCAGAAACTCGTGCGTGCCGGCTACACCGGCAAGGACGTCGACCTCGACCGCCTCGCCGACCCCAACGTGCCCCTCACCACGCTTCTCGACGGATAGCACGCCGGATTCCCCGATCGTCCGCACGCCCTCGGCCGGCCCGGCAATGCTGGGGTTCTGGCTGCTAAGTGCCGAGGAGCGAGCGATGGCTATCAACCAGTCGACCGCGGCCGCGGTCACGGGTGTGCAAGGTCCGGAAAGCGTGCCGGTCAGTCTCGACGTCAACGGCTCGACCTACGTGGTCGAGCTCGAACCGCGGGTCAGCCTGCTCGACGCGCTGCGCGACCATCTCGACCTGACCGGCACCAAGAAGGGTTGCGACCAGGGCACCTGTGGCGCCTGCACGGTCTGGCAGGACGGCCGGCGGGTGCTGGCCTGCCTGACGCTCGCGATGACCTGCGAGGGACACCAGATCTCCACGATCGAGGGGCTCGCGCAGGAAGGCGAACTGCATCCGATGCAGCAGGCGTTCATCGACCACGACGCCTTCCAGTGCGGCTACTGCACCCCGGGGCAGATCATGTCGGCGGTCGCGCTGATCCGCGAGGGCAACGCCACCACCGACGCCGACATCGCCGAGCACATGAGCGGCAACATCTGCCGCTGCCAGGCGTACCCGAACATCCACGCCGCGATCCGCGCGGTCCGCGACGCCGACGACGACGGCGACGGGGGTCGGTGACGATGCGGCCGTTGAGCTTCTTCCGGGCCGGTTCCATCGACGACGCGGTCGCCGCGGTCAGCGCCAACCCGGACAGCGCGTTCCTGGCCGGCGGCACCACCGAGATCGATCTGGTGCGGCTCGGCGTGGTCTCGCCGTCGTTGCTGGTCGACGTCAACGACCTGCCGCTGACCTATCTCGAAGACATCGACGACGGCGGCGTACGCATCGGCGCGATGGCCCGGATGACCGACGTCGCCCGGGCACCGCGCATCCTCGAGCGCTATCCCGGCATGTCGCAGGCGCTGCTGCTGGGCGCCTCCGAACAGTTGCGCAACATGGCGTCGATGGGCGGCAACATGTGCCAGCGCACCCGCTGCGCCTACTTCCGCGACGGCCAGTCCCCGTGCAACAAGCGCGAGCCGGGCAGCGGCTGTTCCGCGATGAACGGCGTCAACCGCGGCCACGCCATCCTGGGCACCTCCGACCAGTGCATCGCGACCCACCCGTCCGATGTCGCGGTGGCGCTGGTCGCGCTCGACGCGGTGGTCCGCACGATCGGCCCCGACGGGACCCGGACGATCCCGATCGAGAGCTTCTTCCTGCGGCCGGGCGACACCCCGAGCGTCGAGCACCCCCTGGCCCACGGCGAGTTGATCGTCGCGATCGACGTTCCCGACCTGCCGGTCGCCCGCGCGTCCCGCTACGCCAAGCACCGCGACCGGGCCTCCTACGAGTTCGCGCTGGTCTCGGTCTTCACCGCGATGCGGGTCGACGACGCCGGCAACGTCGCCGAACTGCGGCTCGCGCTCGGCGGCGTGGGCACCGTGCCGTGGCGGGCGCACCGCGCCGAGGAGGCGCTGATCGGCCGGCCGGCGACGGTCGAGAACTTCGCGGCCGCGGCGGACGCCGAACTGCACGACGCCGACATCCGTCCGATGAACGCCTTCAAGGTGCCGTTCACGAAGCGGGCTATCGTCCGCGAGCTGAGCGAGGTGATCGCATGAGCGAGCGAAGCGAGCGGAGTCGACTCAGCCCTGCGGGCTCGTGCTCCGCCGACCGAAGGGAGGCGGCGGCATGAGTCCGGTCGTGGGCAAGCCGGTCAACCGGGTCGACGGGCCTGACAAGGTCACCGGGTCGGGCCGCTACTGCGGCGAGGTCGTGCTGCCGGGCCTGGCCTACGGGCTGATCGTCGGCTCCTCGATCGCCAACGGGCGGGTCGTCTCGATCGACACCACCGCGGCCGAGGCGGCCGGCGGCGTGCTGGGCATCATGACCCACCAGAACACGCCCAAGGTCGCCAACCAGCCGCACCTGCTGCCCTCGCTGGCCGGCCAGCCCGCACCGGGCGAGAGCTTCTTCCCGATGCAGGACGAGGTCGTGCACTACTGGGGTCAGCCGGTCGCGCTGGTGGTCGCCGAGTCGCAGGAGCAGGCCGCACACGCCGCCCGGCTGCTCGACATCACCTACGACGTGGGCGTGCCGATCGCCACGATCGAAGACGGGCGCTCCCAGGCGTACGTGCCGGAAATGCTCTTCGGTGGCCTGCTGCCGGCCCGCGACGAGCGCGGCGACGTCGAGGCGGCGTTGGCCTCGGCCGAGGTCACCGTCGACGCGACCTATCACTTCGCGGCCAACCACCACAATCCACTGGAAACCGGCGTGACGACCGCGCAGTGGGACGGTGACCGGCTCACCGTCTGGGACTCGACGATGGGGGTCCGCGCGAGCCAGCTCACGGTCGCGACCCTGCTGGGCATCCCGCTGTCCGACGTCCGGGTGATCACCCATTTCGTCGGTGGCGGGTTCGGCTCCAAGGCGATGGTCTGGCCGCACGTGACGCTGGCCGCGATGGCCGCCCGGCACGTCCGCCGCCCGGTGCGGCTCGCGCTGACCCGGCCGCAGAGCTTCACCTCCAACGGGCACCGCGAGGAGCAGGAGCAGCGGATCACCCTGGGCGCCGGCCGGGACGGCCGGTTGACCGCGATCCGGCACCAGAAGACGTCGGTCACCTCGCCGTTCGACGACTGGGCCGAGCCGGCCACCGGCGTCTCGACGCAGATCTACGGCTGTGACAACTACCTCGGCACGCACAGCCTGATCAAGGGCAACACGATGACGCCGACGTTCACCCGGGCGCCGGGGGAGTCCCTCGGTTCGTTCACGCTGGAGACCGGGATGGACCGGCTGGCGTACGAGCTCGACATGGACCCGGTCGAGTTGCGCATCATGAACCACCCGCCGGTCGACAACCACGGCAACACCTGGTCCAGCGACGGCATGGCCGACTGCCTGCGCAAGGGCGCTTCGCTGTTCGGCTGGGCCTACCGCGACCCGAGGCCCGGTGTGCGGCAGGAAGGCAACGACCTGATCGGCACCGGCGTGGCCGGCGCCGGCTATCCGGTGGCGTTCTTCATGCCGGTGCAGCACGCCCGGGCCCGGATCTTCAACGACGGCAGCGTCGTCATCCAGACCAGCGCGCAGGAGTTCGGCATCGGCGTGACCACGTCGATGTCGCAGGTCGGCGCCGACGGGCTGGGCGTCGACATGGGGGTGTTGCGCTTCGAGGCCGGCGACACCGACCTGCCCAACTCGACATCGGCGGTCGGCTCGATGGGCGCCACGATGGCGTCGTCGGCCGTGCACAACGCGGCCACGACGTTGCGCAACGAGCTGATCGCGCACGCGGTCAACGACTCGCATTCGCCGCTGCACGGCCTCTCGCCCAGTTCGGTGCGGGTCGCCGGCGGCCGGATGACCTCCACTCTGGACCCGTCGATCTCCGAGTCCTATTCGGACCTGTTGCGGCGCAACCGGCTGCTGGACCTGGAGGCGCTGGGCTCGTGGACGCCGCCGCCCTTCGACACCCCGCACGGCCTGCTCACCTTCGGCGCGCAGTTCGCCGAGGTGGCGGTCGACAAGGACCTGGGGCTGGTCCGGGTGCGGCGGATGGTCGGCGTGTTCGCGCCCGGTCGCGTGCTCAACCCGAAGCTGGCGCGCAGCCAGCTGCTCGGCGGGATGCTGTGGGGGCTCTCGCAGGCGCTGCTGGAGGGCAACCAGATCGATCGCGCCACGGGGCGGTGGGCGCTGAACAACCTGGGCGAGTACCTGGTGCCGGTGCACGCCGACATCCCCGACATCCAGGTCGAGTTCGTCGAGGTCGAGGACGACGTCGTCGGCCCGCTGGGCGTCAAGGGCGTCGGCGAGGTGGGCCAGGTCGGTGCGGCGGCGGCGATCGCCAACGCGGTCTTCCACGCCACCGGCCGGCGGATGAACGAACTGCCGATGACCGCCGAGGTAGTGATGAACGGTGCCGGCTGAGGCGTTATCCGAACGGCCGGTCATCAGCGCCCCGCCGCAGGAGCAACGACCGGCCGTCCGTGCCTCCATCCAGCGCAGCGTCGCGCGCCAGCCCTGGCTCGGCCTGTCCGGCCTGCTGTTGGTGATCCCGATCGCGGCGGCGCTGGCGTTCGCGCTCGACGGCCCGGCCCGATCGCTGGTGGTGATCGGCCCGCTGGTCACCTATTCCCTGGTCCCGGTCGCCGTCGTGGCGTTCTGGTGGGAGGACTGGCCCGGCACGGCACTGGCGCCGCGCTGGTTGGCCGGCTGGCTCAACACCCTGTTCATCGTCGCCGCAGGCGTCGGGCTCACGTTTCTCGGCCAGTTGATAGCCGGCGGCGTCGACCCGCGCGGCGTCTTCGACCCGAATCCCGGGCCCGGGCACCTGCCGACGTTCCCCGCCACGCTGCCGCTGGCCGGCGCCGCGTTCGCGGCGATCCTCCAGTTCACGCTGGTGTGCGAGGGCTGGCCACTGCGCAAGCTGCCGCGGATCCCGGCCGGGCTGCTGGCCGGCGTGCTGGCCTTCGGCGCCGCGCTGCTGGTCTACTACTTCGTCGCCGATGTGCGGCCGCCTCCCGGGTCCGGGTTGCACACGCAGACGGGGCCGATGTCCGGCGGGTCGCTCGGTGCGCTGCTCGTGACGACGGGGGCCTGGCAGACGTGGCTCTACGTGACGTGGCGGGGCTGGCCGTTCAACCTGATCCGGCGGCGCTGGCTGCGGCTGTCGGCGGCCAACGCCGTGGTGATCCTGGGTGGCTGGGCCACGTACACCCTGATCCATCTCGCGGTCAGCCCCGGCCTGATCATCGCCGGCGCGGCGGCCTTCACGGCGGCGGCGCTGTCGGTCTCGATGCTGTTCGAGAACGCGGTCCGCCCGCACATCACGGCGGTGATGGACAAATGGCTGTCGGTCACGGTGGTGTCGGCGGTGGCCCTGATCCTCTACGTGGTCCTGACCGCCTACGCGCACACCGTGGACTTCGGCCACTTGGAGCCCAGCGACTTCGTGGTGCACGCCTGCCTCAACGCGCTGGCCTTCTCGGTCATCACCCACGTCGCCGTCGGCCGCCGCTGGCCGTTCGCCCGCGACCTAGCCTGATGTCCATGGATTTCGAGGAGCTGATCGCGTCGGCGCTGGCGGTGGTCGCGCCGCGCCGCCTGCAGGGCCGTCTGGTCGGCGACGTCGGCGCGGCCCTGCTGACCTTCGACGGCAACCGCTACGTCGGGGTCTGTGTGGACACCGCCTGCGGGACAGGCTTCTGCGCGGAGGCGAGCGCGATCGCGGCGATGCTGACGGCGGGGGAGGAGCGGATCGCCCGGATCGTCGCGGTGTGGCGCGACGAACGCGACGACCGCATCTACGTGTTGCCGCCCTGCGGCCGCTGCCGCGAGTTCATCCGCCAACTGCACCCGGACAACCTCGACACCGAGGTGGTCCTGGGCTCGACCCGGTGGGCGCCGCTGCGCGAGTTGCTGCCCGAGCACGAGTGGCCGGAAGCGATCGCATGACGGCCAGGGACATCCCGGTGGTCGTGGTCGACACCGATGCCGAGGCGTTTGCCTTCGCCAGCGCGGACCTGGCCGCGCAGTGGCTCGAGGCGACGGACGTCGTCGACGGCGAGTTCCACGGGTACGACGCCCTCGGAAACGTTCTGGAGATCACCGCGCGCGGCGAGGACGTCTTCGTCGCCTCGACGGACGACAACGCCTACGACGCCGCGGTGGCGGACCTTCAGCGGGTGACGTCGCGCAACCGGGTCAGCGGAGAGTCGCTCGATGAGATGATCCGCAGCCTGATCGTGCCGCACCGCACGCCGCTCTTCCGGCGCCTGCGCTAGGTCGGCAGGCCGTGGGTGGCGACGTACTAGAAGGCGCTGCTCGTGGCCGCGCCGACCACGGTCGCCAGGAGCAGACTGGGCCCAGCCTGCAGGCGGCTGCTGTGCAGGACGAGGATCTTGGCGACTAAGGCGCCGTAGACATCGCGCCGAGGCCGTGGGTGAGCACGCGGGCGTCGTAGGGACTGGAGCCCGAACGCCCAGAGGCACGCGGCCGCGACCGGCAGGCTCAGCAGGAACGCCAGCAAGCCGCTCGTGCGGTCACGGGGCCGACCCACGGCCGGCGGCGTAGGCCGAGCTTGCCGTACATCGCCAGCACCGTGACCAGTTGGACCGAACCAGACCTTCATCGCGTAGATCGACGGAAGGGCCGGGCCCAGGGAACGTCGCCCACGGCGTGTGCACCCTGCCGAAGACGCCGAGCGCGAGCGTTCACGTTGGGCGCTCGCGCTTCGGGAGCTTGCTGACCACCGTGTCGTAGGAGGTGTCGATCGCCTCGAGGATCTCGTCGTCGGGGATGCCCGTGCCGACGGTGAGCGTGTTCCAGCCCGAGCGTCCGATGTAGGCCATCGATCTCGCCGAGTCGGGGTAGCGCCTGAGCCATTCGTCGGCGACCTCGCGGTTGGGGCCGCACTTGAGCCCGACCGTCGGCGGCGGCCCGGCACCGAGAAATGCGAAGATCTTGCTGCCCACCTTGGCGACCGTGTCGCCCTCCCACGGCTCGTCCGGCCACGCACCCGGCTTGGCCAGGCAATACGCCACCAGATCGTCCCGGGTCATGGTGGTCACCATATCGCCGGCCGGACCGGTCAGGAATGAAGAAGCGTCGGTCGCCCCAGGGCCAATAGCGTCGTGGGCATGACAGCAATCGAATCCGTAACCCTCGACGTGGCCGACGTCTCGGCCGCCCACCGCTTCTACACCACCGCCTTCGGCCTGGACACCACCCGGATCCGGCTACGCGACGCGCAACCGCCGACGACGGGCTTCCGCGGTTTTACGCTCTCGCTCACGGTCTCGCAGCCGGCCACGGTCAACGCCTTGTTCGAGGCGGGCCTCGCCGCCGGCGCCACGACGCTGAAGCCGGCGGCGAAGTCGCTGTGGGGCTACGGCGGTGTCCTGCAAGCGCCGGACGGGGCGATCTGGAAGATCGCGACGTCCGCGAAGAAGGACACCGGCCCCGCCGACCGGAAGATCGACCAGATCGTGCTGCTGCTGGGTGTCGCGGACATCGCCGCGAGCAAGCGCTTCTACGTCGAACAGGGCCTGACCGTCGGGAAGAGCTTCGGTCGCGTGTACGTCGAGTTCGCGGCCGAGTCGAGCCCGATCAAGCTGGCCCTCTACCGCCGTCGCGCCCTGGCCAAGGACGCCGGCGTCGCCCCGGACGGCACCGGATCGCACCGAATCACGATCGCCGGCGACACGGACCCCTTCACCGACCCGGACGGATTCGCCTGGGAAGCGGCCCACGACAGGTCCCTGCGTTAGCCGCGAACCGGAGCTCTCAGGTCGGCGGGTGAGCGGCGAGCGCGTCGTAGACGGCGACCGGCCACGGGACGGTGAAGTACCGACGTTCGACGGCCCGTTCCATAAGACGCCGAAGATCTTCACCGCCGATCTGGAGGAGCCGGAAGTGGGCGGGGTTGCCCTGCCGGACGTTTTCGACGACGTAGAGCCAGAACCGCGGGTTGACGGCCGCCTCGGACCTCTGCCTCGGCTCGAGCCAGAGGTCCTGACCCCGCGCCGACTGCCCGTACGCCTTCACTTCGATGACACGCTCGCTCCCGGCGACGTCCGCGGCGGCTCCGGTGCCGCGGATGTCCCGGGCGGTCCGGCCGTGCTCGGCCTCCCACCGCACCACGAAGGCGATCGCGGCATCCTCAACGGTCCGGTTTCCTGTCAGCCGGAGTGGATCGGTCATGGTTTCCACCATTCGCTGCTGTAGGTCCCGTCAGCCGAGAGCAGGACAACGTGAATGTTCGCCGCGCGGCGACCGGTGCGGGTGCGGGCAGCAAGGTCGCGGTAGCGGTCGTACGCGGGCGCCTCAAAAGGTCGGCGAGCGCCTCCTGCACAGCGCCCTCCCGCGGCCAGCTCCTACCCGTGGGTCGGGTGAGGGCGGGGGCTGATACCGAGGCGAACCGCGGTGCCGGCTGGGCGCCGCCGTTCACGATCTCGAATCCGAGTGCGCGCAGGTGCCGCAGCGCGACGTAGCCCACGTCTCGCAGCCTCGTTATGACAGCCTCCGGGTCGAGGTCCCGGCCGACCCCGTTGAGCACGAAGTGCACCAGTTGTCCTCCCGCACCGCAGAGCCTCTGGGCCGCTCACCGTACGACCGGCGGACCTGCCGCGGCACCGGGTGAGCGGGCAGGGTGTGACGACGATCAGCGATGCCGCGTTACAGAGCGAGGGTGCGCAGGTCCACGGCGCCGGCCATGGCCTGCGCGCCGAGGTCGTTGAGGTGCATGCCGTCGCCGGCGTCGAGGGACGGGTGGATGTGGTCCGGGGACGCTGGGTCGGCGACCGCCCGGTCCACGTCGAAGATGCCGTCGAACGCGTCGGTGGTGCGGATCCACTCGTTCACCTCGCGCCGGGTGGCCAGCCCCTCCGGCGTGCTGATCCCGGGATAGACGGCACCCGCGAACGGACCGATGGTGGCGACCACGATCTTCAAGCCGGCGTCGTGCGCGCGGTCGGCCAGCTCCGTGAAGCCCGCGACCAGGGCCTCGGCGGTGGCCGGTGGCTCGCCGACCATGCCGGGCAGCCCGAGGTCGTTGATGCCGAAGTGCACCAGCACGTGGGTCACGCCGGGCGTCGCGAGCACGTCGCGGTCGAAGCGGGCCAACGCGTGTTCGCCGATCTCGTCGCGGAGCAGGCGGTTGCCGGCGATGCCCTGGTTGACCACCCAACCGCGGTCGAGGCGGCGGTTGAGGTAGTCGACGGAGCGGTGGTTCGCGCCGACCGTCGAACCGACGCCCTCGAACCAGGAGTCACCGAAGGCGACCGCGATCGCCGTGTCGGCGGGGGCGTCCACGTCGACGCCCGAGACGAAGAACCGGCCTTCGACCGACTCGCCGCCCACGATGTGCGCGAGTTCGGCCGGCTTGTGCGAATAGGTGGCCAGCCCGGTCTCCTCGGGGAAGGAGAGGCTGAGCTCGAGGTCGTCGGCGACGGCCAGGTCGACCGGGTCGCTGACCGCCTCCTGCCCGGGCGGGATGACGACCTTCCCGGCGCCGTCGAAGGCAAGGTCGCGACCGTCGACCGCGGCGGACCCGATCGTCAGCGGGGCGCGGCCATAGTGGTTCGTCAGGCGTACCCGCAGACGCGAGCCACCACCGGCCAGATGGAGCACCTGACGCACGGTCTGGTCGGCGAAGCCGCGCGGCTCGCTGAGCTTGATCTGCTCGTAGGGACTGATCACGGCGGAGCGGAAACCAGCGATCCAGGTCATGCGTACGACGGTAATCTGCTTCGAATTCGAAGCACAGCGAAACGAGGGTGACGCTCGCCACTTGCTTCGAGTTCGAAACAGGTACGGTGATCGTGATGACCAGCCCCGATCCCCGGCAGCCCGGGGCCTACTTCGCCCTCACGGAAGCCGTCAGCCTGCTCCAACACCAGGTCGAGCAGCATCTGCGCACCGAGGGCGACCTCAGCTACGTGCAGTTTCAACTGCTGACCCGGCTCGCCGCCGCCGACGGCCGGTTGACGATGACCGAGCTGGCCGACGGGGTGGTCTACAGCCGCAGCGGGCTGACCTACCAGGCCGGCCTGCTGGAGAAGGCCGGCCTCATCACCCGCCGGCCCAGCCCCGACGACGAGCGCGCCACCCTCGTCACCATCACGCCGAAGGGGGCCGCCCTGGTCGAGCGCGTGCTGCCGGGGCACATCCAGGTCGTACAACGGCTGTTGTTCGAGTCTCTGTCCGATGCGGACGTGCACCACCTGGGCGACATCATGACCCGGGTCCGCGACCACATGCGATCGCAACCCCCGCGCTCCGCCGCGCCACGGAAACGCCGCACGGCCGGTTGAGGCTGGTGCAGGGCACCCGGAAGGGTCAGACCTTGGAGGATCAGAAAAACGTGGTCGGTGAGAACCGTCATTTGCCGGACCCGCCGGGGTCGGGCTCTGACGTTGTTGACGAGCCGAAGCGCTGACCAAACCTTCTCTTCGTGACGTAAGCCGCGTTTCGCCGCGCCGACCGCGGGTACGCGGCCATTGTGGCCGCGCGGCCAGCGCCGGGAGCCCCGGCAACCGTCGGGGCGGTCACTCATCGGCGTCGGGCCGAGGCCTAGTGCGCAAGCTCGGTCGCGTTGCGCAAGTCTGCCGCGATCGGCGTCTTCGCGCGCGCCGCCGGCAGGATCGGTGACCGCCTCACCGAATGGGCGGCGTCGATGCGGGGTTCCGGAGGGGACGACAGGTGAGCCAGGGTACGAGCGGTAACGGAATCGGTACAACCGGCGGCAAGTTGGTCGCGGGCCTGCGGGACTTCGTGGGCGCGCTCGCCGGTGAACTCACGGACAGACTCACCGAATACGCCTCCAGCGGCGACGGCGGTTCCCGCCATGGCGGTGAGTCCATCAATGAGAGTGGCTCGCCGGAAGATGTGGTTGAGGACGACGCCGTGATCCGCGACAGCGAGGTAGTCGCCCAGGACGACCGCGCCGACGACCAGGATTCGGAAGACGGCGGCCAGGCCAAGGGTGAGAAGGCCAAGAACGAGCCAGCTCGGGACGACCAGACCGAGGAGGACGAGTCGCCCGACGAGGAACCAGCCAAGGTAGCTACCAAGACCGCGACCGAGGTGGCGAAGGAGACGGCGGCCCGAGAGTCAGCGAGGACCGCGACCGAGGTGGCGAAGGAGACGGCGGCCCGAGAGTCAGCGAGGACCGCGACCGAGGTGGCGAAGGAGACGGCGGCCCGAGAGTCAGCGAGGAC
>NZ_JBFAPI010000005.1:266358-280102 GCF_040676615.1 Asanoa sp. NPDC049573
GGACCGCGACCGAGGTGGCGAAGGAGACGGCGACCGAGGTGGCGAGGGAGACGGCGGCGCGCGAGTCAGCGAGGACCGCGACCGAGGTGGCGAAGGAGGCGGCGGCCCGAGAGTTGGCGACGGAGACGGTGGCCCGAGAGTCAGCGAGGACCGCGACCGAGGTGGCGAAGCAGACGGCGACCGAGGTGGCGAAGGAGACGGCGGCGCGCGAGTCAGCGAGGACCGCGACCGAGGTGGCGCAGGAGACGGCGGCGCGCGAGTCAGCGAGGACCGCGACCGAGGTGGCGCAGGAGACGGCCGCGCGCGAGTCAGCGAGGACCGCGACCGAGGTGGCGAAGGAGACGGCCGCGCGCGAGTCAGCGAGGACCGCGACCGAGGTGGCGAAGGAGACGGCGGCCCGAGAGTCAGCGAGAACCGCGACCGAGGTGGCCAAGGAGACGGCGACCGAGGTGGCCAAGGAGACGGCGACCGAGGTGGCGAAGGAGACGGCGGCGCGAGCGTCAGCGAGGACCGCGACCGGGGTGGCGAAGAAGACGGCGACCGAGGTGGCGAAGGAGACGGCGGCGCGCGAGTCAGCGAGGACCGCGACCGAGGTGGCGAAGAAGACGGCGACCGAGGTGGCGAAGGAGACGGCGGGCCGAGAGTCAGCGAGGACCGCGACCAGGGTGGCGAAGAAGACGGCGGCCCGAGAGTCTTTGAGGACCGCGACCGAGGTGGCGAAGAAGACGGCGGCCCGAGAGTCTTTGAGGACCGCGACCAAGGTGGCGAAGAAGACGGCGGCCCGAGAGTCAGCGAGGACCGCGACCAAGGTGGCGAAGAAGACGGCGGCCCGAGAGTCAGCCAAGACCGCGACCAAGGCAGCGAAGAAGACGGCGCCTCGAAAGTCAACCAAGACCGCGACCAAGGCAGCGAAGAAGACGGCGCCTCGAAAGTCAACCAAGACCGCGACCAAGGCAGCCAAGAAGACGGCGCCTCGAAAGGCCGCGAAAAGCGGTTAGGCGTCTACTACTGCGCGGCTGGCGCCTGGAGGGGCCTGCGTTGCGTCACGGTGGCTGCTTCCACGGTCGCTTTCCCGTCGAAGGTTTCGTCCTCGGGGTCTGCCCCGCGCAGCTCGAAGAGGAGCCACGCGACGACAGGGTGCTCCTCGACGGACTCCAGCACGTGATCAGTGGTGTCGGGAGCCCCAACGCGTGCGGCCAGATAGAAGACCGTTTCTTCGATGTACGCGTGCGCCACGAGCTCTCGACGCTGGGCGCCAGTCCGATCGGACCTGAAGGTCGGCGAGCACGCGCGGACGCCGAAGTAGGCTGCGCTGCGTGGCAAGTTGCAGCCGGGCGCCGGAGTCGAACACAACCAGCACATCCGGATCGCCGGGCTGCCACTGACCAGCCGTTGCGGCACCGCGCGCACCTGCCCGGAAGTCACCTCGGCGACGTCATCGTCGCGGCCAACCGGACCGCGTCCCAACACCGCCGTCCACGACGTGCGGCCCGGCTCCAACGCCGCCACGAACGAATACGGCCATCCCGGAATGAACTGATCCCGACCATGGCCGCCGGCATCCCCAACGAGTCCGGCTCCGGCAGCCCGAACCCGCCGCAAACGCCGCCGGACACTAGAGCTCGATCATCCTGAGGGCGCCACCGAGGACGCTGCCTTCAAGCACGGCGTCCCTCGCCGGCATCACTGCCCGAAGTGCGGAGCGCGACGCGCGCAGGTTCGAATCACCCGGGCCGAGGCAGACGCGCCCCCGCCAGCGGTTACTGCGGGCCGCGCGGCCTCCTGGATCAACTTATCCGCCGTCGGCGCCAGACGTGGGCCGCGACGCCCAAGTGAGACTGGCGAACGCGGCGGCCCGCGCGACGTGGACGGTGCAACCATGCGGGACACGGCCTTTCCTGGCCGGCGCGGGCTAGACCCAGACCGGGGCACCGGACTTGGCGTTGACCCTGACCCGCACGTCCAGGCCGCGGCCGCCAATGCGTCTCGTACCTACCGACCCGTCAACGGGCTTGACGAGGTCGCCACCCTTGACCCGACCGGCGTCACTCTTGTCATCGTCGGTAATGGCACGTGAACAACTCCTAGGCCACCACAGCCGCGGCGGCCCACATGGCTACGTCGACCTTCTCGTCTTCACCGTCGGGACGGTCGGCGATGAGCCGACCACGACCGGACCATCAACGGCTGTGCTGCTCACGTCGCTCCGCCGCGAGGGCGATGATCTTCTTTAGCTCAGCAGCCAGGACGGACTGTTCCTGCTCGGTCAGTGGCAGCACGCCGAGGCTGCTCTGCACGGCCGCGAACTGCTGCTTCTCGTACGGGGTTCCGGGTGGCAGCGGGGCGACGTGCCAATGCACGTGTGCGTTGCCCTGCTGCGAGCCCAGGGACATCAGGTAGATCCGCTCGGTGGGCACCACCAGCTTGAGTGCCTCCGCGACGTCGTAAACCACGTCGGTGAGATGGCGGAACAGGGCCCGGTCGCCGGTTACGTCGACCACGTGCGCGCGCGGCACGACCAGGCTGTAACCGAGCAGTGGAGGAAACCGGTTGAGGAACGCCACGCAGATCTCGTCTTCGTAGAACACGTGGTGCCGATAGTCAGCATCACCGCGCAGGGAGGCGCAGATGAAGCACGGCCCGGTGCGGACCCGTTCCTCGTAGGCGGCGGCGTCGAACGGGATCGTCACCGCTTCAACGACGGCCCGGTCACCGTCGGCGGGCGGGCGCCGAGGAAGAAGATGCCCGGGAAGCCGCTGGTCTCGAAGCCCGAGCTCTTGTTGCCCTTCCAGGTCGTGTTCTCCACGCGCATCGTGCCGGTGCGGTCGTTGCTCACGAAGAACACACCGCCGCCGCCTTCCTTTGCGGTGTTGTCCTGCACGACGGAGCCTGCGATCCGCAGCGTGAACAGGTTTCCGTCCAGGTAGATCGCGCCGCCGCTGCCGCCGCCGGGTGAGCCTGAGCGGGCGGGGTTCGCGCCGCTGCCGATCGCCTTGTTGTTGCGGAACACGCTGTTGAGCACCACCCAGGACACGCCGATGCTGGACAGCGCCGCCCCGTTGGAGCACACGCCGCCCTGGAACGTGCTGCCGACGATGTAGACCGGCTCGCCGTGGAACTGGCTGAGCACCCGGATCGCCGCGCCGCCGAGGTCGGGGCCGCTCGCGTCGCAACGGTTGTCGACGAACCTGGTGTTGACCGCCTTGAAGCGCCCGCCGCGGACGAAGATGGCGCCGCCGCCACCACCCTCGGTCTTGTCGCCGGTCGAGTTGCCGCCGGTGAACGTCAGGTTCTGCACGGTCAACTGTGGCCGGTCCTGGTCCTGACAATGTGACGTGAGGAAGCCCTGCGCCTCGTCGCACGTGTTCATGTAGAGAATCCGGCGCTTGCCGCCGCCGCTGAGGGTGACCCGGCCGCCGCCGTCGAGCACGATCTTCGGTCCGTTGGCGTTCTTGATTTTCGCCGTGGCGGTCATCGTGATGGTGACCGGGTCGGGGCCGCAGTCGAACGTGATGATCCCGCCGGCCGCGACCGCCTTGACGACGGCGTCGGACGTGCAGCTCGCCTTCGTACCCGTGCCGATCCTGCGGGTCGGTTTGCTGGTGTTCTCCGCGCGGGCCTCGGCCGGGATCGCGGCCTTGCCGCCCGGGTTGCCGAAGCTGGCCGGTTTCGCCGGCGGCTTGGGCGTGGGGCCGCGGCCGATGCCGTCCTTGCCCGGGGTCGGTTGCGCGTCGGCCTGCGCGGAGGCGGACCCGGTCGGTGCCGGCAGCTGTCCCGCCGCTTCCGGCTGGCCCGGCCCACAAGCCGAGATCAACAGCAGGAGCAGCAGGGGTACGGCGGTCGCGCGGATCGTTCGCACCCGAACGACCTTAGGGGTTAGGCGTGGAAATCCGCGAGCCGTTCGCCTTCCGCGTGCAGTCGCTCGCGCTCGGTCGCGGTGAGCGGTCGGAACTCGTCGTATTCCAGCCTGCCGTCGACCGCCTTCCAGGTGCCGGCGACGGCGCCGTCGACGAGGAACACGGCGAAGGACTGTGGCGCGCGGATGTGGAAGATCCGGGGTCGGAATTCCTCGGGGAGGATGGCCGACCGGCGGGCGTGCACCAGCAGCGAGGCGTCCCAGTTGGGCAGGAATCGTGGCGGTGCGTCGGTGTCGCCGTCGGCGATCGGGCCGCCGGCCAGGTCGACCAGTTCGGTGCCGTCCTCGGCCAGGTAGGTGGTGGTGTCCAGGTTGGCAAGGGTTGCGGCAACCGTGGCAACCGGAAGGCCCGACCAGGTGGCGATCTCCTTGCGGGTGGCCGGGCCGAAGCCGGTGAGATAGCGGCGCAGCAGGTGCGTCGTGCCCTCCTCGACGGTGCTGTCCGGCGGGCCGACCCACTCGTCGGCCAGGGCATAGAGGTCGGCACGGCGGCGTTCCCAGGTGCCGCACGGGGGTTGCCGCACCATGTCGAGCCAGAGGCCGATCAGGCGGCGCTGGTCGGCGCCGATCAGTTGGTCGATCTCGCGCTGCTTGAGCGGGCCGTCGGCGAGCGCCGCGCGTAACGTGGCGGCGGTTCTCTCGAGTTCCGCCGCATCCGGCGCCGGCTTGAACGATCGCAGGGCCATGGCGCGTCGGGCCTCGCGGATGGCCAGCGCCCAGGGCCAGTAGTCGCGCCTGCTGACCAGGTGGATGGTCGCGCGCAGCAAGGTGCCCTGGATGATCTCGCGGTCGTGCAACAGTTTGGTCACGATCGGCCGCTCGACGCCCTCGGCACGCGACCACAGGCCGATGTAGATCGCGGGGGAGTACTGGGCCTGGAGGCCGGCCATCCGCTCTAGCACCCTGGGCAGCTCGTCGCGGGAACGTTCCAGCAGCAGTTGGCGGTGCAGGACGGTCCGGTTGACCTCTCGGTCGGTCAGGATGCGCGCCACGGGCCTCAGACTTTCATATCCGCCAGGTGGCTGATGTCTCGGTGGCGAGTTGCGCGGAGGCTGGTTCCCGTGCCAACCGGCCGCCCCACAAAGCTGTGAGCGGCGGCAACCTCAGAACGATCGGCCTCCGCAGGCGCCGATTCGATCAAAGGTTGCCGCCGCCCACAGTAGAGGGTAGGCCGCCCATTTCCCCTGAGCTGTGTCGGATCTGGTGGCTGAGCCCCACCGGATCCGGCGATGTCAGGCCCTTCCGGTGTGGCCTGACAAGGTGCAGAATTACAGGTCGTGCCAAAGGTTTGAGACGACGGAGGTGGACGCTTTCGCGGCCGAAAAGTGCGATGCTGCGGACGAGGCAAACGCGCCGGACATGCTTACGGCTGCGATGCTAGCGGCGACCGCCATAACCGCGACGGTCCTGGCAAGCAGGGTTTGGAGTCTGCTTTTGTGCATGGCGGGCTCCTATTGAGAGTTGTGCATATACCCTGGCCAGGCTGTAAAAAAAATAGTGCAGCACGGAAAGCAACTACACAAGCACAACGTGAGCAGACCGCTACGGACAGTTGGCTCAACGCCACCTGGCGGATCGTCACCTGGATGTGAGTTTTACACGGATTAGGTTGGCTTTCTCCTGCTGTTGCGCGTGCAATCTGCAACTTTCACAACCGTAAACGCCACATATGGCCAATTTGTTGCTTGCCGACTAACCGGCCGAAACCCTCACGGCGCAGCGGAAGGGAGTCGCGTGGTGGCAGATTCGCAGGCGCCGGTGGACCCCATCGGCCGCGACCGCCAGTTGGGAGCGTTGCGCCAAGCTGTCGACGACCTCGCCCGTGGCCGGGGCCGGGCCTTCCTCATCGAGGGCGAGCCGGGGATCGGCAAGACCTCCCTCGCCCGCGCCGCGACCGTCGCCGCCCGTGATGCCGGGGTCAACGTTGTCTGGGCCGTATGTGACGAGCTCAGCCAGGCATTTCCCCTGCTGCCCATTCTCGAGGCGCTGCGCGGGCACCCCGGCGTGTCGCCGAGTGAGCACGCGAGCATTTCCGAGTTGCTGCGCACCGACGCCGGCTATGGCAGCCGGATCGACGTCATTCCGGCGGCGACCGAGAAACTGCTGGCCTTGATCGGCGATCTCTGCCGCGATTCGGCATTGATGCTGGTCGTCGACGATCTTCAGTGGGCCGACGCGGCCACCGTGCAGACCCTTGGCCGGCTCGTCCGCGCTGTCAGCCATCTGCCGCTGGTGGCGATCGGCCTGACCCGCATGATCCCCCGGCGCGACGACGTGCTGGCGCTGCGCCGCGCGGTCGAGCCCGGGGTGCTGAGGATCGAGCACCTCACCAACGAACAGATCGCCCAGTTCGTCGCCGAGCTGGTCGAGGGCACCCCCGGGCCACAGCTGCTCGAGCTCGCCGCCGGCGCGGGTGGCAACCCGCTCTACCTGACCGAGCTGGTCGACGTGCTGGTCCGGGCCGAGGCGCTCACCCGCACCGGCGAAACGGTCGAGTCGGGGCAGACGACCGCGCCCAACTCGCTGTCGGCCGCGATCTCCGACCGCCTCGAGTTCCTCTCCGCGGCGGCCCGCGACCTGTTGCGCGTCGCGGCGTTGCTGGGCATCGACTTCTCGGTGCACGAGCTCGCGGTGGTGGCCGGCCGGCGGGTGCCGGAGCTGCTGCCGATCCTCGACGAGGCCATCCTTGCGGGCGTCGTCCAGGAGAGCGGCAACGAGATGGCGTTCCGCCATCCCCTGATCCGCGACTGCCTCTACGACAGCATGCCCGCGGCGATCCGCGCCGCCTGGCACCGCGACGCCGCGCGGGCGCTCGCCGACGACGGCGCCCCGGCCGAGCGGGTCGCGCGGCAGCTCCGCCCCACGCTCGACGAAGACGGCGGTGCCAACGCGGTCGACGCGTGGGTGGTCAAGTGGCTCGCCGACGCGGCGCCGCAACTGGTCGGCCAGGCGCCGAAGGTCGCCATCCCGATGCTGCGCTGGGCGCTCAACGGCACCCCGAGCGGCGCCGCGTCGCACGACGTGATCGCCTGCCGCCTGGCCGACGCGCTCGTCCGGGTCGGCGACCCGAGCGGCGCCGCCGAGGTCGCGGCGGCCGCGTTGATCCACGTCAAGCTGCCCGACCTGCTGGTCGACCTGCATTGGACCCTGGTCACCTGCAACGCGGTGATCGGCAAGCACGAAGAGTCGCTCGGTCCGCTGGAGCGCGCCCTCGACGCGCCGGGCATCCGGGCCCGCCACCGCGGCCGGTTGCTGGTGTTGATGGCCCGCGCCCACCGCGCGCTCGGCCAGATCGACGCCGCGGCGACCGTCGCCGAAGAGGCGCTGCTGACGGCGACGGAGGCCGGCGACCCCTGGGGGATGGGTTGGGCGTTGCTGGTGCAGACCATCCTGCACGGCATGCGCGGCGACACCGAGCTGGCGCTTCCGCTCTACGAACGCGCCCTCGCGGTCGCCGAGCAGGACCCGGCACTGGCCGACCTGCGCCTGATCCTGCAGATCAACCAGGCGGTCGCGCTGGGCATGATGGACCGCTACGACGAGGCGATCAAGGTCGCCCAGCAGGTCCGGCACTCGGCCGACCGGGTCGGCAACGTGTTCCGCCTGGCCCAGGCCCAGAGTGCGCTGGGCGAGCTGCTGTTCGACAGCGGCAAGTGGGACGACGCCCTGATCGAGATCAACCTGTCGCTCGGCGTCAGCAAGAACCCGGTGGTCGACTGCGCCCAACACGGTCTGGCCGCGACGATCCGGCTCCACCGGGGCGACGCCGACAGCGAACGCCACCTCGCGGCCGCGGCCCAGTTCAACGACCTGGTCGGCGACCGCATCTGCCGCGCCTACGCGATGGCCAAGAGCCTCAAGCTCGAACGCGAAGGCGACCTGGCGGCGGCGTTGGCGGTGCTGCTCGACGGCATGTCCGACGTGCAAGACAACGAGGAGTCGATCGAGCTGCTGGCCGACGCGGTGCGCCTCGCCCTCGCGGTCGACGACGAGGTCACCGCCAAGGCGATCGCGCTGCGCGCCGTCGCCGCCGGCGAGGGCGCTCCCGCCCCACACCGGCGGGCCGTGTCGCTGCACTGCCAGGGCCTGCTGGCCAGCGACCCGGCCGGCCTGCTCGAGGCCGCCAACGGCTACCGCGCCGCCGGCCGCCCGCTACCCCGGGCACAGGCCCTCGAGGCCGCGGCGCTGGCGATGGCCGAACGCGGGGAGATGGCCGAGGCGCGCAACCTCTTCACCGACGCCTACTCGCTCTACGCCAAACTCGGCGCCGGGTGGGACCTCGACCGCACCCAGGCGACGTTCCGCCAATACGGCATCCGCCGCGGCCCGCGGGTCCGGCACCGCCAGGCCCGGCGCGGGTGGGAGTCACTCACGCCCACCGAGGTCCGGGTGGCCGGCATGGTCGCACAGGGGATGTCCAACCCGCAGATCGCGGCGCAGCTGTTCCTGTCGCGGCGCACGGTGCAGACCCACGTTTCGCACATCCTGGCCAAGCTCGAACTCCAGTCGCGCATCGACATCGCCCGCGAGGCCGGCCAACGCGAGTTCACCCACGTGGTGAGCTGACAGCTCCGGCATCCGCCACCAGGCGGATGCCGGCGCCCGCCGCCGACACTCCCCGGCAACGGCCCGCAGCCAAGACATCCGCCATTGTGGAGCGCGTCCGAGACCGCCGAACCCCAACCATCCGCCAACGTGCGCAGATTAGATTTGGGTCGCACGCGGGCAGCGGCACCGGAAGCCGGGCCCGAGCCGATCGCTCGATGGACGGCGACCCGGTGGGTCGGGCCTCAAACGGAGACGCCACACCGGGAGGAGGCGGCCCGATGTGGCGTCTGTTCCAGGTCCGTGGAGTCGGTGCGGGCTACAGGGGCGGTGCACCTCGTTGCCCGGGTATGCCGGGCCAGGGTGGGCGGCAGGTGCAGATCCAGCCGCCGAAGCGGCGGTGGGTGCGCATGGCGCCGAGGCGGGGTGGGCTGGTCCCGCAACCGCAGCGGCGGCAGGCGCGTCCCGCGGTGGTGGAACGGCGCCGGCCGAGCCATCGCCCGACCGGCACCGATCCGTACCCGCGACCCAGGGTCAGCCGGCGCGGCATGACCTGGTGGCCCGCGCCTCGGGGGTCGGCTTGGAGGCGCCTCGCTGTCGCGGGATATAGGCGCGCGGCAGGTCGATCTGGTCGACCTCGTCGCGTCCGCCCATGGTGAGCAGGTGACGACCCAGGTGGGCGCGGAGGCTCGCCTCCCAGACGCTCTGCTCGATGTGTGGTGGGGCCACCCAGCGATGTGAGCTGTCGCTGTAGTGCAGGTGCTCGTCACCACGGCCCAGGATGCTCAATTGGGACACCTTCTCCGCCACGTCGGCGCTGGCGGCCCCAGCGCTCAACCAAAAGCTTCGTCTGAGCGGGTGGCGGAGATAACGGCCAGCGCGCGGACATTGGGTGGGGCATCGAGACCCAGAAATGGCGTACGTATGCAATCGGCCTCCCATACATGCGCCAGGTGGCGGATGTCCGGGTGGCATTCGGAGCGCAAGCTCATCACAACCGAGCGTGAAGTCCTCGCTGACGTACCGCCAAGGGGCTGCGGTGGTGGGAGACACAGGGGACGTGACCGACCCCCCGACGGTCACGCCCCCTGCTCGGGATAGGCCGTGAAGCGGCACACACCCACCCCCACCAAGATCCGCACGGCAGTGCAGGATGGGAGGGGACAGGTGTGAGGGGAGCGCATGGCAGGCCGGATCCGCGAGGAAGACATCGCGCTGGTTCGTGAGCGCACCGCGATCGCGGACGTCATCTCCGAGCACGTGACGCTGAAGAGCGCGGGCGGCGGCAACCTCAAGGGTTTGTGCCCGTTCCATGACGAAAAGACCCCTTCGTTCACGGTCGCGCCGGGCCGAAATGTCTTCTTCTGTCACGGTTGTGGCAAGGGTGGCGACGCCATCTCCTTCCTGATGGACGTCGACCACCTGACCTTCGTCGAGTCGGTCGAGCGGCTCGCCGGCCGCGCCGGCATCCAGCTCCGCTACGTCGAGGGCGGCCCCGCCCCGATGCGCGCCCAGCAGCAGGGCGTCAAGCAGCGCCTGGTCGCCGCCCACGCGGCCGCCGCCGAGTTCTACGCCGGCCAGCTGGCCACCCCGGGCGCCAGGCTGGCCCGCGAGTTCCTCGCCCAACGCGGCTTCAACCGCGCCGCCGCGCAGGATTTCGGCTGCGGTTTCGCACCTGAGGGCTGGGACCCACTGACCCGCCACCTGCGGCAGAGCGGCTTCAGCGGCCAGGAGCTGGTCGCCGCCGGCCTGGCCCGCGAGGCCCGCTCCGGCAACCTGATCGACCGCTTCCGGCGCCGGCTGGTCTGGCCGATCCGCGAGCTGTCCGGCGACATCATCGGCTTCGGCGCGCGCAAGCTCTTCGACGACGACGACGGCCCGAAATACCTGAACACGCCCGAGACGACGCTCTACAAGAAGTCGCACGTGCTCTACGGCATCGAGCACGCCAAGCGGGAGATCGCCCGGCAGGGCCGCGCGGTGATCGTCGAGGGCTACACCGACGTGATGGCCTGCCACCTGGCCGGCGTCAAGACCGCGGTCGCGACCTGTGGCACCGCGTTCGGCGGCGACCACATCAGCGTGCTGCGCCGGCTGCTGATGGACACCGACGCGTTCGCCGGGGAAATCATCTTCACCTTCGACGGTGACGCCGCCGGGCAGAAGGCCGCCCTGCGCGCCTTCGACGAAGATCAACGGTTCGTCGGCCGCACCTTCATCGCGGTCAGTCCGGACAACATGGACCCCTGCGAGCTCAGGTTGGCAAAAGGCGACCTGGCTGTTCGCGACCTGGTCGCGCGCCGCGAGCCGATGGTCGACTTCGCACTGCGACAGATCCTCCAGAAATACGATCTCGACTCCGTCGACGGCCGGATCGAGGCCATGCGCCGGGCAGCACCACTCGTCGCGAAGATCAAAGACCGGGAGAAGCGTCCGGAGTACGTGCGAAAGCTCGCCGGCGACCTCGGGATGGAGATCGAGCCGGTGCAGCGGGCCGTGGCCAGCGCGGGCGCGTCGGCGGCCACCCCGACCGCGACGGCCAACAACGCGATGGTCCGCACCGACAGCCCGCAGGCCCGGGTCGAGCGCGAGGCGCTCAAGCTGGCCATCCAGGTGCCGGTGCTGGCCGGGCCGATGTTCGACGCGATCGGCGAAGAGGCCTACTCGACCGCCGAGTTGCGCACCGTGCGCGAAGCGATCGCCGAGGCCGGCGGCGCGGTCAGCGGCACCAGCGGCGTGGTCTGGATCGAGCGGGTCCGCGACGCCTGCGGCGACCTGACCGGCAAGGCGCTGATCGGCGAACTCGCCGTCGAGCCCATGCTGCGCGACGCCGATCCCGACCCGCACTACGTCTCGGTGCTGCTGGCCCGGCTGCAGTGGGGCGCCACCGACAACCGGATCCGCGAACTCAAGTCGAAGGTGCAGCGGATCAACCCGGTCACCAGCAAAGACCAGTACCTGGCCCTGGCCGGCGAGCTGTTCTCCCTGGAGCAACATGCGCGGGCCCTGCGCGAGCAGGCGGCGGGCGGGCTGTGAGGACGGCACGATGAGCCTGTGGGACCTGTTCCGGCGCCAGCCGAAACTGCCGGCCGACGCCGGTGTCACGCTCGACAGCGGCGAGCGGGTGATCGCGTGGGCGCGTACCCAGTCCCGCTCCTATGTCGTCGCCACCGACCGCGGCCTGCGCCTTCCCGACCGCGACCGGCTCGACTGGCACCAGATCCACAAGGCGGTCTGGTCGGGCCGGGAGCTGTCCGTCACGCCGGCCGAGGTGGTCGAGGAGCGCGACGGCTACGACGTGATGGCCGACCTGCCGCCGCAGTCGGTGCTGTTGGTCGAGCCGCGAGAGGTGCCGCAACAGGTGCGCGCCCGGGTGACCGGTTCGGTCTCGTACAGTTCGCACCACCCGGTCGACGGCGGCGGCGTGCGGGTGGTGGCCCGCAAGGTCCGCGGCCGCGACGGTCTGGCGTGGTCGGTGCGCTACGACCCGGGCACGCAGACCTCCACGCCCGAGGTCGTCGAGGCCACCGGCGCCTTCGTGGCGGAGGCCCGGGCCGCGACCACGCCCCGCGACCTCTGACCGTTTCTCATCAGCGGGCGCCGATATCCGGTGTCCTCTGTCGTACCCCGTCGCTAAGGTCCGACTGTGACTGACGGCAGGCCGCTCATCGAGGCGACGGGGCTGGTCAAACGCTTCGGCGGGTTCACCGCGGTCGACGGCATCGACGTGGCGGTGCGGGCCGGCGAGGCGTTCGGCTTCCTCGGCCCCAACGGTGCCGGCAAGAGCTCGACCATGCGCATGATCGGGTGCGTGTCGCCGGTGACCGAGGGCTCGCTGCGGATCCTGGGGATGGACCCGGCCCGCGACGGCCCGGCGATCCGAGCCCGGCTCGGCGTCTGCCCACAGACCGACAACCTCGACCCCGAGCTGACGGTGGCCGAAAACCTGACCACCTACGCCCGGTTCTTCGGCATCCCGCGCAAGGTGGCCCGCGCCCGGGCCGCCGAGCTGCTCGAGTTCGTCCAGCTCACCGAGCGCGCCGGCAGCAAGGTCGAGCCGCTGTCCGGCGGCATGAAACGGCGGCTGACGATCGCCCGCGCGCTGGTCAACGAGCCTGACGTGGTGCTGCTCGACGAGCCGACCACCGGCCTCGACCCACAGGCCCGCCACCTGGTCTGGGAACGGCTGTTCCGGCTCAAACGCCAGGGCGTGACGCTGGTGCTGACCACGCACTACATGGACGAGGCCGAGCAGCTCTGCGACCGCCTCGTGGTGATGGACGGCGGCCGGATCGTCGCCGAGGGCTCGCCGCGCGACCTGATCGACCGCCACTCCACCCGCGAGGTCGTCGAGTTGCGCTTCGCCGCCGAGTCCCAGGAGCTGTTCGTCGACAAGCTGGCCGGCATCGCCGAGCGGGTCGAGCCACTGCCCGACCGCGTCCTGCTCTACGTCGACGATGGCGACGCGGCCGTGGCCACCGTCCACGAGCGGGCGCTCGAGCCGGCCAGCGTGCTGGTGCGGCGCAGCACGCTCGAAGACGTCTTCCTGCACCTGACCGGCCGCACGCTGGTTGACTAGCCACGGTGGAGCTGTCGATTTCGCGCCTACCCGTTCGTCTTACCGCGTGACCATCCGGCCGCGACGTGGAGGATCGATGAAATACATCATGTTGATCTACCAAAACAGTGCACTCGAAGAGCAGGCCAAGCTGCCCGAGGATGAGCAGAAGCAGGTCTACGCCGACTACATGGCGATCAACAAGACGCCGGGCGTCACGCCCGGGCTGCCGATGGGCCTGCCGCAGAACGCGACCACCGTGCGGGTCGAGGGCGGCAGGACGCTGACCACCGACGGCCCGTTCGTCGGCATGAAGGAGGCGGTCGGCGGCTGGTTCATCCTGGAGGCCGACGACCTCGACGCCGCCATCGAGGTGGCCGCACGAGTGCCGGCCGCCCGCTATGGCGGCGCCGTCGAGATCCGCCCCTCGGAGGTCTATTGGTAGCCGTGGCGACCGTTGGCCTCGGCGCGGCCGCGCCGATGGCTGATGCGGGCGGCGTCCTCGAGGTCCGCGCCTGGAAAGGCCTGTTGGTAGCCGTGGCGACCGTTGGCCTCGGCGGGGCCGCGCGCATGGCTGGTGCGGGCGGCGTCCTCGAGGTCCGCGCCTGGAAAGGCCTGTTGGTAGCCGCAGCGACCGTTGGCCTCGGCGGGGCCGCGCGCATGGCTGGTGCGGGCGGCGTCCTCGAGGTCCGCGCCTGGAAAGGCCTGTTGGTAGCCGCAGCGAC
>NZ_JBFAPI010000005.1:280200-320140 GCF_040676615.1 Asanoa sp. NPDC049573
ACCGTTGGCCTCGGCGGGGCCGCGCGCATGGCTGATGCGGGCGCCGTCCTCGATATCCGCGCCCCGGAGGTGTCTTGGTAGCGAGTCTCGACCAGGTCTTCCGCGCGGAATGGGGACGCGTGGTGGCCAACCTGATCGGCTTCCTCGGCGACTTCGACCTCGCCGAGGAGGCCGCGCAGGACGCGTTCGCCGCGGCCGCCGAGCGGTGGCCGCGCGACGGCGTCCCGGACAGCCCGCGCGCCTGGCTGATGAGAACGGCCCGCAACCGGGCGACCGACCGCATCCGCCGCGAGCGGACGCTCGCCGCCAAGGTCGGCCTGCACGTCCCGCCGATGCCTGCGCCGGCGTCGGGGTTTCCCGACGAGCGGCTCGAGCTGATCTTCACCTGCTGCCATCCGGCTCTCGCGATCGAGGCGCAGGTCGCGCTCACCCTGCGCACCCTCGGTGGGCTGCGCACCGACGAGATCGCGGCGGCCTTCCTGGTGTCCGAGGCGACGATGGCGCAGCGGCTGGTGCGGGCCAAGCGCAAGATCAAGGCTGCCCGGATCCCGTTCCGGGTGCCGCCGGCACACCTGCTCCGCGATCGACTCGACGCCGTGCTCGCCGTGGTCTACCTGATCTTCAACGCGGGCTACGGCGGTCGCGACGAGCTGGCCGCCGAAGCGATCTGGTTGGGGCGGGCGCTGGCCGAGCTGCTGTCGGAGGACGCCGAGGCGCACGGGCTGCTGGCGATGATGCTGCTGCACGACTCGCGCCGGGAGGCCCGGTTCCGCGACGGCGAGCTGGTGCTGCTCGCCGACCAGGACCGGTCGCGGTGGAGCGGCGAGCAGATCGCCGCCGGCCGGGCCGTGCTCGATCGCGCGTTGGGTCTGGGCGGTCGAGGGTCCTATGTGCTCCAGGCGGCGATCGCCGCGTTACACGCCGAGGTGCCGTGCGACTGGGCGCAGATCGCGGCACTGTACGCGGAGCTCGGCCGGCTGACCGGGTCGCCCGTGGTGGAGCTCAACCGGGCGATCGCCGTTGCCGAGACCGACGGCGCTTCCGCCGGCCTGCGGATCGTCGACGGGCTCGGGCTCGAGGAGTTCCGCTACCTGCACGCGACGCGGGCCGAGCTGCTGCGCCGGCTGGGCCGCACCGGCGAGGCGCGCGAGGCCTACCGGAGGGCGAGGCGGCTCACCGACGATGGCGCCGAGCAGCGCTTCCTCGACCGGCGGTTGGCCGAGCTCGCCGGGGAGGAAAAAGCCTGAATTTCGTCGTACGCCCCGCGTACCTTCTGAACGTTCGCCTGGTCCGTCTCGAGGGGAGGCCGCATGACGACCGCGACGGGTGCCGGCGTGGCCGCAGGGGCGCTTCCGGTCCCGGGGCTGCGACGCACGATGGCCGTTTTTGAATACCATCTGGTCGGCTACCGGCGCACCTGGAGGGGCTCGGTGCTGGGCTCGTTCCTGCTGCCGTTGCTGACCATGTTGGGCTTCGGTGTGGGCGTCGGCGCCTATGTCGACGGTGGCGTGGCCGGCGTGCCCTACCTCGACTACGTGGTGCCCGGCCTGGTCGCGTCGACCGCGCTGCAGGTCGCGGCCGGCGAGAGCAGTTGGCCCGTGCTCGGCAGCTTCGCCTGGCACAAGATCTATTTCGCCCAGGCCGCGGCGCCGTTGCGGGTCGGCGACGTGCTCGGCGGCCACCTGCTGTTCGTGCTGTTCCGGGCGGCCCTGTCGGCGGCGGCGTTCCTGGTGGTGGCCACGCTGTTCGGCGCGGTCCACTCGGTCTGGGCGCTGCTCGCGCTGCCGGTCGCGGTGCTGCTCGGCTGCGCGGTGGCGGCACCGGTTTTCGCATGGAGTTCGACGATCACCTCCGACGGCTACCTCGGGCTGCTGTTCCGCTTCGCGGTGCTGCCGATGTCGCTGTTCGCCGGTGTCTTCTTCCCGGTCGAGAGCATGCCGGTCGGGTTGCGCTGGGTCGCCTACGCGACGCCGCTGTGGCACGGCGTCGACCTGTGCCGAGCGGCGACACTCGGCGTCGCGCCGCAGTGGTCGGCTGCCGGCCACCTGGCCTACCTGGCGGTCTGGGCCGGTGGAGGCTGGTGGCTGGCACACATCCGCTTCCGCAAGCGACTCGTGTTCTGACCGGTCGACGGGGGAGCCGCTGGTACCGCTTCTCCGGGTGCCACAAGCCTCTGGTGTTCGGCTCGGTCCCGGCGCCGATGTCGAACGCGGGCGGCCATCCGTGCCCACTGGTCGCGCGATCGCGCGGCAGACGACGGGTCGCGCTCATTCGTTCCGGGTCGCGCGGCAGCGCGGGAGACCGGTCCATTTATTCCGCAAGTGTCTGGAGACGTCGTGGTCGCACTGATCCTGCCCCGGCTGGTCAGCTTCGAGGGTTCCGCTCGGCGGTCCGCCTCGGTCGCCGAGCGAAACGCGGCCGCGTTGCGCTCGGTCTACTGGCTCGTGATGATCTCCGGTTTCGCGGAGCCGGTGATCTACCTGCTGTCCATCGGCGTCGGCGTCGGCGCCTTGGTCGGAGACCTGACGCTGCCCAGCGGCGTGGTGGTCGGCTACGCGGCGTTCGTGGCGCCGGCGATGCTCGCGTCGGCGGCGATGTCCGGTGCGCTGTCGGAAACGACGTTCAACTTCTTCGGGAAGATGAAATACATGCGGCTCTACGAGGGGATGCTCGCGACCCCCGTGCGGCCGTTCGAGATCGCGCTCGGCGAGTTGGGCTGGGCGATGGCGCGGGGCTCGCTCTACTCGGCCGCGTTCCTGGTGCTGATGGTCGCGTTCGACCTGACCACGGTCGGGCGGGCGCTGCTCGCGTTCCCGGCCGCCGTGCTGGCCGGCTTCGCGTTCGGCGCGCTCGGCCTGGCGCTGACCACGTTCGCCCGCAGTTGGCAGGATTTCGACCTGATGGGGTCGATCCAGTTCGCGCTGTTCCTGTTCTCCGGCACGTTCGTGCCCGCGGAGAGCTACCACCCGGTGCTGCGCTGGATCGTCGAGGTGACCCCGCTCTACCGGGCGGTCGACCTGATCCGGGGCATATCGATCGGCACCGAACGGACGCTAGGCGGATTGATCGACGTCGGTTATCTTCTGGTCGTCACCGCTGTCGGCCTCGTGATCGCCGGCCGCCGCATGACCACGCTCCTCTGTAAGTAGCGCATCACCGCACGTCAAGACGTTCTGGCCGGACGAAACCGGCATCTCCACAACACTGCCGCGAAGATTCACTAGCAGTCTCCGCAGCTTTTGTTGCTCCGAGCAAAAGTTATCGTCAAGAGATCCGAAGCTCTTTACACCCACAGCGGAAGCTCTTACTGTGTCGTGCACAACACCCGGACATTGCGCCGGTGTGAACGGGCCGACCAAAGGATGGGTGCCGTGCGGGCGGTTGAGCCTCTGCACCTGCGGCTGTTAAGGCTGCTGCGCGACAACGGTGCGGTCTCCCGCGCCGAGCTCGCCGACCGCCTTGAGATGCCCCGGCCGCGGCTGCTCGCCGAACTCGAACGCCTCGTCACGCTCGGCTACGTCGCCGAGGCCGGATTGGCCGCCTCCCGCGGCGGTCGCCGTTCGACCCTTGTGGAACTCAGCCCCAAGCTCCGCTTCGCCGCCGTCGACCTGGGCGCCAGCTCGATCGACGTCGAGATCGTCAACGGCCGGCTGGAGCCGGTCGTCGCCTACGCCGAGCCCGCCGACATCCGCAGCGGCCCCAAGGGCACCCTGTTGCGGGTCAACGAGTTGCTGCACAAGGCCAAGGTGGACGGTGCCTACGAGCGGCTCGACGCCGTCGGCATCGGCGTGCCGGGCCCGGTCAGCTTCCGCGACGGCGTGCCGGTCTCGCCGCCGATCATGCCGGGCTGGGACCGGTTCCCGGTCCGCGAGTTGCTCACCCGCGAGCACGGTTGCCCCGCGGTGGTCGACAACGACGTCAACATCATGGCGATCGGCGAGCGGCACGGCGGCGTCGCCCACTCGGTCGACGACTTCCTGTTCGTCAAGATCGGCACCGGCATCGGTTGCGGCATCTACCTCGCCGGCGAGGTCTACCGCGGCACCGACGGGTGTGCCGGCGACATCGGCCACATCCAGGTCGACTCGCACGGTCCGATGTGCTCGTGCGGCAACGTCGGCTGCCTGGAGGCGTTGTTCAGCGGCGCCGCGATCGCCAAGGACGCGATGGCCGCGGCCCGCGCCGGCGGCTCGCCGGCACTGGCCGAGCGCCTCGCCGCGAACGGCGCGGTGACCGCGGTCGACGTCGCCGAGGGCGCCATCGAGGGCGACGTGGTCTGCATCCGCCTGATCCGCGACGGCGGCCGCCGCGTCGGCGGCGTCCTGGCCGGCCTGGTCAGCTTCGCCAACCCCTCGATGATCGTGATCGGCGGCGGCCTGGCCCAACTCGGCCACATCCTGCTGGCCGAGATCCGCAGCGTCGTCTACCGGCGCTCGCTACCCCTGGCCACCGGCAACCTGCCCGTGGTCCTGTCCGAACTCGGCAGCCGCGCGGGCGTGACCGGCGCGGCGGTGCTGGCCAGCGACATGGCCTTCATGGAGGCGTCATGACCGAGAGCACCGCCCCGGAGACCGGCACGCCATCCGGCGCCGCGGATCCGAACGGGTCCGTCCCGGAGGCTGATGCCGCCGCGGATCGCCAGCCGAACGGCACGGCCGCGGAGACGGAAGCGGCCGCGGAGACGAAGGCCGCGCCGCGCAAGCGCGCGCCGCGCTCGACCAGCACTCGCACCCGATCCGCCGCCAAGGCGGCGAAGGCCACCCCGGCGGAGCCCGAGGTTGTTGTCGCGGGTGGTGACGGCGCCGCGGCGGGGGCTGGCCAGGCGGAGTCCGAGGTTGTTGTCGCGGGTGGTGACGGCGCCGCGGCGGAGGCTGGCCCGGCGGAGTCCGGGGTGCTTCCTTCAAACGGTGGTGACGGCGCTGCGACGCACACGACGCCCGACGTTGTCTCCCAGGCCGACGTGACCCGCGAACCGCGGAGCCGGCATGCGGCCCCGGACGAAGCGAATACCGCGCCGCTGTCCACCGAGGACAGTGACGTTTCGGCCGACGAGGTCGCCGTGGTGGACGAGCCTGTCGCGGGGGCCGCGCCTGCCGGGATCGTGCCGGCGCAGCGCTCCGGCGACGGGGAAGACCGGCCCGTCGTGCTGCGCCTGACCGACGTGGTCAAGACCTTCCCCGGTGTGCGGGCCCTCGACGGCGTCCAGCTCGAGGTGCGCGCCGGCGAGGTGCATTGCCTGCTCGGCCAGAACGGGGCCGGGAAGTCGACGCTGATCAAGGTGCTGTCGGGAGCGCACCAGCCTGACTCCGGAAGCGTGGAGTGGCTGGGGGAGCAGGTCACCTTCGCCAACCCGCAGGCCGCGAACAAGGCCGGCATCGCCACCATCTACCAGGAGCTCGACCTCGTCGACGACCTGTCGGTCGCCGGCAACGCGTTCCTCGGGCACGAGGTCAAGGTCGCCGGGTTCGTGCGGCGCGGCCTGATGAACCGGCGGACCCGCGAGATCCTCGGGCGCCTCGGCCACGGCGAGATCGCACCGACCCGGATGGTGCGGACGCTGCCGGCCGCCGGCAAGCAGGTGGTCAGCATGGCGCGCGCGCTGTCGCACGAGGCCCGGCTGATCATCATGGACGAGCCCAGCGCGGTGCTGGCCCACGACGAGGTCGGCAACCTCTTCCGGATCATCCGGGAGCTGACCGCGCAGGGCATCGCGGTCATCTACATCTCGCACCGGCTCGAGGAGATCCGCGAGATCGGCGACCGGGTCACCGTCCTCAAGGACGGCCGGACCACCGCGGCCAGCCTGCCGGCCCGCACCACGCCGACCCGCGACCTGGTCAGCCGGATGACCGGGCGGACCATCGAGTACGTCTTCCCCGAGCGCGTCGACGCGCCGACCGAGCCCGAGGAACTGCTGCGGGTCGACGGGCTCAGCCGCCAGGGCGAGTTCGAGGACATCTCGCTGACCGTCGGCAAGGGCGAGATCGTCGGCATCGCGGGCCTGGTCGGCTCCGGCCGGTCGGAGCTGCTGGAGACCATCTTCGGCGCCCGCCAGGCGGAGCACGGCCGGATCTACGTCAAGGGCAAGGCGTTGCGGCCCGGTGCGGTCGGCGCCGCCGTACGCGCCGGCATGGGCATGGCCCCCGAGGAGCGTAAGGCCCAGGCGCTGCTGCTCGGCGAGCCGATCTACCGCAACATGACTCTTTCGACGTTCAGCCGGATCGCGAAGTTCGGCTTCACCGACGTGAACAAGGAGCGGGCCGAGGCGGAGAAGGTCGCCGACCGGCTCGAGCTGCGCCCGCGTGACGTCCGCCGGCCGGTGCGCACCCTCTCCGGCGGCAACCAGCAGAAGGTCGTGGTCGGGCGCTGGCTGCTCGGCGACACCGACCTGCTGCTGCTCGACGAACCCACCCGCGGCGTCGACGTCGGCGCCCGGGCCGAGCTATACCAGGTGATCCACGCGCTCGCCGCGCAAGGCGTCGGAGTGCTGCTGGTTTCCAGCGAAGTTCCTGAGGTCCTCGGTCTCAGCGACCGGGTGTTGGTCATGCGCGAGGGCCGGTTGGTCCACCAGGCGCGCGCCGAGGAACTCGACGAAGAGACTGTGCTCGACCTCGTCATGGCGGGGTCCTTGATGGAAGGTGCGCCCGCATGACCGTCATGATCAGCGGAGCGAACGGAGACCGGCGATGACCGGGCTCCCCGCGCAGACGGCGCCGGCCGTCAAGGAGGCCCTGGGCGGTGGTCCCGAGGAGCAGGGCCCGACGGGCAAGGGCTGGTGGCACAGCGACGCCGGCGAGGCGACGCGGCGCAACCTCGGCCTGATCGGCGTGCTGGCCGGTCTGATCGTGATCGGCATCATCACCCAGCCCGAGCTCTACGGCCGGGACGGTTGGTGGATCACCAACGTCTGGGCGATCCTCAAGCTCGGCGCGACCGTCGGCGTGGTCGCGGTCGGCATGACATTCGTGATCATCGGCGGCGGCATCGACCTCTCGGTCGGCGCCATCATCGCTCTCGCGGGCGTCTGGTCGACGACGGTGGCCACACAGGAGTTCGGCGCCGCCGGCATGATCTTCACGGCGCTGGCCGTCGGACTCGGCGTCGGCCTGGTCAACGGCTTCCTGATCTCGTACGGGCGGCTGGTGCCCTTCATAGCCACGTTGGCGATGCTGGTCGCCGCGCGGGGTCTGGCCGCCCAGATCTCCAACAAGCAGACCCAGCGGACCGAGAACCAGACGATCAACAGCATCGCGGCGGACAGCTGGCTCGGCGTGCCGATCCTGGTCTACATCCTCGCGGCGGTCGTGATCGCCGGTTGGATCCTGCTCAACCGCACGACGTTCGGCCGGCGCACGGTCGCGATCGGCGGCAACGTCGAGGCCGCCCGGCTGGCCGGCATCAACGTGCGACTGCACACCATGATGTTGTACGCGCTGGCCGGCCTCTGCTGCGGCATCGGCGCCATCATGCTCACCTCGATCGGCACGTCGGCTCAGGCGGCGATGGCCACCAACTACGAGCTCGACGCGATCGCCGCGGTGATCATCGGTGGCACGTTGCTCAGCGGTGGTCGGGGCACCATCGTCGGCTCGCTGCTCGGCGTCATCATCTTCTCCACCATCACCAACCTGTTCACCCTCAACGCCTTGTCGACCGAGGTCCAGAACATGGTCAAGGGCGGCATCATCGTGGTCGCCGTGCTCATCCAGCAGTTCCGCTTCAACTCCGTGAGCCAGTTCTTCAAACGGAACCGGATCACTACAGCTAGCTGAAACCGATACGCACCATCCACGGTGGTCGTCCGACCGGACGGTCGCCTGGGCTCTCACACCCTCGATACCCCCGCACGTAAAGAATCCAGGAGGACGTCAATGACCCAGCACGATCCGGTCCGCCGGCGGTTCCTGCTCGGCGGCGCCGCGCTCGGCGCCGGTGCTCTCCTCGCCGCCTGCACGAGCAACGACAAAGGCGACGACAACAACGCGCAGACCACGGGCAACAACAACGCCTCGCCGAACGCCAACACGGCGCCCGGCAAGAAGGTCACCATCGGCTTCTCGGCCCCCGCGGCCGACCACGGCTGGATCGCGGCCATCACCAGCAACGCCAAGGCCCAGGCCGCGGAGTACTCCGACGTGACGTTCAGCCCGGTCGAGGCCGGCGCCGACGCGGCCGCGCAGCGCAGCGCGCTCTCCACGCTGATCTCGCAGAAGCCGGACGTCATCGTCCTGCTCCCGTACGACGGCAAGGAGCTCAACGCGTTCGGCCTCGAGGCGATGAAGGCCGGGATCCCGGTCGTCAACCTCGACCGCGCGTTCCCCGACGCGCTCGCCTACCGCCTGCAGATCAAGGGCGACAACTACGGCATGGGCGTCGCGGCCGGCAACTACATCGCGGCCGAGATGAAGAAGAAGAACATCAGCGCGCCGATCATCGGCGAGATCGCCGGCATCGACAACCTGGAGCTGACCCAGGAGCGTTCGGCCGGCTTCAAGGCCGCGCTGGCCGCGAACGGCATGTCGGTCCGTAACCGGCGGGCGGCGCAGTTCACCGTCGACTCCGGCCAGGCCGAGATGAGCCAGCTCCTGCAGGCCCTGCCGAAGATGGACGCGCTCTGGAACCACGACGACGACCAGGGCATCGGTGTCCTGGCCGCGGCCACCCAGGCCAACCGCAAAGAGTTCCTGATGGTCGGCGGCGCCGGTTCCAAGGCCGCGATGGAGGCCATCCAGGCCGACAACTCGGTCCTGAAGTGCACCGTCACCTACAGCCCGTCGATGGCCTCGTCGGCCATCTCGCTCGCCCGGCTGATCGGCCAGGGCAAGGGAATGTCGGACCTGGTGGAACTGCAGGTGCCCAAGGAGATCATCCTGGCATCCGAGACCATCACCAAAGAGAACGTGAGCACCTACCTCCCGCTCGGGTTCAGCTAAAGGGGGAGACCCACCTTGTCCACCGAATCACTTCCGCCCCAGGACCGCGAGCTGCGGGTCGGCATGGTCGGCTACGCGTTCATGGGCGCCGCGCACTCCAGCGCGTGGCGCACCGTGAACGTGGCGTTCGACCTGCCGGCACGCGCCCGGATGGCCCTGATCTGCGGCCGGGACGAGTCGAAGGTCGCAGCCGCGGCCGGCAAGCTCGGCTGGGACGCGTCCACGACCGACTGGCGCGAGGTCGTCGAGCGCGACGACATCGACGTGGTCGACGTGTGCACACCGGGCGACAGCCACGCCGAGATCGCGATCGCGGCACTGGCGGCCGGAAAGCACGTCCTGTGCGAGAAGCCGCTGGCGAACTCCGTCGAAGAGGCCCGGGCCATGGTCGCCGCGGCGGCCAAGGCGCAGGCCAACGGCATCCGGTCGATGTGCGGGTTCAACTACCGTCGCGTGCCGGCCGTCGCGATGATGCGTCAGCTCATCGCGTCCGGCCGGATCGGCGTCATCCGGCACGTCCGCGCGGTCTATCTGCAGGACTGGATCGTCGACCCTCAGTTCCCGCTCGTGTGGCGGCTCCAGAAGGACAAGGCGGGCTCCGGTGCGCTCGGTGACATCGGGGCGCACATCATCGACCTGACCCAGTACGTCACCGGCCAGAAGATCACCGGGGTCAGCGCGCTGACCGAGACGTTCGTCAAGGAGCGCCCGTTGCCGAGCGAGTCCAGCGGCCTGGCCGCCTCGTCCGGCAACGGGGCCGAGTCGCCGGCGACCGGTCAGGTCACGGTCGACGACGCCGCGCTGTTCCTGGCCCGGCTCGACGGCGGGGCGATCGCCACCTACGAGGCGAGCCGCTTCGCGATCGGTCGCAAGAACGGCCTGCGGGTCGAGATCAACGGGTCGCTCGGCTCGCTGGTCTTCGACCTGGAGCGGCTCAACGAGCTGGAGTTCTACGACTCCGCGGCACCCACCGCCGAACAGGGCTTCAACCGGATCCTGATCACCGAAGCCGACCACCCCTACATGGCCGCGTGGTGGCCGCCCGGCCACATCATCGGCTACGAGCACTCCTTCACCCACGAGATGCGCGACTTCATCGAGGCGATTGCCACCGGCACCGACCCGACGCCCTCGTTCGCCGACGCCCTCCAGGTCCAGCTCGTGCTGGACGCGGTGGCGCGCTCGGCCGACCAGGGCACGGTCTGGACCGATGTCGAGTCGGTCGACGCCGAAGCCGCCGCCTGACCCCTCGGGCCGACCCGCGAGGGTCCCGCCGCGGTTGCGCCCCGCGGCGGGACGGGTCGTCCGGAGGTATCCGGTCGTCCGGTGCGACCGGACCGGGATTCCCGGTCGCACCGGACACCGACCAAGCACCACCGAAAGGCACCGACCAAGCACCACCGAAAGGCACCACCGAAAGGCACCACCCGCACCGCCGCTCCACGGCACCGAAACCTTGGCGAACGAGGCATCTCGCCAGGGGTCAGGCACTGCACGCGTCTACACCCGTTCGCGCCCACGAGCAGGTGCCCTATGGCGCCCGCCCCATGACCCCGGAGGCCACCATGAGCCGTCCGCCACAACCCGATCCCCCAGGCGCGTCCGGCCGCGTCCCGGGTCCGCCAGGGTTCCGCCAGGCATGACGCGGGGGAGGCAGGGCCGCGACGCCGACCGGCCCTGCCTACCAAGCCCCGTCCGCCCGATCCGGCCGGGTCCGGATCCGGCGTCGTTGCCGCCGACTCCGACGCCGTTTCCGGGGTGCCATCCCGAGGCGGGCCGGGCGGGCGGGGCCCATGCCGAGCGAGAACCCACGAACACACCAACACGCACCGGGGGACCAGAACAACAAGCACAGAGCAGGAGGGACACCATGAGTACGGGTGTCTGGCTGGTAGGCGCGCGCGGATCCGTGGCGACCACCAGCATGGTCGGGGCCTTGGCGCTGCGCGCCGGGCTCGCCGAGCCGACCGGGTGTGTGACCGAGCATCCCGATCTGCGCGGTTCCGCGCTGCCACCGATCGCCGATCTGGTGTTCGGCGGCCACGATGTCGTCACCACATGCCTGGCCAAGAAGGCGGAGACCCTCGGCGAGGCGGGTGTCGTCCCGCCCCGGCTGGTCGCCGCCGTCGCCGAGGACCTGGCCGCCGTCGAGGAGAACCTGCGCACCGTACCCGTCGGTGGCACGCAGGCCGAGACGGCGGCCGCGCTGGCCGCCGACATCACCGCCTTCCGTGACCGGTCGGGTGTCGACCGGGTGGTCGTGGTCAACGTCTCCACCACCGAGTCCCTGCCCGAGCCGCGGCCAGCGCACGGCGACCTCGACCTGCTCCGCGCGGAGCTCGCCGACGGCGGGTCGCCGTTGCCGGCCAGCTCGCTGGCCGCGTACGCGGCCTTCACCGCCGGAGCGTCCTACGTGGACTTCACCCCGTCGACCGGCGCCCGGCTCCCCGCGCTGGCCGCCCTGGCGACCGAAACCCGACTGCCCTACGCCGGCCACGACGGCAAGACCGGCGAGACGCTGGTCAAGTCGGTGCTGGCGCCCATGTTCGCGCACCGCAACCTCGCCGTCCGCAGCTGGTCCGGGCTCAACCTGCTCGGCGGCGGGGACGGCGCCAACCTGGCCTCGCCCGGGCCCAACGCCGCCAAGTCGGCCAGCAAGCAGCGGGTGCTGGCCGAGACGCTCGGCTACGAGCCACAGGGCAACACCCGCATCGAGTACGTCGACGACCTCGGCGATTTCAAGACCGCCTGGGACCTGGTCAGCTTCGCCGGCTTCCTCGGCGTGCGGATGCGGATGGAGTTCTCCTGGCACGGCTGCGACTCCGCCCTGGCGGCGCCGCTGGTGCTCGACCTCGCGCGGTTGACCAGCGCCGCACACCGAGCCGGCCGGCACGGTCCGTTGACCGAGCTGGCCTTCTTCTTCAAGGACCCGATCGGCGACGTGCCGCACGGGCTCAGCGAACAGTGGGACCTGCTGCGCTCTTTCGTCGCCGGGCTGCCGGAGGCCTAGGGTGCCCAGCATCCGCGACGTGACCGGGGGCAGCGGTGATGCGCCAGCATCACGGCTGCCGAGGACCTTGGCAAACTACGCCGAACTGGTCCGGGCGCCCGCCGGGCTCTCGGTGCCCGGTGACGTGGTGGCGGGCGCGGCCGCCGCGGGCGCTCTCGGCGCCCGCACGCCCGCGCTCGCCGGCGCCTCCGTGCTGCTCTACTGGGGCGGCATGGCGGCCAACGACTGGGCCGACCGGCATCTCGACGCCACCGAACGCCCGGAACGGCCGATACCCAGCGGGCGGATCGCGCCCGGCCGGGCGTTCGCCGTCGCGGCCGGGCTGACCGCGGCGGGTGTCGCGGTCGCCGGCCTCGCCGGCGGCCGCCGGGCCCTCACGGCCGCCGTACCCCTGGCCGCGGCGGTCTGGGCCTATGACCTGAAAGCCAAGAACACCGCCGCCGGTCCTGCGGTGATGGCCGCCTGCCGCGGGCTGGACGTGCTGCTCGGCGCCACCGGCGGTCGGCCCGCGAAGGCCGTGCCGGCGGCCCTGCTGGTCGCCGCACACACCTACACCGTCACCGCGCTGTCCCGCCGGGAGGTCTCCGGCGCCGACCGGGCGCTGCCGGTGGCCACGCTGCTCGGTACCGCGGCGGTGACCGCCGTCGCGGCGCACCCGGCACGACAGCGGGGCTGGCGGGCGCTGGTCCCGGCGGCGCTGGCCGCCTGGTATGCCGCCCGCTACGGCGCCGCCCAGGCCCGGGCGGCCGCCGACCCGTCGGCCGGTGTGGTGCGCGCGGCCGTGGGTGCCGGCATCACCGCGCTGCCGTCCCTGCAGGGCGCCCTCGCCGCGAGCGCCGGCGCACCGGCGCCGGGTGCCCTGGTCGCGGCGGCCGCGCCGCTGGCCCGCCGGCTGACCCGGAAGGTGGCGGCCACATGAGGTTCGGCTACGGCACCAACGGCTTCGCCAACCACCGCCTCGACGATGCCCTCGCGGTGATCGCCGACCTCGGCTACGCCGGCGTCGCCCTCACCCTCGACCACGACCACCTCGACCCGTTCGCGCCGGGCCTGCCGGCCCGGGTCGACGCGGTCGCGGCCCGCCTCGGCGCGCTCGGCCTGGGCGTGGTCATCGAGACCGGCGCCCGCTACCTGCTCGACCCGTGGCACAAGCACGCGCCGACCCTGCTGCACGACGACAACGCCCTGCGGCTGGACTTCCTGCGCCGGGCCGTCGCGGTCGGCGCCGACCTGGGCGCCGAAGCGGTCTCGTTCTGGGCCGGCGTCCGCCCGCCCGGCGTCGACCCCGACACCGCCTGGCAGCGCCTGGTCGACGGCTGCGCCACCACCCTCAAGGCGGCGCAGGAGCGCGGCGTCGTGCTCGGCTTCGAACCCGAGCCCGGCATGCTGGTCGAAGACATCGCGGGCTGGCGCCGGTTGCACGCGGCCCTCGGCGAGCCGGCCGGCTTCGGCATCACCCTCGACATCGGACACTGCCGGTGCCTGGAGCCCGACCCGGTGCCCGACTGCGTCGCCGCGGTCGCCGGCCACCTGGTCAACGTGCAGATCGACGACATGCGCCGGGGAACCCACGAGCACCTCGAGTTCGGCACCGGCGAGATCGACTTCCCGCCGGTGCTGCGCGCGCTGGACGCGGCCGGCTACACCGGCCTGGTCGCCGTGGAACTGCCCCGACACTCGCACGCGGCACCCGACGTCGCCGCGCGCTCGATCGACTTCCTGCGGAACGCCGCCGGGACGGGAAGGGAGTGGCGATGACCCTCGACGACCTCCACGCCGCACTCGCGCGGGCCGTACCCCCGATAGGTTGGGTCGACGAAGCCGTCCGCCAGGTGCGGGCCGATCCCGGCGCGATCGCCCGGTTGTTCCCGCGCGCGGCCCGGGCCTGCGGCCGGGCGCCGCTGGCCAACGGCTGGACCGCCGACGAGGCGGCCCGGGCCCTGCTGCTGGCGGCGCTGCCGAAGGACCGGGTCGCCGAAGAGCTCGAACGGCTCTACCGCTACGGCGACGCCAACGAGAAACGCGCGGTGCTGCGGGCGTTGCCGCTGCTGCCGATCGGCAACGCCGGCGTGCCGCTGCTGCACGACGCGTTGCGCACCAACGACACCCGGTTGGTCGGCGCCGCCCTCGGCCCGTACGCCGCACACCTGGACGCCGCGACCTGGCGCCAGGGCGTACTCAAATGCGTGTTCATGGGCCTGCCGCTGTCCTGCGTGGACGGCCTCGACGAGCGCGCCGACGAGGAACTGCGGGTGATGCTCGCCGGGCTGGCGGAAGAACGGGCCGCGGCCGGGCGGCCGATGGCGGCCGACGCCACCGGGCTGCTCAACAGGTTGGCCGGCACAGCGTTGCGGAAAGAGGCGTGATGCGAATCTTCGACCCACACATCCACATGACCTCGCGCACCACCGACGACTACGAGCGGATGGCGGCGGCCGGCGTGCGGGCCCTCGTCGAGCCGGCGTTCTGGCTCGGCCAACCGCGCACCTCGGTCGATTCGTTCACCGACTACTTCGACTCCCTGGTCGGCTGGGAGCCGTTCCGGGCCGGTCAGTTCGGCATCCGGCACCATGCCACGATCGCGCTGAACCCCAAAGAGGCCAACGATCCGCGCTGCGCCGGCGTGCTCGACGTGCTGCCCCGCTACCTGGAAAAAGACGGCGTGGTCGCGGTCGGCGAGATCGGCTACGACTCGATGACGCCGGCGGAGGACACCGCCTTCGCGGCGCAGTTGGCGCTGGCCATCGAGCACGAGTTGCCGGCGCTGGTGCACACGCCGCACCGCGACAAGGCCCGCGGCACCGAGCGCACCATCAAGGTAATCGCCGAGTCCGGCATCGAGCCCGGCCGCGTGGTCATCGACCACCTCAACGAGGTGACCGTGAAGGTGGTCAAGGAGTCGGGCAGCTGGGCCGGGTTCTCGATCTACCCCGACACCAAGATGTCGCCGCCGCGGATGGTGGAGATCCTCAAGGAGTTCGGCACCGAGCGGGTGCTGGTCAACTCGGCGGCCGACTGGGGCCGTTCCGACCCGCTGCTGACCCGCGAGACGGCCGACCTGATGCTCGCCAGCGGGTTCAGCGAGGACGACGTCGACCTGGTGTTCTGGCGCAACCCGGTGGCCTTCTACGGCCAGTCCGGCAAGCTCGAACTGGACGACGTGGACCCGGGCGCCCAGTTCGAGGGCAACTCGATCCTGCGCGGGGGCAGCTGATGCGCCTACGCCACCGCGACGGCCAGCGCGTCCACCTCAGCTACTGCACGAACGTGCACCCGGCCGAAGATTTCGCCGGCATCGTCGCGCAACTCGACACCTACGCGGTGCGGGTACGCGAGCGCCTCGGCGCCGACCTGCTCGGCCTCGGCCTGTGGCTGCCCGCCCCGGTCGCGGCCGAGCTGGCCACCCGGGCCCGGCTGCGCCGGCAACTGCGGGCCGAACTCGACGCCCGCGGGCTGGAAGTGGTCACCCTCAACGGCTTCCCCTACCGCTCGTTCCACGCCCCGGTGGTCAAGCAGGCCGTCTACCACCCGGACTGGACCACGCCGGAACGCCTGGACTACACCCTCGACCTGGCCCGGGTGCTGCTCGACCTGATGCCCGACGACGCGACCCGGGGTTCCATCTCCACCCTGCCGTTCGCCTGGCGCCAGCCGTGGGAGCCACCGCAGGCCGGCGCCGCCGAACGGGTGCTGGAGCGGCTGGCCACCGGCCTGGCCCGGATGGCCTGGGAAACGGGCCGGGCGGTCCGGGTCGCGGTCGAGCCGGAGCCCGGCTGCGTCGTGGAGTCGACCGAACAGGCGGTCCGCCACCTGGCCGCGATCGACACCGACCGGATCGGCGTCTGCCTCGACCTGGCCCACCTGGCCTGCGCCTGGGAAGACCCGAGGCAGGCGGTCGGCCGGCTGCGCGCCGCCGGCATCCCGGTGGTCAAGGTGCAGGTCTCCGCCGCGCTGGAAGCCGCCGACCCGGTCGCCGCCGCCGGCACCCTGCGCGAGTACGTCGAGCCGCGGTTCCTGCACCAGACCCGGTCCGCCGCCACCGCGACCGCCGCCGATCCGGCCGACCCGGCCTGCGCCGCCGACGACCTCGACGAGGCCCTCGACCGCGGGCTGTCCGGCGGCGCCTGGCGGGTGCACTACCACGTGCCGCTGCACGCGGCGCCGATGCCGCCGCTGACCGCGACCATCCCGGTGCTCCAAGGCGCGCTGAGCGAGCTGGTCGGCGGCCCCACGGCGCTCTGCGACCACCTCGACGTCGAGACCTACACCTGGGGCGTGCTGCCGCCGGCCCGCCGGCCCGACGGCGCCGCCGCACTGGCCGACGGGATCGCCGCCGAGCTCGCCTTCGCCCGGGACACGCTGGTCGACCTGGGCCTTTCCGAGACCGCCCCGTCAGGAGCACGCGCATGACCGCCACCCCGCTCGTCGTCATCAACGTCGTCGGCCTGACCCCGCGGCTGCTGACCCGGATGCCCCGGCTGCGCGGGCTCGCGGAACGCGGTTTCCAGGCGGAGCTGGGCACGGTGCTGCCCGCCGTCACCTGTTCCGCGCAGGCCACCTTCCTGACCGGCGAGCCGCCTGCCGGGCACGGCATCGTCGGCAACGGCTGGTATTTCCGCGACCTGGGCGAGGTCTTCCTCTGGCGGCAGCACCACGCGCTGATGGGCGGCGAGAAGGTCTGGCAGGCCGCCCGCGCCGCCTTCCCCGGCTACACGGTCGCCAACGTCTGCTGGTGGTACGCCATGGGCGCCGACGTCGACTGGACCGTCACACCCCGGCCGATCTACTACGCCGACGGCCGCAAGGAGCCCGACTGCTACACCGACCCACCGGAACTGCACGACGAGCTGACCGGCAAGCTCGGCGGGTTCCCGCTGTTCACCTACTGGGGACCCAATGCCGGCATCGCCTCGTCGCGGTGGATCCGGCGGGCGGCCGAGCAGATCCTCGACGAGCACGCGCCCGACCTGACCCTGGTCTACCTGCCGCACCTCGACTACGACCTGCAGCGGTTCGGGCCGGGCGCGCCGCAGGCCGCGGCCGCCGCGTCGGCCCTCGACGCGGAGATCGGCCCGCTGCTCGACGCGGCGCAGCGGCGCGGCGCGACCGTCGTGGTGCTCTCCGAATACGGCATCACCGACGTGTCGCGGCCGGTCGACGTCAACCGGTTGCTGCGGTCCGAGGGCCTGCTGCACGTCTACACCCAGGACGGGATGGAATACCTCGACCCGTGGACCTCCAAGGCGTTCGCGGTGGCCGACCACCAGGTGGCCCACGTCTACGTGCGTGACAAGGCCGATCTGCCCGCTGTCCAGAAGCTCTGCGCCGGCCTTCCCGGCGTTGCCCAGGTCCTCGACGAGGAGGGCAAACGGGCCGCCGGCCTCGACCACGAGCGCGCCGGCGAGCTGGTGCTGGTCGCCGAGCCGGACGCCTGGTTCACCTACTACTACTGGCTCGACGACGACCGCGCGCCCGACTTCGCCCGGCTCGTGGAGATCCACCGCAAGCCCGGCTACGACCCCGCCGAGCTGTTCTTCGACCCGGAGAACCCGGGCCGGGCCAAGGGCCGCGCCGGGGTCGCGTTGGCCCGCAAGAAGCTCGGCATGCGCTATCTGATGAGCGTCGTCGGGCTCGACGCGGGCGCCCGCGCGGTGCGCGGCTCGCACGGCCGGCTGCCGGCGGACGCCGCCGACGCGCCGGTGCTGCTCTGTTCGGACCCGGCCGCGGCGAGGGACCGCTTCGCCGCGACCGAGGTCAAAGATCTGCTGCTGCGCCTGGCCGGCGCCGCCAAGGAGGACTGATGACGGTCGACGTCCGCCCCATGGACGCCGCGGAGCTGCGCGCGCGGTTCGACGCCGAGCTGGCCGCGTTCCTGGAACGCCAGGACCCGGACTGGCCCGACGGCGCGCCGCGCGGCGTCTTCACGACGCTGCACCGCTTCGTGCTGGCCGGCGGGAAGCGGCTGCGGCCGCTGTTCTGCTATTGGGGTTGGCGTTCGGCCGGGGGTGCCGACGGCGCCCCGATCATCGCGGCGTCCGCGGCGCTGGAGCTGTTCCACGCGTTCGCGTTGATCCACGACGACATCATGGACGGCAGCGACCGGCGGCGCGGCGAGCCGTCGGTGCACCGGCTCTTCGCCGACCTGCACACCCGCTCGTCCTGGCGGGGCGACCCGGCCTCCTACGGCCGCAACACCGCTCTGCTCTGCGGCGACCTCTGCGCGGCCTGGGCCGACCAGATGTTCCACGAGTGCGGACTGTCCGCCGAGCAGGTGCACCAGGGCTACGGCGTGTTCGCCATCATGCGTACGGAAGTGATCGCCGGCCAGTATCTCGACCTGGTCTCCGGCGTCGGCGACGGCTCGGTGGCCAGCGCCCTGACGGTGATCCGGATGAAGGCCGCCCGCTACACGGTGACCCGCCCGCTGCAGATCGGCGCCGCGCTGGCCGGTGCCGACGAGGAGTCGCTGGCGGCGCTCGCCGCGTTCGGCGATCCGCTGGGCGACGCGTTCCAGCTCCGCGACGACGTGCTGGGCGTGTTCGGCGACCCGGCGGTGACCGGCAAGTCGATCATCGACGACCTGCGCGAGGGCAAGCCGACCGTGATGATGGCGCTGGCCCGGGGCAGTGCCGACCGTGAACAGCAGCGCCGGCTCAAGGAGCTGTTCGGCAACCCCGACCTCGATCCCGAGGGTGCCGCGGAGCTGCGGCAGATCATCATCGACACCGGCGCCCTGGACCGGATCGAACAGATGATCAAGGTACGCACGGACGCCGCCATGGGCGCGTTGGCGGACGCGCCGGTCTCGGCAGAGGCCCTCCCGGTGCTGACCGCGCTGGCCGCGGAAGCCGTCGACCGGCAGCTGTAGGTCCTATCCGACCGGTCAGCGCGGCCTGCGACGGACCCAGCCGCCGCCTGGCGGCGTCTCGGGATCACCGAGATACAACACCGGTATCCCGGCGATCCCGGGCCACCACCAGACGACACCTGGACTCCGTCTCGGCTCGCACCGACCGGGCGGATACGACCTGGCGCTACTTTTCGCCGGATCGCCAAAAGTGGTGCCATGTGCGACAGAAGCTATAGACACATGTCCCTGAACTAATTTACTGTGTCGTCCACCGCGGTTTACATATTTGGAATCCGCCCCGGCACCAGGCGCGACGGCGCGCGCCCTGCCTGGCAAGAACGTGTCAGGAAGGGACCGTCCATGTCTCCAATGGACAACAACGGGCTGCGCCGAAGGGCCGCTGGTGCGGCTCTGTTGCTCGTCGCGGCAGCGCTCACCGGTTCTGTCGCGGCCGCACCGGCCGCGCAGGCACACACCATCAACGCCACCGATTTCCAGCAGGTCACCCTGGCCAAGGGCGTCAACGAGGTCGGCGAGCCGATGTCGCTGGCCGTGCTGCCCGACCGCTCGGTGCTGCACACGGCCCGCAACGGCGTGCTGCGCCGCACCGACGCCAACGGCGTCACCAGCGTGATCGCCACCATCCCCGTCTACACCCACGACGAGGAAGGGCTGCAGGGCGTCGGCATCGACCCCGGCTTCGCCAGCAACCGCTTCATCTACGTCTACTTCGCACCACCGCTGTCCACCCCCGCCGGTGACGCACCCGCGACCGGTACGAACTGGACCGCCTGGCAGGGGGTCAACCGGCTGGCCCGGTTCACCCTCAACGCCGACTTCACCGTCAACATGGCCAGCCAGGTCAACGTCCTGGACGTGCCGACCGACCGGGGCATCTGCTGCCACGTCGGCGGCGACATCGACTTCGACGCGGCCGGCAACCTCTACCTGTCGACCGGCGACGACAGCAACCCGTTCGACTCGGCCGGCTACGCGCCGATCGACGAGCGGACCGACCGCAACCCGGCCTACGACGCGCAGCGCTCCGCGGGCAACACCAACGACCTGCGCGGCAAGCTGCTGCGGATCAAGGTGAACGCCAACGGGACCTACTCGATCCCGTCCGGCAACCTGTTCGCACCCGGCACGGCGCGGACCCGCCCGGAGATCTACGCGATGGGCTTCCGCAACCCGTTCCGGATCAGCGTCGACAAGGCCACCGGCGTGGTCTACGTCGGCGACTACGGTCCCGACTCCGGCAGCACCGACGCCAACCGCGGCCCGTCCGGCCAGGTCGAGTTCGACCGGGTCACCTCGGCCGGCAACTACGGCTGGCCCTACTGCACCGGCACCAACACCAGCACCGAGACCTACAACGAGTGGAACTTCGCGACCAACAGCACTGGGCCGAAATACAACTGCTCCGGCGGCGCGACCAACAACTCGTTCCGCAACACCGGCCTCGGCACGCTGCCCGCCGCCCGGCCCGCCTGGATCAAGTACGGCGGCGACAGCGGCACTCCGCCCGAGTTCGGCGGCGGCTCCGAGTCGCCGATGGCCGGCCCGGTCTACCGCTACAACGCCAGCAACCCGTCGACCACCAAGTTCCCACAGGCCTTCGAGGGCCAGTTCTTCGCCACCGAGTTCGGCCGCGGCTGGATCCGCCCGATCCACGTCAACGCCGACGGCACCCGCGGCACCATCGACACCTTCCCCTGGGTCGGCAAGCAGGTGATGGACTCGGCGTTCGGCCCGGACGGCGCCTACTACGTGCTCGACTACGGCACCGGCTACTTCAACGGCGACGCCAACTCGGCGCTCTACCGCTTCGACTACGTCGCCGGCGGCAACCGGGCACCGACCGCGGTCGCGACCGGATCGCCCACCTCAGGCCAGGCACCGCTGACTGTGCAGTTCTCGTCGGCCGGCTCCACGGACCCCGACGGCAGTGCGCTGACCTACTCGTGGGCGTTCGGCGACGGCACCACCTCGACGGCGGCCAACCCGTCGAAGACCTACACCGCCAACGGCACCTACACCGCGACGCTGACCGTGCGCGACCCGCAGGGCGCGACCGGCACCGCCAGCGTGCAGGTCGGCGTCGGCAACACCGCACCGACGGTCAACATCAGCGTTCCCGGCAACGGCCAACTCTTCAACTTCGGCGACACGATCCCGTTCACCATCACGGCCAGTGACCCCGAAGACGGCTCGATCAACTGCGCCCGGGCCAAGATGACGTACGTGCTCGGGCACGACCAGCACGGCCACCAGATCACGTCCGTCACCGGGTGCTCCGGGTCGATCACCGTCCCGACCGACGGGGAGCACGACGCGGCGGCGAACATCTTCGCGATCTTCGACGCCGAATACACCGACAACGGCGGGCTGGTCACCCACAAGCAGTTCACCCTGCAGCCCAAGCACCGCCAGGCCGAGCACTACAAGACGGCCAGCGGCGTCTCGCTGATCACCAAGACCGGTGCCGAGGGCGGCCGGACGGTCGGCGACATCAACAACGGCGACTGGATCTCGTTCGACCCCTACAAGATCAATAACGCCACGTCGGTCACCGCGCGGGTCTCCTCCGGCGGCGTCGGCGGCACCTTCCAGGTGCGGGCGGGCTCGGCGACCGGCACGGTCCTCGGCTCCGTCGCGGTGCCCAACACCGGCGGCTGGGAGACGTTCACCAACGTCACCGCCAACCTCACCGGCCTGCCGGCCGGCACCACCACGCTCTACCTGACCTTCGCGGGCGGCACCGGCGCGCTCTTCGACGTCGACGCGTTCACCTTCAACACCAGCGGCGGCACCGGCAGCGGGCCGATCGTCGGCCTGGCCAACAAGTGCCTCGACGTCCGCGGCGGCGCCACCGCCGACGGCACCCAGATCCAGCTCTACACCTGCAACGGCAGCGCGGCCCAGGTCTGGACCCGCACCGGATCGACACTGCGGGCGCTGGGCAAGTGCCTCGACGTCAGCGGCGCCGGCACCGCCGACGGCACGAAGATCCAGCTCTACACCTGCAACGGCACGGCGGCCCAGAACTGGTCGGCCGGCGCCAACAGCTCGCTGGTCAACGCCGGTTCCGGCAAGTGCGCCGACGTCAGTGGCAACAACTCGGCCGACAGCACCGTGGTCCACCTGTGGACCTGCAACGGCGCCGCCAACCAGCGGTGGACCCTGCCTTAACCCTGAATGCGGGGGCGCCCGCCCAGGCGCCCCCGCTCGTCCCTGGGAGAGCAGATGCGCAGACTCATCCGGACCGCCATCGGCGCGTTCACCGCGGCCCTGGCCGTCATCGCCTGCACCACCCCGGCCGCCCCGGCCAGCGCCGCTGACGCCGCGTACGACGTGCTGGTCTTCTCGAAGACCGCCGGGTTCCGACACGACTCCATCCCGGCCGGCATCCAGGCCATCCGCGACCTCGGCGCGGCCAACAACTTCACCGTCACCGCCACCGAGGACGCCAACACGTTCACCGCCGCCGGCCTCGCGCCCTACGAGGTGGTGGTCTTCATGTCGACCACCGGCGACGTGCTCAACGCGACGCAGCAGACCGCGTTCGAGAACTTCATCCGTTCCGGCCGCGGCTACGTCGGCGTGCACGCCGCCGCCGACACCGAGTACGACTGGCCCTGGTACGGCAACCTGGTCGGCGCGTGGTTCGCCTCGCACCCGGCGATCCAGCAGGCCAATGTCAAGGTGGAGAACCGGGCCACCGCGGCGACCGCCCACCTGCCGCAGACCTGGACCCGCACCGACGAGTGGTACAACTACCGCACCAACGTCCGCTCCAGCGCGCGGGTGCTGGCCACCCTCGACGAGTCGTCCTACTCGGGCGGCGGGATGGGTGCCGACCACCCGCACATCTGGTGCAAGGCCTACGACGGCGGCCGCTCGTTCTACACCGGCGGCGGCCACACCCAGGAGTCCTTCGCGGACCCGGCGTTCCGGGCGATGCTGCTCGGCGGCATCCGCTACGCCGGCGCCCGCACCAAGGCCGATTGCCGGCCGGAGACGGGTTACACGACCCTCTACAACGGATCGACGACCGGATGGTCGCAGGCCGGGCCGGGCAGCTTCACCAACTCCGACGCGACGCTGAAGTCCACCGGCGGCATGGGGCTGTTCTGGTACAGCGCGAAGCAGTACACGTCGTACTCGCTCAAGCTGGACTGGAAGATGGACGGCGACGACAACTCCGGCGTCTTCATCGGCTTCCCGCCGTCGACCGACCCGTGGTCCGCGGTCGACAACGGCTACGAGATCCAGATCGACGCGACCGACGCGGCCGACCGCACGACGGGATCGGTCTACACGTTCAAGTCAGCCGACATCGCGGCCCGCGACGCGGCGCTCAACCCGCCGGGGGAGTGGAACACCTACGAGCTGCTGGTCGAGGGCGAGCGGCTGCAGATCTTCCTCAACGGCTCGAAGATCAACGACTTCACCAACACCAATCCGGTACGGTCGCTGGCCGGCCACATCGGCATCCAGAACCACGGCACCGGCGACGACGTCTCGTTCCGCAACGTCCGGATCAAGGAGCTGGGCACCCCGCCGGCCGGTGGCGACGTGACCGTGCAGGCGGAGTCGTTCTCGTCGGCGTCCGGCGTGCAGGCGTTCACCAAGGCCGGTGCCAACAACGGGCAGACGCTCGGCTACATCGAGCCCGGCGACTGGGCGGCCTACAACGGCGTCAACGTCGGCGGCGCGACCACCTTCCGGGCCCGGGTCGTGTCCGGCGGGGCCGGCGGCACGATCCAGGTGCGCAACGGCGGGGCGACCGGCACGGTGCTCGGCACAGTGGCCGTGCCGAACACCGGTTCCTGGGATACGTACGCCAACGTGCAGACGACCTTGACCGGTGTGCCCGCCGGCACGGCCAACGTCTACCTGACGTTCACCGGCTCCGGCACGGGACTGTTCGACGTCGACGACTTCACGTTCGTGAAGAGCTCGACGCCGCCGACCGGCACGGGCCGCATCGTCGGGCTGGCCGGCAAGTGTCTCGACGTGCGCGGCGGCGGCACGGCCGACGGCACCCAGATCCAGCTCTACACCTGCAACGGCTCCACGGCGCAGACCTGGACCCGCACCGGCCAGACCCTGCGCGCGCTCGGCAAGTGCCTCGACGTCTCCGGCAGCGGCACCGCCGACGGCACGAAGATCCAGCTCTGGACCTGCAACGGCACCGGCGCGCAGAACTGGTCGGCCGGCGCCAACAGCTCGCTGGTCAACGCCAACTCCAACAAGTGCCTCGACGTGAGCGGCAACAACTCGGCCGACAGCACGATCGTGCACCTGTGGACCTGCAACGGCGCGGCCAACCAGCGCTGGACCCTTCCCTAGCCGCGGGGGCCGGCCCGGGACGCCCACAACCCGTGCCGGCCACCGCCTCCACCCGACGCACCCTCCGCGCCTGCCCTGCGGAGGGTGCGTCGCCGTCCACTAAGGACCGGCGAGCTGGTCGCGGCGGCGGCGCAGGTAGGCCCGCTCGGCCGGGTTGCCGGCCAGGTCGACGGCCCGGTCGTAGGCGGACCGCGACTCGCCGCTGCGGCCGAGCCGGCGCAGCAGGTCGGCGCGCGCGGCGTGCAGGGCGTGATAGCCGTCGAGGGCCTCGGTGAGCCGGTCGATCTCGGCGAGGGCGACGTCGGGGCCGTCGACCTCGGCCACCGCCACCGCCCGGTTGAGCCGGACGATCGGCGACGGGTCGAGCTGCACCAGCCGGTCGTAGAGGGCCACGATCGCGGACCATTCGGTGTCGCGGGCGGACGGTGCCCGCGTGTGGACCGCGTTGATCGCGGCCTGCAACTGGTAGCGCCCCGGCGGGTCGCCGCCGGCCGCCACCGCCCTGACCCGCTCCCGGACCAGGGCGCTGCCCTCCGCGATGAGAGCCCGGTCCCAGGCGCCGCGGTCCTGCTCCTCGAGGGTCACCAGCTCGCCGGTGTGCGACACCCGGGCCGCGCGCCGGGCGTCGATCAGCAGCATCAGCGCCAGCAGCCCGGCGACCTCGCCGTCGTCGGGGAGCAGGGACCGGAGCAGGCGGCCGAGGCGGATCGCCTCGTCGATCAGGTTGCCGCGCACCGCCTGCCGGCCCTCGCTGGCCAGATAGCCCTCGTTGAAGACGAGGTAGACGACGGCGAGCACGCCGGCCAGGCGGTCGCGGACGTCGCCGGCCGAGGGCAGCCGGTAGGGGATCCGGGCCGTCTGGATCTTCGCCTTGGCCCGGGTGATCCGGCGCGCCATCGCGGTCTCCCGCACCAGGAACGCGCGGGCGATCTCGGCGACGGTCAGGCCGCCGAGCAGGCGCAGGGTGAGCGCCACCCGGGCCTCCATGGCCAGCGCCGGGTGGCAGCAGATGAAGACCAACCTGAGCCGGTCGTCCTCGACCGGTCCGGTCGGCTCGGGCGGGGTGTCGTCGTGCACGATGCGGGCCGCCTCGTGCCTGGCGTCGCGCTGTGCCTCACGGCGCAGCCAGTCGATCGCCTTGCGGGACGCGGTGGTGGCGAGCCAACCGCCGGGATTCGGCGGTATGCCCTCGCGCGGCCACCGCTCGGCGGCCGCCGCGAACGCCTCGGCCGTCGCCTCCTCGGCGACGTCGAGGCCGCCGAAGCGGCGCGCGAGGCGGGCGACCAGCCGCGACCACTCCTCGTGGTGGGCCCGGGTGATCGCCTGGTCGACGGTGGGAGCGGTCACAGCGCCCGGTCGCGGCGGGGGTGCCCGGCGCCGCGGAACCGGTGCACCTCCTGCGGCCACTCCAGCGCGGTCGCGAGGCGACCGGCCCAGTAACGTGCCGTCGCGTCGTCGGGCACGTCGACGACGGCGAAGCCGCCGAGATGTTCCTTGGTCTCGACGTACGGGCCGTCCGTGAAGACGGGCTTGCCGTCGGAGGACTCGACGCTGCACACCGCGGTGGACCGGTCGAGCCCGCCGTTGGTGAAGATCAGGACATCCTCCGCCACCATCTCCTCGAGCACGACCCGGGCGGCTTTCGCCTTGTCGCCAAGCTCCTCGGTCGTGTGGTCGGGCACCCACTCGTCGTTGAACGTGATCAGGTATTCGGTCATGGTCGTCTCCTTCTGGCCGGCCGTACACCAGGTCCACGAGCGTCCGCGCCCTGATACGACACCATCCCGGACGGGGGGCGGAAAACCCCCAGCCGCACCCGGGTGCTTGCCGGCTTACCGCCGCCGGCCACCCCGAATAGCGTCGATCGTGTGATCGAACTACGTGAGCTCACCAAACGCTACGGGCGGCGGGTCGCCGTCGACGGGCTCAGTGTCCAGGTCCGGCCGGGGGTGGTGACCGGCTTCCTCGGACCGAACGGTTCCGGCAAGTCCACGACGATGCGGATGATCCTCGGCCTGGACGCGCCGGATCACGGCCAGGCACTGATCGGGGGAGTCCCGTACGCGAAGGTGGCGTGGCCGTTGCGGACCGTAGGCGCGCTCCTGGACGCCGGGGCGTTCCATCCCGGCCGCAGCGCCCGCGCCCACCTGACCGCGCTGGCCGCCAGCAACGACATCCCCGGTGCGCGGGTCGAGCAGGTGTTGCGCACCGTCGGGCTCTCCGGTGCGGCGACGCGGCGGGCCGGCACCTACTCGCTCGGCATGCGCCAGCGGCTCGGCGTCGCGGTGGCCCTGCTCGGCGACCCGGGCGTCCTGCTGCTGGACGAGCCGGTCAACGGGCTCGATCCGGAGGGCATCCGGTGGATCCGGGACCTGCTGCGCGGCCTGGCCGCCGAGGGCCGCACGGTGTTCGTGTCGAGCCACCTGATCGCCGAGATGGCGCTGACCGCCGACCGGCTGGTGGTGATCGGCCGTGGCCGGCTGCTGGCCGAGACGACCGTCGCCGAACTCTCCGCCGGCGCCGACAGCCTGGAGGACGCGTTCTTCCGGATCACCTCGCAGGCCACCGACTACCGCGGAGTGGGAGCGTCATGAACGGGTACGGATTCCGGCACGCGGCCCGGATGGAACGGATCAAACTGACCAGCGTCCGGTCGACCTGGTGGCTGGCCGTCGCGGCGGTGGTCGCGATGGCCGGGACCGGGGCCGGGGTGGGGCTCGGGTACCGATCGCACACCCCGGTCGCCACCGCCGCCCAGATCCTCAACAACAGCCTCGGCGGCGCCATCGCGGCCCAGTTGCTGCTCGGCGCGCTCGGCGTCCTGATCGTGACCGGCGAGTACGGCACCGGGATGATCCGCTCGACGCTGGCCGCCGTGCCCCGGCGCCGGACCGTGCTGGCCGCCAAGGTCGCGGTGTGCGGTGGTGCGGCCCTCACCGTCGGCCTGCTCGCGAGCTTCGCCGGCTACCTGGCCGGGCAACTGGCGATCCGCGGCACCGCCATTCCGGCCGCGTCCCTCGGCCAGCCGGCGATCCTGCGCGCGGTCCTGCTGACCGGCGTCTACCTCGGTGCCACCGCCTTGATCGGCGTCGGCATCGGGACGATCGTGCGGCACTCGGGCGCCGCGATCGGCACGCTGTTCGGCCTGATGTTCGTTCCGATGATCGTGGCCGGGCTGTTCGGCGAGAGCGGCATCCAGGTCGGCCGCTTCGTGCCGCTGCTGATGCTGCTCAACTCGATCTCGGTGACCGCGCCCATCCCCGGGCTGTTCGCCGGCTGGGTCAGCGCGCTGCTGATGTGCGGTTATGCCGCGGTCGCCGTGCTGTGCGGCGGCTTCCTGCTGCGGCACCGCGACGCGTGACCAGCGACAATGGGCCGATGACCGCGCTGCGCGCACCGTTCACCACCCTGGCCCTGCGCCAAGCGGTGTTCTGTGTCGCCGGCGTGGCCGGCGCGCTCGCCGTCCTGGCCGTGCCGGCGTCCGTGCCGGCCCTGGGCGCCTTCGTCCTCTGGGCCAGCGGCGCCCTGGCCACCCGGCCAACACCCACCGTCGCACCGCTGTTCCTGGTCCTGTTCCCGCTCACCCTCGCGCTCCTGGTCGTGCTGGCCGCACCGATCGGGCGCGCGATGGGCGCCGCACAGCGATCGCTGGCGGCCCGGCTGCTCGGCGTGCGCGTCGACCCGCCGCCACCGCGGCCCTCGAAGCGGCTCGGCGCCCTGGTCGCCGACGGCCCGGGCTGGCGTGCCGTCGGCTACGGCCTGCTCAAGGTGCCGCTGGCCATCCCGGCCGGCTACGGCGCGTTCTGCTACGTGTTCGGCCTGGTCAACCTCAGCTACCCGGTGTGGTGGCCGCTGTTCCGCAACCACCCGCCGGGCACGACCCTCGGGCCGGTGCGGGCGCTGACGCCGTTCGGCACCCTGGGCACCCGGACGTTCGCCGGCACCTTCCTGATCGCCGCGGCCGGGCTCGCCATGCTGTACGTCGCACCGTGGCTGATGCGGGCGGCCACGGCCCTCGAGGTGGCCGCGATGCGCCGGCTGCTCGGCCCGCGCCGTCTCGCCGAGCGGGTGCGGCAACTGCAGGTCACCCGGGCCCAGGCGATCGACGACGCGGCCGCGATGATGCGCCGGCTCGAACGCGACCTGCACGACGGTACCCAGATCCGGCTGGCCACGCTCGCGATGAACCTCGGCATGGCGACCGAGAAGCTCGGTGCCGACGGCCCGCCGCCCGACCTCGCCCAGGCCCGCGAACTCGTCGTGCTCGCTCACCGCGGCGCGAAGGACGCGCTGGCCGACCTGCGCGACCTGGTGCGCGGTATCCACCCGCCGGTCCTCGACAACGGCCTCGGCGACGCGCTGGCGACGCTCGCGACCAGCAGCGCCATCCCGGTCGCGGTCGACGTCGACCTGCCCGACCGCCCGGCGCCGGCGATCGAGACCATCGCCTACTTCTGCGCCGCCGAGTTGCTCGCGAACGCGGCCAAGCACAGCCGGGCGTCGCGGGTCGGCCTCGGCGTCGTCGGCGCGGGTGGGCGCCTGACGTTGACCGTCGAGGACGACGGCGTCGGCGGGGCCGACCCGGCCGGTCCGGGCCTGTCGGGCCTGGCCCGCCGACTCGCCGTGGTCGACGGCCGGATCCGCGTGGACAGCCCGCCCGGCGGTCCGACCCGGGTCGGGATCGAACTGCCCAGCTATGTGTGACCGGGAGGCGACGAGATGCGGGTGGTGATCGCGGAGGATGCCGCGATGATGCGCGAGGGCCTGGTCCGGCTGCTCACCGACCGCGGTTTCGAGGTGTGCGCCGCGGTGGCCGACCCGGACGCGCTGCGGTCCGCGATCGCCGGCTGCGTACCGGACGTGGCGATCATCGACATCCGGATGCCACCGACGCACACCGACGAGGGGCTGCGCGCCGCGATCGACATCCGCCGCGACCATCCGGACGTCGGCGTGCTGATGTTCTCGCAGTACGTGGAGACCCGCTACGCGACGCGGCTGCTCGCCGACCGGCCGACCGGGGTCGGCTACCTGCTCAAGGACCGGGTCGCCGACGTCGCCGACTTCGTGGACGCCCTGACCCGGGTGGCCTCCGGCGGCACCGCTTTGGACCCGGAGGTGGTCGGCCACCTGATGCGGGCCGGGCGCGACACGGCCGGGTTGGCGTCGCTGACCCCGCGGGAGCGCGACGTGCTGTCGCTGATGGCCGAAGGCCGGTCCAACGCCGGGATCGCCGCCGCTCTGGTCATCACGCCCGGGGTCGTGGAGAAGCACGTGGCGAGCATCTTCGCCAAACTCGGCCTGCCGTCGTCGGACAGCGACAACCGCCGGGTCCTGGCCGTGCTCCGCCACGTCAGCCGCTAGGGCCGGCGACCCAGGCGCGGAGCTTCTCCGGATTGCGTACCACCCAGATGTGCTTGATCTTGTCGCCGGCGACGTCGAACGCGAAGACGGTCGCGGTGACGCCGTCCTGCTGGGCCACCACACCGGGCTGACCGTTGACCGGGTGCTCGACGAACGTCATCGTGCCGACCGCGCGCCGGGCGATCTCGATCCAGGCGCGGGCGATCTGCTCGCCGCCCACGATGGGTTCCAGGAACGTGGTGGCCAGGCCCCCGCCGTCGGCAGTCGCCGTGGCGCCGGTGTCCAGAAGGCCGACCAGGGCGTCGATGTCCTGTGCCTCCCAGGCCGCCTTGAAGGCCCTGACCACGGCGGCCTGCCGGCCGCGCGGCGTCGCCGGCTCCCGGGCCGCGCGGATCCGGCGGCGGGCCGACGAGGCCAGTTGGCGGCAGGCCGCCGGCGTCCGGCCGAGCACCTCGGCCACGTCGGCGAACGGATAACGGAAGACGTCGTGGAGGATGAACGCCACGCGCTCGGCCGGGGTCATCGACTCCAGCACGACGAGGAAGGCCATGCCCACCGACTCGTCCAGGGTGACCCGGTCCGCCGGGTCGGGCGTCTCGTTGTCGCCGGGCAGCGGCTCCGGAATCCAGTCGCCCACGTAGCTCTCCCGTCTGACCCGTGCCGAGCCGAGCAGGTTGAGGCAGATGCGACTGGTGACCGTCGTCAGCCAGGCGCCGGGCGACTCGATGGCCTCCCGGTCGCGTGCGGGCAGGGCGTACCAGCGGGCATAGCTCTCCTGGACCGCGTCCTCGGCTTCGGACAGGGAGCCCAGCAGCCGGTAGGCCACATTGATCAACTGACGACGCTCACTGATCATCTCGGCCCCTCCCGTCACCTGTTCGACAAGACAGCGCCCCGGAACGTGAGGCCTGACATTCCGCCGGGCCGGATTGTCGAACTGGCATGACTTCAGCATTCACCGACCCGGCGCCCGCCGACCGCCTCGAGCGCGCGGCCGCCGCGCTGACCGCGCACAACTTCGCCGTCGAGATCCTCGACGACGCCGCCGCCGCGCGGGCGCGGGTCAGGGACCTGATCCCGGCCGGCGCCAGCGTGTTCACCGGGGCCAGCGAGACCCTGCGGCTGTCCGGCATCGAGGACGACATCACCACGAGCGGTCGGTACGACGCGATCAAGGGTCGCACCCGCGGCATGGACCGCGAGACCAGCGCCCGCGAGATCTGGGCGACGATCGGCAGCCCCGACGTGATCGTGGGCAGCGTCGCCGCGGTCACCGAGACCGGCTCCCTGGTCGCCGGCTCGGCCAGCGGCGGCCAACTGCCCGGCTACGCCGGCGGCGCCGGCCAGGCGATCTGGATCGTCGGCGCGCAGAAGGTGGTGCCCGACCTGGCCACCGCGCTGCGCCGCGTCGAGGAGCACTGCCTGCCGCTGGAGAACAACCGGGCCATGACGGCGTACGGGCAGCCCAGCGCGCTCAACCGCATCCTCGTCCTGAACGCCGAACCGCAGCCCGGCCGCGGAACGGTGCTGCTGCTCCGGGAAGCCATCGGTTTCTAGTCCCGGCGCATGCCGAACGTCCGCCGGTACTGGGCCGGCGCCGCGCCGACCTGGCGGGTGAACTGGGCCCGCAACGTGTCGACGCTGCCGAAACCCGCGACCCGGGCGAGGGCCTCGATGGTCTGGTCCGTGGTCTCCAGCAGTTCCCGGACGAGGTCGACCCGCTGGCTGGTCAGCCAGCGGTGCGGCGTGGTGCCGGTGGCGTGCCGGAACAGCCGGGCGAACGTGCGCGGCGCGAGGCGCGCCTCGCGGGCCAGGTCGGCCACCGCGATCGGCTGGTCGAGCCGGCCCATCGCCCAGGTGATCGCGTCCTGCAGCGGGTCGGCGGCGGCGACGGCCGGCAGCGGGGCGCGCAGGTACTGGGCCTGCCCGCCGTCGCGGTGCGGCGGCACCACCATCCGGCGGGCCACCTCGGCGGCGACCGCGGCGCCGTGGGCCCGGCGGAGCAGGTGCAGGCCGAGGTCGATGCCAGCGGCCGTGCCGGCCGAGGTCGAGATGGCGCCCGCGTCGACGTAGAGCACACCGGGGTCGAGCCGGATCTTCGGGTAGCGGCTGCCCAGTTCGGCCGTCCAGCGCCAGTGCGTGGTGGCCGGCAGGCCGTCGAGCAGGCCGGCCGCCGCCAGCACGAACGCGCCGCGGCAGATCGCCATCAGGTGCGCGCCGCGGTCGCGGGCGGCGTAGAGGTGCGCGACCAGCGCCGGATCGGGCCCGGTCTCCACCCAGGCGCCGGCGACCAGCACGATCAGGTCGGCGTCGGCGAGGCGGTCGAGGCCGTGCCCGGTCGCGACCTGGTAGCCGGCCGTGGTGCGCACCGGGCCGCCGGGCACGGAGGCGAGCCCGAACTCGTAGCGCGGTAGGCCCTGGTCGGACCGGTCGAGCCCGAAGAGTTCGCACGCGATGCCCAGTTCGAAGGGCGCGACCCCGTCCGCGACGGGCACGGCGACATTGGTGATCCGCAACGGCTCGGTGGGCATTCTCCGAGCTTGGCAGACCGGCGACGGGCAGGAAATGCGGCCTGGCGGGCGGATTCGCCCCGGACGCCGGCGGCGCGGGCGGCCACAGACTGACCCGATGGGACGGACATCGCTGGCGCTGGTGCTGACCGCGACCCTGTCCGTCGCGACGGCGTACGGGATGCTGCTGCTGTTGCCGTTGCAGATCAAGCACCTGGGCGGGTCGGAGGCGACGTTCGGCGTCCTCACCGCGCTGGCCGCCGTGCCGGCCGCGGCTTTCCTCGGCACGCTGCTGAGCTTTCCGGACCGGGTCCGGCCGCCGGTCCTGCTCGCCGTGGCCTCGCTGGCCTACGGCGGCGCGGCGGCGGCGCTGGCGACCGTCGACCGGCTCGGCGGCCTGCTCGCGGTGCTGACGATCGTGTCGGGCGCGACGTGGTCGGTCGTCTACACGGTGGGGCCGATGGTGGTGAGCGAGCGGGTTCCCGACGACGCGCGTGCGGCCCACATCGGCTACCTGACCGGGACCATCCAGTTGGGATTCGGGATCGGGCCCGTCCTCGGCGGCTGGCTGCACGGCAGGGGACTGTCCTACCCCGGGACGTTCGCGGTCGCGGCGGCCCTGGCGGCAACCGCGGCCGGGCTGCTGGTGTTCGTGCGGTCGCCGGGGCGCCCTGCGGGCCGCGTGTCGCTCGTCCCGGCCCTGGCGAACATCGTGCGCTCCCCGGCGCGTACCCCGTTGGTGATGATCTTGATCATGGCCTGCCTGTTCACCACGATGACCAGCTTCCAGGCGACGTTCGCGCAGTCGCGGGGCCTGAGTTTCGACGTCTTCTACGTGAGCTACACGGCGGCGGTGATCGTCGCGCGCCTCGTCGTGGCCCCGTTCCTGCGCGACGGAGTGCTCGTGGTCGCCACGGCCGGGATCGCGGTGGCCCTGGCCGGCTTCCTGGTGGTGGCGACGAGCCCGTTCCGTTACGCGGCCGCGTCGGCGGTGCTCGGTGGCGCCTACGGGCTGGCCCTGCCGGCGATCCAGGCGCGCGCGGTCAACGTCGCCCCGCCCGCCGACCGCCCCCGGATGCTGCCGCTGGCCGGGTTGCTCTTCCAGCTCGTGATCCTGGCCTTCCCGCTGGTGGCCGGCGCGGTGATCACCGCGTTCGGCTACCAGGCCGTCTTCGGCGTGCTGGTCGCCCTCGCGGCGGCGCTGCTCGCCCTGAGCAGGAACGAGCGGTAGATGTTGTACACCAGACTGGGCGGTTCCGGGCTTCGGGTCTCGAGGATCGCGCTGGGCATGATGAGCTACGGCGACCCGGCGGCGGTCTCGTGGGTGCTGCCGGAGGAACGGGCCGAGCCGATCGTGCGGCGGGCCGTCGAGGCCGGTGTGACGTTCTTCGACACTGCCGACATGTATTCCACCGGCGTCAGCGAACAGATCACCGGCCGGCTGCTGGCGAGGTTCTTCCCACGCCGCGACGACTACGTGCTCGCGACCAAGGTGTTCTACCCGATGACACCGGACCCCAACGGCCGCGGGCTGTCCCGCAAGCACATCATGGCCGCCGTCGACGCGTCGCTGACCCGGCTGGGCACCGACCACATCGACCTTTACCAGATCCATCGCTGGGACGACGGCACGCCGATCGACGAGACGATGTCGGCCCTGCACGATCTCGTACGGGCCGGCAAGGTGCGCTATCTCGGTGCGTCGCTGATGCGCGCGTGGCAACTGGCGACCGCCCAGTTCACCGCGCGGGCGGCCGGCTGGACCGGGTTCGTCTCGATGCAGACCAGATACAACCTGGTTTACCGCGAGGAGGAACGGGAGGTGCTTCCGTTCTGCGCGGACCAGGGTCTGGGGGTGCTGCCCTACAGCCCGCTGGCGAGGGGTGCGCTCGCCGCCCGGCCGGCCTCGACGCCACGATCGCGTGCGGACGCGGCCGCCTCCCGCACCCCGCCCGAGAACGATCGGGACGTGCTGGCGGCGGTGCGCGCGGTGGCCGCCGCGCGCGGCGTGCCGGCCGCCCAGGTTGCGCTGGCCTGGACGATGGCCAAGCCCATGGTGGCCGCGCCGATCGTCGGCGCGACGAGGCCCGAGCACGTCGACGACGCCGTGGCCGCGGTCGAGGTGGCACTCACGGCCGACGAATTGACCAGCATGGAAGCCCCGTACCGGTCGCACGAACTTCTTCCGTACTAGCGTCACCGCATGGCATTACACATCCAGAACGGAGAACTTCCAGGGAACGACCGGTCGCGCACGTTCCTGGGTCGCGACCACGGCGACGTGCCGATCTCGTTCTTCATCCAGGCGAGCCCGCCCGGGCACGGTCCGGGGCCGCACACCCACCCGTACGCCGAGGTGTTCGTCCTGCACGAAGGGTCCGGGTCCTTCCTGGCCGGCGACGAGACCATCGAGGCGTCCGGTGGCTCGGTCGTCGTCGTGCCGGCCGGTGAACTGCACGGCTTCACCGCCTCGTCGGACGGCCCGCTGCGGATGACCTGCATCCACACCAACGACCACATGATCACGGAGTGGTTCGAGAAACCGGCCTGACGCGGCGGCGTCCGGGCGTGTCCGGACGTGTCCGAAACGATTGCTGGACATCGACGGGTTTTGGCAGCGTCGGCAGCGAGGATCACTCCTAGGAAGGGAGCCGCACGTGCGGAGAAAACTCGTGACGGTGCTATCGGCCCTGCTGCTCGCGCTGCCGGCAGCGGTCTTCTTCGGCGCACCGGCGCAGGCCGCGGCGAAGGAACCGCCCGCGGGATGCCGCTACTTCCACACGGTCAACCCCTACTACGGCGACACGTGCTACGAGTGGGACGGCGACGACCAGTGGGTGTACGACGGGGTCGGTGACGGCTGGAGCGCCCGGGTCGAGATCGAGACGCTCTACGGCAAGGTCCGCTGGTGCGCCAACACCGAGACCGCCGGGCACTGGGTCGAGTGCACGTTCGACCACGAGGAAGGGTCGTGCGTGCATTTCCGGATGTACGAGCAGGACGGTGGCGATAACGGCCCGACCCGCTACTGGACCGACTGGACACCATGGATCAGCACCAGCACCGGGGCTGACTGCTAGCTGGCCACCTGGAGGACCGGCTGCGGCCGGTCCTCCAGTTCGGCGGCGAAGCGGCGCAGCAGCGGATGGGGACCGGCCAGATGCGCGCGGGCCAGCTCGCGCATGGCGGCGCGGTCCGTTCCTGGCCGGCGGAACTGCCGCTGGGCCGCGTCGCTGAGCCGCCGGTAGGACAGCAGGAACGCCGTACGCAGGTTCGTCGCCGGATCGTCCGTGGCCAGCGCGTCCAGCGGAGCGAGCCGGAGCTCGGCGGCGAGGGCGGCCGGGGTCAGGCCCGGCTGCTGCGCGAGCCGGGCCGCCGCCGCGGTCAACGCCAGCGGCAGCCCGGCACACGGGTCGGCCACCGGAGCGGCCCGGCCGCCCAGCAGCCGCCGCGCGGCCGAGGGCGTGAGCACGTCGAGGGGGAGTGTGCGGGCACCCTCGGCGATCACCAGTCCGGTGAGCTGCGTCCGGCTGGTGACAAGACAGGTCGAGGTGGCCGGCAGGAGCGGCCGCACCTGTTCCACGGACGCCGCGTTGTCCAGGACGACGAGCACCCGGCGGGCGGCCAGGACGCTGCGGTAGAGGGCCGCCCGCGCGTCGGGATCCGGCGGGATGCGCACCGGCGGGATGTCGAGCGCGGTGAGAAGCCCGTGCAGGACCGCGCCGGCGTCGGCCGGGGGCCGGGCCGGGTCGACGCCGCGCAGGTTCGCGTAGAGCTGGCCGTCGGGGTACTGCCCGGCGGCGCGCCGCGCCCAGGCGACGGCCAGGGCGGTCTTGCCGACGCCCGGCATGCCGGTGACCAGGATCGGGCCGGGCTCCGCGGCCAACCGGTCGAGCACGGCGAGGTCGGTGTCCCGGCCAGCCAGCCGTGCCGCCCCGGCCGGGAGCTGGCGGGGCACCACGGACGGGCGTGCGGCGCCGCCCGGCCCGGCGCGGTCGCCCGCGTAGACCTCGCGCCACGCCGACCGCCAGGCCGCCGCCCGCTCGCCGGTCACACCGCAGACGTGCACGTAGCGCAGCACCAGGTCGAGCGACGGCAGCCGGGTGCGGTGCGGGCTCAGGAGGTCGCCCAGCGTGCTCCGGGCCAGCCCGCTGTCACGGGCGAGCCGCCGCAGGGGCGGGTCACCCGCCCAGATCTTCAGCAGCCGCAACTCCCGGATGAACCCGTCGACGGAGTCGACCCCCGTCGGATCGGGAGGGGCGGTGACCACACCCGCAAGCATCCCCGCACCGCCTTGCCACCACCCTTGCCATGGCGCGCTAGCCGGCCAGTTCCAGGTCGCGCACGGCCCGCAGGCCGGCGGCGCCGTCGGCCGCCGGTGGGCGCCGGCCCGCGATGGCGTCGAGGACACCGGCCAGTTGCGGCACGAACGGGCTGCCCGGCGTGAACGCGAGCGGCTCGCCGTTGAGCGTGATCTCACCCGCACCGTCCGGGCCGAGGGTGCCGGCGCAGACCGCGATGCCGTCGTCGCCGAAGAGTTCCAGGCGGGTGTACTCGGCGAACTGGATCGTGCTGAGCACCTCGACCGTCGGGCCCGACCGGAGCTGCGCGGCGATGGCGGCCGTCTCGTCGCGCGGTGCCTGCCACTTCGTGTTGGCCAGGACCGACCTGAGCTGGGCCCAGTCGTCCATGTCGGCGGCGAACCAGCGGGCCAGGTCGAGACAGTGGGTGGCGGTGGCCGACAGCGACCACCACCGCGCGGACTCGCTCCGGGCCCGCCAGTTCGAGTCGGGCATCGGGTAGGACCACATCGCCCGCAGGTGGCGCAGCGGGCCCAGCGCCCCGGCCAGGACCCGCTCGCGGAGCGCCTGGTGGCCGGGGTGGCAGCGGAGGTGATAACCGCTGGCCAGCACCAGGTCCTGGGCCGCGGCCAGGTCCACGAGCGACCGGGCCTCGGCCTCGCTCAGCGCGATCGGCTTCTCCACCAGCACGTGCTTGCCGGCCCGCAGGCTCGCCTGCGCCTGTGGAAAATGCAGGGCGTCCGGCAACGCGACGACGACCAGGTCGACGGCCGGATCGGCCAGGAACGCGGCCAGGTCGTCATAAGGGTGGGCGTCGGGGTCGAAGGCGCGCGCCGACGACTCGTCCCGCGACAGGACCGCCGCCAGCCGGGCGCCGGGCGAGGCCGCCACCGCCGGCCGGTGACCGGCCGAGGCGATGTAGCCCGTGCCGACGATGCCGACGCCGACCTGGCTCATGCCGGCCCGGAGACGGCGGTCGCCGGATCCTGGATCAGTTCGAGATCGCCACCCACCGCACCGAAATTACTAGCCCGGTGCGGTCGCCGGAGCGCGTTTCGGATCTTCGCCGCCCGGCAGGCTGCCGGACCTTCCGCGCCGTCTCGAACCGATCTAGAGTGAGGTTCGCTGCCGCGGACGCGGCCGGCGGCCGGGCGGGAGGCGCAACCCGCCCGGGCGTAAGGCACGTCGACCCGCCGACGTGGTGGCGACGGACCGTCGGACGGTCTCCTCGCGCCTGTCCACCACCAGGATCCCGGGTCACTCACAGGGAGAAGAAGGACAATGGCGCGACCCATCACGCTCTTCACCGGCCAGTGGGCCGACCTGCCGTTCGAAGAGGTGTGCCGGCTGGCCTCCGAGTGGGGCTACGACGGGCTCGAGATCGCCTGTTGGGGCGACCACTTCGACGTCGACAAGGCGGTCAACGAAGACGGCTACGTCGACCGCAAGCGGGAGACCCTGGCCAAATACAACCTGCAGGTCTTCGCGATCTCCAACCACCTGGTCGGCCAGGCGGTCTGCGACCACCCGATCGACGAGCGCCACCAGGACATCCTGCCCGCCCGCATCTGGGGCGACGGGGAGCCCGAAGGTGTCCGGCAGCGGGCCGCCGACGAGATCAAGAACACCGCCCGCGCGGCCGCCAAGCTGGGCGTCAAGACCGTCGTCGGGTTCACCGGGTCGTCGATCTGGCACACGCTGGCCATGTTCCCGCCGGTGCCGCCGTCGATGATCGAGAAGGGCTACGAAGACTTCGCCAACCGGTTCAACCCCATCCTCGACGTGTTCGACGAGGTGGGCGTGCGGTTCGCACACGAGGTGCACCCGAGCGAGATCGCGTACGACTACTACACGACCAAGCGCACCCTCGAGGCGATCGGCGACCGGCCGGCGTTCGGGCTCAACTGGGACCCGTCGCACTTCGTGTGGCAGGAACTCGACCCGGTCAACTTCATCTTCGACTTCCAGGACCGGATCTACCACGTCGACTGCAAGGACGCGAAGGTACGCACCGGAGACGGCCGCCGTGGCCGGCTCAGCTCGCACCTGCCCTGGGCCGACATGCGGCGCGGTTGGGACTTCGTCTCCACCGGCCACGGTGACGTGCCCTGGGAAGACTGCTTCCGGGCGCTCAACGCGATCGGCTACGACGGCCCGATCTCGATCGAGTGGGAAGACGCCGGCATGGACCGCCTGGTCGGCGCGCCCGAGGCCCTCCAGTTCGTGCGCCGCCTGGCGTTCGATGCGCCCAGCGCCGCGTTCGACGCCGCGTTCTCCAGCAAGGACTAGGCGTGACGAAGGGCCCCTCGCCGGCTAACGGCGAGGGGCCCTGTCAACGCCCAAGCCCACGTCAGGGCATGGGCTTGGTGGGTGCCGCCGACGAGGCCGACGTCGTCGACGAGGTGAGTTCACTGGTGTTGGCGCCGTTGCCGGTGCCGGAGCTGGTGCTCATCTTCTCGCCGATCTTGGTGTGGCTGAGCCGGTCCTTGCCCTCGGACACCAGTCGGTTGGCCTGGGCCTGGGCGGTGCCCTTGGCCTCCTGCACCGTCGGGTGGTCCATCATCTTGCGGGCCTGCTGGACGATCTCTTCGTACTTCTCCCGGCCCGCGCGGGCGCCCAGGACGAAGCCGGCGGCGAGCCCGCCGACGAACCAAAGCTTTCCGCGCATTGCGGCTCCTTCCGTGTGCCGGACGCGTTGACCCGCGTGCACGGCGACGTTTGTTGTCCCCGGTTACCTACCCATCGTGCAACCGACCCATGCGTCGGAAGGGCTATCTGACTAATTTGCCCTATTTTCGACGCCAGCGGGGCCGAACGCACCGCAGAGCGTGTCGTACCCCCACCCGATGCCCCCGAAACAGCCCGCATCCTGTACTCTCGTACCGGTCGCGCGGTGCGGGAAACCACGCCGCAGGCAGCGATCCCCCGTAGCTCAATTGGCAGAGCAGCCGGCTGTTAACCGGCAGGTTTTTGGTTCGAGTCCAAACGGGGGAGCCACCTCATCAGGTCCGCGGCAGCTCCCGCCGCACCGCATCGGCGATGTTCTCCGCGTCGAGCCCCCTTGCCTTCAAGATCGCGCTTCGCGAGCCGTGCGCCAGGAACCGCTGCGGCAGCGCCAGCGACCGCACCGGCACGTGCGACCCGGCACCGCGCAGCGCCCGTGACACCGCGTCGCCATACCCACCGTGCGCCCCGTTGTCTTCGACGGTCACCACGAGCCGCTGCCCGGCCGCGGCCGCGACCAGCTCCGGATCGACCGGCAACAGCCACCGCGGGTCCACGACGGTCACCGCCGCATCCAGCCGCTCCGCCGCCACCAGCGCCGCGGCCGCCAACGGCCCAACAGCCAGCACGAGTACGCCCTCGGCACCCGGTTCAGGCGGCCCAGCCCCACCGGAGGCCGCCACCTGCCCGGTACCGCCGTGGGCCGGCGACTGCCCAGCACCGCCGGAGGCCGGCACCTGCCCGGCACTGCCGGATTCGGAGACCTGGCCGCCGGAGGCCGGCGCCTGGCCGGGACCGCCGGATTCGGAGACCTGGCCGCCGGAGGCCGGCGCCTGGCCGGGACCGCCGGATTCGGAGACCTGGCCGCCGGAGGCCGGCGCCTGGCCGGGACC
>NZ_JBFAPI010000005.1:320239-326446 GCF_040676615.1 Asanoa sp. NPDC049573
CGCCGGATTCGGAGACCTGGCCGCCGGAGGCCGGCACCTGCCCGGCACCGCCGGATTCGGAGACCTGGCCGCCAGGGGCCGGCGCTTGCCCGGCTTCGCCTGAAGCGGGGACCTGGCCCGCACCGCGCGGGGCCGGCGCCTGCCCGGCACCGCCGGAGGCGGGGACCTGCCCGGCACCGCCAGAGGCCACCCAGCCAACACCCGCGGCGGACGCCGGCCCCGCCCTACCGGAGGCGGCGACGGCACCAGCCGGGCCGGCCGCCTGCCAGGGGCCGCCCGGCGCCCACGAGGGCCGCCGGGCCGAACCCCAGCGCAGCACGTCGGCGCTGCCCAGCCGCCCCACGGCGGGCACGGCGGGACCCACGTTGGCCTTGGGGAAGCGCAGCGCCGCCGGGCCGTCGCGGTGCGCGACCGCCTCGCGCAGCAGCAACCGGAGCTGCTCGCCGTCGCGCGGTGCGGCGACCCGCATGCCGGGGACCATGCCGAGCAGGGACAGGTCCCACATGCCGTGGTGCGACGGGCCGTCACTGCCCGTGATCCCGGCCCGGTCGAGCACGAAGGTGACCGGCAGCCGGTGCAGGGCGACGTCCATCATCACCTGGTCGAACGCCCGGTTGAGGAACGTCGAGTAGACGCAGACCACCGGGTGCATGCCGCCGGTGGCCAGCCCGGCGGCCGAGGTGACCGCGTGCTGCTCGGCGATGCCCACGTCGAACGCCCGGTCGGGATACCGGTCGGCGAACGCCTGGAGCCCGGTCGGCCCGAGCATCGCCGCGCTGATCGCCACGACGTCGGGCCGCGACGCGCCGAGCGCCACCATCTCGTCGGAGAAGACCGACGTCCAGCTTCGCGCCGACGACGGTGGCCCGGCCGGGCCGACCGTGTGCATCCGGTCGGCCTCGTGCTGCTCGGCCGGCGGATGCCCGAGGCCCTTGCGGGTCAGGCAGTGCACCACCGTCGGCGTGCCCAGTGACCTGGCCTTGCGCAGCGCCACCTCGACCTCGGCCGCGTTGTGGCCGTCGACCGGGCCGAGGTAGGACAGGCCCAACTGCTCGAACACCGACGCCGCCGAACCGGCGGCGGAGGCGGAGTGCAACGACACCAGATGCGTCGAGACCGCGCCGGCGGTCGGCGCGTAGGAGCGGCCGTTGTCGTTGAGCACGACCACGATCGGCCGCTGCGGCGCGGCGCCGATGTTGTTGAGCGCCTCCCACGCCATGCCGCCGGTGAGCGACCCGTCGCCGACCACCGCTACCACGAACCGGTCCGGCCGGCCGCCCAGCGCGAACGCCTTGGCCAGCCCGTCGGCGTAGGACAGCGCCGTCGAGGCGTGCGAGTTCTCCACGATGTCGTGGGCGCTCTCCGACCGCGACGGATAGCCCGACAGCCCGCCCTCCTGGCGCAGGCTGTCGAGCGCCGCCCACCGGCCGGTGAGCATCTTGTGCACGTACGCCTGGTGCCCGGTGTCCCACACGAGCGCGTCGTGCGGCGAGTCGAACACCCGGTGCAGCGCGATGGTCAACTCCACCACGCCCAGGTTGGGGCCGAGGTGACCCCCGGTCTGCGACACCGACTCGATCAGCCGCGACCGGATCTCCCCGGCCAGCGCGGGCAGCGCCGACTCCGGCAGTGCCCGCACGTCGGCCGGGCACTGGATGCGCTCCAACAAAGGCATCGCGTCACCGCCCGACGGCTGCCCGCACGGACTCCTTGAGGGAGCCGAGAGTGGCGATCACCGCCGTCGGCTCGTATCCACAGTGGGCCATGCAGTTGGCGCAACGCGGGTCCTTGCCCCGGCCGAACGCGTCCCAGTCGGTGTCTTCGATGAGCTCCTTGTAGGTGGCGGCGTAGCCGTCGTCGAGCAGGTAGCACGGCCGCTGCCAGCCGAGCAGCGAGTAGGACGGGATGCCCCACGCGGTGCAGGCCAGGTCGCGCTTGCCCTCCAGGAAGTCCAGGAAGATCGGCGAGTGGTTGAGCCGCCACCTGCGCCGCCGGCCGTTGGCGAAGGCCTTGGCGAACAGCTCCCGGGTCTCCGTGACGCCGAGCCAGTGCTCCTGGTCGGGAGCCTTCTGATAGGCGTACGCCGGTGAGATCTGCATGTTGTCGACCTCGACCACGTCGTTGAGGTAGTCGAGGACGCCGATCACGTTCTGCGGCGAGTCGTTGCTGAAGAACGTGGTGTTGGTCATCACCCGGAAGCCGGCCGCCTTGGCCATCTTGATGGCGTCGATCGCGCCCTCGAAGCCGCCCTCCTTGTTGACGGACAGGTCGTGCCGGTCCTTGAGGCCGTCGACGTGCACCATCCAGGAGAAGTTGCGGTGGGGCTTGAACTTGTGGAGGTGTTTGGGCAGCAGCAGCGCGTTGGTGCACAGGAATACGATCTTGTTGCGGGCCAGCAACTGCCGGACGATCTCGTCGATCTCCTTGTGCATCAGCGGTTCGCCGCCCGCGATCGAGACCATCGGCGCGCCGCTCTCCTCGATCGCGGCGACGGCCTGCTCGACCGGCATCCGCTTCTTGAGCAGCGCCGCGGGCTGTTCGATCTTGCCGCAACCCGCGCACTTCAGGTTGCACGCGAACAGCGGTTCGAGTTCGACCAGCAGCGGGAACTTCTCCCTGCGGAGCAACTTCTGCTTCAACAGGTAGCGGCCCAGCCGAACGGACTGCCGGAATGGCATGGCCATCGTTCAGCTCACCTCCTTGGGCAATGTGAAACGCAGGACTTCCGGATCCGCGGGCGGTTCGTCCACGGTGAGGGGTCCGAGCCCGCCGAGACAGCCGACCAGTTCGTCGACCAGGGTGGGCGGCGCGGACGCGCCGGCGGTGACACCGATGTGGCGCACCCCGACGAGCGTGCGGAGGTCGAGGTCGGCGGGCTGGTCGACGAGCCGGGCCGGCACGCCTTCCCGCTGTGCGACCTCGACCAGGCGGAGCGAGTTGGACGAGTTGGGCGAGCCGACCACCAGCAGCAGGTCGCAGCCCGCGGCGATGTCACGCACGGCGCGCTGCCGGTTGGTGGTGGCGTAGCAGATGTCGTCGCTCCCGGGCGCCCGCAGGTCGGGGAACCGGGCCCGTAGCACGTCGGCGATCTCGGTCGCCTCGTCGACGGCCAGGGTGGTCTGCATCGCGTAGGCGACGTTGCCGGCGTCGCGCGGCACCACCCGGGCGGCCGTGGCCGCGTCTTCGACGACCACCACGTCGGCCGGCGCCTCGCCGACCGTGCCCTCGACCTCTTCGTGGTCGGCGTGGCCGATCAGGAACACGGTCGCCTCGCGGGCGCTGTGCCGGCGCACCTCGGTGTGCACCTTGGTGACCAGCGGGCAGGTCGCGTCGACCACCCGCAGGCCGCGCGCGTCGGCCTCGGCCCGCACGGCGGGGGAGACCCCGTGCGCGGCGAAGACCAGCACGCTGCCCGGCGGCACCTCGTCGACCTCGCCGACGAAGACCGCGCCGCGCCGCTCCAGGTCGCGCACGACGTGCGTGTTGTGCACGATCTGCCGGCGTACGTAGACCGGCGCCCCGAACCGCTCCAGCGCCCGGTCGACCACCTCGATGGCCCGCTCGACACCGGCGCAGAACGAGCGCGGGTTGGCCAGCCGCACTGCGCGCGGCCCGGTCGCGTCGGCCCACGCGTCGATGGCCGGCACCGCGAGCCGCAGCCGGCGCAGGGCGCGGATGCCGCGGGCGGCGGTGCCAGGGCGCAGCAGGGGCTCGCTCGGAGTGTCGACCACGACCCGGACCACCGCGAACGGCGACTCGGTGGGCGCCAGCCAGATCGACTCGGTGTCGACGGCCAGCGCGCCGGTGGCGGCCAGCCGCTCGCGGGCGGCCCGGCCGGCGACCCGGCGCTCGGAGGCGATCGGGCCCAGGTGCACGACCAGGCCCAGCCGGCGCAGTTCGGCGGCCAGCAGCGGGGCCGACGGGCACGACCGCACGCTGCCGTCGGGGCCGCGCACCTCGGTGGCCACCACCACGTCGCCCGGCCGCACGCCCGGTGCCAGCCCGCCGCCGACGCCGGCGACCAGCACCGGCCGCCCGCCGAGGGCACCGGAGGCCCGGAACGCCTTCGCCGCCCGGCGCGGTCCCATGCCGACCCGCAGCACGGCCGTGTGCGCGCGGCGGAGCGCCCGGCGCTCCACGCCCAGCGCGACACAGATGACCGGCGCCTGCCGGCGAGGGCTGGTCACGACGTGACGCCCAGGTAGCGGCCCAACGCCGTGATCGGGAAGACCAGCCGGTAGAGGTGGTAGTTGATGTAGAAGTCGCCCGGGAAGCCGGTGCCGGTGAAGTAGTCCTCGTCCCAGCCGCCGTCGCCGCGCTGGGTGCCGATCAGGTAGTCGACGCCGGCCCGGGTCGCCGGGTGGTCGGCCTCGCCGGCGGCCAGCAGCGCGAGCAGCGCCCACGCGGTCTGCGACGGTGTCGAGGCGCCCTTGCCGGCCCAGTTCTGCGGATCGTCGTAGGAGCGCAGGTCCTCACCCCAGCCGCCGTCCGGGTTCTGGTGCGCGACCAGCCAGTGCACGGCGGCCCGGACGGCCGGGGCGCCGGCGTCGACGCCGGCCTCGACCAGCGCCGGCACGGCCGCGCCGGTGCCGTAGACGTAGTTGGCGCCCCAGCGGCCGAACCACGAACCGTCGGACTCCTGGTTGCGCAGCAGCCAGGTGACCCCCCGCTGGGTCACCGGGTCGGCGGCGCGCCCCTCGATCGCGAGCATCTCCACCACATGTGCGGTGACGTCGGCCGACGGCGGGTCGATGACCTCGCCGAAGTCGCAGAACGGCAGCTTGTTGGCCAGCGTGCGGGTGTTGTCGGCGTCGAACGCGCCCCACCCGCCGTCGCCGGACTGCATGCCGACGGTCCAGCCGACGCCGCGGTCGACGGCGCCCTCGATGCGCGACCGCAGCGGGTCGTCGGCCGGCAGCCCGGCGGCGACCCGGCGCAGCGCCAGCACGATCTCGGCGGTGTCGTCGGTGTCGGGATAGAGGTCGTTGGCGAACTCGAACGCCCAGCCGCCGGGAGCCAGTTCGGGCCGGCGGACCGCCCAGTCGCCGGGCACCGCGATCTCCTCGTCGAGCAGCCAGCTCGCGGCCCGGCGGACCGCCTCGTCGGTGGCCGGCACGCCGCCGTCGAGCAGCGCGACCAGCGCCAGGGCGGTGTCCCAGACCGGCGACTGGCAGGCCTCCAGCCGGCGCACCCAGCCCTCGTCGGTCTCCTCGCGGATGGTGAACGCGTCGAGACCGGCGAAGCCGGCCTTGAGCGCCGGGTGGTCGAGCGGATAGCCGAGCAGGTGCAGGGCCAGCAGCGAGTAGACCCAGGGCGGCTGGATGCCGCCCCACGAGCCGTCGGCCTCCTGGCGGGCCAGGATCCACTCGGCGGCGCGCCGCTGGGCCAGCTCGCGCAACGGCCTGACCGCGTGCCGGCCGTAGAGCTTCAGCACCCGGTCCGCGCGCTGGAAGAAGCCGGTCCAGGTCCACGGCGCCGCTGGCTTCGGCGGCGGTGCGCCGGTGCGCAGCTCGTCGATGCCGATCGGCAGGGGCCGAACCGGGCGCAGGCTGCCGACGATGGTCAGCGGCACCACCGTCTGCCGGGCCCAGCAGGCCCAGTCGTAGACGTTGAGCGGGAACCAGCGGGGCAGGAAGATCATCTCAGGCGGCAGCTCGGGCAGGTCGTCCCAGGACCAGAGCCCGAAGAGGGCCAGCCAGATCCGGGTGAACACCCGGGTGCGCTCCAGCCCGCCCATCTCCAACGCGAACGCGCGCGCCCGGGCCATGTGCGGCGCGTCCGGCGGGTCGCCGGCGAGCTTGAGCACCACGTACGCCTCGACGGTCGTCGACAGGTCGCCCGGACCGCCGTGGAAGTTGGCCCAGGTGCCGTCGTCGCGCTGCTGCGACCGGATCCAGCGGGCCGCCTCTTCCGTCTGCGCGTCGGTGCGGATGCCGAGGAACTGCCGCAGCAGCAGGTCTTCGGCGTCCATGGTGACGTTGGTGGCCAGTTCGCCCTTCCACCAGCCCGCCGGGTCCTGCCGGAGCCGCAGGTGGCCGATGGCGGCCGTCAGCGCCGCGGCGACCGAGCGCGGCGGCTGGTCGAGCGACGGTGTTCCGACATCGACGGTGCTGGTCATGCGCGGGGCGCGCGGGACACGGGGGCGGCGCGCGGCAGAGGGGGACACCGCGCTCGGGGGGGGCGGGGGGTTGGAGGTGGATAAGCGCA
>NZ_JBFAPI010000005.1:326456-514847 GCF_040676615.1 Asanoa sp. NPDC049573
GTGCTGCGGTGCCTTGGCTCCAGCGGCGGGGTGGGCGCGCGCGCGCGCCCGCCCCCCCCCCCCCCCCCCACGACCGCACGTGCTACTGAGCTGCCTGCGCTCGCTTCGCTCGCTCATGAATCCCGGTCCACGATGAATCTCCCGAGCGCCATCAGTTCGGTGCGCGCTTCCTCGTCGATGTCGACGGTGGACAGCGCCTTCTCGGCCAGCGACATCCGTTCCCGGGCCTCGGAGAGCGCCCACTCCTTGCCGCCTGCTTTCTCCACCAGGTCGGCGGCGCGGCGCAGGGCCGCGTCGTCGGGGTCGCCCGGCGTGGCCAGCCAGGCGGCCAGTTCCGGGCCGTGCCGCGGGTCGCCGAGCGTGTAGCTGACCGGCAGCGTCTTCTTCCGCGAGCGCAGGTCGGAGAAGACCGGCTTGCCGGTCACCGCCGCGTCGCCCCAGATGCCCAGCACGTCGTCGATGAGCTGGAACGCCAGCCCGACCTGGGCACCGAAGGTCTTGAGCGCGGCCTGCACCGGCTCGCCGGCACCGGCCAGCACGGCACCGATGGCGGCGCTGGCCGCCAGCAGCGACCCGGTCTTGCCGCTGGCCATCTCGATGCACTCGTCGAGGGTCACGTCGTCGCGGGTCTCGAACGCCACGTCCTGCACCTGGCCGCGGGTCAGCTCGCGGGTGGTGGCGGCGAGCAGCAGCCCGGCGCGGGCCGCGGCCGGCGTGCCGGCCTCGAGCACCACCTCGTGTGCCAGCGCGAGCATCGCGTCACCGGTCAGGATGGCGGTGTCGGCGCCCCAGATGGCCCAGACCGTGCGCCGGTGCCGGCGCTCGACGTCGCCGTCCATCAGGTCGTCGTGCAGCAACGAGAAGTTGTGCACCAACTCGACCGCGACCGCGCCCGGCAGCCCGACGGTGGCCGGCGCGCCGACCGCCTCGGCCGACAGCAGGGCCAGGGCCGGCCGGATCGCCTTGCCACCGTTGCTGTCGCCGGGCGTGCCGTCGGCCGTGCACCAGCCCAGATGGTAGGAGGCGGCCAACCGGCTGGCCGGGTCGAGCCGGGCCACGGCGGCCCGCAGCGCGGGCAACAGATGCTCGCGGTTGCGGTCCAACGCGGGCAGCGTCTGTGTCATGCCGGCACCCCCTGACGCCTCTGCGGGCCGGCGCCGACGGGACGCCCAGCCCTAATGTCTACAGTGGATGCACCGAGCGCGGCGTCGGCGGCGGTGTCGCCACTACGCACGGCACCCTCCATAGTGGCCGGCCAACCGGTGTCCGTCCATGCTCCGGCGAGGAAAAGATCCGCGACCGGGGTGCGGGCCGGCAGACGGAACTCCTGCGAGCCCGGCGAGCCGCGGAACGTGGCGGTGCGTTCCCGGGTGACGAAGAAGTCGAGCACGGTCGCGTCGGCGAGCCCCGGGAACAGCGCCTCCAGGTCCGGGAACAGCAACTCGCGCAGCCGGGCGACCGGCAGGTCGACGAGCTCGGCGGCGGCCGACAGGGATACCGCCAGGTACTGCGCGCCGGGGCGCGACGCGGCCAGGCCGGACGGCTCGGTGCGGTCGAACACCCACTGGATCGGGGTGCCGACGCCGGCCACGAACGGCTCGGTCAGCACCGGGCGGTCGACCACCAGGTGCACGTTGACGATCGGCGAACTGCCCAGCTTCGCCGGCCCACCGCCGATGTCGGGGACCAGCTTGTGCGCCACGTGTGGCGGCAGCGCGAGCACCACCTGCTTGGCCAGGAACTCCTCGTCGTCGCGGACCCGCAGGGTGAAGCCGTTCGGGCCGGGCGAGACGGCGTCGACCCGGGTGCCGGGGCGCACGGTCGCGCCGGCCGCGGTCAGCGCCCGCTCGCCCGCGTCACTGTGCAGTTGCCGCAGCGGGACGCGGGACCAGCCGATGTCGGCCGCGTCGTTGTCGGTGAGCAACCCGACCTGGAACACCATCGCGGCCAGGGCCAGCGACGCCTCGTCGGCCGGCACGTTGAGCGTCGCGAGGCCGACCAGGTCCCACATCGCCGCCACGGTCTGCGCGTCCTGGCCCTGCTCGCGCAGCCAGTCGCCGAAGCTGCGCCGGTCGAGGGCCGGGTCGGTGCGGTCGAGCGCCTTCATCGCCAGCGCCGCGCGGGTGAACCGCAGCCGCTGCATCGGGTTGAGCAGGCCGTAGCCGAACAGGGCTCCGCCCAGGTGCAGCGGTGCCGGCAGGCCGTTGCGGCGCAGCCGGGCCGCGCCCACGCCGGGCTGCCGGACCGGGATGTCGAGCCGGTCCTGCAAGTAGGTCTGCCCGGTGACGCCGAGCCGGTCGAGCAGCGTGCGGTAGGCGGTGCAGCAGCGCAGGAACACGTGCTGCCCGTTGTCGACGTCGAGGTCGCCGCGGCGGAACGAGTGGGTCAACCCGCCGAGCCAGGGCTTCGCCTCGAACAGGGTGACCGTGCGTCCCGCGTCGGCCAACCGCAGCGCGGCGGTGATGCCGGCGAGCCCGCCCCCGACCACCGCGACGTCCGAGCGGGTCATGACACACCCGCCATCGCGCGGACCGCCACGGTCGCCTTCTGCCAGCCGGTAAGGGACAGCCGCCGGTCGTACACCAGCCTGGGGTCGGCGGCGATCTGCTCGAGCAGCCGGCGGTAGATGCCGGACATCGCGGCGGCGGAGGCGGCGCTGCGCCGGTCGAGCAGCGGCAGCAGGCGCAGGCCGCGCTCGTACCAGAGGCGCGCCCGCTCGGCCGCGAACGCGATGAACCTGGCCAGACCGCCGTCGCGGTCGACCAGGTTGCCCTTGGCGTCCAGGGAGAGCCGCACGCCGAACCGGTGCAGGTCTTCGCTGGGCAGGTAGATCCTGTTGTTGGTCAGGTCTTCGCGGATGTCGCGCAGGATGTTGACCTGCTGCAGCGCGATGCCCAGGGCGTCGGCGTACTCGCTGGCATGCGGGTCGGCCCGGGAGCCGAAGATGCCCAGGCAGAGCCGGCCGACCGAGCCGGCGACGCACCGGCAGTAGCCGACCAACTGCTCGAAGGTGTCGTAGCGGGTGCCGGTCAGGTCCATCTGCACGCCGTCGACCAACTCGCCGAACGCGCCGACCGGCAGCGGGAACCGCCGGGCCGTGTCGGCGACCGCGACCAGGACCGGGTCGTCGCTGCGGTCGATGTCGGACAGTTCGGCCTTGAGCCCGGCGAGCGCCGCCGTCTTGGCGGCCGGGGGCAGGTCGCCGTCGCCGATGTCGTCGATCCGGCGGGCCAGCGCGTAGACCGCGCACAGGCTGGTGCGCTTGGCCGGCGGCAGCAGCCGGATGCCGTAGTAGAAGTTGCGTGCCTCGGTGCGGGTGATGGTCTCGCAGGTCTCGTACGCGGTGGTCAGCGAGTTCATCGCGACATCACCCCCGAGCCCAGCGTCGCGGCCACGGCCTGGGCCAGGACGTCGCGTTTCGACGGTCGTGGCGTGCGGGTCAGCACGTCCCAGTCTGCCCGCCGCAGCGCGTAGAGGGTCGCCCGGCCGCCGGCGACGTAGCCGGTCACGGCCAGCCGGGCCCAGCCGCGGAGCAGCCGCAGCAGGGGCAGCCCCTGGTCGAGCAGGGTGCCGGCGCGGGCGGCCTCGAACGAGACCAACTTGCGGACCGCGGGGCTGGCCCTCGGCGCGTCGAGGTCGGTCGGGCGCACCTCGAACCGGTCGAGGTCTTCGAGGGGAAGGTAGATCCGGCCGTTGCGGCGGTCTTCGGCGACGTCCTGGCAGTGCTCGACGATCTGCAAGGCGGTGCAGATCCGGTCGGAGAGCAGCGCCCGCTCCGGGGTGTTCACCCCGAACACGGACAGCACGATGCGGCCGACCGGGTCGGCCGACAGCCGGCAGTAGGCGACCAGGTCGTCGAACGTGCCGTACGCCGCCCGCTCCTGGTCCTGCAGGTTGGCGGCGACCAGGTCGTGGAACGGCTGCGCGTCGAGGCGGCAGGCCTCCACCGTGTGCCGCAGCCGCTGTAGCACCGGGTGGCGTGGGGTGCCGCCGCCGAACAGGGCGTCGAGGTCTTCGTCGAACGCCCGCAGGGCGGGCCGGCGGTCGCCGTGACCCCGGTCGCCGAGGTCGTCGACGACCCGCGCGACGTCATAGACGGCGAGCAGGTGCTGCCGGTGCCGGCGCGGCAGGATCCGCAATGCCACCGGGAAGTTCTCGGCCTGCTCCTTGGCGCGCAGGTATGCGTCGCCGGAGCCGGCCGGGTCAGGGAGGGAGGTCATGTCCGCAATGCTGCCTGGTGCGGCGTCGGCTTCGCGCCCGGCCAGGTTGGACTCGACGACCATGACGGCCGCGACCTCGCTCGATTGATCCCCCTGTATCGAGCCCATCTCTTGGTGCTGCCCCCTTCGTCCGCGGCGCTCAGGGCCACGCGCGGCGACCTATCGATCGGACTCGTATCGCCGGCCCGTGGTTCTGGTGCGCCGGTTAGCTCACATCTTTACGGACAGGTATGCCTTCATCGCGGAAAACAGGCCAGAATGGTCCAAATTCCTCGCTGGATCGAGTTCGTGGACGCGCTCCCGCCGCGCCGGTTCGCTGTGACAGCTCGTCGATGACCGCCACCATCGCGATGGCGACCCGATGCGCGTCCGCGCCGAGCGCGGGATCCGCGCTGATCCCGATGTCGAGGCACTGGTCCCAGCCGATGATGCCGACGGCCAGCGGTGCCCCTGGTGCCAGTGGGACCACCGGGTGCACCCAGTGCACGTCGCCGCCGGCCAGGCGGTAGGCCCCGGTCGGGCCGACCATGTTGGAAACGATCGCCTCGAAGAAGCGCTTCCCGTAAACCACCCGGGCAAACCAGCGCTGTGCGGGCGCCGGCAGGGCACCGGTGGCGGTGCCGATGATGAACCGCCCGCCCATCGCCCGGGTGCCGCTGCGCAGCCGGCCGCTGCGCCGCGCGGTCTCCCTGAGCCGGTCGACCTCGTCGTCGGGGCCCAGCGGCAGGTCCATCAGCACGGCCGCGGTGACGTTGCCGGCCGACTGGTCGGTGGGGGAGCGCATCGTCAGCGGGACGCTGACCCGCAGGTCACCGCTCATCGGCAGGACCCGCTTGAGCGCGCCCGCGCTGGCCGACAGCAGCACGTCGCTGACGTGCACGCCATAGGCCTTGGCCAGCTCGCGGGCGACCGAGGTGGGCACCCGTGACATGCCGTAGTCGCGGTCGCGCGGCGACCCCGAGGGCAGCCGGCGCTTGGCGACGCCGTCACCGGCGAGTTGCGCCACGCCAGTCAGCACCGCCCCGATCCGCTTGAACAGCCCGAGTCGGGGCAGGTCGGCGCCGGCCGGGTCGGGCAGCGGCTCGAACAGCCGGGTCGCGGTGAAGATGGTCGCCATCCCGTCGGAGACCACGTGGTGCACGGTCAGCACCACGACCACCTCGCCGGGCACGGCGCCGGTGACCGTGTAGAAGCGCCATAGCGGCCGGTCCCGGGGCAGCGGCGTGCGCTGCAGGTCGGCCACGAACGCCTCCAGCGCGGCCGGCCCGCCCGGCTGGCCGTCGGCCCCGCTGAGGTCCTTGACCGGCAGGTGCCAGTCCCAGTCGATCTCGCCGGCCGGCTCCCAGCGCGGTCGCCGCCAGAACGAGCCCTCGGCCACCCGGTGCCGGAACCGCGGCATCCGGTCGAGATTGGCTCGAAAGCGGCTGAGCAGGGCGGCTCGGAAGGCCGCGCCGCCGCGCTCGTCGTGCATCACGATCACGCCGCCGACGTGTTGCGCGTCGCCGGTGACCGTCTCCGCGTGCAGGAAGAAGGCGTCGGCGGGGGCGAGCCTTGGCCGCCGGGTGTTCGGCTTGTCGGTGACCAGCGCCATCAGGCCGAACGAGGCGAGCACGACCAGGGCGCCGCCGACGGCGTCGAGCAGGTAGTGGTTGGCCGTCGCCATGATCACGAACGTGGTGTTGGCGACCAGCAGGGCGCACAGTGCCTTCACCCACCAGCGGCCGGCGAAGATCGAGCTGACCACGACGCTGACCCAGAGCGCCCACGCGACGTGCAGCGACGGCATGGCCGCCAGGTGGTTGGCGTCGGCGGTCAGCGGCGAGCCCCACGAGCCGAACGTGCCGCCGACCGTCACCGTGTCGACGTAGCCCTGGCCGGGCAGCAGCCGCGGCGGCGCCGCCGGGTAGATCGCGAAGATCGAGATGCCGATCAGGTTGATCAGGGCGAACGAGCTCCGTGCCCAGCGGTACCAGGGCGACCCGCGGAAGTAGAGCAGCGCCAGCAGGCCGAACGAGGTGACCACGTAGGTGAACGCGTAGTCGTAGTTGGCCAACACGGACAGCGCGTCGCGGGGCACCAGCCAGGCGTTGAGCGTGCGCTCGACGTCGATGTGCAGGAACCGTTCGAGGTCGAGCAGGTCGCGACCGTGCGACAGGGCCAACCCCTCGCGGAACGGTCCACCCCCACGGGAGATGCCCGCGTAGAGCACGACCACTGCCAGATACAGCACAAGCTCGCGCCGAAGCGCGGGGCGCGGGCGATTGGCGCGCACGTCAGCTGCGCCGTCCGGGCTCCCCCATGCGGGCGGCTCAGGCCCCTTCTTCAGGTGCACACTTCCAGGTTGCGTCGCCGCCCCCGTTTCCGTGCGAAAACGCCAAGCTCTGCTGGTGCTTCCGCCCGGTTAGTGGCTCGTTTGGGGTGTTGGGCCGGGCGAGTGTCCGGTCCGCGCCCCGGTGTCATCTTGCCGGTCGTCGCGCACGCTCGGGGAGTGCGCGAGGCCGATCGCTCCCGCCGATATCAACACGGCGGCGATCAACAGTGCTGTGAGCTGCGTCGCAGTTTGCGGAAGTGTGACGTTGAACGCAAAGATACCGATCAGGTAGCTTGCCACCGGATTGGTGATGTTCATCGCGGCGACCGCGGGAGGTAACGAACCGGCCGCGAACGCGCCCTGTTCCAGGAGCAGGCCGGTGATCGTCGCGATGGCCAGCGCGTAGCCCGGCCAGTCGGTCGCGGTCGCGGCGATGCCGCGGTTGACCAGGTCGCTGACGGTCAGGCTGAGCGCCAGCGCGCTGTAGGCGAAGCACAGCCCGGCCGCGATGGCGATCAGGAACGAGTGCTGCGCCGGCCTGCGGCCGGTGGCCAGGGCGATGATCAGCACCACGGCGACGGCGGTGACCAGGCCGGCCAGGATGGCCCAGCCGCGGTTGGCCTCGTCGGCCCGCGGTGCCACGCCGCGCACGCTGAGGAACAGCGCGAGGCCGCCGCAGATCACGCCGGCCGAGACCAGGTCGCGCCAGTCCGGCCGCATGCGCCGCAGCCGTAACGAGAGCGGGAGCGCGAACAGCAGTTGGGTGACCAGCAGCGGCTGCACCAGGGCCACCGAGCCGAAATGCAGCGCGGCCGCCTGGGCGCCGAAGCCGAGCAGGTTGCAGCACCAGCCGATCACCCAGAGCGGGCTGTGGAACAGCCGCCGGATCAGGCGGACCAGGGAGACCACCACGACGCCGTGCTTGGGCGTGCCCGCCTCGCCCGGGTGGGCCGGTGCGTAGTCCGTCTCGCGTGCCGCGTGTTGCTGGAGAGCGGCCGACGTGCCGAAGAGTAATGCCCCTAGCAGCGCGAAACAGATCGCCCAGCCCACACGCTCAACCTTTACACAGCATCGACCGCAATCTCGTCAACTGCCGCCGAACCGGCTGGCCAGGGCACGGTAGACGCCCGGGACGGCGCCGCGGACGGCCACCGGCAGGCGCAGCCAGCCGGGCCGGTAGAGCTCGGCGCCGCCGGCCGCGATCAACCGGACCAGGTCGCGCCCGACGGGACCGGGATCGATCGGAGCCGGCCGCTGCCGCCCGTACGGCCGCCCCCGGCGCTCGAAGAACCGCGTGTCGACCACCCCGGGCACCAGCACACCCACCTCGACGCCGGTGGACCGCACCTCCAGCCGCAGGCTCTCGGCGAACCCGTCCAGCCCGGCCTTGGTGGCCGCGTAGACCGCCTCACCGGCCACCCCGGTCCGGCCGGCGATCGACGTCACGTACGCGAGGTATCCGGCACCGCGTTCCCGCATGCCCGGCAGCAGTGCCCGGGTCAGCGCGATCGGTGCGGCCAGGTTGACCGCCAGCAGCCGCTCGATGTCGGCCTCGGCCATCTCCTCGAACGGCCCGGCCCACCCCGCACCGGCGTTGGCGACCAGGATGTCGACCCGCCCGCTGCGGTCCAGGGCGGCCCGGCCCAGCTTCTCCGCCTCGCCCGCCGTGCCCAGGTCGGCGACCAGGGCGTGGCCGTCCAGCCGCGCGGCCAACGCCTCCAGGGCCGGCCGGTCGCGGCCGTGCACGATGACGTTGGCGCCCTCGGCCGCCAGGGCGAGCGCGGTCGCCCGGCCGATGCCCGAGGACGCGCCGGTGACGAGTGCGACGGAGCCGGAAATCCGCATCACACCATCTTCGGGTACGCGGCCGCCTGCCGGACGGAAACGCTGCGCGGCCGGTCCGGTCCCGGTAAGCTGCCGTTGCGTCGATTGACTGCGTCGATCCAGGGAGACCGATGCCCGCCGACCTGCCCGCCTCCGCCGACGTGGTGATCGTCGGCGGTGGCCTCGCGGGGCTGGCCGCGGCCCGCCGGCTGGACCGCGCCGGCCTCGACTGGGTGCTGCTGGAGTCGGCGGACCGGCTCGGCGGCCGGGTCGCCACCGACCTCGTCGACGGCTACCGCCTCGACCGCGGTTTCCAGGTGCTCAACACCGCCTACCCGCGGCTGGCCGCGCTGGTCGACCTGGCCGCCCTCGACCTGTGCTTCTTCACACCCGGCGTGCTCGTGCGGCGCGGCCCCGACCTCGTGCGGCTGGCCGCGTCACTGCGCCCGGGCGTGCTCGGCGCCTCGCTGGGCGCGGCCAGCCGGCTCGGTTCCCGCCTCGACCTGGTGCGGTTCGCCGCGCTGGTGGCCCGCTACGCCTCGCTGCCGCCGGCCCGGCTGCTCGATGCCCCGGAGACCACCACCGAGGCGGCGCTGCGCCAGGCCGGGCTGTCCCACGACTTCATCGAGGAACTCGTCCGGCCGTTCCTCTCCGGTGTGTTCGCCGACCGCTCGCTGGAGACGTCCAGCCACGTGCTCGCGATGATCGTGCGGTCGTTCGCCCGCGGCCGGATCGCGGTGCCGGCGACCGGGATGGCCGCGCTGCCGGCCGCCGTCGCCGCGCCGCTGCCCACCGACCGGGTGCACCTGTCGGCTCCGGTCGCGGCCGTCGCGCCCGGCACGGTGACGCCGGCCGGCGGCCCGACCGTGCGCTGCCGGGCCGTGCTGGTCGCGGCGGCCACGACCTTGCTGCCGGCCGTGCCGATGCCCCGGATGCACGCGCTGACCACCTACTACCACGGCACTGCCGAGCCGCCGCTGGACGAACCGACGCTGGTGCTCGACGGAGACCGCCGGGAGATCGTGGCCAACACGGTGGTCATGTCGGCGGCGGCGGCCGGCTACGCGCCGGCCGGCCGCTCGCTGGTGGCCACCTCGGTGGTCGGCCCGGCCGCCCCGCCGGAGCCGGTGGTCCGCGCCGAGTTGGCCCGCCTCTACGGCCGCGAGGCCACGGGCTGGACCCACCTGACGACGGTGTCGATCCCGGCGGCGCTGCCGGCCGCGCCGCCGCCGCAGGGCCGGCTGCGGCTACCCGTCTCGCTCGGCGACGGCCTCTTCGTCGCCGGTGACCACCGCGACAGCCCGTCGACCCAGGGCGCGCTGGCTAGCGGCTGGCGCGCCGCCGGCGCCGTCGTGCGCGCCCTGCGCTAGGCGTGTCCAGGCGGCACCTGGGCCCGTCGCAGGCCGCGATGCCGGCCTAGGCGCCCGTCGCTTCCGCGACGGCCTTCTCCACGCCCAGCGTCTCGCCCGCCTGCCAGGCGGCTTCGTAGAGGTCGTCGCCGAGCACGTCCCGCGCGGCCGCCGCGTCCAGCCCGATCGGCCGCCAGGGCGTCACGAACGCCCGCATCCACATCTCGTTCGACGGGGTCCGCAGGGCGGACGCGGCGGCGTGCAGCCGGACCGACCGCGACAGGTCACCGTGCCGGCTGTCGATGTCGGCGACCGCCGCCAGGAAGGTGCCCAGCGCCGCCTCGTCGCCGGCGGCGGCGGCCAGCGCCAGCCCTTCGACCAGGTGGTGGCGGGCGCTGACGTGATAGTCCAGCGCGATCGCGCAGAACGCCCAGACGTAGTGGGCGACGACCGCGGTGAACTGCTCCTGGCCGGCGTCGGAGAGGTTGAGCGCGATCTGCGCGTGCGACCGTGCCTCGTCGTGCCGGCCGACGTCGACCGCGATCAGCGCGAGCCGGCTGTGTGCGAGGCTGACCTGCCAGTTCTCGCCCAAGGCGGCGGCCCGCCGCGCGGCCTCGGTCAGGTAGCGGTCGGCCCGCTCCCGGTCGCCGCGGACGGCGGCGAAGTGCCCGACCATGCTCACGGCGATCGACACTGCGGCCTCCTGGCCGGTCTCGTCCAGCAGCGGCAGGGCCCGCTGCAGGTCGGCCTCGGCCGCCTCGAGCTGGCCCGAGACGGACGCGTTGCCGCCGGCCGCGAGCAGGGCCAGGCCCAGATCCCGCCGGTCGAGCAGGCGCCGCCGGTCGAGGATCCGGGCCAGATACCGGCCGGCCTCGTCGACGTGTCCGCGTCGCCACCAGAAGGTCCAGGTCGACCACAGCAGCGCCAGCGCCGCCGCCGGGTCCTCGCGCTCGATGAACCAGTCCAGCGCGGCGGTGAGGTTGCCGTGCTCGCGCTCCAGCCGGTGCAGCCAGGGCGCGCCGGCGACCAGGTTGAGCTGCGGTTCCGCCGTCCGCGCCAGACCGAGGTAATAGGTCGCGTGCGTGTCGTGCACCGCCGCCCACTGGTCGCCGCCGGCCAGCTGTTCCAACGCGAAGTGCCGGATCGTGTCGAGCATCGAGAACCGCGGCTGCCCGTCCGGCGTCGTGTCCCGGCAGACCAGCGTGGACCCGATCAGCGCGTCCAGCATGCCCAGCAGGTCCCCGCCCGGGCCGGTGACCACGGAGAAGGCCTCGAGGTCCCAGCCGCCGGCGAAGACGCCGAGCCGGTCGAACAGCGCCCGCTCGTCGGCGCGCAGCAGGTGGTAGCTCCAGGCGATGGTGTCGCGCATCGTGCGCTGCCGGTCGGGCAGGTCGCGGGCGCCGCCGGTGAGCAGCCCGAGCTGGTCGCCGAGATGTTCGACGATGGCGTCGGGCGGCAGCACCCGTACCTTCGCGGCAGCGAGCATGATGGCCAGCGGCAGGCCGTACAGCCGGCGGGTGATCTCGATGACCGCGCCGACGTTGGCCGACGTCAGCGCGAACCGGGGCGACGCGGCGCGAGCGGTGTCGACGAACAGCCGGACGGCCTCCGAGGTGGCCGCGATGACGACCGGGTCGCTGTTCGGCCCGGCGGACTCGGGCGGCAACGAGAGCCCCGGCACCACATAGACCCGCTCGTCGGCCAGCCGCAGCGGTGCCCGACTGGTCACCAGCGCGGTCACCCCGGGCGCGGTGCGCAGGATCTCGCCGATCACCGGGCCGGCCTCGGCGACCTGCTCGAAGTTGTCGATCACCAGCAGCAGCCGCTTGGTGCGCAGCCACGACGACACGTCGACCTCGGCCGGCACCCCACCCGAGGTGCGCACCCCGAGGCCGCGGGCCAGCGCCTCGCCGACCAGGTCGGGCGAGCTGACGCTGGACAGGTCGACGAACCGGAGGCCGTCGGGGAACCACGGCGCGACCCGCTCGGCGGCCGCCACGGCCAGCCGGGTCTTGCCGATCCCGCCGGTGCCGATCAGGGTCACCAGTGGCACCGCGTCGTCGATCAGCATCGTCTGCAGCGCGGCGAGGTCCTCGTCGCGACCGACCAGTGGGGTACGCGCGGCCGGCAGCGCCGTGGCGGCCAGTTCGGCCTGCGGCTCGCGGGTCCGCTCGAAGCGCTCCGAGAGCAGCAGCGCGAGATCCTGCCCGACCTGCTCGTGCAGCTCGGCCGGGGTGCGGAAGCGGCGGAAGGAGACGTCGGCGGCGTGCTCGATGCCGTCGAGCATGGCGACCAGCCGCGGGTCTCGTTGCTCGGCCGGCTCCTTGACGTAGATCAGCCGAGGTAGCGGCGTGGCCAGCCGGAACTCGTCCTCCAGACCGGACAGTTCCTCGCCGGGCGCCACCCAGCCGTAGCTCTCGCCGTACACGCCGACGAAGATCTGGCTCTGTTCGAGGTAGGCCCGGTAGACGTCGCGCGGCGGGTGCGGCCGGGCGCCCTGGTCGAACATGACCGGCACGAGCCGCAGCTGCCCGATGGCCTCCCGGACGGCCTGGCGCTCCGCGGTCAGTTCGGTCATCGACGAGCTGACGAAGACCCGGACCCGCTGGTCGGGCGTGAGGATCACCGACACCGCGCCACCTCCCAGGTCCGGTCCGCCGTGGCGAGCGCGACCGCTCGCCGCACGCCCAGCGCCTCGCCGGCCCGCCAGGCGTCCGCGTAGGCGGTGTCGCCGAGTCGCGCCCGGGTCTCTTCGGGGTCGAGCCCGACCCGCGGCCAGGGCGCCACGAACGCGCGCATCCACATCTCGTTGGACGGGGTACGCAGCGCCCGCGCGGCCGCGTCCAGCCGCACCGAGCGGGCCAGGTCGTCTTCGGGCCGGCCGTCGAGGTCGGCCACCGCGCCGAGGAACTGCGCGACGGCGGGCTCGTCACCGGTCGAGGAGGCCAGCGACAGCCCCTCGACCAGGTGCGCGCGGGCACCGGCGCGGTCGCCGCGGGTGACCGACCAGACCGCCCAGGTGTACTGGGCGAGCAGCGCGACGAACTGGTCCTGTGCCTGGCGGGAGAGCTCGACCGCGAGCCGCAGATGCCGCAGCGCCTCGTCGTACGAGCCTTCGTCGATCTTCAGCCGCGCGACCCGGCTGTGGTAGAGGCCGACCTGCCACTGCTCACCCTTCGCCTTCGCCTCGTCGAGCAGCCGGATGGCCAGCGCGCGGTCGCCGCGCAGGGCGGCGAACTGGCCCAGCGGCCCGAGGGCGAGGGAGACGCCCTGGTCGTCGCCGGCGGCCCGGAGCAGCGGCAGCGCCCGGCCGAACAGATCCTCGGCCCGCTCGTTCTGGCCGGACACGAACGCGAGCACACCGGCCGCCAGCAACGCCCGGCCGGTCGCCGGCCCGCTCAACAGGGCCGCGCGGTCGAGGATCCGGGCCACGTGCCGGGTCGCCTCCTCGATGTGCCCGCGCCGCCACCAGAACGCCCAGGTCGCCCAGATCAGCCGCAGCGCCCGCGCCGGGTCGTCCTGATCGAGGAACCAGGCGCAGGCGGCGTTGACGTTCTCCCGTTCCACCTCCAGCCGGCGCAGCCAGACCGGCCCGTCGGCGCCGTTGAGGTGCGGCTCCGCGGACTCGGCGACCCGCAGGTAGTGCGCGGCGTGCGCGCGCCCGGCCGCCTGCGCCTGGCCTCCGTCGCGCAGCCGTTCGAGCGCGAAGTCGCGGATCGTGTCCAGCATGGTGAACCGCTCACGGCCGTCCGGCGCCGGGCCCTGGGCGACCAGGGTGGACTCGACCAGCCCTTCCAGCAGGGTCAGCGGGTCGCGGCCCGGGTCGGCGACCGCTTCGACGGCGTCGAGGTCCCAGCCGCCCGCGAAGACGCCCAGCCGGTCGAACAGCGCCCGCTCCTCGGCCCGCAGGAGGCGGTAGCTCCAGGCGATGGTGTCGCGCAGGGTGCGCTGGCGGTCGGGCAGGTCGCGGGCGCCGCCGGTGAGCAGGCCGAGCTGGTCGCCGAGGTGGCCGACGATGTCGGCCGGGCTGAGCAGCCGGACCTTCGCCGCGGCCAGGATGATGGCCAGTGGCAGCCCGTGCAGCCGGCGGATGATCTCGGCGACGTCGCCGGTGTTCGCCGGCGTCAGGGTGAAACCGGGCACGGCCGCACTGGCGGTGTCGACGAACAACCGCACGGCCGGCGATGCCGCGACGGCGGCCGGGTCGCCGGAGTCGGGCGCCGCCAGCGGCGACACCGGGTAGACCCGCTCGGCCGCCAGCCGCACCGGCGCCCGGCTGGTCACCAGCGCGGTCACCCCGGGCGCGGTGCGCAGGATCTCCCCGATCACCGGACCCGCGTCGGCGACCTGCTCGAAGTTGTCGATCACCAGCAGCAGCCGCTTGGTGCGCAACCACGACGCGACGTCGGTGCTGGCCGGCACGGCGCCCGAGGTGCGTACGCCCAGACCGCGGGCCAGCGCCTCACCTACCAGCCCGGGCGACCGGACGCTGGACAGGTCGACGAACCGGAGGCCGTCGGGGAACCACGGCGCGACCCGCTCGGCGGCCGCCACGGCCAGCCGGGTCTTGCCGATCCCGCCGGTGCCGATCAGGGTCACCAGCGACACCGCGTCGTCGGTGAGCATCGTGGCCAGCGCGGCCAGGTCGGCGTCCCGCCCGATCAGCGGGGTCGATGCGGCGGGGAGCCGGCCCGGTGTCGGTTCCGGCTGCCGCCGCCCGCTCTGTTCGAAGCGCTCCGAGAGCAGCACGGCGAGGTCCTCCGTGACCTGTTCGCGGAGGTCGTCGGGAGTCTCGAAGATCTGGTAGGTCACGCCGCCGGAGTGCCGGATGCCGTCGAGCAGGGCCGCCAGCCGCGGGTCGCGACCGGGTGCCGGCTCGCGCACGTAGATCAGCCGGGGCAGCGCACCGGCCAGGCGGAACTCGTCCTCCAGGCCGGAGAGGCGCTCGCCGGGCGCGACCCAGCCGTAGCTCTCGCCGTACACGCCGACGAAGATCTGGCTCTGTTCGAGGTAGGCCCGGTAGACGTCGCGCGGCGGGTGCGGGCGGGCACCCTGCTCGAACATCACAGGCACCAGGCGCAACCGGTGTACGGCCTCGCGCACCGCCTGCCGCTCCGCGGCCAGCTCGGTCATGGACGAGCTGACGAACACCCGGATCCGCTGGTCCGGCGTGAGGATCAGTGGTTGGTCCGCCACCGGTTCAACCCGCCCCGATGCTGACCTCGACCGGGCCGACCCGCAGCGTGCCGTCGTCGAGCGGCCGGCAGCGCACGCCGCCGTGGCCGCGCAGCTCCTTGCGGGCGCCGGGGCCGATCGTGTGGTCGAGCCAGGCACACGGGTTGGCCCGGCGGGTGGCCGCGAGCCGGACCGGGCCGCTGCCGGAGTCCAGGCTGAAGACCTCGCCCACGAGGTCATCCACGGCGATACCGGTCACCAGCACATTCCGCCGGACCTGGGTGAGCCCCACGCCCGGCGGCAGCCACTCGCGGGCGATCACCGTGACCGCGGCGTCCCGGTGGGCTGGATGGCCGAAATAGCGGTCGCCGACGATGCCGAGCCCGGCGCGGATCTCGACCCGGTCGACCAGGTCGCCGCCCGGTGGGGCGGGCGCGGGACCGTCGGCCGGGCGCCCTTCGAACCGGTGTACGGGTGACGCCAGCAGCTCCACGATCTCCGGCACCTAACCGAGTCTACGAACACGTCGGGAGGCATGTGCCCGTTCGCAGGTGGGTACAGGACCCCCCGTGGACGCCATGCGGTTGCGGTTCGAGCGGGGTGCCGCCGTGGGTTCGGCCCGCGGTGCCGTCCGCGAGGCTCTCGACCGCTGGAAGCTGGCCCACCTGGCCGACGACGCGCTGCTGGTGACCACCGAGTTGGTGCAGAACGCGCTGCGGCACACCGGGGCCGGTGCGGTGCTCGTGGTGCGCCGGACCGCCGGCGCGTTGCGCATCGAGGTCGCCGACGCCAGCACGGCGCCGCCGACCTTACGCCCTCCGGACCCGACCCGGCTGGGCGGCCGGGGCCTGTCGATCGTGGCGGCGGTGGCCCGGGCCTGGGGCACGCTGACCAACTCCGCCCAGCCCGGCAAGATCGTCTGGGCCGAGCTGGCTGTCTAGTCCTGGTTTTCCGGCTGCCACAGGCAGAACGGGTGACCGGCTGGGTCGATCATGACCCGCACGTCGTCCTGGGGCTGGAACGCGGCGACCGTGGCGCCCTGTTGCTCGGCCCAGGTGACCGCTGTGGCCAGGTCGTGCACCTCGACGTCGAGGTGGACCTGCATCCGCGGGTCGCCGTCCTTGGCCGGCCAGACCGGCGGGACGTGGGCCGGCTCGCCCTGGAACGACAGGCCGATGCCGCCCTCCGGCGGCACCAGGGTGATCCAGTCGGGCTCGTCGGAGCGGCGCCGCCAGCCGAGCAGCCGCTGGTAGAAGTCGGCCAACCCGCGCGGGTCGGCGGAATCGAGCACCATGCCGTTGGGTCGCAGGTAGGGACGCTCCATTCCCGGACCCTAATGCGCCGCGCCGCGGCCCGCAGCCCAGGCTTCGCGGGTCAGCGCGTAGGCGACGTCGCCCTGTGCGGAGCCCTCGATGACCTCCGGCCAGTCACAGTGGAATTGCCCGACCAGGGTCAGCCCGGCCTTCTCCAGCACCCGCCGGGACCGCGCGTTGACGGTCATCGTGTCGGCGACGATCCGGTTGACGCGCAGGTCGCGGAATCCCTTGTCGACCAGGGCCCGGGCGCCCTCGGTGGCATAGCCGCGTCCCCAGGCGTCGCGCCGCAACCGGTAGCCGAGGTCGGCAACGGTGGCGCGGTCGGGTTGGACCGGCCGCAGCGCGAACCACCCGACGAACCTGTCGTCGGCGCGGTCGTGCGCCGCCCAGCACCCTCGCCCGCCGTCGAAGGCCGCGAAGCGTTCCAGCAGTTGCGGAAGCGTGCGCTCCCTGATCGCGTCCCGGCTGGCCGGCCTGCCGCCGTTGATGAAGCGCATCACCTCGGGGTCGTCGTGCAGCGCGAACACCTCGTCGAGGTCGCTCGCCGAGTCGGTGAAGTCGCGCAGCACCAGGCGCTCGGTCTCCAGGAAGGCTGCCATCCGGCGATCCTGCTGCGGCCAGGGCCCGGCCCGCGACGCATTTTCGGCTTCCGCTGTCGGCTTCGTGTCTGCCGTGGAGCGCCGCCGGTGCGAACATCTGTTCGTGACCACACCGCGTGGCGACCACGACACCGCGCACACGATCGCGGAGATGACCGCCCACTACCGGGACCCGGCCCTGGAGCCGCAGAACCGACCGTTCGCGCTGCTCTACCTGCGCACCACCGAGGGCATGCGGGACGCCAACGCGGCGGGCGAGTTCTCCGCCCCGGAGTTCTGGGACCACTCGGTGATCCCGACGTTCGCCGACTACTACCTCGACGCCTACGCGGCCTGGCGGCAGGGGCGCTCCGCCGAGGTCGACCCGGCCTGGCGGCTGGCCTTCGGGGCCGCGCCGGCCCGGCTCGCCTGCACCCAACTGATCTACCTGGGCATCAGCGCGCACATCAACAACGACCTGGCCCTGATGATCGAAGACATGGGCGCGGCCTACACCTACCCGGACCACAAACACGTCGACGACGTGCTGGCTCACCGCACCCGCCCGACGGTCTACCCGGAGATCCAGCGCGACCTGTGCCCGGGTCTGTTCGCCGAGACCGTCCCGCCCACGGCCGACACCGCCATCTTCGCCTGGCGCGAACGCGCCTGGCACAACGGCCAGGCCCTGCTCGCCGCCGCCGACGACCGCCCGGCCCGCGACGCCATCGTGACCGAGATCCGCGCCCACGCCCAGGCCAAGGCCACCGAGATCCTGCACTGGAACGCATGACCGACCTACCGTTCGTCGACGAGCGCCACGTGCGGATCGCGGCCCCGGCCGAGACGGTCTGGGCGGTGCTCGGGCGTCAGGCCCAGCGAATCGCCGCGGGTGGGGCCGCCTGGTACGCCCCACTCGTCGGTGCCCAGCCCCGCCACGCCTCCGGCCAGCCCCTCACCCAGGGCGCGACACTGCCAGGCTTCGCCGTCGTCGAGTCCGTCCCCGGCCGCCGCCTGTTGCTGCACGGCCGGCACCACTTCTCCCGCTATGCCCTGCACCTGACCCTCGCCGAGGATGCCGGCCACACCAGGCTGACCGCCCGCACCGACGCCGCTTTCCCGGGCGTCCACGGGTGGTGCTACCGCCAACTGGTCATCGGTTCCGGCGCCCACGCGGTGCTGCTCGACCGCCTCCTGCGGACCATCCGGCGCCACGCCGAACACCAATCCACCTAGGTTCGTGCCCTGCCGATCATCGCGGCCCGCGACGGGCCCGGATGCCGCCTGGCGGCAGCCCGATAGCGACCACGGCGCGCGCCGAGCACGATCGTCGGACGGCTCGCTCATCGGCTGGCGGCGCGCCGATACCGCGCGATCGCCAGCGGCATGAAGATGGCCAGGATCAACACGCACCACCCCAGGGACAGCCAGATCGGATGGTGCGCCGGGAAACCGGTGCCGTTCGCCGCACCCCCGGGCGTGTTGCCCCACAACACCCGAAGGGCGAGCACGACCGACGAGATCGGGTTCCACTCGGCGACCGGTTTCAGCACCGCGGGCAGCGACGACGTCGGCACGAACGCGTTCGACAGGAACGTCAGCGGGAACATCCAGATGAAGCCCGCGCTCTGCGCCACCTCGACCGACTTCACCGACAGCCCGATCACCGCTGAGATCCAGCTCATCGCATAACCGAAGAGGAGCAGGATGGCGTACGCGGCGACCGCGCGCAGGAAGCCGTCGTGGATCCGCCATCCGATGATCACGCCGGTGACCGACATGACGATCACCACGAAGACGTTGTTGAGCAGGTCTGAGGTGGTGCGGCCGAAGAGCACCGCGCCGCGTGACATCGGCAGGGAGCGGAACCGGTCGACGATCCCCTTCTGCAGGTCGTCGGCCAGGCCGATCGCGGTGATACCCGCGCCGAACGCGACCGTCTGCACGAAGATGCCCGGCATCAGGAACTCGCGGTAGCTCACCCCCGGCGTGGCGATCGCGCCGCCGAACACGTACGCGAACAGCAGCACGAACATGATCGGCTGGATGGTCGAGAAGATGACCAGGTCCGGGATCCGCTTGATCTTCAGCAGGTTGCGTTTGGTGACGACCCAGCCGTCGCTGGCCGCTTCGGTCAGCATGGTCACGCCGTACCCCCTTGGTCCACGCTTTGCTGATCTTCGGGTGGCTGGCCGGTCAGCGTGAGGAACACGTCGTCGAGGGTCGGCTTGCGGATCTCCAGGTTGACCGGGGTGATCTCGGCGGCGTCGAGCTTGCGCACCGCCTCGACCAGCGCGGCCGTGCCGCGGTCGATGGGCACGGTGATCTCGCGCGCCTCGTGGTCCACCTCGGGCTCGCCGATGCCGACCGAGCGCAGCACGTCGGCGCCCGTGGCGACCTCGCTCGGGTCGCCGACCGTGACCGCCAGCCGCTCGCCGCCGATCTGCGCCTTGAGCTGCCCGGCCGTGCCGCGGGCGATGGCACGGCCGTGGTCCATCACCACGATGTCGTCGCAGAGCCGGTCGGCCTCCTCCAGGTACTGCGTGGTCAGCAGCAGGGTGGAGCCGGCCTTGACCAGGTCGCTGATCACGCCCCACATGCCGAGCCGGCTGCGCGGGTCGAGTCCCGTGGTCGGTTCGTCCAGGAAGATCACCGGAGGGTGTACGACCAGCGCCCCGGCCAGGTCGAGCCGCCGCCGCATGCCGCCGGAGTAGGTCTTCGTCGGCCGGTTCGCCGCGTCCGCGAGGTCGAACTGCTCCAGCAACTCGTGTGCGCGCTGCCGGGACCGGCGCTTGCCCAGGTGGTAGAGGCGGCCGACCATCTCCAGGTTCTCGTAGCCGGTCAGATAGTCGTCGACGGCCGCGTACTGCCCGGAGACACCGATGATCCGGCGCACCCGGTCGGGGTGGGCACCCACGTCGATGCCGCCCACCTCGCACTTCCCGGAGGTCGGCGTGATCAGGGTGGTCAGCATCCGGACGGTCGTGGTCTTGCCGGCGCCGTTGGGGCCGAGCAGCCCGAACACGGTGCGCTCGGGCACGGCGAGGTCCAGGTCGGCGACCGCGGTCACCGACCCGTACGTCTTGCCTAGCCGCTCGGCGACGATCGCGTTCGCCATCTGCCCACCGTAGCCGGACGATTGCGGCATATCACCTATTCAATGCGGGAGATCGGGCGGCAGCCAGGCAGAATGGCCGCCGTGGCAATCGCGGCGTTCAAAGATGTCTGTATGGATGCGACCGAGGCGCTGACCCTGGGCCGGTTCTGGTCGGCCGCCCTGGGCGGCGAGTTCGTCGACCTGGGCGACAAGTCGGCCCGGGTCGACCACGTCATGCCGGGTGACCAGACGATCTGGATCGACCCGGTGCCCGAGCCCCGCAGCGGAAAGAACCGCGTCCACCTCGACCTGCGGCTGCCCACCGCCGACCCGGCACCGCTGGTCGCGGCCGGCGCCGTGCTGCTCCGCGAGCCCGACGACGAGATCAGCTGGTGGGTGCTGGCCGACCCCGACGGCAACGAGTTCTGCGCGTTCGCGCCCCGGCCCGACCACACGCCGGCGGCGACCGAGGTCTACGAACTCGTGGTCGACTCGGCCAACCCGGCCGCACAGGCGGCGTGGTGGGCGGCGGTCACCGGCGGCTGGGTCGAGACCGGCGACAACGACGTGTCGGTGGCCGGCGCCGCCGGCTTCCCGTGGGACCACTGGGTGTTCGGCACGGTGCCCGAGCGCAAGACGGCGAAGAACCGGGTGCACTGGGACGTCGACCTCACCGGCGAGGACCCGGGCGACCTGGTCGCCTCCGGCGCCCGGATCCTGCGCGAGCCCGACGACCACATTTCCTGGTGGATCATGGCCGATCCCGAGGGCAACGAGTTCTGCGCGTTCAAACCGCGCTGAGCGCAGGCATCATGGACGGGTGCCTGACCCGTTGTCCGCGCTGATCGACCTGGTGGCCGAGGGTGGCGTCGCCGTGCTGAGCGGCGCCGGCCTGTCCACCGAATCCGGCATTCCCGACTACCGCGGCCCGACCGGGGCGGCGCGGAAGTTCGCGCCGATGACCTACCAGACGTTCACCCGCGACGCCGCGGCCCGGCAGCGCTACTGGGCCCGCAGCCACGTCGGCTGGCAGGTGATCGGCCGGGCCGCGCCGAACCCCGGTCACCGCGCCGTCGCCGACCTGCAGCGGGCCGGGCTCGTCTCGGCCATCCTGACCCAGAACGTCGACGGGCTGCACCAGGCCGCCGGCGCCCGCGACGTGGTCGAGTTACACGGCAGCATCGACCGGGTGATCTGCCTCGACTGCGGCCAGACCACCGCGCGCACCGCGCTCGACCGCCGCCTGCACGCTGCCAACCCGTCGTTCGGCGCACTCGCCGCGGCCGTCAACCCCGACGGTGACGTCGACCTCGACGACGCCTCGGTCGCCGTGTTCCGCGCCGTCGACTGCGGGCGCTGCCAGGTCGGCATGCTCAAGCCCGACGTGGTCTTCTTCGGCGAGACGGTGCCGGCCGAGCGGGTCGACCTGTGCTTCGCGGCCGTCGGGGGAGCCCGGCTGCTGCTGGTGCTCGGCTCCTCGTTGACGGTGATGTCGGGGCGCCGGTTCGTGCTGCGCGCGGCCAAGCTGGGCGTGCCGGTCGCGATCGTCAACCAGGGGCCCACCCGCGGCGACGCGTACGCCGCTCTCAAGGTAGACGCACCGCTGGGCACCGTGCTGCCCGACCTCGCGGCGGCGCTCTCGCTGGCTCAGTCCGGCAGTTCGAACGTGCCGTAGGTGGCGCGGCCGGTCGGCCGGTAGACGTTGATCAAGACGCCGGTGCCGGTGACCCGGTGGTGCACCAGTTCCAGCCCGGTGGGCAGGCCCATCGCGTCGAAGAGCCGCATCCCGTCGCCGACCACCACCGGGAAGACCAGCAGTCGGTATTCGTCGATGAGGTCGTGCGACATCAGATACCGGGCCAACTCGCCGCTGCCGTGCACCTGGAGCTCACCACCCGCGCGCTCCTTGAGCGCGGCGACCGCGTCGGCGACATCGTCGGCGAGCAGCGTGGCCGGCTCCCACGTGACGGCGGCCAGCGAGCGCGACGCCACATACTTCGGCAGCGCGTTGAGCCGGCCGGCGATCGGATCGTCGGGATCGGTCACCTGCGGCCAGTAGGCCGAGAAGATCTCGTAGGTCCGGCGCCCCAGCAGGAACGCCTCCGCCCGGTCGAAGACCTCGACCATGAACGCGTTGAGGTCGTCGTCGGCGTACGGGACCAACCAACCACCCCGGGCAAAGCCGCCGGTGGTGTCCTCGGTCGGGCCGCCCGGCCCCTGCATCACCCCGTCGACCGACAGGAACGTGGTCAGCGTGAGCTCCATGCCAGGTTTGCCTCTCCAGCGGTGCGGATGTCGCGCTCTTCGACCCTATTCGCAGACCACGCCGTCGTAGTCGGCATCGGGATACCAGCCGTACCCGATGTCGCCGGGCCGCGGATGGTGCACCCAGACAGTCTCTCCGGGCGGTCCACTGTGGCGACCGGCCGGGCGGCCGCGATGAACGTCCCGTGACCGGGACCATAAGGCGGTGGGACCGGCTGACAGCCGGCGGCATCGGCGTACCGCCGGTCCGGTCCGGCGTTTTGAGGGACAATCCGGGTCATGGGCGACGTTCTGGTGACCGGCGGCACCGGCAACCTCGGCCGGGTCGTGGTCGCCAAGCTCCGCGACGCCGGCCACGACGTGGTGGTGCTCAGCCGGCGCGCCCAGCCCGGCCACTCGGTCCGCGGCGACCTGCGCACCGGCGAGGGCATCCCGGCCGCGGTCGCCGGCGTCGACACGATCCTGCACCTGGCCACCGCACCCCGCGGCGACGCCGAGGCGTGCTCCCGGCTGATCGCGGCGACCGAGCCCGGCGGCCCGCACCTGGTCTTCACCTCGGTCGTCGGGGTCGACCGGATCCCGCTGCGTTACTACCTGGCGAAGATGGAGTGCGAGCGGCTGATCCAGACCTCCGGCCTGCCGTTCACCATCCAGCGCGCCACGCAGTTCCACAGCCTGGTGTTCCGGCTGTTCGCCACGCAGCGCCGGCTGCCCTTGCTGGTCGCGCCCGCATGCGACTTCCAGCCGATCGACGTGCACGACGTCGCGGACCGGCTGATCGAACACGTCGCGGCCGGCCCGCGCGAGCGGGTGCCCGACATCGGCGGTCCGGAGGTCCGCTCGGCGAACTCGCTGGCACAGTCCTACCTGACCGCGACCGGCCGCCGCCGCAAGATCGTCGGGGTCGGCCTGCCGGGCCGGATCTTCGGCGGCTTCCGGGCCGGCGCCAACCTGGCGCCCCACCACGCCGAGGGCACGGTCACCTTCGAAGACTTCCTCGACGGACGCCTGCGACCCCGGTGAGCGTCTCAGAAGGTCAGGGCCAGTAGCCCGCGGTCGAGGCCGAGCACCAGCGTCCCCGCGACGGCCGCACAGGCCAGCGCCCGGTGGTGCACCGGGATCGTGCGCACGCACGAGCCGGTGACCGGATCCCAGAGCCGCACCGTGCGGTCCAGGCTCGCGGAGACGACCAGCTCGCGGCCGCCGCCTGCCGGCAGCGCGCACACCCCGGTCACCGCCGCGGTGTGCCCGCTCAGCACGTGCCCGGGCCGCCCGTCGCCGGGCTGCCAGAGCCGGACGGTGCGGTCGGCGCTGCCGGAGACCAGCAGCTCCCAGCCGTCGGCGTTGACCGTGCACAGCGCGTTGACCGCGTCGGTGTGCGCCAGTTGCTGCCAGAGCGTGCTGCCGTCCTGGTCCCAGAGCCGCACCGTGCCGTCCTTGTCGGCCGAGGCCAGCACCTGCCGGTCGCCGACGATCGCGGTGGTCAGCGCGGTCACCCAGTTGCGGTGGCCGAGCAGCACGCCGCGCGGGCTGCCGTCGTGCGGATTCCACAGCCGCACGGTCGCGTCGTCGGCGGCGGAGGCCAGCAGCATCCGGCTGCCACCGTCGACCGCGCACACCGCGTTGACCCGCTCGTGGTGGTCGGCGAACTCCGGGCCGCGGGAGCCGTCGCGGAGGTCGAACACCCGCACGACATTGTCGTCGCCGGCGGCCACCACCAGCGGCACGGTCGCGTCCGGCACCGCGCAGACCGCGCTCACCGGCCCCTCGCGGACCAGCAGGCCGACCAGTTCCGTGCCGGTCGCCGGGTCCCAGAACCGCAGCGTGCCGTCGGCGCCACCGGACACGACCGCGCTGCCGTCGCGCCAGGGCACCCCGCGGACGCTGACCACCGGGCCGAGCCGACCACCGTCGAACACCGACTCGGCCTGCCGGGTGACCGGATCCCAGAGCCGCACGGTGCCGTCGTCGCCGGCCGTGGCGAGCAGGTCGCGGTCGCGTACCCGCAGTGCGCACAACGCCCGGATCCAGCTCACGTCGCCGTGCAGGCTCGGTCGGGGCTCCCCGCTGCGTGCCTCCCACAGGCGCAGCACCCCGGACTCGTCGGTCGCGGCCAGCAGCACGGTGCCGTCGACCTCGACCGTGCACAGGTCAGTGAGCGGCCCGGCCTGCGGGTCGATCGCACCGAGCAGCCCGCCGGTCAACGGGTTCCACAGCCGGACCACCCCGTCGTAGCCGGCGGACGCCAGCGCCACCCCGCCGCCGACCCGCACCGCGCACAGTGTGGTCGCCCAGCCGTCGTGTGCCACGACCGCGTTCAGGTGCTCGCCGGTCACCGGGTCCCAGAGCGCGATCACGCCTTCGAAACCGGTCGACGCGAGCAGGCCGTGCGGGCCGACCGGCAGGTGGGTGACGGCCGTGACCCAGCCGCCGAAGCCGGTCAGGGTGTGCACGAGCGTCCCGTCGACGGGATTCCACAGCCGCACCGTGCGGTCGTCGCCCGCGCTGGCCAGCAGCGTCGGGCCGCCGGGCACCGGCACCGCGCACAGGTTGCGCACCCAACCGGAATGTCCCGACAGGGTACGCAGGTGCGCCCCCGTGCCGGCGTTCCAGACGATGATCGCGCCGTCGTGCCCGGCCGTAGCCAGCAGCGTGCCCTCGTCGGCCTCGATCGCCCACATCCCGCGGACACAGTCGGTGTGGCCGTCGAGCACCCGTTCGACCCGGCCGGTCAGCGGGTCCCAGATCCGCACGGTGCCGTCCTCGCCGGCGGAGGCCAGGAAATCGCGGCCATCCAGGGGTACGGAGCAGACGTCGTACACCGCGTCGGAATGTCCTTCGAGAACGGTGCGCTCCAGCCGTGGCGGCGTGTGCGCCCAGCGTGCCCGGTAGGCGGCGTCGTCGGCCCGCATCCCGCTGCCCAGGCGGTCGATCCGGTCGACGACCGAGAACAGGGCAGCCCGCTCGGCCGGCGGCGCGTCGGCGGCCAGCGGCGTGCGTTGCAGCAGCCGCACCCGGGCCCGGCCCTCAGGGGTGTCGGCCGCCTCGGCCGCGACCAGCAGCCGGGCGAGATCGGCGTTGAGCACGTAGGCGTCGTCGTTGAGCAGCGTGTCGACCAGTCCCGCGCGGGCCGCGTGGCGGGCCAGCGACCGGCGCAGGTAGTCGGGCACCACCGCCCACCCGGTCGCGTGCCCGTGCCGGATCCAGGCGTACAGCAGGTCGCGCTCGTCGTCGGCCCGGGCGGCGACCGTCGCCCGGGTGGCCAGCAGCGCGTCGCCCAGCGCCTGGTGACACAGGCGGTAGCCGGCCGGCGTGGTCTCCACCAGGAAGGCGGCGGCCGGGGCGCGGGCGAAGGCGGCCAGGTCGTCGTCGGTCACCCGGCCGCCGAGCGCCTCCACCGCCACCCGCCAGACCGGCAGCGGCAGCCCCGGAGGCTCGGCGAACGCCAGCGCGGTCAGCGCCAACCGGGCCGAGGCGGCGCCGGCCGGCGAGATGCCCGGCAGGTAGGTGTCGAGCGCGTGGGCCACCGTCGCGCCGAAGGCGACCGCGCCCGGCTCGACCGGCACGCCGTCGTTGAGCCCGTGCCCGCGCGCGACCAGGCCGGCGACCAGGAAGTTGCCCTTGGCCAGCGCCGCGATCCGGCGGGCGACCGGGCCGGCGACGGCCAGGTCGCCGTAGGGGTTGCCGGCGCGTTCTTCGCCCGCCTGCCACAGCGTGGCCAGGGCGTGGCCGGCCAGGTCGAGTTCGTTGAAATAGTCGGGGGAGTCGAGGTCGACCACCTCGCCACCGAGAGCGGCGACCAGGTCGCCCTGCTCGTCGGCGGGCCGGGTGCCGACCACCACCCGCACGCCGTGCCCCGCCAGCGGCAGGATCACCTCGGCGATCAGCTCGCGGGCCTCGGCGGGGGTGACCGCCTCGTCGACCGCGTCGACCACCAGGTCGAACCGGCCGGCGGCGAGTCGCTCGCGCAGGTGCCGGAGCAGGTCGCCCGGAACGCGCGGGTCCGCGGCACCGGCCGCCCGGGCGATCTCGGTCGCGATCTCCAGCGCGTCCTTGCCCCGGGCGCTGACCAGCGTGACCGGGTCGCCGCCGACCTGGCCGAGGACGGCGGACTTTCCGGCGCCGGGCGCTCCGGTCACCACCAGCGGGCGGCGGTCGGGCGCCGCGCGGTCGAGCCACTCGCCGATGGTCCGCAGGGCGGCGCCGCGGCCCCGGAAGTGGGTGCCGCGTTCGGTCTCCGCCGCGAGGCTGGTCGGCGCGGCGCTCATGGATCGCAATCGTGCCCGCGCGCGGTTTCCTAGGCAATATCGGTCCCGCATCTCGTCCGAACGGTTGTCCGGGTGATGCGTGATGGGCAGGCCGAATGGAGATCCATATTCGACAGTGCTGTCGGATATCGGAAAACCACCCGCGCACCTTGCCACCCTCGCCGGCGGCTCGGCAGAATCGGCGACTGCAGGCCCCTTTCCCGGCGACCCCTGAGGAGCATCGGCATGCCCGACGAGAAGCCGGTCACCTTCGCCATGCAGTGCCTGCTGATCATCCTCATGGCCGAGGCACGCGAGTTGCCCAACGCGCGGATCGCCGATCGGGGCCTCGACCTCAAGAAGGAATACCGGGACCGGCTGGTGCAGCGCGGTTGGATCACCGCGCGCAAGGCAGGGCGCGGGATCAGCCTCGACCTGACCGAGGCCGGTTGGGCCGAGGCGATCGCCCAGTTGGGCGCCGACCCGCCGAAGGGCGCCGGCGCCGGCGGCGCGGCCCTCTACACGGTGCTGGGCCGGCTGCGGGGCTACCTCGACCGGTCCGACCTCGCGGCGTCCGACCTGTTCGCGGCCGCGGAGGACGATGACGCCGAGATCGACGTGCGCATTCGCAAGGCGTACGCCGAGATCGCGATGACGCCCGGCGAGATGGTGTCGCTCGCGGCGCTGCGCCCGCGACTGGCCGGCGCGACCCGGCCCGAGGTCGACGCCGCGCTGGTCGCGCTGAGCAGCGCGCCCGACGTGCGGATCATCCCGGAGTCCAACCAGAAGACGCTCTCCGACGCGCAGCGCGAGGCCGCCGTCAGCATCGGCAACCAGGACCGGCACCTGATCGCCATCGGCGTCTGAAGCGCATGGACGAGGTCGAGCGGCGGGCACTCAAGGCGCTCCGGTTCAACTGGGCGCCGACGCCTGACGACGTGTGGCGGCAGCCGCCGTTTCACGTCGAGGAGCTGCACCGCCAGGCGCTCCAGGTGATCCTCGACAGCTTCGACGAGGCCGATCACAGTGCCGACTCCAGCCCGGTCGGTGTCGCCGTGCTCGGGCAGCGGGGGAGCGGCAAGACCCATCTGCTCGGCTCGGTGCGCCAGCACGTGCAGGCCGGCGGCGGTTATTTCTTCCTGGTCAGCCTGCTGGAGGCGAGCGCGTTCTGGCGCAGCACGGCGCTGTCGATCCTCGACGGGCTCAACCGGGAGACCGCCGACCAGGAGAGCCAGCTCAAGACGTTCCTGCGCCGGCTGGCCGACCTGGTCAACGCGCCGCGGGCGCTGCGCCGCGCGGTGATCGGCGAGGCCGAGCTGTCCCGGCCGGTGCTGGACGCGTTCGTCGACCTGCTGCGCAAGCACAACCGGCAGGTCGGCATCGAGTGCCAGGACACCGCGCGGGCCCTGGTGCTGCAGGCCGCCGAGAAGCTGGGCGACCAGGACGTCGGCTACGAATACCTGTGTTCCAACGACGAGCTCGAGCCGGGCCAGCGGGCCGCCTGGGGGATGCGCCGGGCGCGCCGCTCGGCCCAGGAGATCGTGCGCGACATCTCCCGGCTGCTCGCGTTGACCGGCCCGACCGTGATCGCCGTCGACCAGATCGACCTGCTCATCAACCAGGCGGCCAAGTCGCTGGCGAGCCAGGCCCGGCTCGAGTGGCGCGAGGCGCTGCTGCTGGAGCAGATCGCCGGCGGCCTGATGTCGCTGCGCGAGACCACCCGGCGCACCCTGTCGGTCGTCGCCTGCCTCGACCTCTCCTGGGAGCTGGTCAAGACCCAGGCCACCGACACCGTGCAGGACCGGTTCCGCGAGGCCGTGCAGCTCAAGCAGATCCCGACCGCCGAGCTGGGCCGCGAGCTGATCGCCCGGCGGTTCGTGACGCCGTTCGCCGACCAGGGCTTCACGCCGCCCTACCCGACCTGGCCGGTCCGGCCGCCGGCGTTCGCCGAGGCGGTCCAGTTCACCCCGCGCGAGCTGCTGCGGGCGATCGACTCACACGTGCGGGCCTGCCTGCGCGACGGCGAGGTGCGCGAACTGCACCGGCTGGTGCACACCGGCGCCGTCGGGCCCGGTCCCGAGGTTGTCGAGGAGACCTCGGCCGGCGAGCTCTCGGCGATCGACGCCCGGTTCGAGGCGCTGCGGGCGGCTGCCGACCCGGCGCCGGCGCTCGACGGTGCGACCGAGGACGCGGTCGTGCCGGGCCTGCTCGAAGCCGGGCTGACCGCGTGGATCGGCGCGCGCGAGGGGCTCTACGGCCTCGATCCGCAGCCGGGCGCCAAGCCGGCCCTGCACGCGCGGCTGCGGCACAGCCTCGACGAGCGGACCGAAGACGAGGAGCACTGGGCGTTCCGGGCGATCGGTGCCCGGCACCACACCGCGGCGCTCAACCGGATCCGCAACGCCAGCACCGCGGCCGGCCTGACCGAGGGTGTCGACAAGCGCAAGCTCTTCGTGTTGCGCAACCTGCCGTGGTCGGGCGGGGCCCGGACCACCGAGGTGATCGAGACGTTCACCCTGGCCGGCGGGCGTACCCTCGCGTTCCCGGAAAGCGACATCGCGATCCTGGCGGCGTTGCGGGAGCTGCTCAAGGAGCGCGGCTACGAGACGCTGCGGCCCTGGTTCGTGGCCCGCCGGCCGGCCGACGGCATCGGCTTCCTGCGCGAGGCACTGTCGGGCGACCGTCCGGTTTCGCCGGAACCGGCGGTCGCGCCGGTCGAGTCGCTCGCCCCGGTCCGGCCTCTCCGACCGGTCGCGCCGGCGGGCGGCGTACCCCTTGGTGATCTCGATGTCCCGCTCGGTTCGCGCGACGGCCACCCGGTCGGCGTCGGGCTCGAGGCCTTGCGCCGGCACATGGCGATCTTCGCCGGGTCGGGGTCCGGCAAGACGGTGCTGATCCGGCGGCTCGTCGAGGAGTGCGCGCTGCGCGGCGTGTCGTCGATCGTGCTCGACCCCAACAACGACCTGGCGCGGCTCGGTGACCCGTGGCCCGAGCGGCCCGCGCAGTGGGACGACGCCGAGGCCGCGCGGGCCGACGAATACCTGCGCGGCACCGACGTCGTGGTGTGGACACCGCGACGGTCGGCGGGCCGGCCCCTGAGCTTCCAGCCGCTGCCCGACTTCGGGGCCATCGCCGACGACCCGGACGCGTTCGCCGCCGGCGTCGACGCCGCGGTGGCGTCCCTCGCGCCGCGGGCCAGGGTCGACGGCGCGACCGCGAAGGCCCGCATCGGCAACGCGGTGCTGCGCGAGGCCCTCACGTCCTACGCCCGGCTGGGGCGCAGCGACCTGCGGCAGTTCGTCGACTACCTGTCCCGGTTGCCGGATACCGCCAGCCAGCTCGACAACGCACCGCGGATCGCCAACGAGATCGGCCAACTGCTGCGCGCGACGATGATCGCCGACCCGCTCTTCGGCGGCGACGGCGCCCCGCTCGACCCGGGTGAGCTGCTGCGCCCCGCGCCTGGCCACCGGGCCCGCATCTCGGTGATCAGCTTCGTCGGCCTGCCCGACGACGAGCAGCGGCAGAGCTTCGTCAACCAACTCCAACTCGCGCTGTTCGCCTGGATCAAGCGCCATCCCGCCGGCGACCGCCCGCTCGGCGGCCTGTTCGTGATGGACGAGGCGCAGACCCTGGCCCCGTCCGGGGCGATGACCGCGTGCACGCAGAGCACGCTGGCGCTGGCGTCGCAGGCCCGGAAGTACGGACTCGGCCTGGTCTTCGCCACCCAGGCGCCGAAGGGCCTGCACAACCGGATCCCGGGCAACGCCGCGACGCAACTGTTCGGCCTGCTCAACAGCCCGGCCCAGATCGCGGCCGCGCGGGAGATGGCGCGGGCCAAGGGCAGCGACATCGCCGACGTGGCGCGCCTGCGCACGGGCCAGTTCTACGCCGCGGTCGAGGGCGCCGAGTTCGTCAAACTCCAGGCGCCGCTGTGCCTGAGCCACCACCCGAAGAGCCCGCTCACCACCGAAGAGGTCCTGGCCCGCGCCCACGGCGAATAAATCGTCCCGCCGAAAAGCCATTGCCTTGACACCGTGTTGGATCTACCTTTATTTGTGTACGCCGCAGCCAACGACGAGCGAAAGACAGGGAGACCATGCAGTTCTACGCCAGCAAGACTGACAATGGACGACTCCTGTGCGCGACCGTCGTCGAATCCGCCCGGGGCAGGTGGCTCCACTAGGCGCTGACCAGCGCTTATGCCGCCCTCCCGGTCCGGGACGGGCGGCTTTTCTTTGCTCTTTTTCTTCGCTATTTCCGCTCGCCCATTTCCTTTATGGGCCGAGCCGATTCCGCACGCCCGGGTAGCCCAATTGGAAGAGGCCGCCGGCCCAGACCCGGTGGGTTGCAGGTTCGACTCCTGTCCCGGGCACACGCCTGCCCAGCCACAGAAAGGAGGCGTCATGTTCGTGATCCATGCGACGCGTCCCGGCTGGCCGGACGGCCCGCAGCGGGGGGCCTGAGGTGCGTTCCTGGCTGGTCCGGCGGGCCTTGGCGGGCCCTCGGCGGCCCGTGCGGCGTTGCGGCCAGCGGCCGCTGGCGGCCTTGCTGTCCGCTGCGGCCGGCGGCCTTGCGGTCCGCGGCGCCGGGCGTCCTTGCGGTCCGCGGCGCCCGTGCGGTCCACGGCGCCGGGCGTCCTTGCGGTCCGCGGCGTGCAGGGCTTTGCGGCCCCCTCGTAGCCCGGCGGCCTTGCGGCCCCCTCGCAGCCCGGCGACTCCCGGCGCGCTGCCGGGCTTACGCGAGTCGGGCGCCCCAGAGCCAACGCCACCGGGGGATCTGGGTGACCGTGGCCGCCACGACCAGCAGGGCGACTACGACGGCCAGCCAGGCCGGCCAGGCAACGGCGGCGGCGACCACGGCGACGACGAACTGCAGGAGCGTGAGCAGGATCGTGCCGACTCCCGGCACGGGAACAATCACGTTGGCCTTGTCGCCGGGGGTCGCGAACACGGTGGGAAGCCCGATCAACACCACCAACGACGCGATGGCCGCCCAGGGCGACCACCCCCAGAGCGCCCACGGCGCCGCCACCCAGGCGACGATCTCGGTCAGGAACCGCAAAGCCGCACCCACCTTGGGATCGGGCGCCTTTTCGTGATCAACCACGGCCCTAGTGTGCACCCCCGTCCGGCGGGTCGGACACGCCTGCGGTGGTCGCGAGCAGCGCCCGCACGATACGATCCCGGCGCCGGCCCCGCCGGCACGGGGCCGTAGCTCAGCCGGTTAGAGCAGGGGACTCATAATCCCTCGGTCGCGGGTTCGAGCCCCGCCGGCCCCACCGAATGACTTGATCTCGCTCCTGAGCTGCGGCTTCGCGGTTCGCACGGCACACTATCGTCGACCCGGATGTGGCGGTGTGCGAACCGAGAGGCACTGCGGTCCGAGCTGATGCCTGCGGAGCGAGTCCGGGCGTGGTTGCCGCTATCCATGGACGCCGACAGCGGACGCCTGGGCGAGCTCGGCTTCCGCCGCCGTGTGCCTCCCGGGTAGAAGCAGCGTGAGCCTCGCTCGCACCTGATGTGGCCAATTAAGAGGCGAGCAGCGAGGACCTGTTCGGCTACATGCGCCTTCAATCGTTCGTTTGCAACTACTGCCAATCCGCATAGCTAAACACCGCGCAACGAGACGGTACGCTGTCCGGTGTGCTACGCATTGCGAAGATTAGCGCTGTGACGCTCGCTGTCCTGTCTTTGGTGGTCGGGTGCTCTTCGGGTGGGCGCCCGCCTCAGGGCGAAGCCGCAGCATCTGGTGACATCGGCATAACCGAGTCTGTCGCGCCTTCTCTCATCCCTCACCAGATCGGCCAATCGTTCCCCTACCGGGAGACCTTCAGCGATGATACGTCCCCAGTGGACTGGCAAGTCGAGGTCACTAAGGTCCAATGTGGAATTCGAGTCCTCAAGAACGCGGCGGACAACCCTGCGTACACGAGCGGAAACTGGTCTTCGGACAACGTGCCGCCGGAGCGTATCGATGCAAAAGCGCCTAGCGGCCAGGCATTCTGCCGAATGGATGCAACGCTCAAGAACGTGGGCAACACGCCCGCTAGTGGAACCGAAGACTTCGGAAACATCGATACGGACAAAGGTCAGTTCGCCTCAAGCTACGACGAAGATGCGTACATCGCGAGCAACCTTCTAGAGGATGAGGACGCGCCGGGCAGTCCATTCAATCCGGGCTCGACGGCACGAGTGATCAAGATTTGGACAGCACCCGCCGACGCCAAGCCGTTGGCCGTCCTGTTTCCAGCAGACACTGCATTCGATAAGTCATCACACCGAATCATGGTGAGCTAGCTCGGGCGTTGCGTTCCAAGCACTCCGCGCCCCGGATCGGCCGAGAGTTCCACACGGCAACAACGCTTGGCGAGAGAGTCCGCGAGCTAGACCGCGACGGCAGCGCCTGCGCGGTCTAGCGTGTTGCCGAACGCGGGCGGTGCCGGGACGGAGAGGGCACACTCCGGCACGGCGCTAGGCAGGGCGGTACGCGCGCAAGCTAGCCCGTTGGTGAAGCCACCTCGGGTCGAATTCACTCGTTGCCCCAAGGAAAGGCAGGACATCCTTCAGAAGGGATCATGTATGAACCCTCGCGCTTCCGGCTGCGCGGCCCTACTCGCCGCCCTAGCCCTCAACATTGGCGGCTGCGGGAGCGATGGCGAGGGCACCGCGCAGCGCGCGCCGACCACTGCGCCCGCCTCCCCAACGTCCGTCTTCTACGCGTCGTGCGGCGACGCCGAACGGGCAGGCACGCCAACTATCCGGAAGGGTGAGCCCGGGTATCGGGAAGGGCTCGACCTAGACGGCGACGGCATCGCGTGCGCCGTAGCGACCGCTCAAGCGATGCCTATCCCAGCGACCGCGCCCACGCTGCCCGAACTCGGCCAGAAGCAGACGACTGCCCTCGGCGACGCCACCGTATACGCGGTCAGATTCCCCGTCACCGCGCAAGATGAGACCGCGACGGCGATCCGCACCGCGGGCATGCAGTTCGCCGTGGCCGATATCAAGGTCTGCTCGAACGGGACCGTCGACAGCGACGGTTACACCTTCGACTATTCGGACTTCACCTTGGTCGCCTCCGACGACACTGCGTTCAGCTTTTGGAACGTACAAGTCGGTGCCCGCTCGCCGAACCTCACCGACACTCTGAGTTCCCTCAACCTCATGCGTGCTGGCTCGTGTAGACGCGGATGGCTTACGTTCGAGGTGCCGCCGAAGACAAAGCTCAAGGCCGTCGAGTACACGTCCTCGGGTGGTGTCCCACTCGTCTGGGCGGCCTCATAGGCCGTCTAGATGTTTGGCGCGGAGGGACCCTCCTGCCTGTGGCGCGGTCGCGCTACGAACGTCGTTAGCTGCGGCTTTGGGTTCGCCCATCGGTCCGTGTGGATACGAATGGTCGGCGCACCGGTACGTGCGGATCGTGTTGCGGTGGGACGCGATCTAGCGAGAACGATCTGTAGAGACGGGCCTGCATCCCCATCGGGTGCCGGCCCGTTCTCTGCGCTCTGTGGATGCAATCCCGTTGCGCCTACGGCCACTGGATCGCGGACAGCGTCTGGACCGCCGTCGATCCTGCGGCGGCTATCAACGCCGCCCGGACCTCGCGACCCAACGCCTGGAGAATGCCGGCTCGAGGGTTGCCGTCTTTAAGTTCGCGGTCCATCGCATCGAGGTCGGCCTCGGTCCGCGTGCGCACGTCGGCGCTGACGTGGTCGAGAAGCTGCCGCGCGGCTGCGATGAACGCCTCGACGTCGTTGCGCTGGTCGAACGTGAACGTGCCGGTCTGCGTCGCGCCCGGGCTGCCCTGCTGGATCTGCGACCCGTACACCGATCCGTGGATGTTGGTGATGTTGACCAGTGGGACGAAATGCTCGGTCCTAGTCTTCGGATCGCTGATGGCCTCTTCCATCTCGGTGACCCCGTAGTGCGTGATCTGGACCGACGGCAGCCCGCCCATCGTCCAATGCGGCCTGACGAGATGCTCGCCCTCAAGCCACTTGATTGCGGCGGCCACGTCGTCTTCGGTCGGTATCGAACCAGACCAACCGTCCGGGACCTTGAACTCGTCTGTCTCCGCGATGTGGTACTCGTTGCCGCCGGTCTTGTCGTAGATCCATTTCGCCAAGATCGTGCGTAGCTGACGTTTGCTTTCAAGGTCCACGAACTGCTCCTGTTGATCATTAGGGGTATTACCGACAGAGCTCATTAGACAGTTGTCACGCCGCGTGGGCACAATTGCCGGAGGTTCCGTCACGTAAGCCGCGAATCTCGTCACGCTGGGTGTTTCTCCTCCGGCTGAGACGAACCGACGCGTCGCGTGTCCACGCATAGCCCCATCTCTCGGGCGGTCTCGGGCGGTAGCACAGCGCACACGGAACAATTCCCGCCGCGTCCAAACGAAAGGTGGCAACCTCGTCGAAGATCGCGTCGGTCACCGCGGTCGGAGATCGTGGTCGGCTCGCACGTCGTCCTAGGCAACCGCCACGACGCCGTCACGATCGTCAGATCAGCGTTGATCGAATCCCGTTTCCCCATGCTTGGCGCGGTCCGCCGAGGGTTCGAGCCTTCGCCATGATCGCCCTAGGATCGCCGGTTTCGCACCGGCGCGACGGTCACAAACTGGCCCTGAGCTGCGGGAATGCGGTTCGGATTGTGCCACATTGGGTCCACCGAATGACTTGATCTCGCTCCTGAGCTGCGGCTTCGCGGTTCGCGCAGTCGACTATCGTCGACCCGATGTGGCAGTGTGCGAACCGGAAGGCGCTGGCGGCCCCGAGCGGATACCGGGCGCCGGACACCTGCGCGCGGGTTTAGGTGCGCTTACGGCTTGCACGTGCGCAGCTTGCCGTAGCGGCGCGAGTGCCCGACGATCTCGCCGGCATTGATCGAAATTAGCTACGGTCGCGCACGTGGATCGCCTTTCCGAGATCACCTTGGTCCCACCTGTGGCGCCGGACGTTCCCTATGCCGACGCCGTGGGCGTGCCGGGCGGAGCAGATGAGCGACTGACCCTCAACCCGCCGCAGCCCTGCGAAGCCCGTCCCGCGACAGCGTTCGTAGTGGCCGACGTGCCTGCACCCGAAATCGCGTGAACGTGCCCGCCAGCGCCACATCACCCGAGCAATGGCGCACCCTTGTGCGTACGATCGCTTCGGTTTCCACCATGTACCGATATCCCGGCGAGGAGTGGCCGTTCGCCCTCCCCTCGACGTCGGCTGGGCTGCATGGCGACATCCAGGAGTTCCTGGTTGGTCGCGAGCCGCGGTTCGAGCTGATCTACGACCAGTGGCGGACGCGGACCGAGTGGCAGTTCGCGCTCGGGACAGACCTGTCCCGAGCCGAACTGGAGCAGATGTTTCCCGAGCCCAAGGGGACAACGATCCCCGGCATATCCAGGGCCGGCCAGGGGTGACGGACCGCGACGGTGCGGAAGATCTCCTCGAGGCGCGTTCGCCATCACCTTCAGCGACCGCTTCCCGGCCGCTGACACCTACTAGAAGATCGCCGGAAACACCGTTAGCGAGATAGTCCCCCCTCGTGGTCAGCCGGACTCGGTGGGCGAGGCCGATTGTTGGTCGAGGGCGTGCAATTTCGCGCGGAGGCTTGGCGCGCCGGGGTCGCCAAGACCGGTGAGGATGGTCAGGGCATCGGTCCAGGCCGCGCCGGCGGCGTTGGGGTTGCCGGAGGTGTGGTGGGTGTCGCCGAGGTGGGTCAGGACATTGGCCTCGTGGTAGCGCTCGCCGAGATTGCGAAGCAGGGCGAGGGCATGCTGGTAGCAATCAATGGCCTGGCTGTGGTGGCCGAGGTGGTGGTGGACGTAGCCGAGACTGTCCCATGTGCTGGCCTGCCCGCTGCGGTCGCCGAGCTGCTGAAACAGAGTGAGGGCCTGCTGACATGCGGTGAGGGCATCGGTGTAGTCGCCGAGCTGGGCGTGGCACCAGCCGACGGAGTTGAGGGCGTGGGCTTGTCCTGGGCGGTGGCCGGCAGCCCGATGGACGGTGAGGGCCTGCTGGCCGTGGCCAAGGGCCAGGTCGAAGCGGCCCTGTCGCTGCCAGAGGTAGCCGAGGTTGTAGTGGGTGTAGCCCTGGCCGACTTGGTCGCCGATCTGGGTGTATAGGTCGAGGGCGTGCTGGAGATGGGTGTGAGCGTCGGCGTGGCGGCCGAGCTGAGTGGTGCCGCGGGCCACGCCTCGGTGGGCGGCCGCCTGTGCGGCCGGGTCGTTCAGGCGTCGGGCGGCATCCACGGCGGCCTGCCAGGCAGCAGCTTGATCGGCCCAGTGTCCCTGCTGGTAGAGGACCATGTTGAGGGCCCAGGCGAGCTGCCAGGTGTGGGTGTCAAACCCGGTATCGGCGGCGTGTCTGATGGTGGCAAGAAGGGTGGGGTGCTCGGCGGTCAGCCAGACGATGGCCTGCTGGTGGTCGGTGAGTCGTTCGGGGCTGACGTCGGCGGCGGCTGCGGCGAGGGCCACGGGGATCGGGTCTCGGGTCGGGTAGAGAAGCCGGTCGGCTGTGTGGGCGGTGTGGGTGTAGTGGTCGAGCAGGCGGGTGAGGGCGGCGCGGTGGGTCTGGTCGGAGTCGGTGGTGTGAGTGAGCTCGGTGGCGTAGGCACGCAGCAGGTCGTGGAAGGTATACCGGCCGGGGACATGTTCGACGAGGAGGTTGGCGCGGGTCAGTTCGTTCAGTAGCCGCCGGGTCTCGGACACGGGGTGGCCGGCAAGGCTGGCCGCCGCCGGTGTGGCAATGTCCGGGCCGCGGTGGAGACCCAGCAGACGGAACAATCGGGCCGAGGGCGCGGTCAGAGCGGTGTACGACCAGGAGAACACCGCGCGCAACTGGCTGGTCGGGTCGCCCGCGTCCAGGGCGTCGAGCTGCTGGTCGGCTTGGTTGAGTTCGGCGGCGAGCGTAGCCAGGGGAAAGTTTGTTTGTTGGGCGCGGGCGGCGGCGATGCTCAGCGCGAGTGGCAGCCTGGCGCAGGCAGTGATGATCTGTTGTACCGCGTCGGGCTCGGCGGTGACCCGGTCACCGAGTCGGTGGGTGAGCAGGTCGCGGGCCTCCGTAGTGGACAGAAGGTCGAGGTGCAGAGGATGGGCACCGTCAGCGGCGAGCAGACCGGTGAGTTGGGTGCGGCTGGTCACCACCGCCATGGCGGTCGGGGTGCCGGGCAACAGGGGGCGGGCCTGCTCGGCGTCGCGGGCGTTATCGAGGACTACGAGGATCCGCTTGCCGGCAAGCAAGCTGCGGTAGAGGGCAGTTTGGGCGTCCAGGTCGGGTGGAATGCGTTCGGGTGGCACGCCGAGTGCGTGGAGGAATCCCCGCACGGCTTCGATCGGGGCCATCACCCGCCCGGTGGGGTCGAACCCGCGCAGGTTCACGTACAGCTGGCCGTCGGGGAACTTCTCGGCGACGGTGTGAGCCCAGTGCACCGCCAGGGCGGTCTTGCCTACCCCTGCGGCGCCGGACACCGCGGAGATCACCACCGCCGTCGATGCCCGCTCGGGCCGGCTGGCCACCAGGGCGGCAAGGTCTGCGAGGTGTTCGGCGCGGCCAGTGAACCCGGAAACGTCGGCCGGTAGCTGCATCGGCACCACAGGCTCAGCTGCCATAGGTCGCGTGGTGGCAGGAGCGGGGGGCGGGTCCAACTCGCCACGCAGGATTGCCTGGTACACCGCCTGTAGTTCGGCGCTCGGGTCCGCGCCCAGTTCGTCGGCGAGATGCTGGCGGACCGTGGCGTGGTGCTTCAGGGCCTCGGCGGGATCCCCGGCGGCGTGCAGGGCCCGCATCAACGCCACGGCCAGGGATTCCATGAGGGGGTATTCGCCGGTCAGGTCTCTGAGCGTCGCGATCGCCGCGCCCGGGTTACCGATGTCAAGTTCGGCGCGAGTCCAGGCAACGACGGTGTCGAAGTACTCCCGGCGCCACCGTTCGCGGGTCCGCGCCGGCCAGGATCCGGTCAACCCGTCCAAGGGGTCACCGCGCCACAGGCCGACGGCTTCGCGCAGTAATCCCGCCCGCTCATCGGCACGGTGCGACGCGCGGGCCCTTTCGACCAGACGGCGCAACCGATGGATGTCGATTAGATCGGTATCGATGTCGAGCAGGTAGCCACCAGAGCTGCGCACCACCGATGTTGGCGGCGCAGCAGCCGCCTCGGTGCGCTCCAGCAACCGCCGGATTCGGGTGATGTGCACATGCAAGGCCCGCCGCGCGCCGGGTGGCACCTGCTCCCAGACACGGTCCATCAAACTCTCCGGGGTCACCGAACGGCCGGCGTCGGCGGCGAGGACGGCAAGGACGTGCCGCTGCTGCCGGGGCCCGACATCAAGCTCTCGACCGTTGGCGCACACCTGCACCGGCCCTAGCAACCGAATCTGCACGGCAACCCCTCGAAACGGCGCCGCCGGTCGACGCCCGTGACCCCACCCTGACCGAGCTACAACAGTCTATTAACCATTTAGCCCACCATGCGCAGCCATCCTTTGGAAGTCCCTTCTTCGACCACCGAGCGCTGATCCACATTGGAGATCGATGGTTTTCAACGGCGTCCGTACTGGGCGGCCTCGCACCTGCACCTGTCGGCCCTTGGCTGACGCCGGCTGAAGGCGACTTCGCGATTCTTCGAATACCGACACCTACAGGGATCTCGTCGAGATCACTTCAGTGCTGCATCCCAGCAGTTTGGCAACTTCGGAAGGAGTCAGATGCGTCTTCGTACAAGATTGGGCGTGCTCGCCCCCGCGGTGGGTTTGGCGCTGGCCGCGTCGATGTTGGTGGTCGCGTCGCCGGCGAGTGCCGCGGGCCCCTCCCTCGAGCTTCCCTTCACCTGTGGCAGCTCGTGGCTAGGTAAGTCCGGCGGTAGCAGCGCGCACCGCAACTACGAGATCGACTGGAACCTTTCCTCCGGTGCGGAGGACAAGGGCAAGCCGGTCCTGGCTGCGGCTGCGGGAACGATCCGGTGGGAAGGCGGCGAGAGCTCGGATTACGGCAACTTCCTAGAGATCGACCACGGTGGCGGCTACTCCACCCTGTACGCCCACCTGGACGCCAAACTCGCGCACAACGGCGACGTGGTCCGCCAGGGCCAGCAGATCGGCACGGTCGGCAACACCGACGGGAACTCGCCCGGCATCAGCCCGCACCTGCACTTCGAGTTCCGCAACCGGGGCAGCGGTCAGGCCTACCCCGACTACATCCGGCCGGCCTCGTTCCACGGCGACCCGTTCGACTATGCCACCGGCCAGGAGATCTACGTCAGCCAGAACTGTGGTGTCAACTCGGGTCCGACGGGGACTGTTTCGGACTTCAGTGGTGACGGGGCTGCTGACGTGCTCGGTGTCAACGCTGCTGGCGACCTGCTCTACTACCCCAACAACAACTACGCCCTGTCCACACCGATCAAGATCGGTAACGGCTGGGGCACTTTCAAGCACGTGATGGCCGCCGACTTCTCCGGTGACGGAGCCGCCGACGTACTCGGCGTCGACGCCACTGGAAGGCTGCTCTACTACCCCAACAACGACTACCGGCTGTCCACACCCATCCAGATCGGCAGCTCCTGGACCACATTCAGACACGTCATGGCCGCGGACTTCAGCGGTGACGGAGCAGCCGACGTCCTCGGCGTCGACGCCAACGGCAACCTGCTCTACTACCCCAACAACAACTACCGGCTGTCCACACCGATCCAGATCGGCAACGGCTGGAGCACCTTCAAGCAGGTCATGGCCGCCGACTTCAACGGCGACGGAAAGGCCGACGTCCTCGGCGTCGACGCCAACGGCAACCTGCTCTACTACCGCAACACCAACCAGGCTCTGTCCTCCCCAACAGAGCTCGGCTTCGGCTTCGGCACCTTCAAACACGTCTTCGCCTCAGACTTCTCCGGCGACGGAGCAGCCGACGTCCTCGGCGTCGACTCCGCCGGAGCACTCCTCTACTACCCCAACAACAACTACGACATCTCCGGCCACAGCCAAATCGGCAACAGCTGGAGCACCTTCCCCTTCGTCATGTAACCCCCGGCGTCGCGGCACCCAGAAACCCGAAGAGCCGCCACACCCCTTCCTTCCGGACGTCCCTGGAGGTGCCTCGTTTGGTCCACAAATGGTTGGTCAGCTCGCTTCCGCTGGGCGGAACCGAGCTGACCAACCCATTTGTGTCGCGTGTACTCCTATTACGGGGGCGACCCCGGACCCCGCGTACGCTCCCGCCGGGTTCGATGTCGACGTCATTTGTCGGGGGAGAGGAGCGGCTGGCCTACGACGACATCCGGCTGACCATCACCGTCACCAACGACGCCGGACCCACGGCGCTTGCGGCGGCGACGTCGTCCAGCGGCTCGTCAAAGGGCTTCGGCACGATCGGGATGCGCGAGCGCGCTCTGTCCGCCGGCAGCCGGTTCGAGGCCGGACCCCGCCCCGGCGGCGGGTTCACCGTCGCCACGGAACTGCCCATCCGGCCGCATCATCGTCGCCGACGACCAGGCGCTGCTGCGCGCGACCTTTCGCATGCTCATCGAGGCCAATCCCGACATGGAGGTGGTCGGGGAAGCCGCCGACGGCGACGAGGCGGCCGCGGTGACCCATGCCCGCCATCCGGCCGTGATCCTCATGGACATCCGAGGTATGCGCTTGAGCGGGGAGACGGAGAATGACCTGCCGCGATCGGCTTGCCACGGAACGTTCCAGCAAATGGAGCACGATCACCTAATTCGTTAACTCGAGGTCAGCGCCGGCAGCCGTGTACTCAGCCGATGGCGTATCGCAGGTTCCGAACCCGTCACAGGTCCCCGGCGCCCAGCCGGCAACGACCCGAGCTCTGGATGCCGCATCTTGCCTGCTTTCTGGGTGGGACTTCTAGGGCCTCGCTATGTGCTTCGCCGAGCAGTTGCTGGGTCGTTCAGGCGTGTTGCCAAGCTGTCACGGCGGCCGACCCGCGGACCGGCCTTCGAACCGTCGAAATGTCCTCGAGGTGAGCGATGTGGAGCGATGGCGGTGCGGTTCGCGACGGTGCCGGACGGCGGGCACCCGCCACTTTTCCTATACGATTTGCCTGGGGTCAGCATGCCGCAGCGTTGTGACTGATGTCAACGGGTGCGCGAAAGCGCATGAAAGGACCGCACGTCACGATGGACGACGAAGCGATGATCGCGCGGGGCGGTGACGGGCGGGACGCCGCCGGGAAGATCGGGCGGGCGGCTTGCCGACCAGGGTGTACGACACCCTGCTCGGACAGCTGATGTCGCTGCGGATCGAGCCTGGCTCCCGCGTCACAATCGACGTCCTGGCGCGCGAGCGGGGGCTCGCAGACGCCGATCCGAGACGCCTTGAACCGCATGGAAGCCGAGGGCCTGATCGTGCGTGTGCCCATGCCGACTACCGCATTCCCCCGCAAATCACTCGTCACCGATTCGAGGACATGCTCGAGGTCCGTCTGCTGCTCGAGCCGGCGGCGGCGCGCAGATTCGCCGAACGCGCATCGTTGGCGCAGGTGGCCGGAATGCGACGAATGCCGGAGGAGATGCCGGAGCTCGAGAGCCCATGGCCTACGGCGAATTCGGGCTACGCGACGCCGCCGCGTACGCGATGCGTCGGCACATCCTGCGGTCCGGCGACCGTTTTCGACCAGTGTTCGATGAGGTCAAGGACATCGACGGAATGACGGTGGAGGCTTGACGGCCGGGTGGGGCCGAGGAATGCTAACGCAGTCGGATCGGATCGGATTGGATCCCCCGTCACCCGTCCCCCATATGCGAGGAGAAGCAGGTGCCTAGAGCGCTGCTCCTGACCGGTGATGCCGCCGAGGAACTCGACACCATGTATCCCTACTACCGCGTCCAGGAGGGCGGCTGGGACGTCGACGTCTCGTCCCGGACGATGCGTGACGTGCAACTGGTCATCCACGAGTTCGACCCCAACTCGGACGCCTACGTGGAGAAGAACGGCCGCAAGCTGCCCGTCGACGTGCCCTGGGCCGACGTCGACGTCGAGCGCTACGACGCCCTCATCATCCCCGGGGGACGTGCCCCCGAGTGGATCCGGGTCGACGCCGACGTCAGGCGCATCACCGAGCACTTCTTCGCCCGCGACCTGCCCATCGCCCTGGTCTGCCACGGCGCGCAGGTGCCAGCGGTCTACGGCCTGCTCAAGGGTCGAAAGACGGCGTGCTTCCCGCCGATCACCGGTGACATGGAGAACGCGGGCGCGACCGTCATCGACGCCCCCGACGTCGTCGACGGCAACCTCGTCTCCTGCCGGGGCTGGCCCGACATGCCGCAATTCGGCCGGGCGATGATGGACCTCTTCGCGAAGTCCGTCAACTCCGCATCCGCCTGAGCACACCCGGGCCTGCCCCGGTGACGGCACTTTGGACCGTCGCGGTCGACGGCTCCCTCATCCACGTCCTGGAAAGCGGCACCGGGCCCGCGGTGCTGACGCTGCACGGCTCCGGACCCGGCACGACCGGATCCGGCGCCTGGGCAACGACGGCGCAGGCGCTGGCGACGTGTGGCGGCTCCTGACCAGACGGGGCGCGGGATCGCACAACACGGATGGCAATCCCAACGGTTCCCCCTCCAGCGGGGGAAGAGGAGGAGAACCTCGCAATGAGGAAGCGCACTTCATACGCGTTTGGGCTCGCAGGGCTGGTCGCTGCGGCGGCGCTGCTGCTGCCGTCCGCGCCTGCCGCCAAGGCCGCGCCACCAGACGCCGGCGTGCCGGCCGCGCCTGCCGCCACGGCCGCACCACCAGACGCCGGCTTCAAGGTGCTCGTGGTGCGCAGCACCCAGGACGCGGTGTCGTCGGCCGGCCTGGCCGCGATCCGGGATGCGGCCAGAACCGGTCATTTCACGGTCGTGGCGCCCGCGCCCGCTGACGTGGGCGACCATTTCACGGAGAAGAAGCTGGCGCAGTACCGCGCGGTCGTGTTCCTGGACACGGGTCTCGCGAGCCCGCTCACGGACACGCAACGCGCGAACTTCGAGAGCTACTTCCGCGACGGCGGCGGCTTCGTCGGCGTCGGCTCGGCGGTCGAGACCGACGGGTCCTGGTCGTTCCTGACAGACATCCTTGGGACGCGTGCGTCCGGCAGGACCGACGTGCAATCGGGTGACGTGAAGGTCGCCGACCGCGTCCACGACGCGACCAAGGATCTGCCGCAGCTCTGGTCGCGGACCGACAACTGGTACAACTTCACGAAGAACGTCCGCGGTCTGTCACACGTCCTCGACACCGTCGTCGAGGACCCGTTCGGGCCGCAGCCGCAGGGCGCCAATCTCGACGGGATCGCCGGGGGCACGATGGGCGCCGATCACCCGGTCTCGTGGTGTAAGGACTTCGCGGGCGGCCGCTCGTTCTACACCGGCCTGGGCAACACGGCCGCGAGCTTCGACGCCGGCCTCACCAAGCACCTCAAGGGCGCGATCGGCTGGGCCGCGGGCAAGGCCGACCCGGTCTACAGCGACTGCGGCGCGACCGTGCTGGCCAACTACCAGCAGACGAAGATCGGCTCGCCGCCGAACCTGCAGGAGCCGATCGGCTTCGACCAACTGCCGGACGGCCGCGTTCTGCAGACGGACCGCCTCGGCTCGCTGCGCATGCACGACTCGACCACGGGCGTCACCACGGTCGTCGCCAACTTCGCCGACCCGAGCCTGCCGCTGACGCAGCAGATCTACTCCGCGGGCGAGGACGGGCTCTATGGCCCGGCGGTCGACGCCAACTTCGCGACCAACAAGTGGGTCTACCTCTACTACTCGGCGAAGGAGGTCACCGACGTCAAGCTGAGCGACGGATCGGTCGTCACCCAGATCACGCCGAACACCACCCCGCCGGACGTGGCGGCGTCCAAGACCGCGTGGGATCCGTACGTGGGCTATTTCCAGCTCAGCCGCTTCAAGTTCGTCGACGCCACCGACGGCACGCCGGCGCACCTCGACATGGGCTCCGAGCAGCAGATCATGCGCGTGCCGGTCAACCGCCAGGAGTGCTGCCACGTCGCGGGCGACATCGACTTCGACAAGCACGGCAATCTCTGGATGGTCACCGGCGATGACACGCCCGCGGGCGGCATCAACGGCGGCGGCTACGGGCCGTACAACTCGCAGAAGACCGACGAGCAGCAGACCGTGCGCGTCACCAACGCGACGGGCGGCACGTTCACGCTGACCTTCGAGGGTCAGACGACGGAGCCGATCGCGTGGAACGCCGATCGCAACGCGATCGACGCGGCGCTCGAGGCGCTCTCGAACATCGAGGCGGATGAGATCCAAACCAGCGGCGGCCCGGTCAACACGTCGAACGTCAACGTGTTCTTCCGCCGTGGCAAGCAGCAGTCCGATCAGGCGCAGATCACCGCCGACGGCGCCGGCCTGACCGGCACCGCCACGCCGGCGATCGCGACCAACACGGCACAGGCGGGCGGCTGGTATCAGCGGCTCACCGGTGACTCGCGCCGCAGCGCGCTGAACACCAACGACCTGCGCGGCAAGGTGCTGCGGATCAAGGTCAAGGACGGCGACATCTCGGCCGCCGACGCCAACAAGGTCGACTTCGGCTCCGGCACGGGCGCCTACTCGATCCCGTCGGGCAACCTGTTCCCGCTGGTCGCGGGCGCGCCGCAGGACAAGACGCGGCCGGAGGTCTATGCGATGGGTTTCCGCAACCCGTTCCGGATCCAGGTCGACGAGAACGACGTGGCCTACATCGGCGACTACTCGCCCGACGCCCAGACACCGCAGCGCTCGCACGGCCCGTCGGGCACCGGCCGCTACGAGATCGTGCGCAAGCCGTCCAACTACGGCTGGCCGACGTGCTACAAGCGCGACCTCGCGCACTACCAGTGGAGCTTCCACGAGTTCGCGCCCGGCACCACCACCCCGGGCACGCCGCTGAACAACCCGCCTCAGAAGTTCGACTGCGACGGGCCGACGCAGCGCAACGACTCGCTGTGGAACATCGAGGGCGGTCCGACGGTCGAGCCGGGCCTGCGGGACGTCCCGCCGGTCACCGACCCGGACATCTGGTACTCCTACCGCGACAACAACACGACCGCGCCGCTCGGCACCCCGTGCGAGGCCTACTACGCGCCGACCCCGGGCCCGATCGCGCCCGGCTCGACGACCGAGTGCCCGCGGCTGTTCCCCGAGCTCTTCACCGGCGGCGTCGGTCCGCACGGGGTCACGAAGTACCACTACGACCCGGCGAACCCGAACCCCAACAAGTTCCCTCCGTACTACGACGACTCGGTGATCATCAGCGAGTGGACGCAGGACACGCTGCGCGAGGTCAAGCTCGACAAGCAGAACAACCAGGTCCAGAAGATCAACAACTTCCTGGATTGCGGCAGCCGCGCTAACGCCGGGGCAGGCAGGTTCCGGTTCGAGTGCGACAACCCGATGGACCTGCAGTTCGGTTCTGACGGCGCCTTCTACATGCTGACCTACGGCAACGGGTTCAACGTCATCAGCCCCGACGCGGGCATGTACAAGTGGGAGTACGTCAAGGGCAAGCGCGCGCCGAAGGCCGTGCTCACCACGGACCGCACCGACGGCTCAACGCCGCTGACCGTGAACTTCTCCAGCGCCGGCTCGCTGGATGAGGATCCCGGCGACTCGATCCGCTACGAGTGGAACTTCGGCGACGGCTCGGCGATCGAGACCGACCCGAACCCGACACACACCTACACGCAGTCCGGCCGCTACACGGCCGTGCTGACCGTGCTCGACTCGTCCGGCAAGCAAACCTCGACCAGCACCGTGATCACCGTGGGCAACACGAGCCCGACGGTGGTCGTCAATACGCCGGTGGAGGGCGGGACGTTCGCGTTCGGCGACGACATCCCGTTCTCGGTCACGGTCACCGACCCCGAGGACGGGACGGTGAACTGCTCCGAGGTGCAGGTGACGTTCGTGCTCGGCCACGACGCGCACGGCCACGCCGAGGAGTCCGTCAACGGCTGCTCGGGAGTGCTCCACACGAACGCCGACGACGTCTCACATGGCGGCAACGTCTCCGGCGTGGTCCAGGCGCGCTACACCGACCACGGCGGTCCGGGCGGCGTCCCACAGCTGACCACGACCGGCCAGCACCAGATCCGCCAGAAGCACCAGGAGGTGGAGTTCGTCGTCAACCAGTCCGGCACCAATACGGCGACCAACGCCGACGGCGGCTCCGGCGTGCACCGCGGCAGCCTGGGCTCGGGCGACTGGCTCCAGCTCAACGGCCCATTCAACCTGGCCAACATCGATTCGATCACGTTCCGCGCGGCGGACGCGGCGACCGGCCGCACGCCCGGGTCGCCGCTGGCGGCAATCGAGGTCCGTCAGGGCTCGATCACCGGGCCGATCCTGACGACGGCCAACCTCGTGTCCACCGGCGGGACGGGAACCTGGACGAGCCAGACGTTCCCGGTCTCGATGTCCGGGACGCATGAGCTGTTCCTGGTGTTCCGCTCGGTCACGGGTGGCGCCACGGGCGGCAACCTGCTCAACCTCAACTGGGCCGAATTCGTCGGCACGGGCATCGGCAGCTAGCGAACCCTCCCCTATAGCGGCAAGAGAGAGAAGACACTCATGCGGAGAAGATTTCGCGCATCGGCAGTGGCCGCCTGCGTGACGGCGGCCGTACTCATCCCCGCGGCACCGTCGTGGGCAGAGGAAACGACACCGCCGACGATCAACGTGGCGACGCTGTCGCCCGCTGCGCCGACCGGCCAGAACAACTGGTACCGCGGCTCGGTGACGCTGAACCTGTCGGCGACCGACGACGTCGGCATCGCCAAGTTCCAGTACTCGCTCAACGGCGGCGCCGCCTACATCGACGTGCCCGTCGCAGGGGCGCCGGCGTCGGCCACGGCGTCGGCGGTGATCACGCAGGAGGGCAACACCAGCGTCCGGTACCGCGCGGTCGACACGTCCGGAAACGTCGCGGCGTTCCGCTCGATCTCGGTCCGGATCGACACGCGCGCGCCGGCTGCATCGTACCCGGCGATCACCGACGGTCACGTCGGTCACGTCGGCACACTTATCCCGACGCGCACGGACCCCGCCCCCGGCTCGGGCGGAGTGGCTGTGCTGAACATGTACCTCGACGGCAAGCTGGTCCCGCCGTTGCCGGTGGAGACCTCCGACCTGTCCCTCGGCGTGCACACGCTGGCGGTGCATCTCTCTGACGCTGCTTCCAACAGCGCGAAGTACACGCAGACGTTCATCGTGACGACATCGTTCGCGGACGTCGGCACGCTGATCGCCCGGTTCGTGACAGACGGCAGCATCCCGGCGGAGGTCGGCGCGGCGCTCCAAGCCCAGCTCGATCAGGCGAAGGCGCTCGCCGACGCCGGCTCGGATAAGCGCGCGAGCCAGGTCCTGAACGAGTTCGTCTCGATCGCCGGCGACCGGATCGCGCCCGGCTCGGCCCGCAGCACACTCGTGGGCGATGCGCGTTACCTGATCGACCAGCTCAAGGGCCGGCTCGCGCCGGAGCCCGCGACGGGCCTCGAGTCTGAGCCCGCGGAGGGCCCGACGTTCATCCCGGACCCGGTGCTCGCCCCGCTCCCGCACAACCCGAACGCCGACTACAACGTCCTGGTCTTCTCCAGGACGACGGGCTTCCGGCACGACCACATCCCGCACACCGTTGCCGCGATCCAGAAGCTCGGCATCGCGCACAACTTCAACGTCGACGTCTACGACCCGCAACTCCCGACCGTCACGCTGCCCACGAGCCCGTTCCTGAGCCTCGACACGCTCAAGCAGTACGACACGATCGTCTTCGAGTCCAACGTCGGGCACCCGGGCCCGCTCAGTCCGATCACCGAGCAGCCGAACTTCGAGGCCTACATGAACCAGGGCGGCGGTTATGTCGGCATCCACGGCGCCGCCGACTCGTTCGAGATCGGCACCTGGCCGTGGTACGGCAACCTCGTCGGTGGGTTCTTCACCAGCCATCCGGGCGGCCAGAACGGGTTCGGCCAGTGCGGCAGCTGCATCCACGCCGAGGTGGTGACCGAGGACAACACACACCCGGCGACCGCGCATCTCCCTGCCCGGTGGATGACGGTCGACGAGCTCTACAACTTTGACCGCAACATGCGGGCCGACGTGCACACGCTGTTGAGCCTCAACGAGGACAGCTACCAGCGCAGCCTCAACAGCGGCAACGCGGCCACCAACCCGTTGCGGCTGATGAACGGCGACCACCCGATCGCGTGGTGCCAGAACTGGGGCGGTGGCAAGGCGTTCTCGAACATCCTCGGCCACTTCCGGACGCAGTACTACGACGACTCGTTCATGCAGATCATCCTCGGCGGGATCGAGACGACCGCCGACCGCAAGGCCGCCAACTGCTCGTCCTACCGCGAGACCAGCCTGCTGATCGAGGCCGACCGAGCGGCCGGACTGCTGACCGCGGCCGCCGCGGACGCCGCTGGTGCCGCCCTGGACATCGCGCGGGACAGCTACCTGGCAACCAACTACACCGCCGCCATCCCGGCGCTGAACTCGATCGTCGACCTGGCGAACGACGAGGCCTCCGGCGACGCTGCGGCGCGTTCCGAGCTCGCGCGGCAGGCGCGCGCGCTGCGGGAGTGGATGCAGAACCTCAACCGCTGACCGGTTCACGCGGCGGGGGCGGTGGATCACCGCTCCCGCCGCGCTGATTCTGGAGCGCACCACTATCGCGGATTGATGCACGACCTTCTCATGATTATCGACGAAACATCGGTACGTGCCGCACGTGACCCATCCTCCGAAGGGAGCGGTGATGCGGCCGGAGCGAGCTTGTCGTACCCCTGTGCTCTACTCCCGCCATGCATATCGTTGTCTGCGGCGCACTCGTGGAGGCCGGCGCGGTCCTGCTCGTTCACCGCAGCCCGACCCGCCTGGCATACCCGGACCTTTGGGATCTGCCCGGGGGCCACGTCGACGCGGGTGAGTCGGAACTACAGGCCCTCGCGCGTGAGATGCACGAGGAGCTGGGGGTTCACATTGTGGCGGAGTCCTCGTCACGGGTGGGCGACCTGCATGCCGGCAGCGGCGATGACGCCGTCCACGTGGGCGTCTGGCACATCAGAGACTGGGTCGGGTCTCCCACCAACCGTGCACCGCAGGAGCATGACGACATCGCATGGGTAGGGATCAGCGAGTTGGGCGGCCTCCCTCTCGTGTTCGGCGCCCTACCGTCATTGCTCCGCTCCCTGCCTGAGCCTGATCGGCTGCCTCGTCACGACGAAGCACGGACAACCGCATCGCCGAGCGGCCCGTAGATCCATCGATACTCGGCACTTCCGTGGCGGCCGTGGTCGCGGCCATGGCTTAGGAAGCCGTTCGGCATTCCGATTCGGTGCCCAGCGGCATTTGCCGCCGTGCCCGGTTCATGTTCACCGACAGCCGGGCCCGCGTGGCCTACCCGGACTGGGAGCGCATCGCCGACGCTCGACCGCCTTACCCGCCTCAGGCCCCACCGCCTCCGCCTGGTCGGATAGCCGTCGCTCCTAAGTGGATGGCGCTGTGCCGTTTTGCATGAATGCCGAAGGCTCACGGAGCGTAACTCCCGATGGCGTACGGCGTTCAGGCCTCCTACCACATCGGAGGCCGCCGTGTGGGACGTTGCCGAAGCGTAAAGCCAGTTCGCGGCCCCGATCGTGCGGTGTCGATCGATCCACCCGGCTCTCACGTGATGTGCGTTCGGTGACGAGTCGATCACTCAGCCGTTATATGTTGTGCTTCGGCGCCGACCGACAGTAACCGCTACATAGGAGGCTTTCGTTGAACGAGGCCCACTCGACGTTAGGGGTGCGCGGCGCCAGCCCGTGGTGGCGGCACCTGCTCCAAATGATCACCGTAGCGACACTGATAGCGCTTTCCCTCAGCTCCGCGGGCGCCTCAGCCGCCAGCGACGGGGGCGGCAATCCAGAGCCCAAGCCGACAATCGTGCTCGTGCACGGCGCCTGGGCCGACGGCTCCTCATGGAACGGCGTCACCGCACGGCTGTTGGCCGCGGGCTACGACGTCCGGGTTCCCCCGAACCCGCTGCGCAGCGTGCAGACCGACTCCGAGACCATCGCCGACTTCCTATCGACGATCCCGGGACCGATCATCCTGGCCGGACACTCGTACGGCGGAGCGGTCATCACCAACGCGGCCTTGGGCAACCCCAACGTCAAGGCGCTGGTGTTCGTCGACGCGTTCGCGCCCGCGCAGGGCGAGACGGTCTTCCAGCTCTCCGGACCCGACTCCGCGCTCTCCGGGGACCCGGCCGTGACCTTCGACGCCGTCCCGTACCCCAATTCTCCGCCCGGCGACGTCGACCTCTACCTGAAGAAGAACGTCTTCCTGGAATCCTTCGCCAACGGCGTGCCCGCCCAGACGGCGAACATCCTCTACACCATCCAGCGCCCGTTCGCGGAAAGTGCCGGTGCGGAGCCCTCGGGAGAGCCGGCCTGGGAGACCATCCCTTCCTGGTGGGTGCTCGGTACCCAGGACAAGGTCATTCCGCCCGCACAGCAGCGGTTCATGGCCGACCGCGCCAACTCCAAGATCACCGAGGTACGGGCCGGTCACCTGTCACTTGTCAGCCGCCCGGACGTCGTGGCCGACGTCATCCTCGACGCCGTACGCTCTACAACCTGATCTAGCTGCCTGGTGACCAAACGTCGATCATGAGGTTGTTGCCAGCTCCGGTCGGCGACAACCTCATGATCGGCACGGGTCATGAAGCCAAGCTGAAGGCAAGGTCCCCCTGGTGTCAGTGCTGGGATTCCAGGGGGAGCCGGACCGGCCTGGGTCATGATGACGAGCGTGGAGATCGAGTTCGTCACCGGTGACATCACCGCCGAGCGGGTGGACGCCATCGTCAACGCGGCGAACTCGTCGCTGCTCGGTGGCGGCGGCGTCGACGGCGCGATCCACCGCAAGGGCGGGCCCGCGATCCTGGACGAGTGCCGGGCGCTGCGCGCGAGCCGGTACGGCCGGGGCCTGCCGGTGGGTCAGGCCGTCGCGACCACCGCGGGCCGGCTCCCGGCCCGCTGGGTCATCCACACCGTCGGACCGGTGTGGAGCGCGACCGAGGACCGTTCACCCTTGCTGCGCGCCTGCTATCAGAACTCGCTCACCGTCGCGGCCGGACTCGGTGCGCGGTCGGTCGCGTTTCCGCTGATCTCGTCCGGCATCTACCGCTGGCCCAAGGAGGACGCCGCCGCCCAGGCGCTGGCCGGGCTGCGGACGCCTCCACCGACCATCGAGCTGGTGCGGCTCGTCCTCTTCGACGACGACACCCGGCGCGCCGCCGAACGGGCCAGGCGGACGCCGCAGCACCCGAGCGACTGAACCCGTCCGGCCCGCATCGCTGCGGCGCTTGCCAACGGCGCCGCGACCCCTCCCGGGCGAGCGCCGCGACCCCTCCCGGGCGAGCGCCGCGACCCCTCCCGGGCGAGCGCCGCGACCCCTCCCGGTCGAGCGTCGGTCACGGTCGCCCGAGCAGCCGCTCGATGAGGCGCGGCTCGCCCGGCCAGGCCGCGGTCAGGACTTCGCGGGGCACCTGCCGACCCGCGTACCGCAGGCACAGCGCGACCACCACGATGTCGTCGAGCGGCCCGATCACCGGGATGAACTCGGGGATCAGGTCTATCGGGCTGGCGACCCACAACGCGGCGAAAAGAATGACCATCTTCGCCCGGCGGGGTACGCGGGGATCCGTGCGCAACCGCCGCACGGTCGTCACGCAGTCCGGGATGAAGGCGGCGAGGTCACGCAGCAGGCCCGGCGGCAGGCGTTTCGCCAGGAGGAACAGCAGCCCCCAACTCGCCAGCAGCAGGGCGACCGCGACGGCCAGGCCGGACAGCCAGTCACGCATCGGCGGGCGCGACCGCGTCTTGGGCCCAGCTGCCGCCGTGCACGCCGATCTTGACGGCAAGAGTTCGCAGCCGGGCCCGAACCGAGCGGGGCAAATCCCTCGTCATACGGGACACCGTAACCAGCGCACGGATCGGCGCGGATGCCCGCCCGCGGTCGAGGGTGAGGGAGGCGCTGGCGCACGTCGGCGACACGAGCCGCGCCGGCTGCGCGCCTAGGGACGGGTGATCGCCGCGCTGGCATGGCGCAGCAGCGACTCCACCGCCCGGTCGACATCGCTGTCGTCGGTGGCCCAGTCCGACACCGAGACGCGCATGAGGCGTTCGCCGCGATAGGTCGTACCGCTGAAGAACGCACTGCCCTCGGCGCGGACCGCGGCCATCACCTCATCGGCCAGCCGACCGTGGTCTCCGTCCGGCGCCAGCCAGCGCACGAGGACCTGGTTGGACACCACCTCGTTGACGATCTCGGCACGGCCGCTGTCGCTCAGCGCGGCGGCGAATCGGCGCGCGAGTCGGGTGGTCCGCTCGGCCAGGTCGGCGAGACCGGTGCGGCCGAGTGAGCGCAGCGTCGCGTAGATCGACACCCCGCGGGCGCGGCGGGAGAACTCCGGTACCCAGTCGAGCGGGTCACGGGCGCCGGCCCCCTGCTCGAGGTAGGCGGCGTGGACGCTCATCGCGGCCCGGTGGGCGGCCGCGTTCCGGCAGATCGCGATGCCGCTGTCGTAAGCGACGTTGAGCAGCTTGTGCGCGTCGGTCGACCACGAGTCGAGCCGGTCGAGCCCGGCGACGTGCCCGGCCATGGCGGGGGAGGCGGCGGCGAGCAGCATCACGGCGCCGTCGACGTGCACCCAGGTCGGGTTGCCGGCGGCCCGGTGCGCCTCGGCCAGGTCGGCGACTGCGGCGAAGTCGTCGAACGCGCCGGTGTTGACGTTGCCACACTCGACCGCGACGATCGTCGGGCCGTCGATCGTCCGCAGGGCCCGGTCCAGCGCGTCCGGTCGTACCCGATCCTGGTCGTCGCTCTCGATCGTGAGCAGTGCGCGGTCCCCGAAGCCGAGGAACCGCAAGGCGCGGAGCACGGTCGCGTGTGCGCCGGTCTTGACCACGACGGCCACCGGGGGCGCGCCGATGAGACCGTCGGCCTCGACGTTCCAGCCGACGGCGCGCAACACCTCGTGCCGGGCCGCGGCCAGACAGGTGAACGACGCCATCTGGCCGCCGGTGACGAACCCGACCGAACTGCGCCGGGGGAGCCCCAGCACCTCGACGAGCCACTGGGCGGCCAGTTCTTCGACAACCGCGACGCCGGGGGCGGCCGCGTACATCGGCGCGTTCTGATCCCATGCGCTGACCAGTATTTCGGCGCCGAAAGAAGCGGGGTGCAGGCCGCCGACGACGAACCCGAAGTAGCGCCCGCCGGCTTGCGCGGCGAGGTAGGGCCGGAGATCGCGCGCCAACTCACCGACGACGCGCGCCGGCTCGATGCCGTCGGCCGCCGGTGGGCGGTCGAGCGCCGCGCGGACGGCGGCATGGTCGGCCGCGGGCAGGACCGGGCGCTCGGGGAGCGAGGTCAGATGCTCGAGGGCGGCGGCACCGGCGACGTCCAGGACGCCCCGCCAATCCGATTGACGCATCAGTCCTCTTATCGGGGTAATTGGTTCAAGACACCTAAAGTTCCCTAAGAGGGGAATTCTGTCATGCCTGACCGCAACGCTCTGGTCGCTGGGGGAGCGTCGGGCAAGGCCTACGTCACGCCGCCAGGTTCTGGGTGTAGCTCACCACGATCCAGTCGATGCGGCCACGGCTCGCGATCACCCTGCTCACCGCGATCACCGGCCGGACCAGCATCGGGCGGCGCGGGCGTGGCCGCCACGACGGTGCGATCGAGGGCAAGGCCCGGTGTCCGGGTTAGACGGTGGGTAGGTAAAGCGGCGGGTGTCGATCTAGTCGATGTGGGTCTCTATCCTCAAGGGATGGATGGGCAGCGGCCGACGGTGTGGTGGGTCAACCAGGGCACGACGTATGGCAAGGCTCGTCGTGAAGGCGTCATTTGGGCGCCGTTGCTCAACAAGGCGGGGCGCACCGAGCGTCATTGGGAGACCATGGACGAGGTCCGTCCCGACGACGTCATTCTCCATTACAGCCAGGGAAACCTGCGAGCCATCGGGACGGCCTTAGACCGGGCGTCGCCGGCGAATAACCCATTTGGGAAAGACGACTGGAACCAGGCAGGACGCCTCGTTCACGTCCGTTACGAAGACCTGCGCGATCAGGTCCCAGTGGGCTTAATACCGGCGGCTGTGCGGTCGACCGCGGGAGGCCCGTTCACCAGCGTGGGCTCCGTGCAGCAGGGTTATCTCTTCAAGGTCAACGACGCTATCCTCGACGCTCTGGTCGCGGAGTCACCGGAGATTCGGGCGGCTTTGCCGTGGTATGTGGCAACTGCGCCTCGGCGGACCGAAGCGATAGTTGATCTTCCTGCTATCCACCAGCAGTTTGTCGATGCCGTCGCCACATCCGGCTTGACCTTCGGTCCGGAGAGCACGCTGGTCCGCGCCTTTCTGAGTGGCATCCTAGCGAAGCCATTTGCCGTGCTTACTGGCTTGTCGGGCTCCGGAAAGACCCAACTTGCCATGCGGCTCGGCGACTGGCTCGGCCTTGACGCTAATGGCCGTCAACGGTATCTGGTCGTGCCCGTCCGTCCAGACTGGACGGGGCCCGAGGCCCTGCTGGGCTATGAAGATGCGCTTCGCACTGCTGAAGAGAAGACGTCGATGTGGTTTGTCCCGGAGGCGTTGCAACTCGTTCTTCGGGCGATCGAGGACCCGACCGTGCCGTATCTGCTGATCCTCGACGAGATGAACTTGGCGCATGTCGAGCGCTATTTCGCGGACTTCCTCTCCGGCACGGAGTCTCGCCAGTCCATCCTGCCTGAGCTGGTGCGACGAGACGACGGCTCGTCATGGGAGGTGCGCAGCGACTCGGGCGAGCGGGTGCCGTTGCCGCGAAACCTGTTCGTGGTGGGGACGGTCAACGTGGACGAGACCACCTACATGTTCTCGCCGAAGGTCCTCGATCGCGCCTGGACCTACGAGTTCCGCGTCGACGCCGACGCGCTGGATCCCGATGGGGGCCGTCCATCCGCAGCGACCTCTGCGCCGGACGCCGTGGTTCAGCAACTGTGCAGTTTGGTCGAAGACGACGACTGGCACCGTCGGAATCCTTATGAGCAGCGTGACGCCCTGGTCAACCGGCTTCGCGAAATGCACCGCAAGCTGGCTCAGGTCGGATTCGAGTTCGGCCACCGCACGATGTTTGAGAGCCTGCGCTTCGCCGCGATTTACGCGGGCATGGGCGGCTCGACTCCACCCGGAGTCGATGAGGTCTTTGATCTCATCCTGATGCAGAAGATCTTGCCCCGCCTGCATGGTTCCCGGCGCCGACTGGAGCCGTTGCTCGTGGACATCAGCAACCAGGTACGGGATGGGGGCCGATGGCCGCTGACCGGAGCCAAGGTAGAGCGCATGCTGGAGACCCTGCGGGCGAACCAATTTGTAAGCTTCGCTGAGTAGTCATGGCGTCGGTGTCATTGCCGCTTCGCGACGCGACTGGTGAAGAACGCGGAAGCCTTGTGGTGTGGGAACTTCCGCGCGGCGCACCGCTGGCCGCGGATGGGTCAGCGCTCCTAGAGGCACGGCAGTATCGCTATGAAGTGAACGGCGTCGCCGGGGCAGTGCGTATCGAGCCAGCGGAGTTGTTCAACGCCGATGACTCGTCTCGTACTCGTGGCCGCATCACGCCGAAGCAGCACGTGGGAACACTAGGTGTCGTCGTGGAGTGCGCCGACACCTCGGTGCTGTCGACGACCATCGAGGTCTTGCCCACGAAGCTGGGCCAGGTCGATGAATATCGTCACATGCTCTCCGACATCACCTCCCACGCCGCTGAGGCGGCGTTGCGCGGATTTGCACCTACGACGTTCCGGGGGGCGGCGGCTGCCGGAAGCGCAGAGCTGCTCTATCAGCGCTTTGCACTTCTCGAGTCGCAGCTGTATTCCGATCGATTCGGCGCCGCTATCGCTCGGATACTGAGCGACCCAGACGTCGAGTGGCGCACCACCGCGGAGCGGCAGAGTGCTGGTGGCGCCTACCCCGGAGGCTCGGCATTCGGTCGCGCCTTCGCGGCCCCCGGCCCCAGGCGACCGTGGCTGGCCGGGCGGGATCATCCGTCGCTGACGACGATGCCTGCTCAGTTGGAGCGGTCGAGGCAGGAAACGACACCCGACACGGGTCCCAACCGATTCGTGAAGTACGCGCTGGAGACGTGGCGTGCGCTCGCGCAGAGCCTGCGGGACGGTCTTGGGCCGAAGAGTTCGCGGCCCAAGTCAGGGCCTGCGCGCCGCGGGTTGCAGGCGGCAAACGGCGCGATAGAGATTCTCGACGACATCTTGGGTCACCCGCTCTTTCGCGAAGTCGGCAGCCTCGATCGGTTTCCGTCGAGCAGTCAGGTGCTGCAGAAGCGCGCCGGCTACCGGCAACTGCTTCGCATGTTCGTCCTCGTCGACGCCGGTCTGGAGTTGCCGTGGACATCCGATGTCGACGACATCTACAGCCCCTCCCTTCGCAACGTCGCAGACCTCTACGAGATTTGGTGCTACCTGACGCTGCTAGACATCGTCGGCGAGGTGTGTGCGCAGCCCCAAGTCGGTCACCCTTTCGTCGCTAACTCCGATGGGCTGTCGCTGAAGCTGAGGACTGGTTTGGCCTCCACCATCACGTGGCAGACGAGCGGGCGCGGCCGGCCGCTTGAGGTGCGGCTGATGTTCAACCGCACGTTCGCCGGCGAGAAGGAGAGCTGGACGCGTTCCATGCGCCCGGACTGCTCTCTTCTCATCCGTCCGTCAGCGGCAACGATGGGCGATGCGCTCGATGTCTGGGTCCATTTCGACGCCAAATACAAGGTCGACGGCGCCTCGCCGATTGTGCTCGCGCAAGGGGACGACGACGAAACACCCTTCCGCGGAGAGGCAGATCGCGATGACCTGCTGAAAATGCATGCCTACCGTGACGCCATCCATCGCACTGCCGGTGCCTACATCCTGTATCCGGGCGACGAACCCCTCGACAAGCGGCAGTTCACCGAGACGCTGCCGGGCCTCGGTGCCTTTCCGTTACGACCGGGCGCAGACCAGGCGTATGGAGTCGAGGCGATCTCGACCTTCCTGGCGTCGGTACTGGATCACGTCGCAGACCAGGCTACGCAGCACGAGCGCGAGCGGTACTGGCGTGCGCACATCTACGGGTCGGCGCCGCAGGTGCATCCGACCCTGCCCGCGGCGCCGTTCCTCGACCGCCCACCAGCAGACACCGACGTGCTGCTGGGCTATGTGCGGGGCGCAGAACATCGCGGCTGGATCGAGCAGACGCTCTGCTACAACGTTCGCGCAGACGGCCGGACAGGTTCGTTGCGACTGGGTAGCCGGGAACTTGGCGCCCGGCTCCTGCTGCTCTACGAGCAGACTGGAACGGAGTTCCGCATCATCAGACTTGCCCGGTCGGGCGATTGGCGCGCCATTGACCGCTCGGAGCTCAGCAGCACGGGCTACCCGAGCCCACGAGGTCGCCTCTATCTCGTCACGACCCTCGAACCGGTGCCAGAACCGCCGCCTTGGCTCGCTGACATCAGGATCGACGTCGTCAAGCCCGACGGCCTCATTCGCGGAGCCCCATTCGCGGTGACCTGGCTCGACTTGATGTCGAGCGTGCCGCCGACCGCAACAAGCGGCGCCGGATGACTGAACGCCGGTCGCCCAGCTCCATGGCCGCGGGCGTCACACTGAGGGGCGCACTTTTCGGCCGGCGCCGGTGCCGAGCCTCGACAGCTCGTCGCGGGGCCAGGTGTTTCGTTCCGGGCCGAGGCCGCCGGCAGCCTCCTACGCGTACCGCAGCGTCCTGCACTTGAGCTTCGACGAGCCCGCCCGATCAGGGCGCCGTGGCCGTCGCGAAGACGCGGCGGAGGGCGTCGAAGCTTTCCAGGGTGCGGCGGCCCTCGGTCTGGAGCGACCGCACCGCCGGGTCCGTCTCCGGCGCCGCCAGGGCCGCCTCCCACAGCGACCGTTCCGCCGCCCGCCACAGCGGCATCTCGTGCACCTCCACGTCGACGAAGCCGGCCGCCGGCAGGTCGCGGCGCAGGTTCATCGCGTGGATGCGGGCCGACACCCGGGGATCCGCCGCCGAGGCCGCCTCCCAACTGGTCAGGGCGACCCGCCCGCCCGGCCGGAGCAGCCGGTGGAACTCGCGCAGCCCGGCCAGCGGCGGCTCGGCGAACTGCACCGCGTCGACGCACATCAGCCCGTCGACCGCGCCGTCGGGGAGGGCGGTCGCGGTCAGGGTGCCGAGGCGGAACTCGGCGCGGTCGGGCGGCAGGCGGCGGGCGCTGATCGAGCTGGCGTGGTCCAGCGCCACGGCCGAGAAGTCCATGCCGATCAGGCGTGCGCCGGTGCGGAGCGCGACCTCGATGCCGTACCCGCCGCGGCCGCAGCCGATGTCGAGGAGCAGGCCGCCGGACGGCAGGCGCAGCGCGGCGGTGATGTCGGCGACACCCTCCCAGGGGAGGGCGCTGGCGAAACCGAGTTCCGGCGGCAGGCCGAGCGTGCGGGCCACGATGGCGTCGCGCGCGGGGGAGGCGGCCATGTCGGCGTACCACTGGTCGAAATAGGCGGCATCGCGAGCGGCGGCGGTCATCCCCGCATTGTGCCGGCCGGCCGGACTAGCCTGGCGGCAGTGTCCATCGAGCTGACCCTGCTCTCGCGGGTGGCCTACCGCAACCAGGAGGTCACCGGCGCGGGGCTGCGCGGGCTGCTGGCCACGCTGGCCGGTGACCTGCGCACCGGTTGCGGCAACGCCCGGCTGGTCGAGGCGCTCTGGCCCGACGAGCGGCCCGCGCACCCCACCAAGGCCCTCCAGATCCTCGTATCCAGGGCCCGCGCCCGGCTGGGCCAGGACCTGATCGTCAGCACGCCCACCGGATACCGTCTCGCGCTCAGGCCGGACCAGGTCGACGCGGAAGCCCTGAAGATCCACGCTGCGGCCAGTGAAAAAGCCGCGGCGGCGGGCGATCATGCCGCCGCCCGCCGGCACGCCGAGGCCGGCCTCGCCCTGTGCGACGGCGCCGACAGCTGGGACACCCCGCCGCACGACCCGTTGACAGCGTTGCGCAACGCGCGGGCAACGACCTACCGGTCCCTCGAACGGGCCCGCGCGCTGGCGCTGGGCCGGCTGGGCCACGCGACCGAGGCGATCGCGCCGCTGCGCGCACTCAGCCAAAACCGGCCCCGCGACGAGGAGATACTGGCCGAACTGCTCCGCTGCGAAGCCAGGACCGAAGGGCCGGCCGCGGCCCTGATCCGGTACGACGCCTACCGCCGGGGCCTGCGCGAGGAACTGGGCAGCGAACCCGGTCCGGCGCTGCGGGCGGCATACCAGGAGCTGCTCTTGATCGATGCCCCGTTGGTCCGCCAGGGGGTGCGGCAGGAGCCCAACCCGATGCTCGGCCGCGACAAGGACGCCGCCGCGGTCGCGGATCTGGTCCGGTCGTCGCGGGTCACCTCGATCGTCGGGCCCGGCGGCCTCGGCAAGACCCGGCTCGCGCACGCCGTCGCCCGGGCGGCCGAGCAGCGCGTGGTGCACTTCGTCGCGCTGGCCGGGGCCACCACCGACAGCGACGTCGTCGGCGAGGTCGCCTCCGCGCTCGGCGTGCGGGAAAGCGGCATGCGTTCCGGCCCCCTCGCGGCCATCGTCGACGCGCTCGGCCCGGCGTTGCTGGTGCTCGACAACTGCGAACACGTCGTACGCGGCGCCGCCGCCCTCGTCCAGGCGCTGGTGTCACTGAGCGAAGAACTGCGGGTGCTCACCACCAGCCGGGCACCGCTCGGGCTCTCCTCAGAGTCGATCTACCCGTTGCCCGAGCTCGACCTGCCGGCCATGGTCGAGCTGTTCGGCCAGCGCGCCCGGGCGGTCCGGCCCGACGTCGAGTTGCCGCCGACTGTCGTACGCCAGCTCTGTTCCCGTCTCGACGGCCTGCCGCTGGCCGCGGAGCTGGCTGCCGCGCGGGTCCGGGTGATGTCGGTCGCCGAGATCGCCGGCCGGCTCGACGACCGGTTCGGCGTGCTCCGCGGCGGCAACCGGGACGCGCCCGGGCGGCACCACACCCTCCACGCCGTCATCGACTGGAGTTGGCACCTGCTGGAACCGGCCGGTCAACACGCGATGCGCGCCCTCTCGGTGTTCCCGGGCGGGTTCACCGCGGAAGCCGCCCGCCACCTGCTCGGCTCCGACGCCGTCCTGGAGCGGCTCGTCGACCAGTCGCTGCTGCGGGTGGGCGACAGCGGCTCGGGCACGCGCTTCCGGATGCTGGAGACGGTGCGCGAGTTCGGCGCCGCCCGCCGCGCCGACGCCGGTGAGACCGACCGGGTCGTCGACGGGTTCCTGCGCTGGGCACGCGCGTTCGGCGAACGGTGGCAGGAGGACGACATCACCTCCGGGTCGCTGGCCGTCGACACGATCCGGGCCGAGCAGGACAACCTCGTGCAGGCGCTGCGCTACGGCCTCGACCGGGCCGACGGAGCGACCGTCGCGGCGACGGCGGCCATGCTGGGCAGCCTCTGGATCACCGAGTCCAGCTTCACCCGGCTGGCCGGGCTGGCCGAGGACACCGCCTGGGTGCTGTCCCATTTCCGGCCCGGGCCAGACCTGGTCGAGGCGACCCGGACGGCCGCCGTGCTGGGCGCGATGGTCGGCTTCGTCGTGCCGGAGCTGAGCCCGGGACGCGCGCTGGTCACCCTGCGCCGGCTGCCGCCGGCCACGCCCGACACGCTCGTCCGGGCGGCACACATCGCCCTGTGCGCACCGGATGTCGCCGCGCTCGAGGAGCTGGCGACCCGCGACCAGCCGCTGCTGGCCGGCATCGCCAACTACGTGCTCAGCTACCTGTGGGAGAACACCGCCAACGACCTCGACCGGGCCCTGCTGGCCGCCCGCCGGATGCTCGATTGCTTCGGCGACGACGGGCCGCCGGTGCTGCGCGCGGTCGCGCACGGCCGCGTCGGCGAGCTGGCCCTGCAGGTCGACCCCGGAGACGTCGCGCTGCGGCACCTCGACGCGGCGTTGGCGATCACGACGGAGCTCGGCTGGTCGACCGCTGCCCGCGGGCGGTGGGCGTTGGTGCTGGCCAACCTCCAGCGCGGCGCGTACGACGAGGCGGAACGCACGCTCGACGAGGACACCCCGGTCGGCGCGGAGGAACTGGCCGGGTTCGAGCTGTGCGCCCGCGCCGAGATCCGGCTGGGCCGTGGCGACGTCGACGGCGGCCTGCGGCTGTGGCGGGAGGCCGCCGACCGGGTCCGCACCACCACGGGCGCGGGCCTGTGGCCGTTCGAGGTCGAGGCCGTCGCCGTCGTCACCCACGCCCGCTTCGGCCGGCTCGACCTGGTCGGCGACCTGGTCCGGACACTGCCCGGCATCCTGGCGCGCACGCTGCCGACGGCCCGGCCGGCCGAGTTCCCGATCTGCGGCTCGCTCCTGCTCGCGCTGGCGGTGACCCGCGGCGACGTGCGGATGATCGCCCTCGCCGAGCGGTTCGGCCTGCTGCGGGGATTCCAGCCGACCATGTCGCCCGAGCGGATCAAGGGCATCGCCCGGAGCATCGACGGACCGGCGTACGCCGACGCGGTCTCGGCGTACGCCGGTCTCGACCATGCGGGTCTGCGGGCCGCGGCCCTGGGCCTAACGGCGCCGGTACAGCGCCCGCGCCCAGGCGTAGCCGGCCAGCGCCAGCCCGACGCACCAGCCGACGGCGACCGCGCCGCCGTGCTCGGTCGGTAGGCCCAGCAGCAGCGCCCGCAACGTGTCGATGATCGGCGTGAACGGCTCGTTCTCGGCGAACCAGCGCACCGGCCCCGACATCGCCGCCGGCGACACGAACGCGCTGCTGAGAAACGGCAGCAGTTGCACGACCAGGGTGAACGGCGCGGTGCCCTCGGCGGTTCCGGCAGCCAGGCCGACCGCGACGGCCAGCCAGGTCAGCGCGAGCGCGAGCAGCGCGACCAGACCGATCGCGGCGAGCAGCCGCAGCGGGTCGCCGCCGGGCCGGAACCCCAGCAGCACGGCCACGAGCAACACCAGGACCGAGCTGACGAGGGTACGGGCGACCGAGCCGACCACGTGCCCGGTCAACACCGACGCGCGCGAGATCGCCATCGTGCGGAAGCGGGCGATGATGCCGCCGGTCAGGTCGCGGTTGACCGCCAGCGCCGTCGTGCTGGCCCCGTAGCCGACCGTCATCAGCAGGATCCCGGGCACCACGTAGTCGATGTAATCGCCGTGGCTCGTGGCACCCATGCCGGCGAGCAGCGCGTCACCGAAGACGCCGACGAACACCAGCAGCAGCACGACCGGCAGCCCGATCGTCATGATCAGCGCGCCCGGGTTGCGCACCGTGTGCCGCACGTTGCGCCGCACCATCGTCGCCGCGTCGCTCATCGGACGGCCTCCTTGGCGGTGAGGGCGAAGAACACGTCGTCCAGGTCCGGCGTGTGCACCGAGAGTTCGTCGACCTCGATCGCGGCCTGGTCCAGCCGGTCGAGCAGGGCCCGCAACGCGGGGACACCACCGTCACTGGGCACCTGCAGGGTGAGCGCCTCGTCATCGCGGGACATCCCACCCAGTACGCGCGCTGCGGCGTCGAGACCGGCGGCGTCGCCGAACCGCAGGCGCACGTGGCCGCCGGGCAGGGCGCGCTTGAGCTCCTCGGGGCTGCCCTCGGCGACCAACCGGCCCCGGTCGAGCACCGCGATCCGGTCGGCGAGGTGGTCGGCCTCCTCCAGGTACTGCGTGGTCAGGAAGATCGTGACGCCGCCCGCCACCAGATCGCGGATGGTCTGCCACGTCATCCGGCGGCTGCGCGGGTCGAGCCCTGTGGTCGGCTCGTCCAGGAAGATCACCCGCGGCTCGCCGACCAGGGTCATGGCCAGGTCGAGGCGGCGTCGCATGCCACCGGAGTATGTCGACGCCAGCTTCCGGGCCGCCTCGGTGAGGTCGAACCGGTCGAGCAGGTCGGCGACCCGCCGCCGGCCCGCGGCTCGGCCGAGGTGGTGCAGGTCGGCCATCAGGACGAGGTTCTCCTCGCCGGTCAGCAGGTCGTCGACCGCCGAGAACTGGCCGGTGACCCCGATCGCGGCGCGCACCGCGTCGGCTTCCCGGACCAGGTCGTGCCCGGCGATCCGGACCTGGCCCCCGTCCGCGCCGATCAGCGTCGACAGGATCCGCACCGTGGTCGTCTTTCCGGACCCGTTCGGGCCGAGCAGGGCGAACGTGGTGCCCTCCCGGACGTCGAGGTCGATGCCGTCGAGCACCACCTTGTCGCCGAACGACTTGCGCAGCCCGGTCACCGCGATCGCCGCGGTCGTTGGAGCGCTTGCCATGCTTGTTCCTCCCGCTACCGCGGCCCGCTTGGCCGCGCCTGACGGAAGGTTCCCCGCCCCCGGTTTCACGGCGGCTTCATCGCGGTGTCTTCCAAACCGTACGTACGTCTTGTTATCTTGCGACCATGATTCACCACGTGCAGCTGGCCTGCCCCCGCGGCTCCGAGGAGACTTCGCGCGCGTTCTATGCGGGCGTGCTCGGCCTGACCGAGAAACCCAAGCCGCGGGCCCTGGCCGCCCGCGGCGGCTGCTGGTTCGCCGGCGCGGGCATCGAGCTCCACCTGGGCGTCGAAGACGACTTCCGCCCGGCCCGCAAGGCCCACCCGGGCCTCCTCTGGCCCGACCTGGACGCCCTGGCGTCCCGACTCGCCGCCGCCGGCCACCCGGTCGTCTGGGGCAACGACGAGCTGCCCGGCCTGCAGCGTTTCCACACCACGGACCCACACGGCAACCGCCTGGAGTTCCTGGCGCCGGCCTGACCGAACGCCGCAGCGGTCACGCCGACCGGACGGGCCGGCCCCCGTGCGGGGGCCGGCGCGGCCGAGGCGGTGCTCCGCGCTGTCGGCGAAGAGGCGTTCGCCTGGCGTTCTAGCGAGGGTCGCGCCACATCGGGTAGAGGGACGGGCCGTCCGGTAGGTCGATGGTCTCCGGCATCCGCTGGAACCCTAGCCGCTCGTAGAGGGCCGCGTTGCGCAGGCCGCTCGCCTCCAGGTAGGCCGGGCGGCCGGCGGCGTCGAGGTCGGCCAGCCGGTGCCGGAGGAGGGCGGCGCCGACGCCGGTGCCCTGGTGGTCGGGGTGCACGGCGATGAACGGCAGGTACGCGTGGCTGCGATCGTGCGGGTGGTTGGCGGTCATCAGGTCGTCGAGCAGCGCCAGTCGCTTGAGGGTCTCGCCGTCGATGCCGGCCTCCAGCGCCGCCGCGTAGCTGCCGTCGTCGTCGGGTTCCGCCGCGTCGACGTCGACGTCGAGCCAGAGGGCGAGGCCACGGTGGTCGTCGACCGTCTCGGCCCGACCGGTGGCCATCGCCACGTCGACGAAACCGCCGAAGAAGACCAGGTGCTGGTCCAGGCGCGTGGTCTCGTCGCGGAAGACCCACTCGGAGATCGGGTCGGCCAGGAACGCGGTCGCGATCACCGATTTGAGCGCCGGTACGTCGGCGGCGGTGGCGGTGCGTACACGATGGATCGTCGACACAACTGCTCCTGTGGTTGGTGGATCGGTCTCCGGCGGCGAAGGCTAGTGCGGTCGGCGTGTGGAACGCAAAGATCGGGCGGTTCAGCGGCGTACCCGGTAGCGCAGGTGGGTCGCCTCTGGTGTGTCGACGACCCGGACGATGTCGAGTTCGATCTCGGCCGGCAACTCGTCGAACAGGCGGCGGCCGCGGCCCAACAGCACCGGGATCTGGAGGATGCCCAACTCGTCGAGCACGCCGGCCTCGAGTGCGCGGCGCGCCGTGTAGCCGCCGTGCACCAGCACGTCGCGGTCGCCGGCGGCGGCCTTCGCCTGTGCCATCGCGCTCGCGATCCCGTCGCTCACGTAGGTGACCAGCGGCATGTCGGCCACCGACGGGCCGGGCGGGCGGTGGCTGGGCACGAAGATCGGCATGCCGTGGTGGTCGCCGCCCCAGTGGTCGACGATCTCGACGGTGCGGCGGCCCGCGACGATGGCGCCGCTCGCGGTGTATTCGGCCAGCAGGCCGGCGGCCGGTTCGTCGGAGCGGAAGCCCTCGCCGTCGTCGGTGAGCAGCCAGTGGTGCAGGCGGTTGCCGTCGGAGCCGCCGAGGCGGTCGGCCGGGTCGGCGATGAAGCCGTCGAGAGACATCGACATGAAGAGCACGGACGCGGACATGCCATCCTCCGGATCAGTGGGTCGCGGTGACCAGACGTACGGCGAACGCCACCAGCAGGACGCCGGTGACGCGTTCGATGCCGGCCTTGACCCGCGGCCGGCGCAGGAACCGGCCCAGGCCGTTGACCGCGGTGACATACAGACCGAACCAGGCCAGGTAGAGCAACGCGAAAACCCCCGACAGCAGCAGTGCGTGCAGCCTCGTGGCGGTGGCACTGTCGGCGGTGGACAGGAACTGCGGCAGGAATGTCACGAAGAACAGTGCCACCTTAGGGTTGAGCGCGTTGCTCAGAAAACCCTGCCGGACGGCGGTCAGCGGGCGCAGCCGTACCCCCTCGGTCCTGGTCTCCGCGGGTGCGGACCGGGCCGCGGCGCGCAAGGTCTGCAGGCCCACCCACAGCAGGTAGGCCGCGCCGACGATCTTCAGCACCGTGAACGCGGTCGCCGAGGCGAGCAGCAGGGCCGACAGGCCGACGGCCGCGGCGGTGGCGTGCACGGCCAGGCCGAGAACGCCACCGGCCATCGTCAGCAGCCCCGCCACCCGGCCGCCGACCAGCGTGCTGCGGGTCATCAGGGCCTGGTCCGGACCGGGAATCATGATGAGTACGAGCGCCGCCAGCGCGAACGTTTCCATGTGGACAGCGTGCGGCCTAGCATTCATCAGGTCTAATGCCGAATCTCGCGGCAACCTATCGACGGAGTGAATGTGTTGGACCTGGTCCGCCTGCGCGTGCTCGCCGCCGTCGCCCGCACCGGCTCGGTCACCGCGGCGGCGAAGGAACTGCACTACTCGCAGCCTTCGGTCAGCCATCACCTCGCCAAGCTGGAGGCGGAGACCGGCGCCCGGCTGCTGCAACGCGTCGGCCGCGGCATCCGGCTCACCCCGACCGGCGAACTGCTGGCCGAGCGCGCGGCGGAGATCATCGGCCGGGTCGACTCGGCCGCGGCGGAGCTGTCGACCCACGTCGGCCTCGACGCCGGCCGGGTCCGGCTCGCCGGCTTCTCCTCCGTCCTGAGCACGCTGCTACCGCCCGCCGCCGCGGCGCTGGCGACGTCACACCCGGGGCTCGAGCTCACCCTGACCGACACGCACCCGCCGGAGGCGCTGCGGCTGCTGCGGGCCGGCAAGGTCGACGTCGCGGTGGTCTTCCGCTACGCCGGGTCGGCGCCGGAGGACGAGGGCATCCGCCTGCTGCACCTGCTCGACGACCCGACCTACCTGCTCAGCCCGACCGACGCCACCGGTCGTCAGCCTCGCCGCCCGGCACGTCATCACCCTCGAAGCGCACCCGCCGACGCCGACGGCAACGCCACCGCCGACGGCAACGCCGACGCCGACGGCAACGCCGACGCCGACGCCGACGGCAACGGCACCGCCGACGCCGACGGTGATGCCCTGGCGGCCCACCGCGACGCCCGCTGGGTCGCCGGCTGCGAGCGCTGCCGCGGCCACCTGGTCGACCTCTGCGCCCGCGCCGGTTTCACCCCGCGCATCGCCTACAGCACCGACGACATGGTGGCGATGCAGGCGATGGTCAGCGCGGGCATGGCCGTTACCACGATGCCCGGCCTCGCCCTGCGCGCACACCGCGCCCCCGGCATCCACGCCACCGAAATCCCGGGATCAACACGCCAGATGTACGCGGCGACCTACGGCGAGCCACCCGACCCGCCGGCCACCACCGCCCTCCTGCACGCCCTGCGCCGGGCCGCCTGACCCGCGCCGGTGGGGCTCCCGGTCATTCGTAGAGGCAGAACGGGTGGCCGTCGGGGTCGAGCAGCACCCGCACGTCGTCCTGCGGCTGGAACTCGGCCAGCACCGCACCCAGCTCGACCGCGTGCGCCACGGCCGCGGCCAGGTCGTCGACCTCGAAGTCGAGGTGCAGCATCTGCTGCTGCCGCCCGTCGGCGGGCGGCCAGACCGGGCGGACGTATTCGGCCGAGGTCTGGAACGAGATGTAGGCGACGCCGTCGGGCGGCAGGATCGCCAGCCCCTCCGGGCCGAGCTCCCAGCCCAGCAACGTCGCGTAGAAGCCGGCCAGGGCCGGCGCGTCGGTGCTGTCGACCACCACGCCCCAATAGTCGCCGCGCGCCTCGCGCGGTGTCGAGCCGTCGTCCTGATTGCGGCCACGCATCATGGGCGACACCCTAGGGCGCCCCTCCGACAAGGTTCGCGCGATCCGGATAGCCCCGGCGTGAACTGGATCGACGCATGGCGATCATCGGCCTACAGTCCGTCCGATCTGGGGGAGGGGCACAACCATGCAGGACCTCGAAGGTGACATGTTGCGGGCGGTCGCGGCCCTCAGCCGGGCGGTCGATTTCCTGCACGACTACGACAAGCTCCAGGCCACGCTGCGGATCGAGCGCAGCGGCGGGCACCCGTCGGCGCTGACCGTCTACGCCGAAGACGGCCTGGCGGCCGCGCATCGCGTCCTCGACGGCCTCAGGTCGCCCAACGGGCGCTCCGCACCGCGCATCCCGGCCCAGCGCATCCCCGACGACCGCCACGGCGACCCCGGGGAGTGAGTCACCGCCCGCGCAGTGTCGCCGACGGCGACTCTCCATAGCGGGCCCGGTAGGACGCCGCGAACCGGCCCAGGTGGCCGAAGCCCCACGCGTGCGCGATCGCGGCCACCGTGTCGCGGCCGGGCACCGGGTGCCGCAGTTCGTCGCGGGCATAGCCCATCCGCACCTGCTGCAGGTAGGTCATCGGTGACACGCCGACGTGCCGGCGGAACCCCTCCTGCAGCGACCGGGCCGAGACACCGGCGATCCGGCCCAGTTCGGCGGTGGTGAACGGGTGGGTCGGGTCGGCCTCCATCACCTGGATCGCCCGGCGCACCGTGCGCGGCCGCACCGGCGCCACGTGCGCGGTCAGCGCGTCGGCGAACTGGTGGTCGACGGCGTAGAGCAGGCCGCCGATCAGGCCCTGCGAGTAGCGCGCGGCGATCAGCGGCTGCAGCAGCGCGCTGTGTGGGTTGCCGCTCTCCGACCGGAGCAGATTGATCATCCGGGTCCAGGTCAGACCGGGACCCCGGGTGGTGTCGAAGCTGGCGCCGAACCGGACGGGCCCGTGGACCGGGTGGCCGAGCAGCGCCGCGAGTTCCGTCTCCAGCGCCGTGCGGTCGAGGCGGATGCTGAGACTGCGGCAGTCGGCGGCCCACCGCCCCGCGTGCGCGCCGGCGCCGGGCCGGTAGACCGCCGCACGGCGCGGGCTGGCGACCGTGACGGCGCCGCGGTGCTCGCTGCCGATGGCGCCGGCGATCGGCAGGTTGACGTGGTAGGCGTCGAGGACGTCGGCGCCGATCGACACGTCGGCGCCAAAGCTGATGTCGCCCATCGTGACCGGGCCGAGCCGCACGATCTCGGCCTCGAACGCCAGCGGCCGGCTTCGGTCCAGCAGGTCGAGGTCGACCTCGTAGAAGAACTCGGCGCACAGCGCACGGGTCTGGTCGAGGTCGGTGAGGCGGAAGGAGTGCGCTTCGGGCGGGGGTGGACCCACACGCTCGGTGTCCTCCCGGTGACGCATGACAACGAGCATCGCCCGCCCGCCGTCGCACGTCAATCGGGCGCAAAGCGGGGTTGCCGGTCGAGCTGTTCGGCAACCCCGCGCGCTGTTTCGGACTAGCTGTCGAGCGTCGACTTGGGCCGGTCGGCCTCGACGAACTCGATCTCGTCGACCCGCCCGTTGTCGGCCTGGTCGCCCATCCGGGCGATGGCGGCGCGAGAAGCCGAGCCGGCCGCCCACCCGATCGCCGCGCCGATCGCCGCGGCGGCGATCACCACGGTCCACGGCATCGGCATCCGGCGCCCGGCGAGGGCGTCGTAGGCGAGGCTCGCCCGGCGGCGCGCCTCGTCGGTGGCGCCGCCCACGACGCTCGCCGCGCCACCGACCGCACCGACCGCGCCGCTCACGGCGCTGCCGGCGTCGCTGGCCAACCCGGCCAGCCCGGAGGTGCGCGACCGCGCCGAGTCGACGAACGTGCGCAGGTGGTCCCACGCGTCGTCGGTGATCCGCTCGGTTCTGCTCCGGCGGTCCATGAGGTTGGTTCCGAACATCCTGCTACCTCCTCGGTCGCCGAACCTGCCACTTCGGACTCGCGTCCGCTCGCGAGCGAGCGCTGTCCGGCGTGTGGGAGAGTGCCCGCCGGCCGGCAGGCGCAAACCACAGATCGTCACGGTAACGCGACGCGGGTCTGGGCGGTGCCGACTGTGGACAGTCCGCATCGCCTCACCCACTGTGATGGTCGACACGTGCGGTAGGCTGACCGCGGCCGGAATTCGGCACGGGTGACCCGTTGGTCGGGTCGACACGAGTCGAAGGTCACATATTCACAGTTTGACCGGCTATGCCGGTTTCGGAACACGAGAAAGGGGAAAGTACGCGGCGGCAAGACTGGCGACCATGTGAAGCATGCGAATACGCTCGGTCGCGGTCCGCGTACTGTCGAAAGGTCCCCTGGATGCGGACCGAGGTTCGAGCTCGGAGGTAGTTGCGTGAGTCTGTCGATCGTGACAACTCGACGTGCCAACGGAGTCCTCGAAATCGCCCCCCGTGGTGAGATCGATGTCGACTCCGCCCACGAGGTCAAAGAGGCCATCGCTGCGGCGCTGACCGATGACCGCCCCACCCGGATTGAGCTCAACCTGCGCCTGGTGAGCTTCATCGACTCCGTCGGCATCAGCGCGATGGTCGCGGGTTTCCAGACCGCTGAGGTCAGCGGGATCAAACTCGTCGTCACCGAGCCCAGCCGCTTCGTCCACCGCCAGCTCTGGGTCACCGGCCTGCTCGGCCTCTTCGGCGCGCCCGAGCCCTACCTCGGCGATCTCAACACCCCGGCCGGCGCCTAGGTGTACTGGCCTTAAAACCGCCTAAAGCCCACCCCGGCCCTCTTGTCCGCGGCCACATCGATCCGGAAGAGTGCCGGGTCGTGGCGTGGTTGCGGATGGGCACGACGTTCCTGCGGCGCTACGTCCTGCTCGGCCCGATCGCGCGTGGTGGGGTGTCGACCGTCTACCACGGTTTCGACAGCCACTCCGCCCGCCCGCTGGCCGTGAAGGTCATCACGCCGGCGCACCCCGACGCCGCCGGCCGGGAGGCGGCGATCACCGAACGGCTGCGCCATCCCAGCGTCCCGCGGGTCTACGACCACGGCGCCGCGCCGCTGCCCGACGGCTCGGTCGCGCCCTACGTCGTGCTCGAGTTGCTCGACGGCGTCGCCCTGGCCGGCCGGCTGGTCGGCGGCCCGCTGCCGTGGCCCGAAGCGGTCCGGATCGCCGCCACGCTCGCCGACGTGCTCGCCGTGGCCCACCGCCGCGGCTTCGTGCACCGCGACGTGTCGGCCCGCAACGTGATGCTGACCCGGGCCGGCGCCAAGATGATCGACTTCGGGCTGGCCGGCCCGTCCGGCGCGCCCGGCCTGCCCGCCGACGACGTGTTCGCCCTCGGCGTCCTGTTGCACCGGATGCTGACCGGCCCCGGGCCCGGCGAGGACCGCCGGCGCACCGCGCCGGCCCCCGTGCTGACCGGCCCCGGGCCCGGCGAGGACCGCCGGCGCACCGCGCCGGCCCCCGTGCTGTCCGTCCCTGGCCTGCCGCGGGCGGTCGCCGAGTTGTGCCGGGCCAGCATGACCCGCACGCCGGCCGACCGCCCGTGCAGCGCCGACGTCGCCATCGGCCTCTGGTCGTCGGTCATGCCGGCCAGCGCTCCCGCACCGCGCGCCCTGCCGGCGCCGGCACTCCACCACCTCAACTAGGGACGATCGTTGGCGAAAACCGGCACCTTCACCTATTCGCTGCGGCCGAAATGCCGCGCCGCCGACGCGGTCGCACTGCTGTCCGACTTCAGCCGGCACGCCGAGGTGCACCCGCTGATCGTCAAGGTCACCGAGGTGCCACCGGTCCGCGGCGCCGTGCGCAGCTTCGTGATCAACGACCGGTTGACGATCGGCCCGGTCGGCTTCACCACGAGCTACACGGCCGACGTCATGACGGTGACCGACGACGAGGTGGTCACCGTCGCGCGCCAGCGACCCGGCACCACGCTGCACAACCACACCCGGCTCTTCCCCGAGCCCGACGGCACCGTGCGGATCGAGGTGACGATCACGCTGACCGCGCCGACCCTGCTCTTCGGGTACGCGTTCAAACAGGCCCGCACGGCACACCACGCGCTCGCCGAGCGGCTCCAGAACGTGCTGGAAAGCTGAGCACATCCGGGGGTACGCGCACGGCGTACCCCCGGATGCTCTTTTCGGGACCCTCAGTAGACGCTCAGGTGCACGTGGTTGGTGTGGTCGCAGGACGGGTCTCCGCACGCTCCGCTGTAGGACTTCCAACCGCTGCTGGGCAACCAGATCTGCCGGTACCAGATGACGTAGAGCACGGCCAGCCGGTCCGAGTTACGGATGAAATAGTTGGCCAGGTTGGTGCCGTAGGTCTTCTCCGCACCGGTCGCGTCGCCCTCGAAGCCGCCCTTGGCGGCCGCGAAGTCGCAGGCCCGGCCCTTCGGGTGCTCACCCGAGCCGCCGTTGCGGTGACACGAGACGTAGTGGGTGAAGCCGGCGTTCTTGGCCTGTTGCAGCGCGTGCAGCGTGCGCGGGGTGATGCAGCCGCTGGCCGGCGTCGGGTCGTCGATGCTGCACGACTCGGTCGGCCAACTGCCGTCGCTGTTGCGCTTGGCCGGCGTGGCGGTGGCGCCGCCGGAGCCGCCGGTGTTGCTGCCGCTGCCGCCGGACTGCGCGGCCTTCGCGGCCGACGCCTTCTGCTGTCGGGCGGCCACGTCCAGCGCCCGTTCGGCCTGTTCCTTGCGGGCCTTCATGAGCGCCACCTGGCGCTGCTGCTCGCGTACCTCCCGGTTGATCGCCGCCGTCGCCTTCGCGGCGCGTTCCTGCGCGTCCTCCAGTGAGCGCACCTCGCGCTGCTCGTTGGCGGCGACCATGCCGAGGGCGTTGGCCCGTTCGAGGAAGCGTTCGGGCGAGTCGCTGTTGAGCAGCGCGGCCATCGGGCTGAGCCGGCCGGTGCGGTAGGCGGACCGGCCGATGTCGGCGAGCGCCTCGGTGTGCTTCGCCAACTCCTGTTCGGTGGTCCGCAGGTCGTCTTCCTGCGTCCGCTGCTCGCCCTGCGACTTCTTCAGCGCGGCCTGGGCGTCGAGGTAGCCCCGGCTGGCCTTGTCGAGTTGGTCGCGCAGTTCCGCCGTGGCGCCCTCGCCGCCGTCGGAGTCGGGGTCGGCGCTGGCCGGTGCCATCGGGCCGACGAGGGCCAGGGTGAGGCCGAACAGCGCGGCGGTGGCGACGTGGGTCCATCGTCGTCGGGTTCGAATCATCGGTGGGCCGTCCTTCCGTCAGCCGCCGGCCGGGGTGGCCGATGGGTTCGGGATGGCGACCTCCGCTCGGCACCGGGGGTGGCGTCCAGCGAAGATCGAAACGGAGACTACCGAGGACCGCCTACGCTGCGCGAGGGCTGCTAAATGCGCATTGGCGGAGCTTGCCCGTATTTATCCGGGCAAATCTCCGCTGAAGGTCACGAAAGTTAAGGCCGCGCTAAATACAAAGGGTCACCAACTGGCGGTACGGCAGTCGCCCGACGACGCGACCGGCTCCACCTGGAGGGTGGCGTGCTCGATGCCGAAGCCGTGCTGCAGTGCCTCCCGGGCCGCCGCCAGCACCGTGCCGACCTCGGCGTCACCCTGGATGCCGAGGTGGGCCGAGGCCACCTCCATGCCCGAGGTCAGCGTCCAGACGTGCAGGTCGTGCACGTCGCAGACGCCCGGCACAGCACCCAGCGAGGTGCGCATCGCCGCGACGTCGAGGTGCTCCGGTGCGGCCTGCACCAGGATCCGCACCGCCTCACGGCCGAGCTTCCAGGTGCGCGGCAGGATGAACAGGCCGACCGCGACCGCCACCAGCGGGTCGACCACGAACCACCCGGTGCCGGCGATCACCGCCGCGGCGCCCAGCACGCCGACCGAGCCGATCAGGTCGCTGAGCACCTCCAGGTAGGCGCCGCGCACGTTGATGCTGTCCTTGGCGCCCTTGCGCAGCAGCACGAAGGCGAAGATGTTGGCCACCAGGCCCAGGCCGGCGACCACCAGCATCGGCCCGGTGCTCACGTGTGGCGCGTCGCCGAATCTTCGCACCGCCGCGACGAGCACGTAGAGCGCGACGCCGAACAGCAGCACGGCGTTGGCCAGCGCGGCCAGCACTTCCAACCGGTAGAGGCCGAACGTGCGCTGCGGGTCGGTGGCCGCGCGCCGGGCCGCGGTGATGGCGGCCAGCGCCATGCCGATGCCGAGCACGTCGGTGAACATGTGCCCCGCGTCGGAGAGCAGCGCCAGCGAACCGGTCGCGAAGGCGGTGACCGCCTCGATCACCATGAAGACGGCGAGCAGCGCGAAGGCGCCCCAGAGCCGGCCGCGGTGCTGGGCGGCCGCGTCACGCGTGCCGAAGTCGTGGTCGTGCCCCGCTCCCACGTGCGCCCTCCCTCCGCTGCTCGCCCTAGTCTTATGCAAACATCGCTATGTATGCAAAGGTGACACCGGGAACCATTCCCATTGTCCGCCCGCCGGCCCTGTCGTCATGTCGACAGGCGGGGCGCGGCGAGACCCGTGTGGCGGTTGTTCAGACTGGTCGACGTGAAACGGCCTCTGCTTCGCCTCGCCGTCACCGGCTTCCGGGCGCACGCCGTCCGGCTCGTGCTGACCGGTTTCGCGGTGATGGTCGGGGTCGGTTTCCTCGCCGGCACCCTCGTCTACGGTGACACCGCCCGGGCCGCGTTCTACGACGACCTGGCCCGCTCGGCCCGCGGCGTCGACGTGGCCGTCGAGCCGGCGGCCCTGCTGGCCGAGCGCGACACGGTGGAGACCATCGGGGGGATCGACGGTGTCGCGGCGGTCGACGGCCGGATGGCGGCCTGGCTGAGCATGCTCGACCGCGACGGCAAGCTGATGATGGACCACGGACACGTCGGCTACGGCCTGTCGGTGCCCGACGTCCCGTCGATGGCCGCCTACGACCTGCTCGCCGGCCGGCTGCCGCGCGGCCCGGGTGAGGTGGCGGTGGAGAAGGCCACCGTCGAGCGGGCCGGGTTCGCCGTCGGCGGCCCGGTCACCGTGCTCGACGCCGCCGGCCAGCCCCGCACGCTGACCCTGGTCGGCGTGCTCGACCTGGGCGTCAACCGGCTCTACGGCGGCTCGACCGTGGCCGCGCTCACCGACGGCGAACTGACCGCGCTGACCGGCACCGAACGCTTCGCCGAGGTGGTGGTCGCCGCCCGGCCGGGCGTCTCCGAGACGGTGCTGCGGGACCGCGTCGCGGCGGCGCTCGGGCACGCGTACCCGGTGCTGACCGGCGCCCAACTGCGGCAGAAACTGGCCGTCGAGGCCGGCAAGTACGTCACCGGCTTCGTCGCCGTGCTGCTCGGGTTCGGGCTGGTCGCGGTCACCGTGTCGGCGTTCGTCATCTACAACACGTTCGCGATCCTGGCCGCGCAGCGGGCCCGCGAGTTGGCCCTGCTGCGCGCCATCGGCGCCACCCGCCGCCAGGTCACCGGCACCGTGCTGATCGAGGCGCTGCTGCTCGGCATCGTCGCGTCCGTCGGCGGCCTGGCGATGAGCGTGGTCATCGGGTACGGCCTGATCTGGGGCCGCGAACTGGTCGCCACCGACATCCCGCTGCACACGCCGGTCGTCCGCTGGCCCACGTTCCTGGTCGCGGTCGGCTTCGGCACGTTCGTCGCGGTGGTCTCCGCGCTGGTGCCCGCCGTCTCCGCCGGCCGGGTCGCCCCGCTGGCCGCGTTGCGCGACGCGTCCCTGGCCGAGCCGCGGGCGGTGGCCGGCGGCCGCCGGACGGCCCGGGTGGTCGCCTCGTCGATCCTCGCCGCCGCCGGCGTCCTCTCGGTGGTCGGCGGCGTCCCGCTCGGCTTCCCCGGGCTGCCGCTGGTGCTCGGCGGCGGCATGCTGCTGTTCGTGGCCGCCGTCGTCGCCGGCCCGCTGGTCGTGCCGCCGCTGGTCGCCCTGATCGGCTGGCTGCCGGCCCGGTTGTTCGGCACCGTGCCGCGGCTCGCGGTCGCCAACGCCCGCCGCAACCCGCGCCGCGCCGCCGCGACGACCCTGGCACTGGTCATCGGGGTCGCGTTGATGTCGCTGTTCGCGGTGCTGCTGGCCACCGCGCGGGACCAGAGCGGGCGGGAGCTGACCGAGAACTTCCCGGTCGAGTTCACCCTCAACCGGGCCCGCACCGACGGCACCTTCGAGTCGATGCGGGCCGGGATGCCGCCGGGCCTCGCGCCGGCACTGCGCCGCCACGCCGGCTTCGCGACGGTGGCCGAGGTGCGCTCCGAGGCGCCGCTCGCCGGCGACCGCACCCGGGTCGCGGCGGTGCCGCCCGACCAACTGCGCGGCGCGATCCGCCCGGAGGTGACCGCGGGGGCGCTCGGCGATCTCGGGCCGGGCACGGTCGCGCTCAACCGCGGCTACGCCGCCGACCGGGGCCTGACGGTCGGCTCGACGGTGCCGTTCGGCACCCTCGGCCCCCTGCGGGTGGTCGCCCTCTTCGACGACTCGCCGCTGGACGGCTCCGCGCTGGTCGGTTTCGACACCTTCACCGCGGCGTACGGCGACCGTCCGGCCGTGGAGATCCTGGTCGACCTGGCGCCCGGGGTGTCCACGCAGGAGGGTGCCCGGCTGATCGACGCGGAGCTGCGTGCGTATCCCGTGGTGCAGGTCACCAGCCGCGCCGCCGAGGCCGACGAGCTGGGCGCCTCGCTCGACGAGCTGCTCGGCATCTTCGCCGCCCTGCTCGGCATGTCGGTGCTGATCTCGTTGTTCGGCATCGGCAACACGCTCTCGCTGTCGGTCGTGGAGCGCCGCCGCGAGTCGGCGACGATGCGTGCCTTCGGCCTGTCTCGCCGCCAGCTGCGGGGGATGCTGCTGCTGGAGTCCGGGTTGATCGCGGTGGTCGGCGCGGTGGCCGGCGTGGCCCTCGGCGGTGGCGTGGGCTGGGTGGCGGCGGCCGCCCTGATCGACACCTACGGGCACGGCCTGCCGGTGGTGCCGGTCGGCCAGCTCACCCTGGTCGTGCTCGCGGCCGCCGGCGCGGCCCTGCTGGCCGCGATCCTCCCGGCCCGCCGCGCGGCCCGGCTCCCGGTCTTCGCCGCGCTGGCCGAGGACTGACGGCCGCCGGCCGGCGATGGTGCCGGTCCGCGGCCCGGCGGCCGGTCTTCGCCGCGCTGGCCGAGGGTGACGCCCGCCGGCCGCGATGCTCTCGGTCCGCGCCGGCTCCCGGTCTTCGCCGCGCTGGCCGAGGACCGACGGCGCTCAGCCGGCGGTGGTGAGGTCTGTGCTGGCGGCCAGGTCGGTGACCACGTCGACCAGGCGGCGCAGCGCGGGGGAGGTGTTGGCCGGTAGCCAGACCATCTCGGTCGGGGTGACCTCGCCGGTCAGCGGCACGAACACGACCCCGGTGCGGCGCAGGTTGCGTGCCGACGAGCCCAGCCGGGTGATCCCGACGCCGGCCGCGACCAGGCCGAGCAGCCCCTGCACGCTGGCGTCGGTCGCGACGATGTCCGGAGTGAAGCCGGCGGCCCGGAAGCTCTCGTCGAAGCCGCGGTGCCAGGGCTCCCAGGAACTGCGCGGGGTCATCACCCAGCGCTCGCCGGCCAGGTCGCGCAGGGACAGCTCGGTGCGGTCGGCGAGCGGGTGGCCCTCCGGCAGCACGGCACACACCTGCTCGGTCGCGATGGTCCGGCCGCCAGGCCGTCGACCAGCGGCGGGCGGGTGAAGGCCAGGTCGTAACCCCCGTCGAAGATCCCCTCGACCAGCGGGCCGATGGCCGTTTCGGCGGTGGTCAGGCGCAGCTCGGGGAGGCGGTCCCGGGCGGTGCGCAACACCGGCGGCAGCAGGTGGTTGGCGGTGGTGGCCAGGAACGCCAGCCGGAGCTCGCCGATCTCGCCGCGGCCGGCCCGGCGGGCGACCGCCACGGCCGCGTCGGCGCGGGCCAGCACGGCGCGCGCCTCGGGCAGGAACAACGCACCGGTCTCGGTGAGCTTGGTGCCCCGGCTGTCGCGATCGAACAGTTTCGCACCGAGAATCCGTTCCAGCGCGTTGATCTGCTGCGACAGCGACTGCTGGGTGATTAGCAGCTTGGTCGCGGCGCGGGTGAAGCTGGCCTCTTCGGCGACGGCGACGAAGTACCGGAACTGCCGAAGATCAGGGGTCACAGCCTGAACCTACCGCTACGCCAGGTAACCGGTGTTGGCCGTGACCGGCACCCTGGCCGCAGCATCGTTCGTGGTCACGACGACATGCAACGGGAGATGCAGACATGCGGAGCAACACACAGAGTCGCGTTTGGTTGATCACCGGATGTTCCTCGGGCTTCGGCCGGGAACTCGCGCTCGCGGCGGTGGCCGCCGGCGACCGGGTGATGGCCACCGCGCGGCGGCCGGAGACCCTGACCGCGCTGGCGGAGCAGGGCCAAGGCCGGATCAGCACCGCGGCCCTCGACGTCACCGACCCGGCGTCCATCACGGCGGCGGTGAAGGAGACGCTCACCACGTACGGCCGGATCGATGTTCTGGTCAACAACGCCGGCTCGCTGGTGCTCGGCGCGGTCGAGGAGTTCACGATGGCCGAGTTGCGGCAACAGCTCGAGGTCGTCTTCTTCGGCGCGGCCGAGGTCACCAAGGCGGTCGTGCCGCTGATGCGGGAGCAGGGCAGCGGGAGGATCGTGCAGATGAGCTCGCTGGGCGGGCGCAAGACCTACCCGGCCTTCGGTGCCTACCACGCGGCCAAGTGGGCGCTGGAGGGCTTCTCCGAGACGCTGGCCAGCGAACTGGCGCCGCACGGCGTGCGGGTGCTGATCGTCGAGCCGGGCGCGTTCCGCACCGAGTTCAACAACAACAAGCACGTCACGGCCGAGTTGGACGCTTACCGCGACACCGCCGGCGCGACCCGCCGGTTCACGGTGGAGCTGACCGACGCCGAGCCGAACGACCCGGTGAAGGGCGCGGCCGCCATCCTGGCGGCGATCGACAGCGACCGGCCGCCGCTGCGCCTGCTGCTCGGCAGCGACGCGGTCGACGGCCTGCGCGAGCACCACGCCGCCCTGCTGGCCGAGGTCTCCGAGTGGGAGTCGGTCAGCCGCTCGACGGCGATGACGGAGTGAGCCGGACCCGGCGCAGGAGTTGGGCGTTGAGCGCCACCAGGATCGTCGACGCCGACATCAGCACCGCGGCGATGGCCGGGCTCAGCGTGACCCCGGCCCAGAAGAAGACGCCCGCGGCCAGCGGGATCGCCACGACGTTGTAGCCGGCGGCCCAGATCAGGTTCTGGATCATCTTGCGGTACGCGGCCCGGGACAGCCGGATCGTCCCGACCACGCCGCGCGGGTCGGACGAGGCCAGCACCACGCCGGCGGACTCGATCGCGACGTCGGTGCCGGCGCCGATCGCGATGCCCACGTCGGCGCGGGCCAACGCCGGCGCGTCGTTCACGCCGTCGCCGACCATCGCCACCCGCAGCCGGCGGGACTGCAGGTCGGCGACGGCGCGGTCCTTGTCGGCCGGCAGCACCTCGGCGAACACCTCGTCGACGCCGGGCCGGAAGCCGAGTTCCGCGGCGACCGACCCGGCCACCGCGCGGGAGTCGCCGGTGATCATCGCGATCGTCCGGATGCCTTCCGCGCGCAACTGCCTGATCGCCTCCCGGGCTTCGGGCCGCACCTCGTCTTCGAGGGCGAACGCGCCGAGCACCCGCGACGTTCCGGTCAGCCGGACCAGGTGCAGCACCGCGGCGCCGCGGTCGGCCCAGCCGGCACCCAGGCCGGGCGGCGCCTCGATCCGCAGCTCGCGGAGCAGGGCCGGCCCGCCGACGGCATACGTCGTGCCGTCGATCGTGGCCCGCACCCCCCGCCCGCTCAGCGCGCGGAAGTCGGTCGCGGGGGTCGGTCCGCCGGCCGCCGCCACGATCGCCCTGGCCAGCGGGTGCTCGCTGTCGGCCTCGACACCGGCGCCCCAGCGCAGCACCTGCTCCTCGGTCACCCCGTCGACCGCGGCCACCGCGGTGACCGTGTGCGCGCCCTTGGTCAGGGTGCCGGTCTTGTCGAACAGCACCGCGTCGACCAGCCGCATCCGCTCCAGGGCGAGCCGGTCCTTGACCAGGATGCCGGCCCGCGCCGACAGCGCCGTCGACAGCGCGACGACCAGCGGGATGGCCAGCCCCAGTGCGTGCGGGCAGGCGATCACCAGCACGGTGACCGTGCGCGACACCGACTCGTCGAGGTCGCCCGCCGCCCACCAGGCGACGAACGTGAGCACCCCGACCGTGGTGGCGACGTAGAACAGCCACGCCGCGAACCGGTCGGCCAGCGCCTGGGCCCGGCCGCCGGCCGCCTGGGCCTGTGCGACCAGCCGCTGGATCCCGGCGAGCGCGGTGTCGTCGCCGAGCGCGTCGACCCGCAGCCGGAGCGCGGCGTCGGTGACGACCGTGCCGGCCACCACCCGGTCGTCGGGCCCGCGCGGCACCGGTTTGGACTCGCCCGTGATCATCGACTCGTCCACTTCGGCCGAACCCAGGACGACCCGGCCGTCGGCGGGCACCCGGCCGCCCGGCCGCACCAGCACCACGTCGCCCAGCGCGAGCGCGGACACCGGCACGGTCTCGACACCGTCGCCGGTGACCCGCTCGGCGTCGTCGGGCAGCAGCGCGGCCAGCGCCGCGAGCGCGCCGCGGGCCTGGCCGACGGCCTTGAGCTCCTGCCAGTGGCCGAGCAGCATGATCGTCACCAGTGCGGCCAGTTCCCACCAGAAGTCGAGGTCGAACGCGCCGGCGAAGGTGACCAGCGAGGCGGCGTAGGCCACCGTGATCGCCATCGCGATGAGCAGCATCATCCCGGGCGCGCGGTCGCGGACCTCCCGGACCGCGCCGGCCAGGAACGGCCAGCCGCCGTAGAGGAAGACGACGGACCCGAGCACGGGCCCGACCCAGTCGATCCCGGGAAAGTCGATCGAATAGCCGAACCAGTCCATCACCGAGTCGCTGGTCACCACGATCGGCAGGGTCAACGCCAGCGACAGCCACAGCTTCCGCCGGAACTGGCCCGGGTCGTGCCCCGCGTGCTCCATCCCGTCATGGTCTCCCGACCCGCGGACCACGGTGGGTAGGGTCGCCGGTATGGAGCCGATGACCTTTCGCGCCGTCGCCGAGTGGGAGGCGTGGCTGGCCGAGCACCACGACAGCGCCGGCGAGGCGTGGCTGACGATCGCCAAGAAGGGAGCGCCGGCGCCGACCATCTCCGCATACGAGGCCGGCGACGTGGCGATCTGTTTCGGCTGGATCGACAGCCAGCGGCGCGGGCTCGACGCAGCGCACTTCCTCCAGCGCTACTCACCCCGCCGCAGGGGCGCGCGCTGGTCGCAGGTCAATGTGGACCGTGCCGAGGCGCTGCTCGCCGCCGGGCGGATGCGGCCGGCCGGCTTCGCCCAGATCGAGGCGGCCAAGGCCGACGGCCGCTGGGCGGCCGCCTACCCGTCGCAGCGGGACGCGAAAAGCCCCGAGGACCTCGACGCGGCCCTGGCGGACAGCCCGGCCGCGGCCGCGCGGTTCGCCGCGCTCGACAGGACCGGCCGCTACGCCGTCATCCTCAAGCTGACCAGCGCGCCCAGCCCGGCCGCCCGGAAGAAGCGACTGACCGCCCTGATCGACCTGCTCGCGAGCGGTGCGCCGATCCCGCCGCCGCAGGTCGGCTGAGCCGCGCCCGACCGTCTCCGCGGCTCCAGCGGCCCGGCAGTCGCCGCGCGGTCCCAGCCGCCCGGCGGTCGCCCCGCGGTCCCAGCCGCCCGGCGGTCGCCGCGCGGCCCCAGCCGCCCGGCGGTCGCCGTCAGGCGGTGACGTCCACGGTGACCAACCGCTGGGTCGCGCGGGACAGGGCGACGTAGAGCGTGCGGACGCCCGCCGGGCCACCCGCGCGGATCTCGGCCGGCGCGACCAGCACGACGCCGTCGTACTCCATGCCCTTGGCCTGCAGGCTGGTGACCACCTGGAGCCGGGAGTCGCCGATCTCCTCGAGCCAGCCGGCGACCTCGCCGACCCGGGCCACCGGCGTGATCACGCCGACCGTGCCCTCGACCTCGCCGAGCACGTCGGTGACCGAGGAACGCACCGCCTCTGGCAGCGAGGCTGCGGGCACCGACAGCGCGACGGGCGGCACACCGGTCGACCGCACGGCCACCGGCAGCGGCAGGTCCGGCGCGATCGTGCGGATCTCGGCCGCCGCGACCTCGAAGATCTCGGCCGAGTTCCGGTAGTTGGTGGTCAGCGAGTAGGCGTTGCGGGCCCGCGAGCCCAGCGCCCGGTCGCGGGCCCGGTCGAGCTCCTCCGCGTCGCCGGTCCAGGCCGTCTGCGCCGGGTCGCCGACGATCGTCCAGGACGCCAGCCGCCCGCGCCGGCCCAGCATCCGCCACTGCATCGGGGTGACGTCCTGCGACTCGTCGACCACCACGTGGGCGTACTCCCGGTAGTCGTCGGGCCGCTGGGTCGCCGCCGCCCGGGCCGCGCGGGCCCGCTCGCCGGACGTGCTCACCTCGTAGACGCCGCCCGCGACGTGGAACGGGTTGCGCTGCGTCCGGGCCGGTTGCTTGGGCCGGCCGAGCAACTCGTCGAGCTCGTCGAGCAGGGCGATGTCGGCGATCGTCGGGTTCTCCAGGTCGAAGGCGCCGGTCAGCAGGTCGACCTCGGCCGCCGACAGCAGCCCTTGGGCGTAGCGGCGCAGCCGGGCGGGGTCGCCCAGCCAGGCCAGCACGTGCCGGGGGCGCAGCCGGGGCCACCACTCCTTGATGAACGAGCGGAAGTCTTCCCGCTCGGCCAGGGTGTCCTCGAACTCGGCGCGCTTCGGCAGGCCGGGGATCTTCTGCTCCAGCGCCTGTGCCCAGAGCGCGTCGAACAGGCCGTCGATGCCGGCGCGGCGCACCTCGTTGCGGCGGGCGCCGCGGGGCAACGCCCGGGTCCGGATCCGGTCCAGCGCGTTGCGGTCGAGCCGCAGCAGCGTGCCCCGGTAGAGCAGGCGCAGCGAGGTCGGGCCGTCGGGAACCGCGTCGTGCGAGGCGCGCTCGAGCACCCGGCGGATCCGCAGCGAGCCCTTGACCGCCGCGACCGGGCCCGGGTCGGTGCGGGTGGCCGACCAGCCCGGCACCAGCGTGCCGAGCGAGCGCAGCGTCGCGGACTCCTCGCCCAGCGAGGGCAGCACGGACGCGATGTATTCGACGAACACGGTCGACGGGCCGACCACCAGGATGCCGCCGCCGGCGAACCGGTTGCGGTCGGAGTAGAGCAGGTAGGCGGCGCGGTGCAGGGCCACCGCGGTCTTGCCGGTGCCGGGGCCGCCGGACACGATCGTGACGCCGCCGCCGGGGGAGCGGATCGCCTGGTCCTGCTCCTGCTGGATGGTGGCGACGATGTCGCGCATGCCGCGCCCGGTCGCCTTCGACAGCGAGGCCAGCAGCGCGCCGTCGCCGACCACCCGCATCTGCTCGGGTGCCGCGTCGGGGTCGAGCAGGTCGTCTTCGATGCCGGTGACCTTCTCGCCGGACGACTGGATCATCCGGCGCCGGATCACGCCCTGCGGCTCGGCCGCGGTCGCCTGGTAGAACGCCGCCGCCGCGGGCGCCCGCCAGTCGACCACCAGCGTCTCGGCGTTCTCGCCCCGGACGCCGAGCCGGCCGACGTGGAAGGTGGAGCCGCCGCGCAGGTCGAGGCGGCCGAAGACCAGCCCTTCGTGTTCGGCGTCGAGCAGATAGCGCCGCCGGGCGGCGTGGAACACGAACGCGTCACGCTCGACCAGCGCGCCGAAGTTGCCGACCGACGCCTGCCGGTAGCCCTCGCGCTCGGCCCGGGCGGCTTCCGCGCGCAGCTCGGCGACCCGGGCGTAGACCCGGTCGACGTGCTTCTGCTCGGTCGCGATCTCCTGCTGGAGGGTGGTGACGTCGGTCAAGCGGACTGCTCCTCGCGCGATGGATCGGCCGCGGGTCGCGCGGCCAACCCGAACGAGAGTACGGGTCGTCGGGTCGGGACGAATCGGTAACCGGGTCGATGTGCCCGTCCTCGCACCTCGATAGGATTGCGGTCGAGCCCTTACGGTGGTGCGGTGTCGCATCAACGATGGATGATTTACGGCGCCAACGGCTACACCGGCGACCTGGTCGCCCGGCTGGCCGTCAGCCGCGGCTCCCGCCCGCTGCTCGCCGGCCGCAACGCCGCCGCGGTCCGCGCCCTCGCCGACGAGCTCGGCCTCGACCACGTCGTTTTCGATCTCCGTGACGCCGCCGCCGCCCGCCAGCACCTCGCCGAGGTCGACGTCGTCGCCCACTGCGCCGGCCCGTTCGTGGCCACCTCCGGCCCGATGGTGCAGGCCTGCCTCGACACCGGCACCCACTATCTCGACGTGACCGGCGAGCTTCCGGTGTTCGAGGCCGTGCTGGCCCGCGACGCCGACGCCCGGGCCGCCGGGGTGGTGCTGCTGACCGGGGCCGGCTTCGATGTCGTACCCACGGACTGCCTGGCCAATCTCCTACACGCGGCGCTGCCCGACGCCACCGCGCTGGAGCTGGCGTTCGTCGCGCCGGGCGGGCTCAGCCGGGGCACCGCGACCACCGGGCTGGCCATGAACGCCAAGGGCGGCTGGCGGCGGGTCGCGGGCACGCTGGTGCCCACCCCGATCGGCACCCCGGCCCGCGAGGTCCCGTTCCCGTCGAAGGTCCGCCGGGTCGGCGCCGTGCCCTGGGGCGACCTGGTCACGGCGCACCGCTCGACCGGGATCGGCGACATCGTCGTCTACACCCGCACACCGGCGCCGGGCCTGCTGCAGAAGCTGATCCGCTTCGCGCCGGTGCGCGCGCTGGCCGCCCGGGCGATCAAGCGGCAGCCGCCCGGCCCGTCGGCGCAGACCCGGGCGGCCACCACGTGCGAGGTCTGGGGCGAGGTGCGCAACCCGGCCGGCGAGATCCGCACCGCGACGCTGACCGGCCCCAACGCCTACGACCTGACCGCCGACGCCGTGCACCGGGCGGCCGAGCATCTGCTGGCCGGCACCGGCGGTAAGGCCGGCGGTGCCGCCCCGCCCGGCGCGCACACCCCGGCGACCGCCTTCGGGCCCGGGTTCCTGGGTCAGCTCGACCGCGTGGTCGTCAGCGAGCCGTCAAGCGGCCTGTAGGTCGGCCGGGTCGAGATAGTCGCCGAGGGCCGCCCGGGTCACCTCGGCCAGGGCGGCCGTGACGATGGCGGGGCGCTCCAGCATCAGCATGTGGCCCGCGCCGGGGCAGACGGTCAGCTCGGCGTCGGGCAGCGCGCCGGCGATCGACTCGGCGCACGGCGGGGGAGTGAGCCGGTCGCGGTCGCCGACCAGCGCGGCGGCGGGCAGGTTGCCGAGCGCGGCCAGCGTGGCCAACCGCTGCTGCTCGCCGACCGACGAGCGGAACGCGCCGATCGCGGTGAGCTGGGCCCTCGCCACCGCGGCGGTGGTGACGATCAGGTCCTCGGCGGCGCATCGGTTGCCGAACAGCAGCCAGCGCAACGACGGGGCGAGCGCGCGGAGCACGTAACGGTGCACCCGCCAGGAGCCGCCGCGGGCGAGGATGCCGGCGCCGGTGGTCTCGGCGAGGCGGATGATGCGGCTGATCCGCGGCGGGAGTCCGTACCTCGTGTGGGTGTGTCCCTCGGCGGTGGTCGAGATGAAGACCAGCCCGGCCACCCGGTCGGCGAACATCTTCGGATGCCCGTGGGCGAACTCCATGATCGTCATGCCGCCCAGCGAGTGACCGGCGAGCACGATGGGGCCGGTGGGAGCGATGGCGGCGATCACCTCGGCCAGGTCGTCACCGAGCTGGGCCAGGGTGGCGCCGGTCCGGCTGGTGTCGTCGGAGCGGCCGTGCCCGCGGGCGTCGTAGGCCACCAGCCGCACCGGCCGGCCGAGCGCCTCGGGGAGCCCCACGAGCTGTCGGTGCCAGGTGCGGGTGTCCAGGGTCCAGCCGTGCAACAGCAGGACCGTGACGGGTGCCTCGTCGGCCCCGCTCACCTCGACGTGGAGCCGCACGCCGTCGGGCAGTGTCACCGTGGTCCGCTCCGGCATGGTCACCTCCCGTGCGAGGATTCCCCACCGATGTTCACCATCACACATACCGAGCAGTAACAATCATGCCTTAAGCTGCGTTCAGGCCGCCAGATCAAAGATCCAGTATCACCCGGTATCGGCGAAACTGCGCCAAATGGGCGCCTTGCCAAGGCCGGGGCAACGTAAAGAAAAGCATCAATTACCGACGGTAGCCTCGACACGAGACCGGTTCACCTGTTGAAGTAAGGACTCGGTCTGCACAACGGGAGGCTGGGTGGACGAGCTGATCGCGGAGGCAAAAGAGGTCGCGACCGCCGCCGCGGCCCGGCTGGGCATCAGCGTGCGCGAGTTGCGTGATCCGGCGGCGCACGAAGAGGCGGCACAGCTGTTCGGCAGGATCTGGCGGGCCGACTCACCGAGCCAGCTGCTCGACGCGCGGATGATGCGCGCGCTCGCCTACGCCGGCAACTACGTGGTGGGTGCCTTCCGGGGTGAGACGCTGATCGGTGCGGCCGTCGCGTTCTTCGGCATCGACCACCTGCACTCGCACATCACCGGTGTCGACCCGGCGACCCAGAGTCGTGGCGCCGGGCACGCCATCAAGCTGCATCAACGCGCCTGGGCACTCGACCGGCGGATCGAGTCGGTGCACTGGACGTTCGACCCGCTGATCGGCCGCAACGCCTACTTCAACCTGCACAAGCTGGGCGCCCGTGCGGTCAAGTACCTGCCGGACTTCTACGGCCGGATGACCGACGGGATCAACGCCGGCGACGCCACCAGCGACCGTCTCTACATCCAGTGGGACGTCGCCTCGCCCGAGGCGATCGCGGCCGCGGCGGGCGACACCCGGGAGATCAACATGCAGGCGGTGTACGCCGCCGGCGCCGAGGTGGCCCTCGCCCGCGACGACTTCGGTCGCCCGAACCCCGGCAAGGCGATCTACGACGGCCGGCCGCTGCTGGTCGCCGTGCCGATCGACATCGAAGCCATGCGGGGCACCGACCCGCCCCTCGCCGTCGCCTGGCGGAGAGAGGTCGGTGACGCGCTGTGCGCGGCATTCGAAGCCGGATACCGGATCGCGGGGATGGCCCGCGACGGTTGGTACGTCATGGAAGCCGAGTAAAGGAACCAGTCTTGAACCTCCGTGGTCTCGAGCTCCGCCGCATCGCGATGCCGCTGGTGAGCCCCTTCCGCACCTCGTTCGGCACCGAGACCGCCCGCGACGTGCTGCTGGTCCGCGCCGTGGGCGAGACCGCGGAGGGCTGGGGCGAGTGCGTCGCCATGTCCGAGCCGCTCTACTCCAGCGAACACGTCGACGGCGCGGCCGAGGTGATCCGCCGCTTCCTGCTGCCCGAGGTGATCGCGTTGGCCAAGGCCGGCGAGCTGACCGTGCCCCGGCTGGAGGCGGCCCTCGACCGGATCAAGGGCCACCCGATGGCCAAGGCGGCCGTGCTGACCGCGCTGCTCGACCTGTCGCTGCGCGACTCCGGCACGTCCTTCGGCGCCTACCTCGGCGCCGTCCGCACCTCCGTGCCGGCGGGCGTCTCGGTCGGCATCATGTCGTCGATTCCCGCCCTGCTCGACGCCGTGGACGGCTACCGGGCCCAGGGCTATGTGCGGATCAAGCTCAAGATCGAGCCGGGCTGGGACGTCGAACCGGTCCGCGCCGTCCGCGAGCGCTTCGGCGACGACCTGCTCCTGCAGGTCGACGCCAACACCGCCTACACCCTGGCCGACGCCCGCCAGTTGGCCCGCCTCGACCCGTTCGACCTGCTGCTGATCGAGCAGCCGCTGCCCGAAGACGACCTGCGCGGCCATGCCGCCCTGGCCCTGCTGATCCGCACCCCGGTCTGCCTCGACGAGTCGATCACCTCGGCCCGGGCCGCGGCCGACGCGATCGCGCTGGGCGCCACCTCGGTGGTCAACGTCAAGCCCGGCCGGGTCGGCGGCTATCTGGAGGCCCGGCGGGTGCACGACGTCTGCGCCGCGCACGGCGTGCCGGTCTGGTGTGGCGGGATGCTGGAGACCGGCCTGGGCCGGGCGGCCAACGTGGCGCTGGCGGCGCTGCCCAACTTCATCCTGCCCGGCGACACCTCGGCGTCGGACCGCTACTTCGCCCGCGACATCACCGAGCCGTTCGTGCTCGACGGCGGCCACGTCGCGGTGCCCACCGGCCCGGGCCTGGGCGTGACGCCCGACCTCGACTATCTGACCGAGATCACCACGTCGACGGAGTGGCTGCCGCTGTCGTGACCTCGCCGGCCGGTGTGGCCGGGCCCGCGGCGCCGGCCGTGCCGCGGCCGAGGGCGAGGGCGGCGAGCACGATGCCGGCCAGGCTGATCACGATGGCCAACCCCGCGATGACAAGTGCGACCGTCACCAGCAGGCTGCGCTGCCGCTGATGCGACGAGACGACCGGTCCGCGCGGATGGTGCACGAACAGACGCTACGTCCACCTTGGGATGCTTGGTATTCGCCGTTCGAGTGACAACCCCCCGCACTGATCAGGTCGTCGAGGCCGCGAACTGACGGACGACCGCGTCTTGGTGGCGAACAGGATGGCGCCGATGATCCGGTCTCCGAAGAAGGCCGGGCTAAAACCGGCTGCGAGTGTGGCCGCAGGTCCGATGTGGATGCGCACTCGCCGGCACGTCCGTGTAATCGGTTTCGCAGGGCCTGCACAAGGGATCGCAGCTCCAGTGAACGGCATGTTACGGGGCTGTTGACGAAATCGATTACATCATGTCTACTACGAGCCAACTTCGCTTTCGATACGGAAAGTGCTGGACAACATGACGGCTGGGTCATCGATGTTTCGCCAGCTGGGCCGGCGTCGCCCGACCGGCATGTCCGCAGTGGATAGCGACCTTCCGCGACAACTCTCGGTACACGGCTGACCGCGCGTCAGCCCGCTTCAGGGCACGACATCGAGGAGGAACGGTGAGCAAAAGGCATATCACGTCGGCCATCGTGTCGACGGTTCTTGCCGCTTCGCTGGCCCTGGCGGGCTGCGGCAGCGGTGGTGACGAGGCGACGACGACGACTGACGGCAAGACTGTCGTCACCTTCTGGCAGCAGCAGTTCGAGGACTACCAGCAGGCCTGGTTCAAGAAGCAGGTCGACGCGTACAACAAGACCCAGGACAAGGTGAAGGTCGAGCTCCAGGTGGTGCCGGCCGACACCTGGGCGCAGAAGCTCAAGGCGGCCCAGGCCGCCGGCAAGGCGCCCGACGTGGCCACTACCAGCTACGGCAACATCCCGGCTGGCGCGGCCAACGGCGAGCTGGCGGAGCTCGACGGGCTACTGCCCGCCGAGGCGTTCACCGACATCAAGGACAACGTCAAGGACTTCGTCACCATCAACGGCAAGCACTTCGCGTACCCGATGCTGGTGGAACCCTCGACGGTGCTCTACTACCGCAAGGACCTCGTGCAGGCGGCCGGCCTCGACCCGGCCAACCCGCCGAAGTCCTGGTCGGAGCTGTCGACCTGGGCCACCAAGCTGACCAGCGGCAAGGTCAAGGGCATGACGATCGCGTCGATCCCGGCCGACCTCGGCTGGTCGAGCTGGGGTCTGCAGTACAACGCCTGCGGCCACCTGCCGGTCGCTGACGACTGGTCGAAGTCGGTCGCCACCGACTCCTGCTTCGCCCAGCTGCTCGACTTCTACCGGAGCCTTTACCAGAGCGGCGTGATGCCCAAGCAGCCCAAGGTGGGCTACGCGGACGGCTCGCCGTACGGTCAGGGTGAGGTCGCGATGATGGCCGGCGGTTCCTGGGTCGTGGGCCAGCTCAAGAACGAGTTCCCGGCGATGATCGAGAAGACTGCGGTCGCGCCGTTCCCCTCCATCGACGGCGACCAGACCAAGCCCACGGCCACCCTCGGCGGTTGGACGCTCACCGTCGACGGCAAGTCCAAGGCGAAGGAGCAGGCGGCCGGGTTCATCGGTTGGCTGCTGGCCGGCGACCCGGCCCTGATGGCGGACTTCTTCAAGGCCAGCGGCTTCTCCAAGTACACCGTGCGCGCCTCGGTCGACCGTGCGCTGGAGACCAACCCCGACGCCACCGCGGACCCGTTCATGAAGACCATCTCGGACAAGGTCGTGCCGTACGGCAAGGCGGAGCCGGCCTACCCGTGGGAGATCGCGCTCGCGTTCGGCACCGCGATCGAGTCCGCCATGAAGGGCAACGCCGACGTCGCGGCCGCCCTGAAGAAGGCCGACTCCGAGATCAACGACATCATCAAGAAGCAGTCCCTCGCGGGGACCGCACCCCAACGCTGATCTCCCGTAGCCGGGACCGCCCGGGGACGCACATGGCCGGCGTCCCCGGGCCTGACCTCTCAAGGGATTCGCCGTGGCCCTGACACCCACCCTCGCGCCGTCGCCCCGATCCACGGATTCCGCCGGATCGGCGCGGCGGCGTGCCCGCGCCACAACCTCGCGCCGCCAGGACAACCGCACCGCCTACCTCATGATCGCCCCGATGGTGATCCTGCTCGGCATCTTCGTGATGTGGCCGCTGGTCTACTCGGTCTACCTGAGCACCTACGAAATCAACTTCTACAAGGGCTCCACGTTCGTCGGTGCCCAGTTCTACCGGTACGTGCTGGAGAGCTCCGACTTCTGGCACTCGATCATCGTCGGCCTCTACTACGCGGTGCTGACCGTGCCCGCGATGATCGTGATCGCCCTGCTGCTGGCCACCTTCATCAAGTCGCTGGGCAAGCGGGCGGCGGGCTGGATGAAGACCACTGTCTACCTCCCCACGGTCGTGTCCACCGTGGTCGCGTCGGTGCTGTTCCTGCTGATGTACCAGGACGAGGGCGTGGCCAACTGGCTGTTCAACCTGCTCAGCGTCGGCCCGGTCAACTGGCTCAACGACTCGCAGCTCGCGCTGCCGGCGATCGCGGTGCCGGGGATCTGGCTCGGCTTCGGCATCACCACGCTGATCCTGCTGGCCGCGCTGCTCGACATACCGGAGAGCTACTACGAGCAGGCCGCGCTGGACGGCGCCAACTACTTCCAGCGGCTGTTCCGCATCACGCTGCCGCTGCTGAAGAACGTCCTGCTCTACCTGTTCGTCACGGGCTTCACCCTGGCGATCCAGATGATCGACCTGGCGCTCATCATGACGAACGGCGGGCCGTCGGAGGCGACCAACACCCCGAACCTCTACATCTTCAACACCTTCCGCGACGTCACCCCGTACGCGACCAGCTACTCGTTGACCGCCGCGCTGCTGCTGTTCGTGGTGATCGGCGCGATCTCCGCGGTCGTCTTCCGGCTCGTCCGGTCGGAAAAGGCCATCGACGGCTAGGAGACCCATGACACTGCGTGTTTTCCAGCGGAGCGCGTCCGCCGTGCTCGTCGTGCTGATCAGCGCCAGCATCCTGTTCCCGCTGGCCTGGATGGCCATCGCCGGCTTCAAGGGCCGCACCGAGGTGCTGCGCTCGCCGTTCCAGTTCTTCCCGGACATGTGGCGCTTCGACAACTACGTCAACATCGCCCGCGACCCGGAGTTCGTGCGCGCCATGGGCGTCACCTTCGCCGGCGCGCTCATCTTCACCGCGCTGAGCCTGGCCGTGAACTCGCTCGCGGCGTACGCCTTCGCCCGCCTCGAGTTCCGCGGCAAGCGGATGTGGTGGGTCTACTGTGTCATGCCGATGTTCATCCCGATGATGGCCATCATGCTGACGTCCTTCATGGTCGTCACGAAGCTCAACATGCTCAACACGCTGGCCGTGCTGATCATCCCGGGTGTCGCCTCCGGGGCTCAGATGTTCTTCCTGCGGCAGTACTACCTGAACTTCCCGGTGGCGGTCGAGGAGGCCGCGATGATCGACGGCGCCAGTCGGTGGCAGATCTTCCTCCGGCTGTTCCTGCCCCAGTCCGCAGCGCCGTTCGTCGTCGTCGGCATCGCATCGTATCTGGCCTACTGGAACGCATACGTGTGGCCCATCCTGACGATCACGGATCCGAACCTGACCCAGATCATGCAGTTCCTGGGCAACTTCCGCTCAGCGCGTGGCAACGACTGGGGCATGCTGATGGCCGGCTCGACGCTCGCGTCGCTGCCGACCATCCTGTTGCTGCTCATCTTCCAGCGGTTCATCGTCAACGGTGTGCGGATCAGCGGCATGAAGTAGCGGGTGTATGCAGGCCCGCCTCCGCGGAACAAGAGGCGGGCCTGCCCGCGGGTCACACCGCGGAAAGTGAGAAGTCGTCCAGTTGGACCCAGATGTCGCCGTGATCGGTCCAGACGCCGGCATAGACCACGACGGCGGTGCGCGCGCCGCTGTTGAACGTGACGGTGAAGCGGGTCCACGGACCCACCGCCTGGAAGTTGGCCTCGCCGATGACCGCGTTCGCCGTCGTGCGTACGCCGAAGAAGCCGTTGTCGCTGTTGGGCGACGTGCGTAGGAACCCGGACAGCTGATAGCTGGTGTTAGCGGCTACCGGCACGGTCTGGTGTACGTCGTGCCAACCGTTGTTGTAGCGCGCGAACGCGTTGCGGTCGCCGGAGTAGCCCCACCGCGCGTTGTCGATGCCGCAGTTGCCCGTGCACGCCCATGAGCCGGCCGTCCCCGAGTCGTTGAGCGCGCCACGCTCGAAGCTCGGGTCGCCCACCAGGTTCGCCTTGACGATCTGGCCGGCGGTGTTGACGGACAGCTTCATCAGATAGACGTTGTACGGGTTCCACTGCGACATCAGGAAGTAGAGCTGGCCGTTGGCGCTCCAGGGATGGAAGAATCCGCCGTAGAGGCCGGGGTAGTCGGCCGAGCTGACCGCGATCTGCGGCGTGCCCCAGGCCCCCGTAGGGCCCGTGGCCGCCCGCAGCACGATGTCCTCACCGCGCAGATACATCATCAGCCATTTGCCGCTGAAGCTGTCGTAGCGCACCGACAGCTCGGAAACCGGCCCGGAGACGATCGCGGCGGCCGCGGACTCGGTGGCGACCCAGGAGGTCCCGTTCCAGTAGCGGTAGGCGCTCTGGGTGAGCACCTGGGCCTCGGGCACGCGGGCGAGGTACAGGCTTCCGGTGCGGCCGCTGGGCGTGCCGTAGACGTAGACGTAGCCGCCGTTGCGGACGAACGCCTGTTGCTGGAAGTGGTTGGTGCCCGAGGGGTTGGACCAGGTCGGCGTCCCGCTGGTGACCCAGGTCGTGCCGTTGTCGTCGGAGTAGGCGATCCGGGCGTAGTTGGTGTCCCACTGGCCGGGCACGCCCCAGCGCCGCACCGACATGAACGACAGGTACTGGCGGCTGCCGACGGCGATGCCGGCCGTGGGAATCTTCGTGACCTCACCGCCGGCCTCGTTGTCCTGGTGCAGACCCGGCACGACCTCGCGGGCCCGGCCGTCGGCGCCCGTGACGGCGCTCGCGAAGCTCATGCCGTCCGCGAGGTTGGTGTCGGTCGAGCGAAGCAGGACGTTGCTGCGCCAGTTGACGTCACCGGGACCGAACCCGCCACCGCCGGGGCCGACCCATGCGTCGCCGAACGTGTCGCCGAAGGCGGTCAGCACCTGGCCTGACCCGTTGTCCCACATGATGCCGAGGTCAGTGGCCTTGACGTTCCAGCGCCCCCAGGTGTTGTTGGGGGAGTCGGGTCCCGTGACCTTCTGGACCAGGGTCGCCGGGGTGTGTGCTGACGTGGCGGCGGCCGGTTGGCCGGTCACCGCGACGGTGGCGGCCAGCACGGCGGCCGCCGTCAGGACGCGCGTCGTCGTTCCGGGTGGGTGCGGCACAGCGGTTCTCCTCCCTGTGGTGCGCCCGCCCCGGCGGTTGCCTTATGCGGGCGGGCGCGGCGGTTGTGCTCCGATGTCCGGCACCGGCGCGCTACCCAGGTGGACCTCCATGTCGTCGGCGCTGGGCGTGCGCGGGCGGCGTGCCGTGGGCCGGTCGAGGTAGAAGAGAGCGGTCGAGGCGATGTCGTCGCGCAGCGGCAGATAGCGCCAGCCCGAACGCCAACCGAGGGCCTGGACGTCGACGCGCAGCCGGTGTGCGAAGTGGATCGGGTCGGGCAGGTGCCAGCGGTACATGCCGAAGCGCTGTTGGCTCACGTAGAGGCCGTCGGGGCGGATGACCTGGGGCAGACCCAGATAGGGCGTCGAATATTCCGTGTAGCCGCGGCCGGGCACGTCGAAGTTCCAGGCGCCACCGAAGTAGTCTTCGGTGCCCGTGCCGCAGATGGTCGGGTACTCCTCGTCCTCGTCGAGGTAGAACTTCACCTCGCCCTCGCCCCACCAGCCGTTGCTGTTGACGCCCCAGGCCAGATAGGTGCCCACGTACTGGCCCTGACCCTCCACGCCTTCAACGATGGTGTGCGGGGTCAGGTATTCGAGTGGGTTGCTGCGCCGCCACTGGGCATGCAGGTAGCCCAGGCCGGCGTAGTCGCCGCCGGTCTCGAAGGTGATCTGGTAGTAGACCCGGACCTCCACGGTGGACAGGTTCTCGAGCGTGAGGCGGGCGCCCGACCGGAACGGCATCGGCCAGTAGGAGTTGAAGCCACCGTGCGGGTTGACGGCGATCGGCTGCGAGTTGATCTGAGCGAAGCGGCCCCAGCCCTGGCCGAAGAAGTCGCCGTAGGGCACCTCGACGGCGGGCTCGGCGGCGCCGTCCCAGTAGGCGCGCAACAGCAGCGTGCGCCAGTTGTCGGTGTGGGTCGTGATCCAGATATGGGTGATCTGCCCCGGGCCGTCGATGTTCGCCAGGTCGAAGATGGCGCCGGGCGCGATGTCGACGCTTGGTGAGATCTTCCAGCCCGGACCGAGGTCGCGGGCGCAGGCGGCGCCGGTGCCCTCGGTGGCGCGGCCGCCACCGCCGGGGCCGCCGTCGAAGTTCTCCGGGCTGATGGATCGGGTCTGGACCGCGCGCAGGCGCGCGATCGAGCCGAGACCGGCTTGATTCACGAAGTCTCCAGGGGCGACGGCCTGTAATCGATTTCACCAAACTAGGTTGGGATGGTGGAATGTGTCAACCACCCCACGTTCCGCACAATGGGGAACACGCTCAGCGGGCCAAACCGAACCTGAGGGAACGATGCCAACGATTTACGAGGTCGCAGCGCGGGCCGGCGTGTCGCCGGCGACCGTGTCGCGGGTCTTCAACGGGCAGAACGTTTCGGCCGAGCGGTCCCGCCGGGTGCGGGAGGCGGCCGAGGCGATGGGCTTCACCCCCAACCGGGTGGCCCGCACGCTGCGCCTGCAGAACTCCGAGGTGATCGCGTTGGTCATCCCGGACATCGAGAACCCCTTCTTCACCTCGCTGGCGCGGGGCGTGGAAGACGTGGCCCAGGCGGCCGGCTACTCCGTGGTCCTCTGCAACACCGACGAGGACCAGGCCAAGGAGGCCCGGTATCTCGACATCGCGCTGAGCGCGAACATGGCCGGCGTCATCCTGGCCGCGGCGGGCGACCACAGCGACCTCGACGCGCTGATCCGGCGGGGCCGGCCCATCGTGGCGGTCGACCGGGGCCCGCACGGATACGACATCGACGCGGTCATGGTCGACAGCCGCGCCGGCGGCCGGGCCGCCACCAAGGCCCTGGCCGACCAGGGCTACCGCCGCATCGCCTGCGTCTCGGGGCCGCGTGACGTGGAGACGGCGACCCTGCGGGCCGAGGGCTGGCGGGCCGCCGTGACGGGCCTGGGGCTCGACTACGACGACCAGTACCTGATCTACGCCGACTTCCGGGTCGACGGCGGCAACAAGGCCATGCGTCAGCTGGTCGAGCTGCCGGAGCCGCCCGACGCCGTGTTCGTGGCCAACAACCTCATGGGCGTCGGCGCGCTGCAGCTGCTCGCCGAGCGAGGGATGCTGCCCCCGGTCATCGGCATGGCCGTCTTCGGCGACCTGCCGATCTTCTCGCCGACCCCGCTGGCGGTCACGCTGGTGAGCCTGCCGGCCCGGCACCTCGGTGTGACGGCCGCAGACCTGCTGCTCAAGCGGATCAACGGAGACGACCAGCCGCCGCGCACGATCGTGTTGCGAAACCAGATCGTCCCGAGCGCCTGACACCCGTCGCCGGGGCCGTTTCCGGGGCCTTGACGATGAAATCGATTTCTGCGATGGTCTAGCCCATGCTCAACCCCCTCGCGGTGGTCGGCGTTGACATCGGCACCTCGTCGAGCAAGGGAGTGCTGGTCACGCTCGACGGGACCACTCTGGCGACCGCGGTCCGCGAACACGACGTCGCGCGTCCGGCGCCCGGCCACGTCGAGATGGACGCGAGCGGGTGGTGGGACGAGGCCGTTTCCCTGATCCGTGAGGTGACCGCCGCGGCCGCGCGCCCTTTCGAGGTCGCCGCCGTCGGGGTCAGCGGAATGGGGCCGTGCGTGCTGGTCGCCAACGAGGCTGGCAAGCCGTTGCGGCCGGCGATGCTCTACGGCATCGACACCCGCGCCGGCGAGCAGATCGCCCGGTTGACGCAGGAGCTGGGCGGCGCCGACGCGATCCGGCAGCGGTGCGGCTGCGCGCTCTCGACCCAGGCGGCTGGCCCAAAGCTCGCCTGGCTCGGCGACCACGAGCCGCACGTGCTGGACCAGGCGCGGCTGTTCTTCCAGCCCGCCTCCTGGCTGGGCTGGAAGCTGACCGGCGCCTACTACCTCGACCATCACTCGGCCAGCCAATGCACACCGATGTACGACCCGGCCGCGCTGGACTGGCACCGTCCATGGGCGCGGAAGATCGCCCCCGACCTGTCGTTGCCGCCGCTGCGCTGGCCCGGCGACGTCGTCGGCACGGTGACCGCGCAGGCGGCCGCCGAGACCGGGCTGCCGTCCGGGATTCCGGTCGTCGCGGGCACGATCGACGCGTGGTCCGAGGCGATCAGCGTAGGGGCGCACCGCGTCGGCGACCTGATGCTCATGTACGGCACGACAATGTTCCTCGTCAACACGGTCGCCGGAGCGTTGACCGCGCCGACGTTGTGGGGCACCGTCGGCGCGCTGCCGGGGACGCACAGCCTCGCCGGCGGCATGGCCACCTCGGGCGCCGTGACCCGGTGGCTCGCGGACCTGTTCGGCACGCGGGACTATCGACGGTTGCTCGACCTGGCCGACGCGGCCGGGCCGGGTGCCAACGGGCTGCTGATGCTGCCCTATTTCGCCGGCGAGCGGACACCGGTCGCCGACCCGGACGCGCGTGGCGTCATCGCGGGCCTGACCGTCAGCCACACCCGCGGTGACCTCTACCGGGCGGCGCTCGAGGCGACCGCGTTCGGCGTGCGGCACAACGTGGCCGCGCTCGTGGCCGCCGGTGGCCGGGTCGACCGGGTCGTGGCGGTCGGCGGTGGCGCCCAGGGCCGGCTATGGACGCAGATCGTCAGTGACGTCACCGGACTGGTCCAGCTGATCCCGGCCCAGACCGTCGGCGCGAGCCTGGGCGCCGCGTACTTCGCGGCCGCCGCCGTCGCGCCGGTCGACATCGACGAGTGGAACCCCATCGTCGAAACCGTCTCGCCGCGCCCGGGGCTGCGCGCCACCTACGACGAGCTCTACGAGCTCTACCTGGATCTCTACCCGGCCACCGCGCCGGTCGCCCACCGCTTGGCCGCCCACCAGCACCGGTCGTTCGCGTGAGCGCCTTCCCGCGGCCTGCGCTGGGGCCGGACGCCGGATGCGCCGCCTTCCCGCTCGGCGGCATCGGCACCGGAACCGTCTCGGTCGGCGCGCGCGGTGACCTGCGGGACTGGGAACTGATGAACCGGCCGGCCAAGGGCACCCGGCTGCCGTTCACGTTCTTCGCGATCCGTTGCGCGCGACCCGGGCGCGAGGCGGTCACCAAGGTGCTGGAGGGGCCGCTGACCGGCCCACACGAGGGAGACCAGGGCTACGACGCCGGGCGGCTCGCCGGGTTGCCCCGCCTCGCGTCGAGCCGCATGCGTGGCGAGTACCCGTTGCTGCGCATCGACCTCGCCGACCCCGAGGTCGCCGTCGACGTCACCCTGACCGCGTTCACGCCGCTCGTCCCGCTCGACCCCGACGCGTCCGGCGTGCCCGGCGCCGTGCTCCGTTACACCGTGCACAACCCGAACCCGGAGCCGGTCGACGTCACCATCGCGGGGTCGTTGGCCAACCAGGTCGGCATCACCGGGTGGAACGTCTTCCACTTCCCCGAGTACGCGGGCAGCCCGCGCAACACCTGGTTCGAAGAGCCCGCGGTGCGCGGCGTCGAGTTCGCCAACGATCTGGACCCCAGCGACCTCCGGCACGGCACCGTCGTGCTCGCCACCACCGACCCGAGCACCAGCGCCAAGCCCCAGTGGCTGTCCGGCTTCTGGCAGGACGGCGTGCAGGTGTTCTGGGACGACCTGCGATCCGACGGTCGGCTCGAGCCCGAGACGGTGTTCTCGCTCGACGAGCCGCCGTACCCCTCCTGGTTCACCCGGCTCCGGGTCGGCTCGCTGGCGATCAGCCACTGCCTGGCGCCGGGGGAGAGCCGCGACTTCACGTTCCTGCTCACGTGGCACTTCCCCAACCGGCCGCGGGCCTGGCAGGGCAACATCGGGCTGGACAACACGAACGCCGGCGAGGTGGTCCGCAACCACTACGCCACCCGGTTCGCCGACGCGGTCGCCGTCGCCCGGCACCTGGCGCTGGCCGGGCCGGCCCTGGAGGAGAGGACCCGGGCCTTCCACGGAGCCCTGTTCGGCAGCTCGCTGCCGGCCGAGGTGGTCGACGCGGTCAGCGCGACGCTGGTGGCGCTGCGCAGCAACACCTGCTTCCGGTTGGCCGACGGCCGATTCGCCGCCTGGGAAGGTACGTTCGACCACAGTGGAAGCTGTGAGGGCACCTGCACCCACGTGTGGAACTACGCGCAGGCGGCCGCCTACCTCTTCCCGTCGCTGGAGCGCGACGCCCGGCACACCGAGTTCACCCGCGAGACGCGGCCCGACGGGCGGATGAACTTCCGGGCCAACAGCGTGTTCGGCAACCCGGCCTGGGACTTCCACCCGGCCGTCGACGGCCAGCTCGGCGCGATCGTGCGCCTGCACCGGGAGTGGCGGTTCAGCGGCGACGACGAGCTGCTGCGTGACTGTTGGCCGGGCGTGCGGCGGGCACTGGAGTTCGCGTTCACCGAATGGGACAGCGACGACGACGGCGTGCTCGACAGCAAGCAGCACAACACGTACGACATCGAGTTCTTCGGTCCGAACTCGTTGGCCAACTCGATGTTCCTGGCCGCCCTGCACGCCGGCGCGGCGATGGCCGACCAGCTCGGCGAGCCGGCTGTCGCGCAGCGGTGGCGGGCCGCCGCCGCCCGGGGCCGCGACCGGGTCGACGCGCTGCTGTTCAACGGCGAGTACTACGACCAGCGACTCGACGACGTCGACGCGCGGCGTTACCAGTACGGCACCGGATGCCTCTCCGACCAGGTCTTCGGTCAGCTGCTGGCCCACCTGGCCGGGCTGGGCTACGTGCTGCCCCGGGACCACGTCCGCAGCGCGGTCGCCGCCGTGCACCGGCACAACTTCCGCGCCGACCTGTCCGACCACCACAGCGTCCAGCGGACGTATGCGCTGCCCGGTGAGGCCGGGCTGGTGCTCTGCTCGTGGCCGCGGGGCGGTCGGCCACGGATCCCGTTCGTCTACAGCGACGAGGTGTGGACGGGCATCGAGTACCAGGTAGCCAGCCACCTGGTCTACGAGGGCCTCGTCGACGAGGGGCTCGAGGTGGTGCGGGCCGCGCGCTCCCGCCACGACGGGTACCGCCGCAACCCGTGGAACGAGGCGGAGTGCGGAAACCACTACGCCCGGTCGCTCGCCAGCTGGGGCGTGCTCGTCGCGCTGACCGGCGCCGACTACCACGCCCCGACCGGCGAGCTGTCGTTCACGCCGCGGCTGGGGGCGCCGTTGCGAGCGCCGTTCACCACCGGCACCGGCTGGGGAGTCCTGCGAGTGTCCGACGACGACGCCGAGGTCGAGCTGCTGGGCGGGGAGCTGGCGCTCAACCGGCTGCGGGTGGCGCATCCGCGGCTCGGCCCGCTCGCGACCGGCCCGGTGCGCCTGGCCCCGGGCGAACCACTGACGTTGACCGCATCCCACCACGATCGTCTGGAGGTCCATCGATGACCGGCTACAAACTCCCCGCGCCCACGCGACGGCCATTGCTTGCGCCATCCACCGTGTACACCGTAGCCAGTGGTGACCTCCGGCCCAGCGCCAACGTCACCTGCTGGCCGGCCCAGCAGCAGCTCGAGGCGGCGTTCGCGGCCGCGGTCGCCGACCTCGGCTGGAGCGTGCGACGCGCCCACCCGTACGACGCCGACAAGGGTCACGGCTTCATCGACAGCCAGCGGTACGGGATCGAGGTGTTCAAGGACATCCCGGTCGACGCGCCGCTGGTCGTCGTCGACGCGGTCTGGCAGTACAGCCACCACGTGCTCGCCGGCCTGCGCAGCCATAGGGGCCCGATCCTGGTCGTGGCGAACTGGTCCGGCGAGTTCCCCGGCCTGGTCGGCCTGCTCAACCTCAGCGCCAGCATGACCAAGGCCGGCGTCGCGCACTCGACACTGTGGAGCGAGAGCTTCACGGACACGTGGGCGCGCGACGGCCTGCGTACCTGGCTGGAGACCGGCGCCCTGCGCCACGACGAGTCGCACGTGCGGGATCTGCCTGCTCTCGACGACGCCTCGCCGGAGGTGGAGCTCGGCGTGGCACTGGCCCGGCAGCTGCGTGACGACAAGGCCGTGATCGGCGTGTTCGACGAGGGCTGCATGGGCATGTACAACGCGATCTTCGACGACGAGCTGCTCAACCCGCTGGGCATCTTCAAGGAGCGGCTCTCGCAGAGCGCGCTGGTGGCCGAGATGGGCCGCGTCGGCGACGACGAGGCCAAGGCGGCCCGGACGTGGCTCGAGGAACGCGGCCTGACCTTCCACTTCGGAACTGACGAGGCGACCGAGCTGACCGAGGCGCAGGTGACCAGCCAGCTCAAGATGTACATCGCCGCGTTGCGGATCAGCGACGACTTCGGCCTCGACGCGGTCGGCATCCAGTACCAGCAGGGGCTGAAGGACACCGTACCCGCGAGCGACCTGGCCGAGGGTCTGCTCAACAACGCCGAGCGGCCGCCGGTGCTCAGCCGCGACGGCTCCCGGGAGCTCTACGCCGGTGTGCCGCTGCCCCACTTCAACGAGGTCGACGAGGGCGTGGCGGTGGACGCGCTGGTCACCAACCGGATCTGGACGGCGATGGGTTTCGACCCGGAGACGACCCTGCACGACATCCGGTGGGGCGACGAGTACGACGGCGAGTTCGTCTGGGTCTTCGAGATCTCCGGCTCGGTGCCGGCCGCACACAACGGCGGCTACCAGAACAGCTACAGCATGCGGCAGCCGCCGATGTACTTCCCGCTCGGCGGCGGGACGCTGTCCGGCATCTCCAAGCCCGGCCACATCGTGTGGTCCCGGGTCTACATCGCCGGCGGCGCGCTGCACGTCGACATCGGCCGCGGACACGTGGCCGAGCTGCCGGCCGAGGAGACCCGGCGCCGCCTCGACGCGACCACGCCGCAGTGGCCGATCATGCACGCGGTGCTCCACGGTGTCGGTCGCGACCAGCTGATGGCCCGCCACAAGGCCAACCACGTGCAGGTCGCCTACGCGCCGGACGCCGGGGGCGCGGACCGGGCGCTGCTGGCCAAGGCCGCGCTGTTCCGCGAGCTGGGCCTGGCCGTGCACCTCTGCGGCGACGTCGACCTCTGATGCCCGACTGGATCCGGCCCGGGCCGGGTGATCAGCCGCGGTGGGGTCATGCCGGTGGACTCCAGATCGGGTTGTCGCCGCTGCCCGGGCCGCGTGGCCTGCTTCGCGTCTATGCGCCCTACCTCAACGACGACCCGCAGCGCGTCGTGAACTTCATCGCGGTGGAGCCGACGCCGGTCGGCGCCACCGAACGCGGGTTCTCGGAGCTGGAATGGAGCGGGCTCGACGAGGTGCGTGGCAAGCGGATCGGTAGCGCTGACGCGCCGACCGCCGACTTCGCCGCGTCCCCGGCGCCCGGGGTGCTCGGGCCGTCGGGCCTGACGGTCTACCTACCGGTCGAGCGCTTCGACAACGGCGCACACGTGTACGTGCGCATCCGGTTCCGGCCGGACCGACCCCACGAGGTGGCGGTCGCCGGCTTCCACCATCCCGACTCCGTCGCGCTCGCCCACCTCACGCTGACCGCGACCATGGGCAACTGGGCCAGGTTACGACGGTTGGAGCTGGCCGCGCGCACGGTCACGCCGGGCGAGCTGTGGCCGGGGTTCAGCGGAGACGGGTTCACCAGGCACGCCCGGTTCGGCCTCGCCGCTCTGCGCCGCGACCCGGACGGGTGCGCGGTGGTCACGGCGACCACGGACGAGGCCGAGCCGGCCACCGCGACCTACGCCGCTGGCACCGCGGCGCACTGGCGCTACGTGGGTCGCGCCGCCGCGCAGTCGTGGCGGGCCCCGGACCCGGACCCGGATCTCGAGGTGCTGGTCAACGGCCGAGCGTGCTACTGGGCCAGCACCTCACCAATCCCCGGCGGGGTGTCGTTCGAGAACTTCGAATTCGAATCCCCATACCGCCCAGGCCAGGAGTACGTCTTCAGCGTCGAACCGGTCCCGGAATAAGACGCGCTAGGCCGCGACGTAGCCGTCGAACACGTGGACCGCGTCATTGGCGCCGCTGGCGTTCGCTCGGTTTGTGTTGAAGTACAGCTTGCCGTCGCTGATCCCGACGCCTTCGATCTCGAACAAGGTGGAGTACGCCGAGGACGTGATGCGGAAGGAGAGGTCGGTGGCGGCGGGCGCGGTGCCTGTCGTGGCCGGCGACACGTTGCGGTAGACGAGCACGATGCTGCGGTTGTCCTTGGTCAGCGGGTAGTAGAGGACCTTCTTGGTCGCGTCGTAGAAGAAGCCCTGGTTGAGGAAGGTCGTCAGGTCGGGCACCGGGGCGCCGTTGACGAGGGCGCCCTCGACCTGCAGGTCGAACGCCCGGGTCAAATCGATGGTGCCGGAGGAGGCGCGCAACGGAAGGCTGCCGTTGTAGACCGTCCTGCCGCTCTTGAACATGAACGTGATCGTCGTGCTGGTGACCGAGACCCGACTGATCCCGGACGGCGCCGCGACGGCCCCGTCGAGGCGCAGCTGGTACGACCCCGCGTGGTAGTAGGTGGTGCCGTCGTAGCGCAGCCGCACGAGCTGGGCGCCGGTGGCGTTCATGGTGACGACGAACATGTGGTGCTGGCCGTCGATGTCGACGATCGTCATGTCGTTCGCGTGCCCGAGCCAGGGGTTGGTCGACGTGTTGTTGGTGCCGTTGGTCATCAGCACTCGCGCACCGGTGGTCTTGTGGATGCGGTAGATGACGGACACGTCGTCGTAGTTGGTGTGATTCTTGATCGAGTAGAGGTAGGTCGATCCGGCGGCGAACCCCTGCGCCCCCGTGCAGCAGCTCGTATTGGGGATGCTGGCGATGTCGCTGTAGGTGTTGTAGTAAGCGGCCTGGGCGGCCGATCCGGACAGGACCAGGAAACCCAGCACCGTCGCGACCGCAACCGCCAGTCGTCCACCAGACCGCATGTCGTCCTCCCCAGGCATATGACGCGCGCTCGTCGAAAGCACGCTACGGCAGCGGCGGCGGCGCCGCTGACCGGCCGGAGCGTGTCCCCGAGCTGCGCCTGGGTGCCGTTGGTCGCCGGCCACCCCAGACACCGCCCCGGGCGGGGTCATCTCCCCACGCGCCACATGTTCTGGCATGTACACACATGCCAAAACATGTACGCCCGCACACGACCTCGCGCGCTGCCACGACACGCCGACGAAGCACGACCCGCCCGCTGGCGCCGGCGGCCAGGGGGCCGGGATCGGGCTTACGCGTGACGCGCAGTGGCCGAGGGCCGCAGCCCGGCCGCGGTCGACCAGCGGTTAGCGGCTCGCCGCGGGATCGGGCGGGCGGTGCGTGGTGCTGTTAGGCGCGCTCGCGGCGGGCGGGTGGTGGGGTGGCGACCGCGCCGGACTGTTTGACGTGGCGGACCAGCGGAGCCGTCTCGACGCGGCCAGGGCGGCGCCCACCGCCGCCAACCGGGACGGGGCCACCGAGAGCCACAGCAGGACCCGGGCCCGGAAGCCGAGCACGTCCGGGTCGACGTCGACGTCGTAGAACAGGGCGCCCGAGGCGGTCAGGTCCTGGAGGCGCCGGCGGACCGTCGTCTCGCCCCAGCCGGTCGCCGCCGCCAACTCCGGGTAGCCCAGGCGGCCGTCGCGGGCCAGGGCAGCCGTCGGCGTCGGCGTCGGCACCGTCCTGCCGGCACTGTCGTCGGCGGTGCTCGTCGCGGTGCCGCCGGAACGCAGCGGGATGCCCGGTGGCGCGCTCAACACGTTCCGCCAACTCGGGTTCGCACTAGGCGTGGCCGTGGCCGGCCGGCCGGCTCCAGGAGGAAGGAGCAAAGAACGCCCCGGCACCGCCGGGGCGTTCTATGTGGTGATTCAGGCCTCGAAGACGCCCGCGTCGACGAGACGCTTCTCGGTCACGTCCCAACCGTGCCCCGGGAACGCCTCGGCCAGGCCGTTGATCTCCGCGCGGATCTTCGCCGCGTGACCGGCCCCCGCCAGCACCTTGATCTCCTCGACGAAGGCGTCGGAGTCGGTGCGCAGGTGGTTGGTCTTGCCGTTGGTCAGATTGCGGACGTAGACGAACTTCCCGTTGTTGAGCGGGATCAGGTACTTGAACTCGCCGAGCACGCTCAGAGCGCCGCCGGCACCGGCCTGGCCGGCCCGGACGGACGCGCGCGCGGTCTTGGAGGTGTTGCTCGCCACGGGGGGACTCCTTGCAAGTGCGCGGAAACAAGAAATGGACCGGAGGGGCCCAGTTGAGAGTACACCAGTGGGTGGATCGGCCTTCCGGACCAATCGTCCCAACCAGTTTTCCGATTCCCTGGCGCAACATCGGCCCCAGGAGTCATCATGATTGCTGACTGCTCGTGGATCGAGGTCGTAGGGGAAGACGCACCTCGGGTCTTCGGGAGGTCACCGTGCCAACGCGTGGCGTCGTTTACGTCCACTCGACCCCGCTCGCCGTGTGCCCACACGTCGAGTGGGCGATCGCGCGCGTCCTCACCGCGCCGGTCACGCTGCATTGGAGCGCGCAGCCCGTCGATCCGGGTGCCCGCCGCACCGAGTGCAGCTGGACCGGGCGCGCGGGGACCGGCGCGGAGCTGGCTGCTGCCCTCCGGCAGTGGCCCATGATCCGTTTCGAGATCACCGAAGAGCCCAGCCCGGGCTGTGACGGTGAACGCTTCATGTTCGTGCCCGGCCGCGGCCTGTTCCGGGCCACCGCCGGCGTCGCGGGCGACATCCAGCTCGGCGAAGACCGGCTCCGGGCCATCATGGCGAGCTCGCGCGCCCCGGAGGCGCTGCAGCACGCCCTGGACAAGGCCCTCGGCACCGCCTGGGACGCCGAACTGGAGCCCTACCGCTATGCCGGCGACGGTGCGCCGGTGACCCTGCTCACCCGCGTGGGCTGATCGGACGACCTCGAAACCGCCCACCCCGCACCACCGCCGACCAGGGGCTGCTGCTTCGTGCGAATTCCGAACCGACCGTATTGCCGGCTTCACTTGCTCATTCCATGCCGGGCTGGCCATGATTGCTCGATGGCCTCCCCCCGGAGCCGCCTCGCGTTACTTCTCGCCGCGGTTGTGGCCGCGATCCTCGTGGCCATCACCGCGTGCGGCAAGCAGGCGCCCCGCGCGGCAGCACCGTCCTCGTCACCGTCGGCCGCCGCGACGGCGCCCGCGCCGAGCCCGACCGCCGGCAGCGACCCCGCGAGCCGCGCCGCGGCCCTGGTCAAGACGCTCTCCGACGAGCAGTTGGCCGGTCAGGTGCTGATGCCCTACGCCTACGGCAGCTCGGCGACCGACGTCAGCGCGGGGTCGGCGGCCGGCAACCAGAAGCTCGCCAAGGTCGACACCCCCGCGCAGATGCTGCAGAAATATCACCTGGGCGGCCTGATCCTGGTCGGCTTCTCCGCCGACGACCCGACGGCGACCAACCAGGCGACCACCAACGTCGACAATCCGAAGCAGATCACCGCCCTGACCGGCGGGCTGCAGAAGGCGGCCGGCGGCCAGGCGCCCATCTTCATCGGCACCGACCAGGAGTTCGGCGCGGTCACCCGGATCAAGAGCGGCGTGACGCTGCTGCCCAGCGCGATGGCCCTCGGCGCGGCGAACCAGCCCGGCGCCACCCAACAGGGCTGGTCGGTGGCCGGTGACGAGCTACGGGCGATGGGGCTCAACGTCAACTTCGCGCCGGACTCCGACGTGCTCGGCACCTCCGACGGCGGCGTGATCGGCTCCCGCTCGTTCGGCGGCGACCCGAAGGCCGTCGCCAGCCAGGTCGCCGCCTCGGTCAAGGGCCTGCAGTCGGCCGGCGTCGCCGCCACGCTCAAGCACTTCCCCGGGCACGGCAGCACCGCCTCCGACTCGCACACCGCCCTGCCGGTGATCAGCAAGACCAAGGTCGACCTCGACAAGACCGACCTGGTGCCGTTCAAGTCCGGCATCGACGCGGGCGCCCAGATGGTGATGAGCGGCCACCTCGACGTGAAGTCGATCGAGCCCGGGGTGCCCGCCTCGTTCTCGCACAAGGCGCTGGTCGACGTGCTCCGCGGCCAGCTCGGCTTCAAGGGCGTCGTGGTCAGCGACGCCCTCAACATGGAGCCGGCCGAGAAGTGGCCGGCCGGCGAGGCCGCCGTCCGCGCCCTCAACGCCGGCAACGACCTGCTGCTGATGCCGCCGAGCGTCGACGGTGCCTACAACGGCCTGCTGAGCGGGCTGCACGACGGCTCGCTGAAGAAGGACCGGCTGGTCGAGGCCGTCACCCGCGACCTGACGCTGCGGTTCTCACTGGCCGACGCGCAGGCCGGCCCCGACCACAACGTGCTCGCCGCGCAGTCCCACCTCGACGTGGCCAGCGGCCTGTCGAGCGCGGCGGTCACGCAGCTCAAGGGCCAGTGCGCGGCACCGCTGACCGGTCCGGTCTCGGTGAGCACCTCGCCGGGTCGCGACACCAGCAAGGCGACCCTGGAGAAGGCGCTGAGGAGCGCCGGCGTCCAGGTCGTGCCGAGCGGCGGCCGGGTCGTGCACCTGGTCGGCTACGGCGACGGTCCGGGCGACCTCAACCCGAAGGCCGACGTCACGGTCGCGATGGACACGCCCTACGTCCTCGCCGGCGCCAAGTCGCCGACCCTGGTCGCGACCTACTCGTCGACGCCCGACTCGCTGAAGGCGCTCGCCCGGGTGCTGGCCGGAAAGCAGAAGCCAATGGGTAAGTCCCCGGTGGCTGTGCCCGGTTTGCCCCGTAGCGTGTGCTGATTTACCCCGCCGCGCCTGATACGGTTCCCCCGTTCGGAGCACGGAGGGAGCACGGGCGCGATGGGCCAGCAGGATCCGGCACTCTCCGTTGTGGTGCCGATGTTCAACGAGGAGGGCGTGCTGCCGCTGCTCGCGGAGCGGCTGCGTGCCGTCCTCGACGGGCTGGCCGAGCCCTACGAGGTGGTCGCCGTCGACGACGGGAGCACCGACGCGACGCCGGTCGCCCTGCGCGGGCTGCGTGAGCGCTGGCCGCAACTGCGGGTGATCCGCCTGCGTCGCAACAGCGGCCACCAGGCGGCGCTGATCGCCGGCCTGATGCGGGCCCGCGGCGCGTATGTCGTCAGCATCGACGCCGACCTGCAGGATCCGCCGGAGACCATCGCGGAGATGCTCGCCCTGGCCCGGTCGGAGAACCTCGACATCGTCTACGGCGTACGCGGTGATCGCAGTTCCGATACGGCGTTCAAGCGGCTCACCGCCGGCGCCTACTACCGGATGATGCGCCGCCTGGTCGGCAAGCAGGTGCCCGCGCAGGCCGGCGACTTCCGGTTGCTCAGCCGGGTGGCCGTGGAGGCGCTGCGCGACCTGCCCGAGCGCAGCCCGGTCCTGCGCCTGGTGGTGCCCTGGCTCGGCTTCCCGAGCGGCGAGGTGCGCTTCCTGCGAGCCGAACGCGCGGCCGGCCGCACCAAATACCCGTTCTCCCGGATGCTCGCCCTCGCCGCCGACAGCGTGACCAGCTTCTCGGCCGCGCCGCTGCGCGTGGCGACCTGGTTGGGCCTGCTCGGCGTCGCGGTCTGCGGGCTGCTGGTGATCGCGGTGATCGCCGCGTTCGTGTCCAACCACACCGTCAGCGGCTGGCCGTCGATCCTGGTCGCCGTGCTCTTCCTGGGCGCGGTCCAGTTGCTCTGCCTGGGGCTGCTGGGCGAGTACGTGGCCCGGATCTACACGGCGGTGCAGGCCCGGCCGGCCTACTTCATCGCGACCGACAGCGATCCGGGCGATCCCGCTGATCCCGGCGCCACACCGGAACAACGCCGCGCCGGTACCGACGACGACCCGGCCGTGCTGGCCGACAGCCTCCGGTGAGCGCGCCCGCCGAGCAGCCCGCGTCGCCGCGGGCCGAGTCGAACGCGCCCGCGGGGGCCGAGGAGAACGCACCCGCCATACCGGCCGCCCGGCCGCCGGTTCCGGCGCCTGCCCCGGCCGCGTCGGTCTCCTCCGCAGCCGGCGAACGCGGTCGCGCGTATCCCCTCCTGCGTTTCCTGCCCTTTGTCGCGACGGTGCTCTACATGGCGGCGGTCCTGGCCGCCGCGGACACCGCCCTTCTCGACCTGGTGAAGTACGCGCTCTACCTCGCGCTCGCGCTGATGCTGCCGGGCACGCTGGTCTACCGCGCGCTGCGCCGCACGCCGCACTCGCTGGTCGACGACCTGGCGATGGGCACCGCGGTCGGGCTGGTGCTCGAACTGCCGGCCTGGACGCTGGTCTCGGTGCTCGACATCCGCGGCGTGCTGTGGGCCTGGCCGCTGGTCGTGGTCGCGCTGTTCGGCGCCGTGCCCCGGCTGCGCCGGCACTTCGTGGTGCGCGGCGGCTACACCCCGGCGCCGCTGGGCTTCTCGTGGGCGGTCGGCGGCGCGGTCGCGTTCTTCACCACCTACCTGTCGTCGACGTTCCTCGAGCGCAACCCGATCCTGCCCACGTCCGACGACACCCGGCAGTATCTCGACCTGGCCTACCAGCTCTCGCTCGCGGGCGAGGCGAAATACCAGTTCCCGCTGCACGTGCCGCAGGTCGCCGGCGAGCCGCTGTTCTACCACTGGTTCGGCTACGCGCACATGGCGTCGACCAGCATGATCGCCGGGATCGACCTGCCGGTGGTGGCGTTGCGGCTGGCGATCCCGTTCCTGTGCGCGCTGGCGATCCTGCTCACCGCCGTGGTCGGCTGGCGGCTCAGCGGGCGGGCGCTGGTCGGCGCGGTCGCGGCGGCGCTGTTCTTCGTGGTCGGCGAGACCAACTTCACCGACCCCGTCTCGATGCCGTTCGGCACCCAGAGCTCGTTCGTCATCTGGCACGGCATGTCGATGATCTACTCCTGGGTGCTGCTGATCGCGCTGATCGGCGTGGTCTGCGCGCTGCTCACCGGCACGCTCGGGCGCGCCGGTTTCGTGCTCGCGTTCCTGCTGCTGCTCGCCTCCAGCGGTGCCAAGGCCAGTTCGCTGCCGGTGGTCGCGGTCGCCCTGCTGGTGACGTTCGTGGTGGTGCTGGCGGTGCGCCGCCGGATCCCGTGGACGCTGCTGATCCTCGGCCTGTTGACGGCCGCGGCCCAGCTCTTCGCGATGGCGGTGCTGTTCCGGTTCCAGGCGTACGGCGTGACGCCCGAGCCGTTCTGGAGCTTCGAGCGGTTCTGGACCCCGGCCGATGGGCCGACCTGGCTCGCGGTCGTCACGGTGGTGTTCGCGTTCCTGGTCAACATGCAACTGCGCACGGCCGGCATCGTGCCGCTGCTCTGGCTGCGCCGCGGCCGGCTCGACCCGACCCAGGTGTTCCTGCTGGCCGGCGGCGTGGGCGGCCCGCTGATCTACCTGATGGTTAAGCAGCCCGGCGACGGCAACCAGTACTTCACCCGATCCGGCTTCACCTTCGCGGTGCTGCTGTCGGCGTGGGGCTTCGCGATGGTGTACGACCGGGCCAAGCTCTCCCGTGCCGGCCGGGTCTTCCTGGCCGTGGAGACGCTCGCGTTCGCGATCGTGCTGGTGATCGCCCAGTTCCGGCTGGCCGGCCCGGCCGAGGCGTCGGTGCCGCCGCGCGCGATCGACCCGCTGACCCCGCTGCTGCGCTGGTCGCTGGTGCTCGCCGCGATCGGCCTGCTGGTGGCGGCGCTCTGGCCGGCGCTGAGCCGCTGGCTGCCGGCGCTGCGCGGCACCGGCGGCGTGGTCGCCCTGACGGCGATCCTGGTGGTCGGCGCGCCCGGTCTGATCATGGACATGCGCAAGTCGGAGCGGTTCCCCAACGGCGGCGCGTACGCGACGATCTCGCTGCCCAAGTCGCGCGTCGACGCGGCGCGCTGGCTGCGCGACCACAGCGCGCCGACCGACGTGGTGGCCACCAACGCGCACTGCATCAACGCGCCGACCGACGCCTACTGCGACCCGCGGTCGTTCTGGCTCTCGGCCTACGCGGAGCGCCGCGTGCTGGTCGAGGGCTGGGCCTTCGCGCCGCGGGTGTCGGAGTCAGGCTCGTGGGCGTTCTGGGACCCGGCGCTGTTGACCCGCAACGACGCCGCGTTCACCACACCCACGGCGGCGTCGCTGACCGCGCTGGCCAACGACGACGGCGTCCGCTGGCTGGTCGCCGACCGCCAGGTCGCTCAGGAGTCACCGGAGTTGCGGGTGCTGGCCAACCTCCGCTACGACAACGGCCGCGTGTTCGTCTACGAACTGCGCTGAAATCGGTTCGCTTTCCGGAGCCCGCCGTCACTAGCGTGCCGGCATGGCGTATCGGAACCCGGCCGCGTTCCTGCTCGGCATGGAAGGGCTCGCCTTGCACCGGGCTTTCGCGGGGGAGTTCGACGCCGCGTTCGTCGCCAACCGGCTCGCCGAGGTGCGGGCCATCCTGGCCGCCGACGAGCGGGGCGCGCTCGGTGCCGGCGACGATGTCGGTGAGACCGACACCGTGGCTGGCTACCGGATCTGGGCGCGCACCTACGACGAGCCCGGCAACCCGTTGATCGACGTCGAGGAGCCGGTGGTCCGCGGGATTCTGGCCGGGCTGCCGGCCGGGCGCGCGCTCGACGCCGCCTGCGGCACCGGGCGGCACGCGGCGCTGCTCGCCGCGGCCGGGCACGGCCGAGTTCGCCCGGGTGCTGCGGCCCGGCGGGCACCTGGTCACCTCCGACATCGGCATTCCAGCTGTAGACAGTGTCTACGCCGCTCTGGTAGACACTGTCTATGGGCGACGACGGGTTGCGCGACAAGCTGGTGCGGGTCGGCGTCGAGCTGCTGGCGCGGGAAGGGCTGTCGGCCCTGACGCTGCGCGAGGTCGCCCGCCGGGCCGGCGTCTCACACGGCGCGCCGCGCCGCTATTTCCCGACCCACCTGGAGCTGCTGTCGGCGATCGCCCGGGAGGGATTCGCCGACCTGACCGCCCAGGTCGCGGGCGTGCCGGCCGGGCCGCCGGGCGATCAGCTGATGGCGCTCGCCCGGGCCTACCTGGCCTTTGCCCGGGCCAACCCCGGCATGTTCGAACTGATGTTCCGGCACGACCTGCTGGCCAGCGGCCACCTCGGCCTGCGCGACACCAGCCTGCCGCTGTTCGCCCGGCTGGCCGACCTGGTGGCCGAGGCCGGCCCGCGATCGGCGGCACCAGCGCGGGTGGTCGCCGGCGCGCTGTGGGCCAACCTGCACGGCATCGCCCAACTCTGGAGCTGGGGGAGCCTGCAACTCGCCACCGGCGCCGACGACCCGGAGCCGCTGCTGCGGGCCGCCCTCGACGCCCACGTGCTCGCCTGAAGGAGAGAAGTCCGTGCAGATCGCCATTTTGTTGTACGACCGGTTCACCGCGCTCGACGCCGTCGGCCCCTACGACGTGCTCAGCCACCTGCCCGGCGCGTCGGTGGTGTTCGTCGCCGAGCGGCCCGGGCCGGTCGTCAACGAGGTGGGCAGCCTGCACCTGGTCGCCTTTGCCGGCCTCGCCGAGGTGACCCGGCCCGACGTCGTCGTGGTGCCCGGCGGCCCCGGGCAGAACGCGCTGATGGGCGACGGCCCGGTGCGGCGCTGGATCCAAACCGTCGACGCGCACAGCACCTGGACGGCGTCGGTCTGCTCGGGCTCGCTGCTGCTGGCCGCCGCGGGCCTGCTGACCGGTCGCCCGGCGACCAGCCACTGGCTGGTGCGCGACCGGTTGGCCGACCACGGCGCCATCCCGATCGGCGACCGGGTGGTTTTCGACGGCAAGTACGTCACCGCGGCCGGGGTGTCGGCCGGGCTCGACATGGCGTTCGCGCTCGCGGGCCGGATCGCCGGGGACGCGGTGGCCCAGGCGATCCAGCTCGCGCACGAGTATGACCCGCGGCCGCCTTACCAGGCCGGCAACCCGGACACCGCGCCCCGGGCGATCGCGGATGCGGTGCTCGCCCGGCGCGCGTCCATCGTGTCCTAGAACGGGGCGTGGAACTTCTCCCACGGGCCGACCGTGGCCCGGTTGGCGATCAGCGGCTTCGCGCCGGCCGACTCGGCCGTCACGTACATGTTGTTGATGGTCGCCTGGAGGCTGATCGAGCCGTCGGCGTTGGTGACGAGGCGGAACGTCTCCCAGGGACCGGCCGTGGCCCGGTTGGCGATCAGCGGTGAGCGGCCGTAGTTGTCGGCGCACACGTACTTGCCGTTGACCAGTGCCTTGATCGCCACCAGGCCGCCGCCGAGGTCTTCGATCTGGAACTGCTCCCACGGGCCGACCGAGTCGCGGTTGGCGATCAGCGGCTTGGCGCCGGCCGACTCGGCCGTCACGTAGCGACCGTTGACGAGCGCGAGCAGCGGGCCCGGGCCGGTCAGCGGCGCGTAGCGGGTGAACTTCTCCGTCGCCGTGATCGCGCCCCCGCTGGCCACCAGCGACGCGCCGTTGGCGGCGGCGGTCAGGTATTTCGCGTTGGCCTTGGCCCGCAGGCTCACCGTGCCGTCGGAGTTGGTGGTGATCCGGAACTTCTCGCCGTCGCCGAGGATCCGCCGGGCGTTGGGCTCGACCAGGCCGGTTTCGGCGGAGACGGTCAGGAACCGGTCGCGGTCGGTCGCGCGGATGGCCACGTCACCGGCTCCGGCGTCGTAGAACTCGAAGGTGGTGTCGGCCTCGTGCCCACCCAGCGCCGCCGCGGTCAGCGAGTGCTCGGTCGTCGCGCGGACGTAGCGGGAGTTGGACTGCGCGAACAGTTGGAACGCGCCGAGCGACGCGGGCAGGCAGGACGGTGGGTTGACCCATCGGGCCGTCGCCAGTTGGGTGACAGCACGGATGGCGACGGTGGCCGGGTCGGCGTACTGCCACGGCACCGCGACCGACTGGGCCGGCGCGCCCGGCTGCAGGTGCAGGGTCTGGGAGAACAGGCTCGTGCCCGAGACGTCGACGTCGACCGGGTAGCCACCGGCGGGCAGGCCGACGGTGACGAGCAGGTCGTCGCAGCGGGACTGGAACGTGGCCGTCGGCAGGATCGGGTTGCCGCAGACGGTCAGGTTCACCGTGCCCGCCACGCTGGTCGCGAACTGGCCACTGCGGAACTTGAGGACGAGGACGGCCTGGTCGGTGGCGTAGCTGTGCACGACGGACGTGGCGGTCAGCGGGCCGGCCGACTTCGCCGGAATGACGTCACCCGCGGCGATGCCGGTCAACGTGCTGACCGGCGCGCCCGGAGTGAGCACCACCTGGTCGATCGGGGTCGGTGTCTCGTCCTGGTTGAGGATCGTCCAGGTCACGGTCCAACTGCTCGCCGCGGCGTCGCAGACGGCGGTGCCGGTGATCGTCGGTATCGCCGCGGCCGCGGGTGACGCGACGGCGACGGTGCCGAGCGCACCGGCCAGCGCGGCGACGAGGACAGCGATCTTCTGTTTCATACGCACGAACGCACGGTAAGTGATCAATGGCTCCGTGCGCTGCCCCGCGTCTAGGATCCATTGATGATCAAGCCAACGGTGCCCGCCCAACGGTCCACGACCGAGCGCTTGTCACCGTTCGCCGCGCGGTGCGCCCGGATCGTCGCCTCGCGGGTGTTCGACGTGGTTATCGTGGTCGTGATCGGCGCCAACGCGGTGGTGCTCGGCGTCGAGACCTACCCGCACCTCGGCGGGGCCCGGCCACTGCTGCACGGTCTGGAGTGGACGTTCCGGGTGATCTTTGTCATCGAGATCGCGATCCGCCTCGGCGCGCACGGGCGCCGGCCGCAGGACTTCTTCCGGCACGGCTGGAACATCTTCGACTTCGCGGTCATCGCGGCCGCGTTCGTGCCCGGACTGAACGGCGACCCGACCGCGCTGCGCATCGTGCGCATCGCGCGCGTACTCCGGCTGGTCCGGTTCTCGCCCGGTCTGCGCACCATCGTCACCGCGCTGCTGCGCAGCCTGCCCGGCGTGGGCGGGTTCCTCGCTCTGGCGCTGGTGACGCTCTACGTCTACGGCATGGCCGGTTGGCTGATCTTCGCCGAGCGCTTCCCCGATGAGTACGGCACGATCGGCCGGGCGGTGCTGACCCTGTTCGTGCTGCTCTCCCAGGAGACGCTGCCGGGCCTGATCGAGGACGGCCTGACCGTCTCGCCGTGGACGCTCGTCTACTACATCAGCTACGTGCTGATCACCGCGAACCTGCTGCTCAACATCCTGATCGCCGTCATCGTCAACTCGATGGAAGAGGCCCGCCGGCTGGAGATGACCGAGGGGCTGGCGCCCGGGTACGACAGCGACGGCGACGGTGAGCCCGACGAGGTCGACCGGATCGTGATCGCGCAGCGGATCGACGACCTGCGCCTGGCGCTGTCGGAGCTCGAACGCGAGCTGCGCATCGACCGGGAAACCAGGCCCGACTAGAGCGCGTCCTGGTAGAACCGCACCCGGTCGGCGCACTCGTGGATCATCTCGGACCAACCGCGGGCCCAGACCCGTACCCGCGTGCCGCCGTCGACCCGGTCCTGCACGCAGCCCGGCGGCCGCTCCGGGTGGCGGGCCTCCAACCGGACGGCGCTGTCCAGTTCGCTCCCGATCAGCCAGACGTCCCAGTCGACCCGCCGGCCCTGGAACCGGTGGTCGGCAGCGACGGCGTCCGCGTAGGCCGTCACCCGGGCCAGGTCCTTCACCCCGACGTGCGGTGTCGCCACGACGACCAGGTGCTGCCGCCCCTCGTGCTCGCGGCGGGCCAGCGCGAGCAGCGCCCGCACGTCGCCGTGCCGCGCCAGCACCCCGTCGAGCGTGGCGTCGGCGGCCAGCAGGCCGTGTCGCTCGCCGAACACCCAGGGCGCGTCGGTCAACAGCGCCCGCAGCCCGGCCGGATCGCCGGCCCGCTCGTCGAGGGCGAGCCGGCGCAGGTCCCCGATCACGGCCAGCCGGTCGGCGACGGTCGCCGCGGTGCGGATCAGCCGGGCCGCGCCACCGCGGCGGAGCGCCTGGTCGACCTGGCCGCGCTCGTCGTCGGAGAGCTTGAAGATGTCGTCGAGCAGCTCGCCGACCCGCTCCGGCCGCGACCGGAGCGCCTCGCGCAGCAGCCGCAGCGTGCCGCGCCGCTGGGTGCCGCGGCCGGGGAGGTGCCGGTGGACGGTGGTGGCCACCAGGTCGAACGTCTCCCGCTCGACCCGGGCGGGCTCGCCGACCGGCCTGCCGTCGTAGGGATAGCTGCCCTCGGCTCGCCAGCCGTCGACCAACTCGCGCCGCCGGTCGTCGGCCCGGCTCCGGAAGTGCGCCCGGAGCTGCTCCCGGGCGACGGCGACCAGCGCGGTGACGTCGCTGTCGTGCCCGTCGCCGAGGTGGACGTCGCCCACGTTGTCGGCCATCGCGTGCCACAGCACGTACGCGGTGAACTCGAAGCCCGGCGCCCGGATGCCGGCGTCGACCGAACCGACCGGGATGCCGTGCTGGTCGCAGAGGTGCAGCTCGCGGTCGACCGCCGCTGACCACTCGATGACTTTGAGCTGGGCCGTCTCGGCCCCGAAGGTCAGCGGGTAGACCGCCGTGCGCCGGATCGAGGTGCCCGGGTCGACCGGCACTCCGTCGTAGACGACGGTGACCTCGGGATAGGCGATCAGGTAGGGCGCCAACTCGGCGGTCAGCCGGCGATGGTTGGCGCGCAACGGCAGCCGGTCGAGCCGCGGCGACTGCTTGCCCCACGCCTCGACCAGGGTGCCGGTCGGTTCCGCGGTGGGGCGGCTGTCACCGATCAGGAAGTCGTTGCGGGCGGTGGCATGCGCCGACACCTCGGTCCGGGACCGCCCCGCCCCGCCGTCGGCCACCGTCGTCCACCGGATGTGGTCGCCGAGCGCGTACGCCCGGAGCCGTCCCTGCCCGTTGCTGCCGTGCAGGGTGCGTTGCTTGAGCAGTGTGCCGGAGGTCCACTTCTTCCACGACCCGCCGATCCGGTCGAACGCCGCGGCCAGCGCCTCCGGTGCCATCCCGGTGCCGTCGTCACGCACCGTCACCCGCTCGACGGCCCCGAGCGGCGACCGGTGCAACACCACGTCGACCCGCGTCGCGTCGGCGTCGAGCGCGTTCCAGATCAGCTCCTTGACCGCACCAAGTGGGTCGTTCTCACGCGCCAGCCGCTGGACATGATCCTCCGCGGCTTCCAGGTGGACTCGGCGCATGGGCTCAGCCGGCGGCCGCCACCGATAGCGGGCTCGCCATCCGCATCAGCCAGAAGCTGGACGGCACCCGGATCGCGTCGTCGACCACCTCGCCCGAGACGTCGGCGAACGACTCGCGGGCCAGGGCCTCGAAGGCGGCCGGCTCGCGGACGTGCTCGCCGCGGTCGTTGTCGCTCATCCACTTGGACACCCGGCCCTGGCCCGGTGCGTAGCAGGTGTCGACGGCGATCACCTTGCCGCCCGGCGCCAGCGCCCGCGAGGCGACCCGCAGCAGCGACCGCGAGTCGTCGTCGGAGAGGTGGTGCAGCAGGCCGAGCAGCAGCACCGCGTCGGCGGGTGGCAGCACGCCCAGGTGCTGCTCGCCGAAGATCTCGGTCGAGAACGACGCCCGCGGCGAGCCGTAGCGGGCCGACGCGTGTGCGATGTAGCGCTCCGAGGTGTCGAAGCCGAAGTAGGTCACTTTGGGGAGCCGGTCGAAGTAGTAGGCCGGGCCGCAGCCCACGTCGATCACCGTGTCGCCGTCACGCAGGTCGAGTTCGGCCAGGCAGCGGTAGCGCAGGCGGTCCGAGCCGAGCGCCTTCTGCAGGGCGACGTACATCGTGACGTTGCCGAGCAGGTTCTTCAGCGGTGTCAACACGGGAACGGAACTCCTAAGCCGGACGGTGGGCGCGCATCATCAGCGAGACGCCGGGCAGTGACTTCACCGGAAGATAGCGTTCGGCCGCGATCACCGCGCGCAGGCCGAGGTTGACCGGGGTGGCGAGATCGTCGAGGTCGCTGCCGGTCGACCTGCGCCGGCGCCACGCGGCGACCGGGCGGAGCAGCACGTTCCAGCTCCACAGCTCGTCGACGACCAGGCCGGCCTTCTCGACCAGGTCGAGCAGACCCGACCGGTCGTAACGGCGGACGTGGCCGACCGCTTCGTCGTGGGCCGACCACAACTTCATGTCAGCGGGTACGGCGATCAGCACCGTGCCACCCGGCCGCAGGACCCGCCGGATCTCGGCCGCGGCCTCGTGGTCCTCGTCGATGTGCTCGAGCACGTCGAACGCGGTGACCAGGTCGAGCCGCTCGGCGGGCACCGGCAGGTGGCGGGCGTCGGCGCGGATCACCGACAGGCCACGCTCGCGCGCGACCGACGCACCTTCGGCACCGTATTCGAGGGCGACCGGCCGCCAGCCGTGCGCCCGCAGCACTCGGGTGTTGCCGCCACCGGCCGCGCCGATGTCGAGCGCCGCGCCGGGCGTGCCGAGCTTGCGCAGCGACCGGGCCAGCAGCACGCGGCGCTCGTAATACCACCAGTGGCGGTCTTCGAGCGCGGCGAGCTTGCGAATCTCGGTCGCTTCCACGGGCACCACCTTATCGACCCGTCGGCGGTACGCTGCCCGCCATGCCCGACCCACACGGTTTCGCCTACACGGAGCGCGCCGACGGGTCCGTCGTGATCACCCACCACAGCCGCCCGGCGACCACCCTGCGCGGCGGTCGCGCGGCCGAGTTCCTGGCCGAGGTCGGCGACGACCCGCAGGAAGTGATGGCCCGCTGGACCGGCAACTACCGGCACGGCAACGAACGGACGGCGAAGAACCACCCGCGCAACCGCCGCTAGAGCGGGATGTTCCCGTGCGCACCGCGGGCGGCCGGGGCGGCGGCCAGCGCCTCGGCGATCCGGCGGCGGGTCTCGCCCGGCTGGATCACGTCGTCGACGACGCCGATCTCCAGCGCGCGCTGCACGCCGCCGGCGACCTTCACCTGCTCCTCGATGAGCTGGGCGCGCAGCGCCTCGCGTTCGTCGAGCGGTGCGGCGGCCAGCTTCTTGCGGTGCAACACGTTGACCGCGGCCGAGGCGCCCATCACGGCGATCTCCGCGGCCGGCCAGGCGAACACGGCCGTGGCGCCGAGCGACCGCGAGTTCATCGCGATGTAGGCGCCGCCGTAGGCCTTGCGGGTCACCAGCGTCACCCGGGGCACGACCGCCTCGGCGAACGCGTGCAGCAGCTTGGCGCCGCGCCGGACCACGCCGTCCCACTCCTGGCCGAGGCCGGGCAGGTAGCCGGGCACGTCGACGAGCACGATCAGCGGCACGCCGAGCGAGTCACACATCCGCACGAACCGGGCGGCCTTCTCGGCGCTGGCCGCGTCGAGACATCCGCCGAGCCGCAGCGGGTTGTTGGCGATCACGCCGACCGTGCGGCCACCGAACCGACCCAGCGTCGTGACGATGTTGGGTGCCCACTTGGCGTGCAACTCCACGCCGGGCTCGTCGAGCAGGGCCTTGACCACCGGCTTGACGTCGTACGCCCGGTTGGCCGCCTCCGGCATCGTGCCGGTGAGGTCGTGCTCCTCGTCGTCGGTGCGGATGTCGGCCGGCGAGATCCGGCCCTGCCGGCCGAGCAGGGCGGCCAGCCTGCGCGACTCGGCCAGCGCCGACCCGTCGTCGGCCGTGGTCACGTGCACGACGCCGGAGCGCCGGCCGTGCGGCTCGGGGCCGCCGAGCCGCTCCATGTCGACCTGCTCGCCGGTCACACTGCGGACCACCTCGGGGCCGGTCACGAAGATCCGGCCGGCCCCGCTCATCACCACGATGTCGGTCAGCGCCGGCCCGTAGGCGGCACCGCCGGCCGCCGGGCCGAGCACGACCGAGATCTGCGGCACCCGCCCCGACGCCCGCACCATGGCCGCGAAGACCTGGCCGACCGCGTCGAGCGCGACCACGCCCTCGGCCAGCCGCGCACCGCCGGAATGCCACAGACCCAGCACGGGTACGCGGTCGCGCACCGCGAGGTCGATCGCGTCGACGATGTGCTGACAGCCCTCGGTGCCCATCGCGCCGCCCATCCGGGTGGCGTCGGTCGCGTACGCCACCGCGGGCGTGCCCTCGATCTCGCCGCGGGCGCAGAGCACCCCCGAGCCGTCGCGCGGCGCGAGTAGGCGCAGCGAGCCGGCGTCGAAGAGGGCGCGCAGCCGCACCTCGGGATCACGATGGTCCACGGCCGCCTGCTCGTCGGGCACGATGGTGCTGGTCATCGGTGCTTCTTCCGTCAGGCCCGGGTGAACACGAGCGCCACGTTGTGGCCGCCGAAACCGAACGAGTTGTTGAGCGCGGCCGGGATCTCGAGCGGCCGGGTCTTGTTGGCGGCCACGTCGAGGTCGAGCTTGTCGTCGGGGTCGTCGAGGTTGATCGTCGGCGGCACCACGCTGTCGCGGATGGCCAGGATCGCCGCGATCGACTCGAGCGCGCCGGCCGCACCGAGCAGGTGCCCGGTCATCGACTTGGTGGCGGTCACCACGGGGTGGCCGCCGAGCGCGGCGTGCAGGGCGACGATCTCGGCCAGGTCGCCGACCGGCGTCGACGTCGCGTGTGCGTTGACGTGGACGATGTCGGACTTGGCGACGCCGGCGTCGGCGATCGCCTTGGCGATCGCGCGGATCGCGCCGCGCCCCTCGGGGTGCGGCTGCACGATGTCGTAGCCGTCGGAGGTCAGGCCGGCACCGGCGACCCGGGCGTAGACCCGGGCACCGCGCGCGGCCGCGTGGTCCGCACGCTCCAGCACGAGCACCCCGGCGCCCTCGCCGAGCACGAAGCCGTCGCGGGCCTTGTCCCACGGCCGGGACGCCTTCTCGGGCTCGTCGTTGCGGGTCGACATGGCCCGCATCGAGGCGAAACCGGCGATCGGCAGCGGGTGGATGACCGCTTCGGTGCCGCCGGCCACGACCACGTCGGCCCGGCCGGCGCGGATCATGTCGAGGCCGAGGGCGATCGCCTCCGCGCCGGTCGCGCAGGCGCTGGCCACCGAGTGGACGCCGGCCTGCGCGCCGAGCTCGAGGCCGACCCAGGCGGCGGGGCCGTTGGGCATCAGCATCGGCACGGTGTGCGGGGAGACCCGCCGCGGGCCGGACGCTTCCAGGATGTCGTCCTGGGCGAGCAGCGTGGTGGCGCCGCCGATGCCCGAGCCGATGCTGACCGCGAGCCGCTCCGGGTCGAGCCCGGAGTCGGCCAGGCCGGCGTCGGCCCAGGCCTCGTACGCGGCGATCAGCGCGATCGCCTCGGAGCGGTCGAGCCGGCGCAGCTTGACCCGGTCGATCTTCTCGGTTGGTTCGACCGCGAGCTGCGCCGCGATCCGGACCGGCAGTTGGCCGGCCCACTCCTGGGTGAGCGGACCCACCCCGGAGCGGCCGGCCAGCATGGCGTCCCAGGTCGACGCGACGTCCCCGCCGAGCGGGGTCGTCGCTCCGAGCCCGGTGACGACGACGTCGGGGCGACTCATGTCAGGCGTTCGACTCGATGTAGGTGACGGCGTCGCCGACGGTCTTGAGGTTCTGGACCTCGTTGTCGGGGATCTTGACGCCGAACTTCTCCTCGGCCGCGACGACAACCTCGACCATGGACAGCGAGTCGACGTCGAGGTCGTCGGTGAACGACTTCTCCTCGGCCACGTCGTCGGGGTTGACGCCGGCAACCTCTTCCAGGATCTCGGCCAGGCCGGACGTGATCTCGTCACGGGTCATTGCGGTTGTTTCCTCTCGGGATGTGGTGTGGTGATGCCTGTCGCGCGCTTACGGGCAGCGAACAACCTGCCCGGCGTACGTTAGACCGCCGCCGAAACCGAACAGCAGCACCGGGGCGCCGGACGGCACCTCGCGTCGCTCGATCAGCTTGGACAGCGCCAGCGGCACGCTCGCCGCCGACGTGTTGCCGGACTCGACGATGTCCTTGGCGACGACCGCCTGCGGCATGCCGAGCCGCTTCGCGATGCCGTCGATGATGCGGGCGTTGGCCTGGTGCGGCACGAACGCGGCGATCTCCTCGGGCGCCACTCCGGCGCGCTCGCAGGCCTGCAGGGCCAGCGGCGCGAGCGCGGTGGTGGCCCAGCGGAACACCGACTGGCCCTCCTGCTGGATGTAGGGCCGCCAGCCCTCGATCCGGACCGCGTCGGACTTCTCCGGCACGGAGCCCCAGATCACCGGGCCGACGCCGGGCGCGTCCTCCTCGGCCGCGGCGGTGACCACCGCGGCGCCGGCGCCGTCGCCGAAGATGATGCAGGTCGACCGGTCGGTCCAGTCGGTGAAGTCGGAGAGCTTCTCGGCGCCGATGACCAGCGCGTTGCGGGCCGCTCCGGCGCGGATCGCGTGGTCGACGGTGCCCAGCGCGTAGGAGAAGCCGGAGCACGCGGTGTTGATGTCGTAGGCGCCCGGCGCGTTGATGCCGAGCTTGGCGGCGACCCGGCAGGCCACGTTGGGGCTGCGGTCGACGGAGCTGCAGGTGGCGACCACGACCAGGTCGATGTCCGCCGGCGTCAGGCCCGCGTTGGCCAGGGCCTTCTCGGCCGCGAAGCCGGCCATGTCGGCGACCGTCTCGCTGTCGGCGATCCGGCGGGTGGCGATGCCGACCCGGTCCCGGATCCACTCGTCGTTGGTGTCGACGATCTGGGCCAGGTCGTCGTTGGTGAGCACCCGGGACGGCTGGTAGTGGCCGAAGGCGAGGATGCGGGAGCCTGTCATGCGGGTTGTCCTCCGATGCGCGCGAGCGGCTGGCCCGGTGCGACCGGGTCGTCGTGGTGGGCGAGCCATTCGGTCAGCAGGCCGTCGCTGTGCGCGGCCACGTCGACCGGGCCCTGCCGGGTGATGACGTGCCCGATGACCTGACCGGTCCGGACGGCGTCGCCCTCGGCGAGCCCGTCCGACGGAGCGAACATACCCGCCGCACCCGCGACGACGACGCGGAACTGGGGTGCCGGCTCGTGGCTCGGCGCCACACCGTGGCGGGCCACGAGGTCGCGCGCGGCGGGCAGGTCGTCGGGAGTGTTGAGCGTCACGATCTCGATGCCGTTGGCCTTGAGCTCGCGCTTGACCAGCCCGGCCAGGGTGCCGGCGGGTGGCAGCTCGATCACCGCGGTCACGCCGAGGTCGGCCAGCGTGCGCATGCACAGGTCCCACCGGACCGGCGCGGTGACCTGTCGGACCAGGCGGGTGAGCAGCTCGCGGCCGTGGGTGACCGCGTTGCCGTCGAGGTTGGAGAGCAGGATCCGGGTCGGGTCGGCGGGGGTGATGCCGGCCGCGACGGCGGCCAGCGCCTGTTCGGCGGGGGCCATGAACGGGGTGTGGAAGGCGCCGGCGACCTGCAGCGCGATGACCCGCGCCCTGGCCGGCGGCTCGGCGGCGAGCTTGGCCAGCGCGTCGATCGCGCCGGCGGCCACGACCTGGCCCGCACCGTTGCGGTTGGCCGGGAAGAGGCCGTGGGACTCGATCGCGGCGAGCACCTCGTCGGGGTCGCCACCGAGCACGGCCGACATGCCGGTCGGCTCGAGCGCGCAGGCCGCTGCCATCTCGCGGCCGCGGACGCCGGCCAGCGTCACGGCCGCCTCGGCCGGGAGCACCCCGGCGAGGGTCGCGGCACCGAGTTCGCCGACGCTGTGGCCGGCCACCAGGGCGACGTCATGCATCGGCAGCCGCTCCGCGGCGAGCAGTGCCGCGGCGACCAGGAGCGGCTGGGTGCGCGCCGTGTCCTTGATCTCGTCGGCGCCGGCCTCGGTGCCGAGCTGCACGAGGTCGACTCCGGAGAGTGCCGACCACCAACGGAGCCGGGCCTCGGCGCCGGGAAGTTCGACCCACGGAGCGAGGAAACCGGGCTTCTGCGAGCCCTGGCCAGGAGAGAGTACGGCGAGCACGTTTACGACTCTGCGGGATACTCGTGGGTCATGTGGTTGCCGGCAGGCACCAAACCACACTATTGGTTTTGTAGGTTTTCTACAACGAGTGGCAGCGATCACGTGCGGTATGGCGTAATTTCTTCCAAACGAGCGTTCAGGCGTCCGCCGGGCTGACCGGCGACGCCCCGCCGCGCGGGTCGAGCCGCCCGACGGTCAATGCGATCCGCAGGGCGAACAGGTCGCGCGGCGACAGCGGCGAGAAGCCGGTGACGTCGCCGATCCGCCGCAGCCGATAACGGACGGTGTTGGGGTGCACGAAGAGCGATCGGGCCGCGCTCTCCAGCACGCCGCCGGCCGCGAAGAAGGCGTCCAGCGTCTCGATCAGCTCGCCGCCGGCCCGCACCAGCGCGCCGTAGACGTCGCGGCGCAGCGCCCGGCGGGCGGCGGCGTCACCGGCCAGCGCCCGCTCCGGCAGCAGCGCCGCCGCGGCGACCGGGCGCGGCGCGTCCGGCCAGGCGGGCGCGGCCCGGAAACCGGCCAGCGCGGCCCGCGCCGATTCGGTGGCCTCGTCGAGGCTGGCCACCGCCGGCCCGACCACCACCGGCCCGGTGCCGAAGCCCTCCAGCAGTTTTTCCGTCGCGTTGAGCGGATCGGCCGCGCCGCCCAGCACCACGACCAGGCGGTCGCCGTGGACGCCGCTGATCACCTCGACGCCGATCCGCCGGGCGTGCCGGTAGACCGTGTGCAGCACCGGCGCGACCTCGCCGCCGGGGGAGCGCCCGACGGCGACCGCGACCGGCGGGGCGTCGGCCCAGCCGAGCGCCGCGGCCCGGCTGGCCAGCACGTCGGTGGAGTCGCCGCGGAGCAGCGCGTCGACCAGCAGCGCCTGCAGGCGGGCGTCCCACGAACCGCGCGACTCGGCCGCCCGCGCGTAGACCCGGGCCGCTGAGAATGCGATCTCCCGGGAGAAGCGGAGCACCTCTTCGCGGAGGTCGCGTTCTTCGCCGGGCGCGGCCAGTTGGGCCGCCCGCTCCTCGACGACGTCGATGGTGACCTGGATCAGCGCCACCGTCTGCTGCAGGTTGATGCTCCGGGCCAGCGCCCGCGGGGCGGCGGCGAACACCTCGTCGGAGACCTCGCGGGGCCGGCTCTTCGGGCCCTGGCGCATGAACTCGACCAGCGACCGCACGCCGGCCTGGGCCACCAGCATGACCCAGGACCGCTGGTCGGCCGGCAGTTGGCGGAACCAGACCAGAGTCTCGTCCATCCGCGCCACGCTGGCCGTCGCGAGGGCGCCGGCCGACCGCTCGATCCGGCGCAACGTCGCCGCGAGACTGTCTGCTGGCTGGTCATCCACGACATACACCATAGGCTGGCCGGGATGCACCGCCTTCCCACGCGCCCGCCGGCCGCCCTGCCTGTCGCCGCCGCGGCCGCTTTCGGGGTGCTGCTCGGCCTGGTGGCCGCGGCCTGGCCGCCACTGGTCCGCTGGGACGACGACGCCAGCGCGACGCTGCGCGCCCACGGCCTCGCACACCCGGTGCTGATCGACTGGTTGCGGGCTTTGACCAGCGTCGCGGCGACGATCCCGTTCCTCGCCGCCGGCGCCGCGGCGACCCTGCTCTTCGCCCTCCGCCGCGACGGCCGGACGGCGCTGTTCTGCGGCCTGGTCACGGCGGTCGTCCCGATCGCGTGGGGTCTGCTGCACGCCCTGTTGCACAAGCCCCGCCCGGTCGACGGCTTCGTCTCGGTCGCGAGTTCCGGCTTCCCGAGCGGGCACACCACCAACGCGGCCGCGTTCGCCCTGGCGGTGGTCCTGCTTGCCTGGCACCGCACCAGCGCGCCGACCCGCGCCGCCCTCTGCACTGCGGCGGCGGCCTTCACGCTGTTCATCGCCTACACCCGCGTCGCCCTGCTGGCACACTGGCCCAGCGACGTCGTCGGCGGCGTACTCCTCGCCTTCGCGGTGGTCCCGCTCGCCGCGCGCGTCGCGACACGAACCGGCGGCGGACCGACCGCTACCCGGCGCGGCGCCCGCGTGGCGTAGCCCGGCCAATCCCTCGAACGGGCGACGCTAAGCCGCCTCGAGCGGCAACGCCGCGACCACCCGCCACCGCGCGCCGGTGTCCGGGCCCGCGTCGAGCCGGCCCCGTAACAGGGCGGCCCGTTCGCGCATTCCGATCAGCCCGGCCCCGCCGCCGAGATGGTCCAGCGGGCCCGGCGACGCGACCGGGTTGTGCACGGTCAGCCGCACTTCGTCGGGGCCATAGTCGACCGTGACGCTGGCCGTACCCGTGCCGTGTTTGAGCGCGTTGGTCAGCGACTCCTGCACGATCCGGTAGCCGGCGAGGTCGACACCCACCGGCAACGCCCGCGGTGAGCCCGTCGTGGTCAGTTCGACCGCGAGCCCGGCCGCCCGGGCGCCGCTGACCAGGTGCTCGACCTCGGCCAACCCCGGCGCGACCGGGTCGTCGCCGGGCATCCCCTCCGGGCCGCGCAGCACCTCGATCATCTGCCGCATCTCGGCCAGGCCCTGCACGCTGTTCTGGCGGATCACCCGCAGCGACTCCTCGACCTGTGCCGCCGACAGGTTGGGCACGCTCAGCGCCGCCGTGGCGTGGATCGCCACCACGCTCAGGTGGTTGGCGACCATGTCGTGCAACTCGCGCGCCATCCGGGTGCGCTCGGCCGCCACCGCCTGCCGCCGGTCGAGTTCGGCGACCCGCGCGGTCTGCTCGGCCCGGGAGCGCGCCAACTCGGCCTGGTCGCGGTACTGCCGGACGCTCAGCCCGGTCAGGATCGGCAGCACCAGCACGAGAACCGCCGGGATGCCCAGCGCCAGCCCGCGCACCGAGCCCTCGGAGATCACGCCCAGCACGGCGGTGGCCGCGACCACCACGATCGAGACCTCCAGCGCCCGCCGCCAGAGCCGGGCCGGGCCGAAGACGCACGCGTCGTAGAGCACCTGGGTGTAGATCAGCAACGTCCCGATCGACCCGCCGAGGGCCAGGTCGGCGACCAGCGCGGCGGTGCCGATCGCGAGACCGGTCCGCGGCGCCCGTCGCCGCAACGCCACCGCGCCGCTCGCGGTGACCATCGGCAGGTAGATCAACCATTCCGGTGCGGCGTCGAGCGGGGCCGGCTGGAGCGTGCGGTAGGCGCCGGAAACGATGATCAATGTCCCGCCGAGCAGCGCGACGGCGGCGAGCGCCAGGTCGCGGGCGAGCGAACCGCGCGGGGGGATGCGGAGCATGCCCTCGATGGAACCACGCCTCGCGCGCCGAAGCCTCCGCCTGCGAGAGGAGGCCGCTCCACCCCGAGGAGGACACCGGTTTCGTCAGCGGCGGCGACGCCGCGCCGCCCGGCCCGCGAAACGCTGGTTCCATGATTGTGGCGCTGATCGTGGCCAGCGAAGTCGGCTTCTGGGTGCTGCTGGGTGCCGGTCTGGTCGCCCGCTACCTGCTGCGGTTGCGCCGGCTCAGCGTCGTACTCCTGCTCGGTTCGCCGGTCCTCGACCTGGTGTTGCTCCTCGCCACCATTCTCGACCTGCGCCGCGGTGGCACGGCCGGCCCGATGCACGGGCTGGCGGCGATCTACCTCGGCTTCACGGTGATGTTCGGCCACGCCATGATCCGCTGGGCTGACCAGCGGTTCGCGCACCGGTTCGCCGGCGGACCGCCGCCGTGGAAGCCGCCGAAGGGTGGCTGGGCCCGGGCGCGCTACGAATGGCGCGAGTGGGGCAAGGCGGTCATCGCCTGCGGGATCTCGGCCGCGCTGCTCGGCGCGGGCATCCTCCTGGTCCGCGACGCGGAACGCGCGGCCGGCCTCGTCGCGTGGCTCCAGCGGATGCCCGCCGTCGTGGTGATCTGGTTCATCGTCGGTCCCGCGTGGGCGACACTCTTCCCGGGACGGGCCAAAGAGGACAGGGCTCGTTGACGGAGCGGATTGCTGCAATATGCAGGCAGTTACCCCGGCCCCGCGGACGGGATTTTCGCTGCTCAGCCCATTAGGGTGTGAAGGCCTGATGGGTCATCCGGTGGCGGCCGGGTGGCGGAACGGCGCAGAACAGGAGGCCGTGATGGCGCACGGGGAGGCCGATTCCGGCTGCGCCGACGCGGAGAGCCAACCGCACGATCCGGACGAGGTGGCTCCGGCCGCGATCGGCCGACCGGTCCGGCGGATCTGTGCGGGCCCGGCGGCCGAACGCCACCGCGTGGAGCGCGCCGACGACCCGAGCGACGACGACGACGAGCCGCAGGGCTGCCACGTCGCCGACGCGGCCTCCGGCCCGATGCTGCACGGCGGCCGCGCGCCGGCCTGCCGCAGCGAGCGCCCCGGCTGGGCGGGAGCGCACCGGCACGGCGCGGTCCGGCCGCGGCGTCGCGCGTCCCGGCGGGAACGCCCACCAGACCGCTGGTGCTAGCGGGCCGGGCACGGCTAGCCGGTTCGTAATGTAAATTTTGCCCGATATGGACGAGAAGCAGCGGCAGATCATCGACCAGGCGATCGTGATCGCCGATGAGCAGGGGATCGCCGCTGTCTCGATGCGGGCGGTCGGCCAGCGACTCGGCTTGAGCCCGATGGCGATCTACCCCTACGTGCGCAGCAAGGACGCCCTGCTCGACGGGGTGGTCGAGCGGCTGCTCGGCGAGTTGCTGGCGATGGCACCCGCCGCGGGCTCCTGGCAGGACCGGCTGCGGACCGTGTCGGCCGCGGTGCGGGCGCTGGCCCGGCGGCACCCTGGCGCGTACCCCCTGATCGTGGCCAGGCCCGGCGCCACCGCGGAGACCCGCCGGCTCGATGACCTGATCTCCGACATCCTCGGCGCCGCCGGTGTGCCGGCGGCCGACGTGCCGCGGCTCGAGCGGCTGCTCTCGACGCTGCTGCTCGGCTTCGCCAACTCAGAGGTCAACGGCAGGTTCGGTGCGAAGCCCGCGGCCGGTGACTGGGACGCGGAGTTCGCCGCGGACCTCGACGACGAGATCCGCCTGATCGAGCAGATCATCGGCCGCTCGGGAGCGGCCTGACCTCAGCGCGCGCGGTGCCGGATGAGCAGCGCGACGCCGGCGAGCATGAACAGCACGACCAGCACGACGCCGCCGTTGAGCAGCATCAGCCGGCGCAACTCGGCCAGCAGCGTGTCGAGGTCGTGGCCGGTGGGCAGGGAGTCTTCCGGGATGACCCGGGAGCCGCCGCCGATGCCGCCGCTCATCACGTCGGGCTTCTCCGGGATCGGCGCGCCCGCGATGCGCAGCGCCTCGGACATCGTCATCCGGCCGAGGAACCAGGCCGCGCTGGTCTTGCGCTTGTCGGGCTGCGCGGCCGGGCGGAACGCCTTCGGACCGCCGTTGGCCAGCGGGTAGAGGTCGTAGGTGTAGCGCGGCTTGTTGTCGTATTGGATGTCGACGGTGAACTTGCGGCCCAGCGTCGAGGTCTTCGGCGCGGCGATCTGCCCGCCGGGCTCGCTCAGGAAACTGACCTCTTTGAGCAGGTCGCCGAAGAGCTGTGGCTTCTCGGTGGCGGTGACGGTGATGTCGGCCATGCCCTCGCTCTTGAGGGTCAACGCCGTCGCCTTGGGTGCCTTGGGCGCCTGGCCGACCACTGTGGTCGCCGGGGCCGCGGCCAGTGCCGGCGTCGCGGCGCCGGCGGTGCCGAGCAGCAAGCCGGCGGCAACCACCAGCAACAAGCGTCTAGAGACGGATCGCCCCACCACCGTCCTCCTCGCCCCGTTCCGATGGCTGGCTGGTGCTTACTTTCTAGACTCCGCGCACGTCCGGTCGGTTGCACCGTACGGTCGGGTTATTTGCAGCTTCTGCCATCTCGTTGACCCTTGCGAGGGACCACGATGGTGATCGAAGGCTGGCCGGCATCGTAACCGGCGACGGCAATGCCGTGGGGGCCGGGGAGGCCGTCAGAGCCGGGCGCGGGCCGCGCGGATCCGGGCCAGCGTGCGCTCCCGACCCAGCACCGCGAGCGACTCGAAGAGCGGCAGGCCGACCGAGCGGCCGGTGACGGCGACCCGGACCGGGGCCTGGGCCTTGCCCAGCTTGAGCCCGCGGGCCGCGCCGACCTCTTCGAGCGTGCTCTTCAGCGCCTCGGCACTCCAGTCGGTCTGTGCCTCGTAGGCCCGCGCCGCGTCGTCGAGCAGCTCGGCCGCGCCGTCCTTCATCGCCTTCGCCCAGGCCGCCTCGTCGAAGGCCGGCTCGTCGACGAACAGGAAGTCCACATTGGGCACGATCTCGCTGAGCACCGCGACCCGGGTCTGCGCGAACGGCGCGACGGCCGCGAACAGGGCCGGGTCGAACCGCTCGGGCCGCCACGGCGGCGGCGCGATGGTCGCGGTGCCAGTGAGCCAGGGCTGGCACGCCGCGATGAACTCGTCGACGCTCAGCGCGCGGATGTATTCGCCGTTGAACGCGCGCAGTTTCTTCTCGTCGAAGAACGCGGGCGAAGGGTTGACGTTTTCGAGGCGGAACTCCTCCTCGATGACCGACCAGGGCACGATCTCCCGGTCGTTGGCCGGTGCCCAGCCGAGCAGCATCAGATAGTTGCGCATCGCGTCGGCCAGATAGCCCTCGTCGCGGTAGGCCTCAAGGGCGACCTTGTCCCGACGCTTCGACAGCTTCTGCCGCTTCTCGTTGACCACGACCGGCACGTGGGCCCAGACCGGCGGCTTGACACCGAGCGCATCCCAGAGCAACTGCTGCTTGGGCGTGTTGGGCAGGTGCTCCTCGGCCCGGATCACGTGGGTGATGCCCATGGTGATGTCGTCGACGACGTTGGCCAGCAGGAACACCGGCGAGCCGTCGGCCCGGGCGACCACGAAGTCTTCGATCTTGGCGTTTTCGAAGGTCGGCTCGCCGCGGACCAGGTCGATGACCTTCGTCTCGCCCTCGTCGGGCGTGCGGAACCGCAGCGCCCGGCCCTCGCCCGGCCCGAGGTTGCGGTCGCGGCAGAAACCGTCATATCCGGTGTAAGCGTTGCCGGTGCGCGCCTGCACCATCTCCCGCGTGCAGTCGCAGTAGTAGGCCCGCCCGGCGTCGTAGAGCCGGCCGGCGGCGGCGCGCTGCTCGTCGGCGTTGGCCGACTGGAAGTAGGGGCCCTCGTAGCTGCCCCGCCGGATGCCCAGCCAGTCGAGCGCGGACAGGATGCCCTCGGTCCATTCGGGGCGGTTGCGCGCGGCGTCGGTGTCTTCGATGCGCAGCACGAACACCCCGCCGTGCTGCTTGGCGTAGATCCAGTCCTGCAGCGCCGTCCGGGCGCCGCCGACATGGAACATGCCCGTCGGGGAGGGGGCGAATCGCACGCGTACCGTCACGCGGTCCAGCCTACGGGCGCCCCCAGGGCGGGCCGCCACCAGGTTTCCCGCGCGTTGCTCTGCTGCCATATAGGCGCGCCCCGCCGACGGCCGCTGCCTATATGGGTGCAGAGCAAGGGCCTGGGCCCTTGCTCTGCACCCGTGCAGGAAGCGCCCAGGTCCGGGGCGTTCGCCGGCCTTTGCTCTGCACCCCTGCAGGAAGCGCCCAGGTCAGGACGCGCTTCCTCCAAGGGTGCAGAGCAAAGCCGGAAGAAACGGCCCGACATGAACTGCCGGAAATGTCCGGCTTATTAGGGGACTGAGCGGATCTTCCGCACCAGGACGCTGCCGAGCAGCGTGATCACCGCGGTCGCCGCGAACAGAGTGGGATAGCCGCCCAGATAGACCACGATCCACGCCGCCGCGAACGGGCCGAGCGCCTGCGGTGCCGAGTTGGCGATGTTGATCACGCCGAGGTCCTTGCCGCGGGTGGTCGCCGCCGGCAGGACCTGGGTGATCAACGCCGCGTCGACCGCCAGGTAGGCGCCGTAGCCGGCGCCGAGCAGGACCGCCGCGACCACCGCGGCCAGCCAGATCGGCCAGATCGCCAGGATCAGCGCGGCCACCGCCATGATGATGCCGGACCAGATCACGAATACCTTGCGCCTGCCGGACCGGTCGGACAGCCGCCCGGCGACCACGGCCGTGGCCATCATGCCGGCCGTGTAGAGCAGGATCAGGATCAGCAACCCACCCTCGGGGTCGGCGTAGTGCACCCCGTCTTCCAGGAAGTAGAGCAGGTAGAGCGTGCCCAGCGCGTTGCCGACCTGCACCAGGAACCGGGTGCCCCAGGCCCACGCGAAGTCCGGGTGGCGCCGCGGGCTGATCCACATGCCGAGCACCAGTGCGCGCAGCGAGAACGGCGGCCGGTGCTCGCGCGGCAGCGGGTCGTCGCCGGTGAAGAACGCGAACGGCAGACCCAGCAGGAGGACGGCGACCGCCACCGCCACGTAACCCGACGCGTTGCCGGTGAAGATCGTGGTCACCAGGACCGCGCCGATCACCAGGCCGAGTGCCTGCGGGATGCCGGCCCAGCCGGAGACGCCGCCGCGCTGGTCGACCGGCACCCGGTCGGGCAGGGCCGCGGTCAGCGCCGCCAGCATCGCGTTGAAGGCGGCCTGCGCCGCCACCCAGGCCAGCGTGACGCCGAGGATCGTCTGCTGCTGGGCTAGCAACAGCAGGGACAGCGCGCCGAGCACGGCGCCCGCGACGGTCCAGACGTGCCGGCGGCCGAAGACCCGACCGCCGATGGTGAGGCAGGTGCGGTCGGAGAACGCGCCGGCCAGCGGGTTGGCGACGATCGCGGCCAGCGCACCGAAGCCCATCGCCCAGGCCAGGGCCGTCTCCTTGTGGCCCGGGGCGATCGCGGCGACCTGGTTGGGCAGCAGGATCTGGATCGGTGTGAAGAACGCCATCCAGACGCCCAGGTTGGCCGAGAACAGCAGCGCGACCCAGCCGCGCCGGACCCGGACCGTCGGCTCGGCCAGCGCCGCCGGTAAGGCGGACGCCTCCGGGTCAACGGTGGTCACGGATGCGCTCCCGCAACCAGGCGAAGGAGCTTTTCGGCGTACGCGCCTGCGTGTCGAAGTCGACGTGCACCAGCCCGAACCGCTTGGTGAACCCCTCGGCCCACTCCCAGTTGTCGAGCAGCGACCAGACGAAATAGCCGCGCACGTCGACCCCGTCGGCCTGGGCCGCGGCCAGGGCATCCAGGTGGGCGTCGAGGTAGGCGATCCGCTGCGGGTCGTCGCAGGAGCCGTCGGGACCGATCACGTCGTCGTACGCGCAGCCGCTCTCGGTGATGTAGACCGGCGGCAGCGCGGCACCGTAGCGGGCGTGCAGCGCGACCAGCATCTCGCGCAGCCCGTCGGGCGCCACCGGCCAGCCGAACGCCGTCGTCGGGTAGCCCTCCAGCGGCACCATCTCGAACGGCAACGGGCTCCCGTCTGCTGGGCCGCGTACGCCGGTCGGGTTGTAGTAGTTGACGCCCAGCGCGTCGATCGGCGCCGCGATCACGTCGAGGTCGCCCTCGCGGACGACGGACAGGTCGGCGGCGCCCTCGGGGTAGCCGAGGCCGAAGAGCGGGTCGGTGAAGACCCGGTTCTGCAGCGCGTCGTAGGCGGCGGCGGCGGCCAGGTCGGCGGGGTCGTCGGTCGCCGGGCGGGCGGGGGAGTAGTTGTTGGCCAGCGTGACCGGGCTGCTCGAGTGGTCGCGCAGCGCGGCGACCGCGAGCCCGTGCCCGAGAAGCTGGTGGTGCGCCACCGGGAAGGCGTCGAAGAGCAACTGCTCGCCCGGCGCGTGGGTGCCCAGCGCGTAGCCCAGCGACATGTGCACGAACGGCTCGTTGAGCGTGATCCACATCCGGACCCGGTCGCCGAGCCGGCCGGCGACCAGGGCCGCGTACTCGCCGAAGCGGTGTGCGGTCTCCCGCGACAGCCAGCCGCCGCGATCCTGGAGCGCCTGCGGCAGGTCCCAGTGGAACAGCGTGGCGACCGGCGCGATGCCGGCGTCGAGCAGCGCGTCGACCAGCCGCTCGTAGTGGTCGAGCCCGGCGGCGTTGGCCGGCCCGGTGCCGTCGGGCTGGATCCGCGGCCAGGCGACCGAGAAGCGGTAGGCGCCGACACCGAGGTCGCGCATCAGCGCCACGTCGTCGGCGTAGCGGTGGTAGGAGTCGGTGGCGACGGCGCCGGTAGTCCCGTCGACGATACGGCCGGGTGCCGCGCTGAAGGTGTCCCAGACCGATGGCCCGCGGCCGTCCTCGGTGACCGCGCCCTCGATCTGGTAGGCGGAGGTGGACACCCCCCACAGGAACCCGCCAGGCAGCTCCGGCATCAGCTTCCGCCGTCCCCTCAACTCGTTACCGGCTGGTAAGCCGAGACTGGCTGGGACTGTAACCCCGGATCATCCGCCCGTCGAGGGGTCCTGCAACAAACCTGCAAACGCCAGCTCTTGTGCCTTAGGTAAGCGCTTTCCTAACCTGGACATCAGCATAGTTCGATCCCTTACCCCGGTTCTACGAAGGTGGACGATGATGAGACGAGCCCTGTTTCCCTTGGCCGCGGCGGCCGCCGTGGCCGTGATCGGAGCGCTGGTGCTGGCGACCCCCGAGGCTTCGGCGGCGGTCGGCGGCGTGACCGGTTACGCGACCCAGAACGGCGGCACCACCGGCGGCGCGGGCGGGCAGACGGTGCGGGCCACGACGGGCACGGCGATCCACGCGGCCCTGTGCGGCCGGGCCAGCAGCAGCACCCCGATCGTCATCCAGGTCGAGGGCACCATCAACCACGGCAACACGACCAAGGTCTCCGGCGCGAGCTGCAACACGGCCGCGGGCGTGATCGAGCTCAAGCAGATCAGCAACGTCACGATCGTCGGCGTCGGCAACGGCGCGGTCTTCGACCAGGTGGGCATCCACATCCGCGAGGCCAGCAACATCATCATCCAGAACGTGACGGTGCAGAACGTCAAGAAGTCCGGCTCGCCGACGTCCAACGGCGGCGACGCGATCGGCATGGAGAGCGACGTCCGCAACGTCTGGGTCGACCACGTCAACCTGCTGGCCTCGGGCGGTGAGGACGCGGGCTTCGACGGCCTGTTCGACATGAAGGACAACACGCAGTACGTGACGCTGTCCTACAGCACGCTACGCAACTCGGGCCGCGGCGGCCTGATCGGTTCGAGCGAGAGCGACCGCTCCAACGGGTTCGTGACGTTCCACCACAACCTTTACGAGAACATCGACTCGCGTACGCCGTTGCTGCGCGGCGGCATCGCGCACATGTACAACAACTACTACGTGAGCCTCAACGAGTCGGGCATCAACTCCCGGGCCGGCGCCCGCGCGCGGGTCGACAACAACTACTTCAAGAACTCCAAGGACGTGCTGGGCACGTTCTACACGAGTGAGGCCGGCACCTGGCAGGTCAGCGGCAACATCTTCGACAACGTGACCTGGTCGGCACCCGGCGACGACACCAACCCGGCGGGTCCGAACGTCACCTCGAACACGACGGTGAGCATCCCGTACGCGTTCACCTTGGACGGCGCCTCGTGCGTGCCGAGCGTGGTCGCCGCGACGGCCGGTGCCAACCGCGGCCTGCAGGTCTCCAACGGCAGTTGCTCGCCGACGAACCCGCCGAGCGGCAACCCGACTTCTGGCCCGACCACGCCGCCGCCCACGTCAAACCCCACGACGCCGCCGAGCGGCACCAACCTGAGCATCGGCGCGGGCTCTGACGGTTCCAGCAAGGCCAGCGGCACGAGCTACGGCAACGTCCGCGACGGCGACATGGCCACCTACTGGTCCCCGGCGGGCGCGACCGGCTCGATCTCCATCAAGTGGGGCTCGGCCACCTCGGTCTCCCGCATCAACATCCGCGAGGCGTCGGGCGCGGTGGGCAGCATCGGCTCGTGGCGGGTCCTGAACGGCGACACGGGCGCGGTCCTGGCCTCTGGCAGCCGGGCGGGCGTCATCACGTTCACGCGCACGTCGGCAAAGAAGATCACCCTCGACATCACCAGCTCGTCCGGCACCCCGAGGGTGGCGGAGTTCGAAACCTACGCCAGCTGACGACGACCGGTCCGGCGACCGTCCGACCCGACGGCCGCCGGACCGGTTCAGGCTCCGCTACCCAGCGCGGATGAGTAGCGGAACTCAGGTCACACCCGTAACGACCACGGAATCCTGCTCTCATGTCATTACGGGTACGTGCCAACGGGGGACCGCTGGGGATGATGTGCGCGTGAACGCGCTGACGCCCCGGTCCCTGCCGGCGTTGCTGGGCGGGTTGGGCGGATGCCTGTTCCTGGTCGTATGGACATCGCCCCGTTACGCCAACGGGCTGCCACCGTTCATCGACACACCGCCGCACGTCGAGTTCCACGGCGCCGGGTGGGCCTATCTGGTGGTGCCGATCGCGGCCACCGTCGTCGGGCTCTGCGCGCTCCGGTGGTGGCCCTACCTGCTGGTCGTGGCGGGCCTGCTGACCGTGCCCGACATGTTGGCCGCATCGGTGGGGCTGACCCCTTCGCTCGCGGTCGACGCCGTGGCCAGGGCCGGGTATCCGCTGGCGATCCTGGGTGTGCTGGCGTGTGCCCAGAGCCTGGTGAGGGATTCGCCCGGCTGGGGCGCGGCGCTCACCGGCCTCTCCGTCGGCGCCCAGCTGTTCGGCTCCGCGATCGTCGGTGCCGGCTGGCTGATCTCGAACGGCGCCATCGCGACCTGGCACCCCGTCCTGTCCGTGGTCGGGTTCGTCGGAGTGCTGTGTGCGGCCTGGCGCGGAAGGCACGGTGACCCGGGCGCGGTCGGGCTCGCCGATGCCGCACGCTGGTCGGGGCGCCGGGTCCGGCTGGTGGTGACCGGCGCACTGGTGGCGTGTCTGGCGATTCCGCTGTCCCTGCTGACCACCGAACGACTGGCCGACCTGCTCGGGGTCAGCTTCATCGCCCTGCACATCCGGACCTTCGTGGAATCCGCCATCGTCGGGGCGATCACCCTCGTGGCTGCGACCGGCATCGGCCTCGTCGCGGGCCTCCGGTCTCTGGCCGGCGCATTGATCGCGGCGACGGTGCGGATCGCGGTCGTGGCGCCGATGATCATCGCGTTGACCGCCCTGGCGTTCAGCGGGCCGCTGAGGTGGCCCTGCGCGCTCGCCGGGGTGCTGCTCGGCGCGGTCGCGGCCGGCAGTCGGTGGCGGACACCGCTCGCCAGCGCGCTGACGGTGCTGGCCGCCGTGGCCCTTTTCATCGCGTACGCGGCCACGTCCGGACAGCCCGAGAAGCTGGCCGATCAACGGGCCACCACCCCGGCGGCACTGATCCTGATCGTGATCACCGCGGCGGCGACGGCGGTGGTCGGCGCCACGGCTCCGGTGCTGGCGGCACGCGGCGCGCTCCCCGTCATGCTCGGACCGGTGGCCGCTGTGCTGGCCGCGAGCGGACTCCAGACGGTCGGGGCGACCTACCTGCGAGCCGGTTCGCCGGTGGGCTCCTACCTCAACCCGGCATTCCACCTGCCGACGTCGGCCATCCTGCTGCTGGTGGCCGGCGCCGCGATCGGTGGCCTGGGTTTCGCACAGCAGGTCGCCGCACGCCGGGCCGAGCGCGAGCAGGCAGAGCAGATCCGCCGCGACGCCGCCACCGCCGAGCGGGAACGGCTGGCCCGCTCCATCCACGACGGCGTCCTGCAGGTGCTGACGTTGGTGCAGCGCCACGGCTCCGAACTCGGCAACCCGGGCACGCAGCTCGCCACGCTCGCCGCGGAACAGGAGGTGGCCCTGCGGACCCTGCTCACCGGCCCGGCCACCCCCCATCCGGACGGAGAGCAGGACCTGCGGGCGGGGCTGACGACCCTGGCATCGCCCGCGGTCGAGGTCGCGGTGCCGGCCGAACCCGTGCCGCTGTCGGCACCGAGCGCCGCGGAGCTGACCGCCGCGGTGCAGGCCGCTCTGGACAACGTCCGCCGGCACGCCGGCCCGGCCGCCCGCGCCTGGCTCCTCCTCGAGGACGAGGGCGACGCCGTGCGCATAACCGTGCGCGACAACGGGATCGGATTTGCCTCGGAAAGGCTGGCCGAGGCAGCCGAAGCAGGCCGGCTGGGCGTCGCCCAGTCGATACGTGGCCGCATCCGACATCAACGGCACCACGACGATCCACAGCACCCCGGGCGAGGGAACCGAGATCGAATTCTGGGTCCCACGGCCCGGGCCCGCCGGCCGGTGAGCGCCACCGCCCCGACCCACAAGCGGCGCGGGTCGCCGACTTGGAGACCTACGCCAGCTAGCGACCGACCGAGGACTGTCGGTTTCGTGCTGTTCAAGTGCACGCTCGCCGAGTGCTCGAGGCATTCCAGGGCCAGGAGCTCGTGTCACACGCGATCAGGCCTGGGCGGAGTGGGTCGCCTGGCAGCCTTCGCGAGGCCGGTTACGCGGTCGACCTGGATCGGTGGGACCTTTCGGCCGGCGACAACTTCGTCGTCCGCATGTCCGAGGCCTTGGATCGCGCCGAGATCGTCGTGGCGGTCGCCGCGAACGCCTATTTCGAGGTCGAACGATTCACCACTCCGGGCGTGGACGAAGATCGAGCGTTCTCGTCGGCTCAGCGAAGAACGTTGGAAGCTCGGCGCCGGGTACTCGGGAACGACTCCCTGGCCACCCAACGCCCAGTGCTCGGCGACGACCACCCGGACACCGTCAGGTCGGTGCAATACCTTGCCGGAATCGAGCGACGGCTGGAGGAGAAAGAGTAGGCCGACGCGTCAACCGAGAAAGGGCGCCCCGCGGAAGCGGGGCGCCCTTTTCACAACGACCGGACCTACGAGTCGCCGCCGGTTTCGCCGACGGGTGCGGCGTTGACGTCGTCGATCGCGTACTTGCGGGCCGCCTCGACCGGGATCGCCGGTGCGATCTCGCCGCGGACGGCGAGCTGGCGCAACGTCGCCACGGCCACCGACTCGGCGTCGACGTGGAAGTGGCGGCGCAACGCGTGCCGGGTGTCGGACAGGCCGAAACCGTCGGTGCCCAGGGACGTGTAGTCGCCCGGGACCCAGCGCGAGATCAGGTCGGGCACCGCGCGCATGAAGTCGCTGACCGCGACCACCGGGCCGTCGGCACCCGCCAGCTTGCGGCGGATGTAGGGGACCCGCGGCTCGCTGCCCGGGTGCATCAGGTTGTATTCCTCGGCCTGCACCGCCTCGCGGCGCAGCTCCGTCCAGGACGTGACCGACCAGACGTCGGCCGCCACGCCCCAGTCCTGGGCCAGCAGCTGCTGGGCCTTGAGCGCCCACTGCATGGCCGTACCCGAGGCCAGGATGTTGGCCTTGATGCCGCCGCCCTCGACCGTCGGTGCCGGCGAGTAGCGGTAGATGCCCTTCAGGAGGCCTTCCACGTCGACGTCGACCGGCTCCGCGGGCTGCAGGATCGGCTCGTTGTAGACGGTCAGGTAGTAGAAGACGTTCTCCTGCTCCTCGCCGTACATCCGGTGCAGGCCGCGCTCGACGATGTGCGCGATCTCGAACGCGAAGGCCGGGTCCCACGCGACGACGGCCGGGTTGGTGGCCGCGATCAGGTGGGAGTGGCCGTCTTCGTGCTGGAGACCTTCACCGTTGAGCGTGGTGCGGCCGGCGGTGGCGCCGAGCACGAAGCCCCGCGCCATCTGGTCGGCCGCGGCCCAGAAGCCGTCACCGGTGCGCTGGAAGCCGAACATCGAGTAGAAGATGTAGAGCGGGATCATCGGCTCGCCGTGCGTGGCATAAGAGCTGCCGGCCGCGGTGAACGACGCCACCGAGCCGGCCTCGTTGATGCCCTCGTGCAGGATCTGCCCGCCGAGCGCCTCCTTGTAGGACAGGAACAGCTCCCGGTCGACCGGGGTGTAGTTCTGCCCGTGCGGCGAGTAGATCTTCTTCGTCGGGAACAGCGAGTCCATGCCGAACGTGCGGGCCTCGTCCGGGATGATCGGCACCCACCGGTCACCGAACGCGCGGTCCTTCATGATGTCCTTGAGCAGGCGTACGAAGGCCATGGTGGTGGCGACCTTCTGCTTGCCGGACCCGCGCTTGACGTCGCCGAACCGCTCGCTGCCCGGGATCTGCAGCGGGATCACCTTGGTGTTGCGGGTCGGCATGTAGCCACCGAGCGCGCGCCGGCGCTCGTGCAGGTATTCCATCTCGTCGGACTTGTCCTCCGGCCGGATGTAGGGCGGCAGGTAGGGGTTCTCTTCGAGCTGCTTGTCTGAGATGTCCAGGTACAGGCGGTCCCGGAACGTCTTCAGGTCGTCGAGCGTCAGCTTCTTCATCTGGTGGGTCGCGTTGCGTCCCTCGAACGACGAGCCCAGGGTCCAGCCCTTGATCGTCTTCGCCAGGATGACCGTCGGCTGGCCGGTGTGCTCCGTGGCCGCCTTGTAGGCCGCGTAGATCTTCCGGTAGTCGTGGCCGCCGCGCTTGAGGTTCCAGATCTCGTCGTCCGAGAAGTTCTCGACCATCTTGCGGGTCCGCGGGTCACGACCGAAGAAGTGCTCGCGGACGTACGCGCCGGACTCGGCCTTGTAGGTCTGGTAGTCGCCGTCGGGCGTGCTGTTCATCAGGTTGACCAGCGCGCCGTCGGAGTCGGCGGCCAGCAGCGGGTCCCACTCGCGGCCCCAGATGACCTTGATGACGTTCCAGCCGGCGCCGCGGAAGAACGACTCCAGTTCCTGGATGACCTTGCCGTTGCCGCGGACCGGGCCGTCGAGGCGCTGCAGGTTGCAGTTGATCACGAAGGTCAGGTTGTCGAGCTCTTCGCGGGCGGCCAGCCCGATCGCGCCGAGCGACTCGGGCTCGTCCATCTCGCCGTCGCCGAGGAACGCCCATACGTGCTGGTCGGACGTGTCCTTGATGCCCCGGTTGTGCAGGTAGCGGTTGAACCGGGCCTGGTAGATCGCGTTGAGCCCGCCGAGGCCCATCGAGACCGTCGGGAACTCCCAGAAGTCGGGCATCAGCCGCGGGTGCGGGTAGGACGGCAGGCCGCCGCCGAGCCCGGCGTGCGACAACTCCTGGCGGAAGCCGTCGAGGCGCTCCTCGGAGAGGCGACCCTCCATGAACGCGCGCGCGTACATGCCCGGCGACGCGTGCCCCTGGTAGTAGATCTGGTCGCCGCCACCGGGGTGGTTGCGACCGCGGAAGAAGTGGTTGAAGCCCACCTCGTAGAGCGCCGCGGCGCTGGCGTAGGTCGAGATGTGCCCGCCGACGCCGATCTCCGGCCGCTGCGCGCGGTGCACCAGCATCGCGGCGTTCCAGCGGATGTAGGCGCGGATCCGGCGCTCGACGAACTCGTCACCGGGGAACCAGGGCTCTCGCTCCGGCGGAATCGTGTTGATGTAGTCGGTGGTGGTCAGCGGGGGGACGCCGACGTTGCGCTCGCGCGCCCGCTCCAGCAACCGCAACATCACATATCGGGCGCGCTTGGCGCCACCCGCGTCGATGACTCCGTCGAGAGACTCGACCCATTCGGCGGTTTCCTCAGGGTCGACGTCCGGAAGCTGGCTCGGCAGGCCGTCACTGATCACCGGGCGCTTGCGTTCCGTAGCCACAGGCATTCCTCAGATTGTGGGGACGACTGACATTTCGGAGCCAAGTGTCCCGGGTGTGGGATTCGTCTCCAACCTCATCCTGCCCCGTTTCACGCCCCGGCGTCACGTCGCGTACTGCAGACGCGACACGCGACACAGCTACTATCTGGTAGCTCACCCCGGAAGGAACGAAAACCGGACCTGCCGGACAGCATTGTCACCGTTGGTGTCGACCAGGCAGACCGACTGCCAGGTGCCCAGTGCGAGCCGACCACCCAGAACAGGGATCGACGCGTACGGGGCGATGAAGGCCGGCACGACGTGGTCACGCCCGTGCCCGGGCGCACCGTGCCGGTGTCGCCACCGGTCGTCGGCCGGCAGGAACCCGTCGATCGCCGTCATCAGGTCGGGGTCGTCGGATCCCGCGCCGCTTTCGATGATCGCGATGCCGGCCGTGGCGTGCGGCACGAACACGTGCAGCAGGCCGTCGCCCTCGCCGGAGACGAACTGCTGCGCCTCCGCCGTCACGTCGCGCACGGCGGGGCGGCGCCCCGTCTCGACCGTGATCACCTGACTCCGCATCCGGACAAGTCTAGGGATCTTTCTGGCTTTGAGTGGACCAGTCCCCGGCGGGTCCCGCGTGGCGGATGGGGCAGGTGACTGGCAGTGGGTGGCTTCGGTCGGTAATGCTTTTCGGCGTGACCACGCCGCAAGATCTCGACGAACGGTTCCGGACGGCGGTCGGCGCGCTGGTGCCCGGCACGGCCGGCCTCCCCGACGGGATGACCGCCGAGCTGGCCCGCGCCCTGTTCGACGCCCAGCTGACCAGCCGCCACCTCGACCTTGCCGCCCGCTGGTTGCGCAGCTTCGGCGAGGGCTACTACACGATCGGGTCGGCCGGGCACGAGAGCAACGCGGTGGTCGCCGCCGCCCTCCGGCACACCGACCCGGCGCTGCTGCACTACCGCTCCGGCGCGTTCTACGCGGCCCGGGTGGCGCAGGCCGGAGGCGCCGACCCGGTCGCCGACGCGGCCCGCGACGTGCTGCGCGGCATCGTCGCGTCGGCCAGGGAGCCGATCGCCGGCGGCCGGCACAAGGTCTTCGGCAACGCCGCGCACCACGTCGTGCCGACCACCTCGACGATCGCCTCGCACCTGCCCCGCGCGGTGGGCGCCGCGTTCGCGATCGAGCGGCTCCGCAAGGTCAACGGCACCGAGACCTCGGAGGCGCCCTGGCCGCCGGACGCGATCGTGGTCTGCTCGTTCGGCGACGCCTCGGTCAACCACGCGACCGCCACCGCCGCGCTCAACACCACCGGCTGGATCGACCACACCGGCCTGCGCCTGCCGCTGCTGCTGGTCTGCGAGGACAACGGCATCGGGATCAGTGTCAAGTCGCCGCAGGGCTGGGTCGAGACGACCCTGAAGTCCCGGCCCGGGCTGCGCTACTTCGCGGCCGACGGCGACGACCCGATGGGCGCCTACGCGACCGCGGTGCGCGCGGTCGAGCACGTGCGGAAGAGCCGGAAGCCGGCCGTGCTGCACCTGAGGACGGTGCGGTTCATGGGTCACGCCGGCGCCGACGCCGAGGTCGCCTACCGGCCGGCCGCCGACCTCGAGCGCGACCTGGCCCGCGACCCGGTCGTGGCGACCGCCCGGCTGCTGGTGGACACCGGGCTGGCCGCGCCGGAGGAGATCGTCGCCCGCTACGACGAGGTCGGCTGGCTGGTCCGCAAGGTCGCCGAGGAGGTGCTGGGCGAACCCAAGCTGACCAGTCCCGCGGACGTGGTGGCCGCGCTGGCACCGCGGCGGCCGGTGCGGGTCGCCCGTACCCTGGCTGATTTGTCGGTTCTATCGGCCGCCGACCGGTCCGCCGCGTTCGGCGAACGCCTCCCCGAGGACGCCGGCCCGCTGACCCTGGCCCAGACGATCAACGCCGCGCTCGCCGACGGCATGCTGGCCAACCCCAAGATGGCGGTCTTCGGCGAGGACGTCGCGATCAAGGGCGGCGTGTACGGGGTGACCAAGGGCCTGCGCGACAAGTTCGGCGCCACCCGGGTCTTCGACACGCTGCTCGACGAGACCTCGATCCTCGGCCTCGCCCTCGGCTCCGGGCTGGCCGGCATGCTCCCGGTGCCGGAGATCCAATACCTGGCCTACCTGCACAACGCCGAGGACCAACTGCGCGGCGAGGCGGCCAGCATGCAGTTCTTCTCGGCCGGCGCCTACCGCAACCCGATGGTCGTGCGGCTGGCCGGGCTGGCCTACCAGGAGGGGTTCGGCGGGCATTTCCACAACGACAACTCGGTGGCCGTGCTGCGCGACATCCCGGGCCTGGTGGTGGCCGTGCCGGCGCGGGCCGACGACGCCGCGCCGCTGCTGCGTACCTGCCTGGCCTCGGCCGCGGTCGACGGGAGCGTCTGCGTGTTCCTGGAGCCGATCGCCCTCTACCACACCCGTGACCTCTACGAAGAGGGCGACAACGAGTGGCTGGCGCCCTACCTGGGGCCGGCGTCGTGGTCCGAGGCGCACGTGCCGATCGGGCGGGCCAGGGTCTACAACGTGGGCACGGCCGACGATCTGACGATCATCACCTTCGGCAACGGGGTACGGATGTCGCTGCGGGTCGCCGCCCGCCTGGTCGACGAGGGCATCGGGGCGCGGGTGGTCGACCTGCGCTGGCTCGCCCCGTTGCCGGTCGCCGACGTGATCCGGGAGTCGTCGGCGACCGGGCGGGTCCTTGTCGTGGACGAGACACGTCGGTCCGGCGGGGTCGGCGAGGGGGTGCTCGCGGCCCTGGTCGATGCCGGATATGTCGGTTCTGTTAGCCGGATCGCGTCGGTCGACTCCTTCGTCCCGCTCGGCCCCGCGGCCAAGGAAGTGCTGGTCGCGGAGGATGCCATCACTCAGGGTGCCCGGGCGCTTCTGGCACGGTAAGTTTCCCGAGGGGCCCGAAAAGTCCGTGTCAGTAGGCACCTTCGACCCGGCTGACCGGAAAATCGAGCCGGGATCGGTCGGTGCGCCACTTGCGCGTGGGCGTCTGACTGTGTGGACTTTGCGGGAATCGCAACGAACGAGGGAGGCACGCAACAGTGAGCGCGACCGCTGGTCAGGCCGCCGACGGCGTACGCAGCCTGGCGGACCGGTTCGGCATCGAGCCGGGGATGGTCGTCATGGAGATGGGGTACGACGATGACGTCGACCAGGAACTCCGCGACGCCCTGACCGACCGCTCCGGAGAGTTGGTCGACGAAGACACCGATGAGGTGGTCGACGCGGTGCTGCTCTGGTACCGCGACGGCGACGGCGACCTCTTCGAGATGCTCGTCGACGCACTCGGCCCGCTGGCCGCCAACGGCGTCGTCTGGCTCCTGACGCCCAAGGCCGGCCGCGACGGCCACGTGGAGCCGAGCGAGATCACCGAGCTGGCGCCGACGGCCGGGCTCCAGCAGACGTCGACGGTCAACGCCGGCAAGGACTGGAGCGGAGCACGGCTCGTGGTGCCGCGCGGATCCCGCAAGAAGTAGCGAACGATGCTCGAGGTCGGCACGCCGGCACCGGACTTCACACTCAAGGACCAGAACAACCAGGCGGTACGACTCTCGTCGTACCGCGGGTCCAGTGCGGTCCTGCTCGTGTTCTACCCGCTGGCCTTCACGGGCACCTGCGGCGGTGAGATGGCGGCGCTGGAGCAGTCCCTGCCGGCGTTCGCGGCCGCCGGCGTCGAGGTGCTCACGGTGAGCGTCGACTCGCCCTACTCGCACAAGATCTGGCTCGACCGCGAGTCCTGGACGATGCGGATGCTGGCCGACTTCTGGCCACACGGCGCGGTGGCCGATTCCTACGGGGTCTTCAACGAGTCGGCCGGCTTCGCCAACCGCGGCACCTTCCTGATCGACCGAGCCGGAACGATCAGGTGGGCGGAGTGCAAGGGTCCGGGCGAGTCCCGCGACACGACCGTGTGGCTGGCCGCGGTGGCCAACCTTGACGAAGGCTGACCGGGCCGGGGTCAGGTAAGCTTCGGCCGGTCCGGGGCGCGTAGCTCAGCGGAAGAGCACTCGCCTTACAAGCGAGGGGTCGCAGGTTCGAACCCTGCCGCGCCCACACCCGTGACCGGCCGATGCAGTCCAGGTTGGTGTGCGAGTAGATCTTCAGGGTGATCTTCACGTCCGCGTGCCGGGCGATGGCTTGGACGGTGTGCGGCGGTACACCCAGGGCCCGGGCGGCAGCACCAGGAGGGCCTTCACCCACTGGCAAGCGAGTAGGGAGTCAGCGGGTCTCGAACAACGCTTGCCCAAGCTGACGCTCGACCTGCCTGGACGTCAGCTCGGGGTGGTGCGCGGCTATCGCGGCGAGGGCCTGGTCACGAGTTATCTGTCCGTCACGGAGCAGGTCCGCCTGCTTGTAGGCGATCGCCGCGGGGGACACCCGAGTCACGCCTATCGTCTCCGCGTCGCGGCCCAGCAGCTGCCGGAGGACCTTGAGCAAACCCATCACTCCATCGTCTTCCGCAGGGCCGTGATCTGCACGCCCAGGCGGGTCTAGGGCTACCGGCTACCGGGCCGCCGGCTGCCGGCCCATGTCGAGACTCAGGACGACATGAGTGACACGTCCGGCTAGACGATCTTGCGCGGTAGGTGCGTCAGAAGGGGTGCCACCCGGCGATTGAGCGCGCCGCACAGCCGACACGAAGAGAAACCTCTGCAGGCCACGTATGTCGTGCCAAGCCGAAGGTAGTCCCTGACCTTCTGCTGGCCATCGGGGTCGGCCCGGGGGTCCACGAACGCCCGCTCTTGCTGCCATCCACGCCATGCATGGCCGCACCTCGGCCTGGACCTCCGACACAGCCTGATAGCGCTGGTGTATCGCAGCCAACGCCACAGCACTCAGCGGAGTGTCACCCACGTCCTTGATACCGATGTGTCACGCAGATCCTGAGACCGGACACCGGCTGCCGGCCCAAGATGTGCAAACTTCCGTACGTCTTCAAGGCGGCCCTACGGGCCGCTCGCGCCGCCGCCAGGGTGCGCACCCACCGCTTGGCTGTGGGCGTGCCTGAGGATCGCCATCGCGATCCGGGGGTGTACGTCGAGATCAACCAGAACTGAGGCGCAGGTGCTTCCGGCGGAAGAACGGCCGAGCGGTGGGCTGGGCCAACAGGATTGACGCCGCTGCCAGGACGACGAGCTGCACCGCGCCGACCGTTACTAGGAAGATCGGGTACCAGTCCGGCCGGGTGGCGTAGCTGTCGGGCCTGAGGACTGTCACCGTGACGGCGACGAGATTGAACATCGCGCCGGCGGTAAACAACCAGACGACGACGCGCGCGGCGTTCCTGCCAGTGGCGCAGAAATAGCCGAGCGCCGCGACCAGCACGCCACTGACGAGGGCGCCCGGCAGCAGGACGAGGGCGCCACCGCCGGCGGCCGTCGGATCGGCACGGAACAGCTGTTGCAGGAGCGCGGACAGGGCCGGCAGGCCAGCGAGCGCGTACAGCAGCAAGCTGGCAGCGACCACCGGCCGCGGTCGCTCGATCGGGGGTGTGTTCGTGGCCGACACGGCACTCCCGTCGATCATGTCCTGCATCCTGAACGCCCCGATCGTAGTGAATGCCTGCTGCCTCAGCTCATGCGCGGCTTCGGTCGTGCGGATCGCCAACATCGCGCACGACACGACCGATCGTGCCGGCTTCCTCCCGACACGTCGGCCGGCGCCAACGCCTCCGACATCCGCACGACGACGTTGTCGCCCGCCGACCAGTCCCAGCGGTCCAGGTAGACGGCATAGCCGAAACCGGCAGTCCTCCCTCCGTTGGTGATTTCTCCCGGCACTCAACCTCCGCGCACCTGACCGGCGTCTAACCCCGCGTCCGATGGTGAGCGTGACGGGGAGGTGGCGTGGGATCCGGCGAGGACGATGAACGGTTCCGGCTGTTCGTGCGGGCGCAATGGGGTCCGCTGACCCGGACGGCCTACCTGCTGACCGGCGACCGGGGCACGGCCGAGGACCTGGTGCAGTCGGCGTTGGAGAAGACGCACCGGCGGTGGGCCCGGATCGAGAGCCCGGAGGTCTACGTACGCCGGGTGATGGTCAATACCGCCACCTCCTGGTGGCGGCGGCGCCGGCCGGTCGAGGTGCCGTTGCTGGCCACGGACACGGCGCCGACGCCCGACGACTATCTGCGGGTGGAGCAGCGGCAGCAACTCCTCGTGGCGCTGCGCCAACTGCCGCCGCGGACGCAGGCCGTGCTCGTGCTGCGCTACTTCGAGGACCTGAGCGAGGCCGACACCGCCCGGGTTCTCGGTTGCTCCGTCGGCTCCGTGAAGAGCCAGGCATCGCGCGGGCTGGCCCGGCTTCGCGTCGACTTCGCCGAACAGCCACCGGTACGACTCCAGGGGGAACCGACATGACGTCGCTGACCGACACGCTGCGCGAAGCGGCGGAGACGATCGACCTGCCGCAGGACCCGTGGCCCGAGTTCGCGCGACGCGAGCGGGCGCACCGCCGCGCGCGCCGGGTCCGCCGGGTGGCGCTCGCCGCCGTGGTCGCCGCCGCGGTCGGGGTGCAGGCCAACGTCGTGCCGCTACCCGGCTGGGCGCCCGGCATCGCCATCGCGTCGCCGTGGTCGGCCCTGGCGCACGTGCCACCCCGCGGTTCGCTCACCGCCGACCAGGCGTGGCTCGCCGGGTTCCGCGACCGGGTGACCGGCATCCAGGACCCGGACGGTTTCTGGGCCGTGGCGGGCCGCGACCGGATCAAGGTGCTCTACGCCAGCGACGCGCCGGGCCGCCGGGTCGCGCTCGTGCTCGTACCCCTGCGGCTCGGCTTCATCACGAGCTGGGAGCTGATCTGGTACGACGGCCCGGTCGGCGCCGCTCCCCGGCAGATGATGCGGGGCGGTAACGAGGACGCGAGCAATCCCGTCGTCACGCTGACCCAGGTCGACGGTGAGCACGGCGGGTATGCGGTGGTGATCGGTCCACCCGACGCGGCCGTCACGATCAGCGGTGACCCTCACTACACCGCGGGCGGTGTGGTGGAGCGGCGGCAACTCGCCTCCTCCGACGGCACCGGGGTCGGCCTCGCGGTGCTGCCGCCCGCGCCGCTCCCGCCGGGTCTCGAGGCCCGCGTCACGCGCGGCCCGCAGGTGCTCTACCAGGGCATCGTGGCGGGTGGGTGGGGCTCGTCGGCGGGCGACCCGTCGGTGCCGACCGCGACCCAACTCGCCGAGGCCGCGCGGGGCAGCCGTGGGACAGCCCCGGATCCCGCGATCCTGAGAAGCTTCGTCGGGCTGGCGCTCACCGACAGCCAACTGCCGGCGGCCGGTAGCACGGTTCGGCTGCGTTGGTGGGGGACGGTGAACGGGCAGGCCGCCGCCCTGCTGACGGTGCAACCGGCGGGCGGCGGTGTGATCGCCTACGCGATGCACGGTGGCGCCACCAGCAGCCGCACCGACCTGCGGTTGCTGCTGCCGGCGGAGAACGCGTCCGCACGGCCGGTCGGCTGGCGACTGCGGGCGGAGGGCGGCGACGGGCGCACGGGCGAGGTGCGCGTGGCGACAGCGCCCGGCACGGCGACCGCGACGGTGACGATCGGCGGCGGGTCGCCGGTGCCGGTGGCGCTGGACGCGTGGGGCGCCGGCACGACCACCGTCCCACCGGACCAGCCGGCGACCGTGACCGCGTACGCGGCCGACGGCTCGATCCTGGGCAGCACACCGGTCCCGCCGTTCGAGAACGACATGTCCCGCCTACCCGGCGACACCCCGGGCACCCGCATCGTCCCCTGACCCGCGCGAGCCGCCGTCGCGGGTCGCCGATCGGTTGAGGTCCGAAAGCCGCCAGACCCGAACCTCGCCGGCGGCCAGGCTTGGGGCATGACGAACGCACACTTCCGTTCACTGCACCGCGCCGGACAGCCGCTGGTGTTGCCCAACGCCTGGGATGCCGCCAGCGCCCGCCTGATCGAAGAGGCGGGAGCGGCCGCGGTCGCCACGACGAGCGCGGGGGTGGCCTGGAGCCTTGGTGCCGGCGACGGCGGCACGATCGGCCAGCGGGCGGCGATCGACCTCGTCGCCCGCGTCGTAGCCACCGTCAACGTGCCCGTCACGGCCGACGTCGAAGACGGCTACGGCGACATCGACGGGACCATCCGCGGCATCGGCGACGCCGGCGCCGTCGGCGTCAACCTCGAAGACGGCCTGGCGACGCCGGAGGAGCACGCCGACCGGATCAGGGCCGCCCGCGACGCCGGCGACCTGTTCGTGAACGCCCGGATCGACACCTACCTGCGCGCGCTCGGTGACCCCGCGACCCGCTTCCAAAACACCCTCGACCGGGCCGCCGCTTACGTCGCGGCCGGCGCCGACGGCATCTTCGTGCCGGGCGTCGCCGACCCCGAGACGATCGCGAAGCTGGCCAAGGAGATTTCGGCGCCGCTCAATGTCATGGCCGGCCCGGGCTCCCCGACCGTCGGCGAACTGGCCGCCCTCGGCGTCGCCCGGGTCAGCGTCGGCCCGGCCATCACCCTGGCCGCGTACGCGGCCACCCGCGCCGCCGCGCGCGAACTACTGACCAAGGGGACGTACGACGCGCTCGATGCCGACCTCGGGTTCGGCGAGACGGACGCGCTGATGGGTCACCCACACGGGTGACACAAGTCACTCAAACTGACCGCTCGGTCAGAAGCTGACCGAGCGGTCAGGGAGAATGCGTTCGTGGTTCGCATCCGGACGCGTGACGAGATCCTGCGGGTCGCGGGGGAGTTGTTCACCCGCTACGGCTTCAAGGGCACGTCGCTGCACGACATCGCCGCCGAGGTGGGTTGTTCGAAGGCGACCCTGCTCTACCACTTCGCGCACAAGGACGCGATCCTGCTCGCCCTGGTCGAGCCGGCCCGCCAGTCGCTGATCGACCTGGTCGCGCGCCTCGCCGGCGTCGACGACAAGGGCGTCCGGGTCGCGGCCATCGAAGGGTTCATCGACCTCGTCCTGCGCTACCGGCGTGAGGTGGCGCTGATCTACGACGTCACGCCGCAGTTCCTGCAGGAGCCGCGGTTCGCCGCGGTGCGCGAACTGACCGACGCCCTGCGCGCCGGGTTCGCCGGACGCTCGGCCGAGCCGGCGGACCAGATCGCCGCCGAGGTGCTGCTCGGTGGCATCGCCGCCGTGGTCATCGACGACAAGCGCGACGCGGTCGAACTTCGGCCCGCGCTGGTCGCGGTGGCCCGGCGCGCCCTCCTCCCTGGGAAGGACTGACATGGCAACGCTGCTCTACCGGCTGGGCCGGGCCTCGTACCGCAGGCGCAAGCTGGTCGTCGTGCTCTGGCTGGTGCTGCTCGCCGCGGTCGGCGGTGCGGCGGTCGCCTTCAAGGGGCCGACCTCGAGCAACTTCACCATGCCGGGCACCGAGTCGCAGCGGGCCATCGACTCGCTGCGACACGAGTTCCCGGAGGCCAGCGGCGCGGTCGGAGTGATCGTCGTGGCCGCGCCGGAGGGGCGCACGCTCGCCGACGCCCCGCTCAAGGCCGCCGTCGCCGGCCTGGTCACCGAGACCACGGCGGTGCCCGGGGTGGTCGGCGCGGTCGACCCGTTCACGGCCAAGGCGGTCTCGCAGGACGGCCGCTACGGCCTGGTCCAGGTGCAGTTCGCGGGTCGCGCCGACGAACTCACCGACGCGCAACGCACGGCGTACGAGAACGCCGGCGCGAGTGCCGAGGCGGCCGGACTTCGGGTCGGGCACGGCGGCGAGGTGATGAACTCGCCACCGGAGGTCGGCGGCACCGAGGGCATCGGTGTCGCCATCGCGCTGGTCGTGCTGCTGGTGACGTTCGGGTCGCTGGTCGCCGCCGGCATGACGATGCTCAACGCCCTCATCGGTGTCGGCGCCGGCATGGCCGGGCTGTTCGCGCTGAGCAGCGTCGTCTCGTTGACCAGCGTGACTCCGGTCCTGGCCCTCATGCTCGGCCTCGCGGTCGGCATCGACTACTCGCTGTTCATCACCTCCCGGCACCGCCAGCACCTCGCCGAGGGGCTCGACCCGGAAGACGCGGCGGCCCGCGCGGTCGGCACCGCCGGCTCCGCGGTGGTCTTCGCCGGCATCACCGTGGTCATCGCGCTGGCCGGGCTCGCCGTCGTCGGCATACCGTTCCTGAGCGCGATGGGCCTGGCCGCCGCCGGCACCGTCGCCGTGGCCGTGCTGGTCGCCATCACACTGCTGCCCGCGCTGCTCGGCTTCGCCGGCACCAAGGTGCTGCCGCGCCGCCAGCGCGACTCGGCGCCGCACGCGCACAAGGAGGGCTTCGGCTTCCGCTGGGCGCGGCTGGTCACCCGGGCCCGGATCCCGGTGATCGTGGTCGGGATCCTCGGTCTCGGCGCGCTCGCCCTGCCGGCCGCCGACATGCGACTCGCCCTGCCCGACGCCGGCTCAGGCCCGGTCGGCACCCCCGCCCGGGAGGCCGCCGACCTGGTGAAGGAGGGCTTCGGGCCCGGCTTCAACGGCCGGTTGACGCTGGTCGTCTCCAGCCCGTCGGCGGCGCGGACCGCCGCGGCGGTGCAGCAGGTCGGACCGGCCCTCGGCGGTACGCCCAACCTGGTCACCATCACCCCGCCGACGCTAAGCGGCGACGGGCGGACCGCGCTGCTCGGCATCATTCCGAAGGAAGGGCCGACCGCGGCGAGCACCGAGACGCTGGTGCACGAGGTCCGGGCCAAGACGCACGGGATCGGCGGCGCCGACGTGGCCGTGACCGGGCAGACCGCGGTCGGCATCGACGTCTCGGAGAAGCTCTCCGACGCGCTCCCGATCTATCTGCTGATCGTGGTCGGGCTCTCCGTACTGCTGCTGATGCTGGTCTTCCGCTCCCTGCTCGTGCCGCTCAAGGCCGCGCTCGGCTTCCTACTGACGGTTGGCGCCACGTTCGGCATCACCGTCTGGATCTTCCAGGACGGGCACCTGGCCGGCTGGGTCGGCGTCGGCACGCCCGGGCCGCTGATCAGCTTCCTGCCGATCCTGCTGGTCGGCATCCTGTTCGGACTCGCGATGGACTACGAGGTGTTCCTGGTCTCCCGGATGCGCGAAGACCACGTGCACGGCGCCGGGGCCCAACAGGCCACGATCGCCGGCATGGGGCACGGCGCCAGGGTGGTCACCGCGGCCGCTCTGATCATGACGAGCGTGTTCGCCGGCTTCGTGCTCATCGACGACCCGATCATCAAGTCCATCGGTTTCGCGTTGGCGCTCGGCGTCATGATCGACGCGTTCGTGGTGCGGATGACCATCGTGCCAGCGGTGATGTCGCTGCTGGGCCGCGGTGCCTGGTGGCTGCCGCGGTGGCTCGACCGGGCCCTGCCCAATGTCGACATCGAGGGCGAGAAGCTCCGGGCGCGGCTCGAGGCGCCGGTCGAGGAGCGGGTGCCGGTCGGCGTCTGAGTGGGGTGCGAAGCGGCGGGGTCGGGCGGTAGCCCGGCCCCGCTCGTCGCAGTCCGAGGTCTTTCTCGCCGCGTCGGGCATCGATTGCTGTGGACGTGTTGACGGTCCCGTAGCACGTCGGTAACCTTTGGCCAACTTGCCGCAAGATTGCGACAAAGCTTTGCAAGCCTCGTCGTGCAGCTCTGGAATTTTCGCGCAGCGCACCACTCCAAGCCGTTCCACCGGCTCCGTGCCGACTTCCGCCCCTCCCCGGGCGCCGTGCGCCCCGGGGAGAAGTCCCCACTGCGAAAAGGACAGCGATGAGACGATCCAGACTCCGGGTGGTGGTGGCGACCGCTGTCGCCGCCGCCCTGGTCACCATGGGTTGGCAGGTGCCGGCGTCCGCGGCCGGTGGACCCAACCTCGCCCTCGGCAAGACCGCCTCGGCCAGTTCGGCCAACAACGGCTTCGTGACCGGCAACCTCAACGACGGCAACGCCGGCAGCTACTGGGAGAGCTCCGGCGCCCTGCCGCAGTGGGCCCAGATCGACCTCGGCGCGAGCACCGGCGTCGATCAGGTGGTGCTCAAGCTGCCCGGCGGCTGGGGCGCCCGCAACCAGACGGTCACCCTGCAGGGCAGCACCAACGGCAGCACGTTCAGCACCGTCGTCGGATCGGCCTCCTACGCGTTCAACCCGGCCAGCGGCAACGCGGTGACGATCAATTTCACCGCGACCAGCATCCGGTACGTGCGGGCCAGCATCTCGGCCAACTCCGGCTGGGGCGCGGCGCAACTGTCCGAGCTCGAGGTCTACGGTGCCGGCACGACGGGCACCGGCAACCTGGCCCAGGGCAGGGCCACCGCCGAGAGCGGGCACGCCGACGTCTACGGCTCCGGCAACGTCGTCGACGGCAACCAGGGCAGCTACTGGGAGAGCACCAACAACTCGTTCCCCGAATGGGTGCAGGTCGACCTCGGTTCCACCCAGGCCGTCAACCGGGTGGTGCTCAAGCTGCCCACCTCCGGCTGGGGCACCCGCACCCAGACGCTCAGCGTGCAGGGCAGCACCACCGGCACGTCGTTCACCGACCTGGCCGGCTCGCAGACCTACACGTTCGACCCGGCCGTGGCCGGCAACGCGGTCACGATCACGTTCGCGCAGGCCACCACCCGCTACGTGCGGATCACCATCACCGCCAACAGCGCCTGGCCCGCGGGCCAGCTCTCCGAGGTCGAGGTGTACGGGCCGACCGGCACCCCGACCGACACCACGCCGCCGAGCGTGCCGGGCACGCTGTCCTACACGGTCTCGGGCACCACGATCACGCTGAACTGGGGCGCGTCCACCGACAACTCCGGCGGCAGCGGGCTGGCCGGCTACAACGTCTACCGCGACGGCGCGCTGATCGCGTCGGCCGGCACCGGCACGTCCTATCAGGACTCCCAGCCGGCGACGGCGACGGTCAGCTACTTCGTGCGGGCGCGGGACAATGCCGGCAACCTGTCGGGCAACAGCAACACCGTCACCCGGACCGGCACCGCGCCCGGCGACACCACGCCGCCGAGCGTGCCGGGGACGCTGTCCTACTCCGTCTCGGGCACCACGATCACGCTCAACTGGGGTGCGTCGACCGACAGCGGCGGCAGTGGCCTGGCGGGTTACAACGTCTATCGCAACGGTGCGCAGATCGCGACGGCCGGGACAGCGACGTCCTACCAGGACAGCCAACCAGCAACCGCGACGGTGTCCTACTTCGTGCGGGCCCGCGACAACGCCGGCAACCTGTCGGGCAACAGCAACACCGTCACCCGCACCGGCACCCAGCCGCCCGGCTGCACCAACGTGGCCGCGGGCAAGACGATGTCGGCGACCGGCTCGACGTTCACCTTCACCCCGGACAAGGCCAACGACGGTCAGCTCGCCACCTACTGGGAGGGCGCCGCGAGCTACCCGCAGGACCTGACCGTGGCCCTGGGTGCCAACCACGTCGTCACCGGTGTCAACGTCAAGCTCAACCCGGACCCGGCGTGGGGCACCCGTACCCAGAACATCCAGGTCCTCGGTCGTGACCAGGCCGGCTCGACCTACACGAGCCTGGTGGCGGCGGCCAACTACCAGTTCGTCCAGGGCAACAACGTCGTCGCGATCCCGGTCTCGGCGACCACGGCCGACGTGCGGCTGCGCTTCACCTCCAACACCGGTGCCCCGTCGGGCCAGGTCGCGGAGTTGGAGGTCTGCGGCACCCCGGCGCCCAACCCCGACCTGGTGGTCAGCTCGGTGAGCTGGACGCCCGCGTCGCCCAACGAGGCCAGCGCGATCACGCTGTCGGCCACGGTGCAGAACGCGGGCACCGCGGCGGCCGGCGCGACCACCGTCAACTTCAGCCTCGGCGGCCTGGTCGTCGGCTCGGCCAACGTCGGGGCCCTCGCGGCCGGCGCGTCGCAGACCGTCACGTTCGACGCGGGTACCCGGGCCCAGGGCAGCTACGCGGTGACCGCGGTGGTCGACCCGACCAACACGATCGTCGAGCAGAACAACGCCAACAACAGCACGACCGCGCCGTCGCAACTGGTCGTCGCCCAGGCGCCCGGGCCGGACCTGCAGGTCACCGGCATCACCACGAACCCGGCCAACCCCGCGGTGGGCGCGCAGGTCAGCTTCACCGTGTCGGTCAACAACCGCGGCACCTCCGCGGCGGCCGCGTCGGTGACCCGGTTGACCGTCGGCGGGACCACGCTCAACACCAACACCGGTTCGGTCGCCTCCGGTGCCACCGCCACCGTGGCGGTCAGCGGCACGTGGACCGCGACCAGCGGTGGGGCGACCATCACGGCGACGGCCGACGCGACCAACGTGGTGGCGGAGACCAACGAGGGCAACAACACGCGTACGCAGGCGATCGTGGTCGGTCGTGGCGCCGCCGTGCCGTTCACCTCCTACGAGGCGGAGAACGGGCAGTACACCGGCACGCTGATCGAAGCTGACGCGCTGCGCACGTTCGGGCACACCAACTTCGGCACCGAGTCGTCGGGCCGCAGGTCGGTGCGGCTGACCAGCCAGGGCCAGTACGTGCAGTTCACCTCGACCGTGCCGACCAACTCGATCGTCGTGCGCAACTCGATCCCGGACTCACCGAGCGGCGGCGGCACCACGGCGACGATCAGCCTCTACGCCAACGACCAGTTCGTGCAGAAGCTGACGCTCTCGTCGCGCAACAGTTGGCTCTACGGCCTCACCGACGACACCGAGGGCCTGTCCAACAGCCCGCAGGCCAACGCGCGGCGGCTCTTCGACGAGTCGCACGCGCTGCTGGCCCAGTCCTACCCGGTCGGCACCCGGTTCAAGCTGCAGAAGGACAGCGGTGACGACGCGGCGTTCTACTACCTCGACCTGATCGACCTGGAGCAGGTCGCGCCGCCACTGAGCCAGCCGGCGGGGTGCACCTCGATCACCTCGTACGGCGCGGTCCCGAACGACAACGTCGACGACTCGGGCGCGATCCAGCGCGCGGTCACCGACGACGAGAACGGGGTGATCAGCTGCGTCTGGATCCCGGCCGGGCAGTGGCGGCAGGAACAGAAGATCCTCTCGCCCGACCCGACCCGCGGGCAGTACAACCAGAAGGGCATCCGCAACGCCGTGATCCGCGGCGCCGGCATGTGGCACACGGTGCTCTACACCAACACCGAGCCGCAGAACGTGGTCGGCAACATCAACCACCCGCACGAGGGCAACGTCGGCTTCGACGTCGACGACAACACCCAGATCTCCGACCTGGCCATCTTCGGGATGACCACCAACCGGGCCAACCGCGGCCACGGCATCAACGGCCGGCTGGGCAAGAACACGAAGATCAGCAACGTGTGGATCGAGCACGTCAACGTCGGCGCCTGGGTCGGCCGCGACTACTCGGACACGCCGGCCTACTGGAACCCGGGCGACGGGCTCGACTTCTCCGGGATGCGGATCCGCGACACGTACGCCGACGGCATCAACTTCGCCAACAGCACGCGCAACTCGCGGGTCTTCAACTCGTCGTTCCGCACCACCGGCGACGACTCGCTGGCGGTCTGGTCGAGCACCTTCGTCAAGGACCAGTCCGTCGACATCGGACACGACAACCACTTCACCAACAACACGGTGGCGCTGCCCTGGCGGGCCAACGGCATCGCGATCTACGGCGGCTACGGCAACACCATCGAGAACAACCTGGTGTACGACACGATGAACTACCCCGGCATCATGCTGGCCACCGACCACTCGCCGCAGCCGTTCAGCGGCACGACGACGATCGCCAACAACGGGATCTTCCGGTCCGGAGGCGCGTTCTGGAGTGAGGCGCAGAAGTTCGGCGCGATCACCCTGTTCGCACCGGGCCTGCCGATCCCCGGCGTGATCATCCGCGACACGGAGATCGTCGACTCGACCTACGACGGCATCCAGTTCAAGACCGGCGGCGGGCGGGTCACCGCGACGATCACCAACGTCCGGATCGACCGGTCCAACAACGGCGCCGGCATCCTCGCGATGAGCGGCGCGCAGGGCAGCGCCACGCTGTCGAACGTCACGATCACCAACTCGGCGACCGGCGACATCGTTCGGGAGCCCGGCACCCAGTTCACCATCACCACCCAGTAATCCGCTCCACGGACGGCGCGCGCCCCGGTGCTCCGGCACCGGGGCGCGCGTCCGCGCCGCGCGCCCCCGTTTCCGCGCGGGCGGGTCTTACAGCCGGCGGTCGCGCCGACGTTGATGGAAGGCGTGGTCGCGGCGGACCAGGTCGGCGATCTCCGGCGCCGCGAGCGGTGCCGCGTAACGGGCCAGCGCCTCGAGCAGCTGCGTCGGTCCGGTTCCGACCAGGCTGACCGTCGGGTCCTGGCAGCGGCCGAGTTGGGCCTGCTCGTGCAGCAGCACCACGGCGGTGCGCACCGGCACGTCATGGCGGTTGCGGCGCAGCCAGGCCGCGAGGTCGTCGGCGATGTCGTTGACCTGGCGGGCCCAACTGCGGCCGCCCTCCACGGCCCAGCCGGTCTCGATGCTGCGGCCGCGGGCGTCGAGCTTCTCCCACCACCACCGGTCGCCGACCGCGTGCAGCCGGATCCGCCGCCGCTTGACCGCCACCGCCCAGATGCCCTGCGGGCCGACCAGCACGTGGTCGGTCTCGCCGCGCCGGTTGCGGTAGCCGCGCAGCATCACCCAGTCGTCGGGCAGCACGCCGAGCGCCGCGGTCAACGGGTCCCCGCCCCAGCAGGTGGCCACGCGGTCCTCCCGCGCGAGCAGCACCTCCTGCCAGGTGCCGCCCGGCGACCCGGGCTGCTGCTCGGCGGCCGGCGCGGCGCCGCGCACCCGGCGCCACAGCGACCGGGCGCGGTGCACCGCCCGCACGTGCGCCCAGGCCTGCCGGTATTCGAGCTGCGCGATGGCGACGGCGCCGCGCAGCCGGTCGCGGGACCCGCGCAGGAGCGCCCCACCGTGGTCGGAGAGCATCTCGACGCGCATCGGCGCGCTCCCTCCGCATCGACGAATCCACGTATTTCTATCACCTTGGGTGGCCAGATCGCTACCTAAAGTGACGGAATCGATGCGGAGGAGGCGTTCAGCCGAGCATGTCCCGCATCCGGCGGATCTCGATGGACTGGTCGGCGGTGACCTCCCGGGCCACCCGGTCGCTGGCCGACTCGACGCCGCCGCCGGCCTGGTAGAGCTGGTTGACCATGGTCAGCGCGCCCTCGTGATGGCGGATCATCAGCTGCAGGAACAGCGTGTCGAACGCGGGCCCGTGGGCCGCCGCCAGCTTGTCGAGGTCGGTCGCGTCGAGCATGCCGGGCATCAGGTTGCCGTGGCCGACGTGGTTCTGGTGCGGCTCGGGCAGTTGCTCGCCCCGGTCGACCAGCCACTGCTGGAGCTGGGCGATCTCGTCCTTCTGGGACACCTCGATCCGCTTGGCGAGCTGCGGGATGTCGGCACTGGCGCTGCGACCGGCGACCAGCGCGGTCAACTCCAGCGCCTGCAGGTGATGCGTGATCATCTTTTGCATGAAGTCGGTGTCGGCCGGCGCGTGCGGCGGCGCGGAGATCCGCGCGACCTCGTCGGGGGAGAGAGTGCGCGAGGACGCGCCCGGCGCGCCGGGCTGCACCACCCGGACCGGCGGCCCGGCGGTGGTGCCGGCGGCGGGCGAGTCGTCACGGGTGACCGCGACGGCAACACCGACGGCGGCGGCGACAACGGCGACGGCGACGAACGAGACAACGGTGCGGCGGCTGAGCGGTTGCGGCATGGATCCTCGAACGGTTCCGGGGTGCACGGACAGGACGGCCTTCGCGAGGCTTTGCTCTGCACCCCTGCGGGAACCGGCCGGACGCCCGCGCGCTTCCTGCACGGGTGCAGAGCAATTGCTCTGCACCCCCGTGGGGAGCGAGGTGGGCGTCCGCAGGCTTCCTGTAAGGGTGGCATCGCAATTGCTCTGCACCCCCGTGGGGAGCGAGGTGGGCGTCCGCGCGCTTCCTGTAAGGGTGGCATTGCAATTCTTTTTGCACCCCCGTGGGGAGCGAGGTGGGGCGTCCGCGCGCTTCCTGTAAGGCTGCATTGCAGTTGCTCTGCACCCTCGTGGGGAGCGAGGCGGGCTCCCGCGCGCTTCCTGCGGGGTGCATTGCGGTTGCTCTGCACCCCGTGGGTAGCGGCGGACACCCCGCGCGCTTCCTGTGAGGGTGCAGAGCAAAGGCCGGGGGCCCACCCTGCGGGGGGAGCGGGGTGGGCGCCCCGGCCTGGTGCGGACGTCGCGGCGCGGTCCGGGGGGATGGCCCGCGTGGCGCGGCGTCCGCCGCCCACCGGTCGCGGCGCCCCGAGGAGAGCGCCGCGACCGGGTGACCTAGTCCAGGCTCGCGCACTGGCCGGCGGCCAGCCCACGCACCGTGTTCCGGGAACCGACGTTGATCGGCGCCGGGGTGTTGTCGGAGCAGGACAGGATGCCGTTGACCTCGTTGCCGGCGATGACCGGCTCGACGCCCGGCGTGCGCGCCCCGCTCAGCGATACCGCGCCCCGGATGGTGGAGTCGACGACCGCCAGGCTGCCGGTCGTGCCGCTCACCGAGACCGCGCCGTTGACCGTGGTGTCGTAGAGGTGCAGCGCCGAGGCCGAGGCCGACGACAGCCCACCGCTGATCGACGAGTTGATCGACAGCAGCGACGCACCCGGCCGGACCGTGATCGCGCCCCGGACGGTGGCGCCGTCGAGGCAGGTCACGCCGTCGACCACCAGGCCGCCGTTGCGGTTGCCGGTGACCGTCGAGGTGCAGGTGCGGGCGAGTTGGTCGTAACGCGCCCGCGCGGTCGCCAGGCTCGGCGTCCACGTGATCTTCTGCTGGTGCTGCGCGTTGAGGCGCGGCGCCTGCACCTCGCGGGCGGCCTGGATCTCGGCCGCGCTGAGCTCCCCGCTCGGCTTGAGCCCGAAGGTGTCGAAGCCGCGCGCGATCTCACTGCCGTAGATCTGGCCGTTGTACCAGTAGGCCGACCAGAAACCGGCGAGCGAGAGGGTGTTGGGGTTGAGCGGACCGCGGTCGAAGAAGGCGATCTCCTTCGGGTGCGCCGAGTCGGTGAAGTCCATCAGCGACAGGCCGCCCTGGTACCACGCCTGGACCATGATGTCGCGGCCCGGAACGGGAACCAGCGAGCCGTTGTGTGCCACGCAGTTCTCCTGCACCGTCTGCGGCACCGGCAGCTTGTAGTAGCTGCGGAACTGCATCTTCCCGTCGACGATGTCGAAGATGGCGTCGGCGCCCCACTCGGGCAGGTCGGTGTCGCGGCACCGGGCACCGGTGCCACCACCCCACTCGTCGGTGAAGACGACCTTGGTGCCGTCGTTGTTGATCGTCGCCGAGTGCCAGTACGCGAAGTTGGGGTCGGAGACCTCGTCGAGCCGCTTCGGGTTGGCCGGGTCGGAGATGTCGATCAGGATGCCGTTGCCCTCGCAGGCGCCGGCCGCCAGCCCGAGGGCCGGGTAGGCGGTGATGTCGTGGCAGGCGTCGGTGACCGGTGACGGGCTCCAGTTGCTGCCCGACGGGTGCCGCGGCGCCGGCGGCTGGTTCTGCAGGCCGTCGACCGCCCCGGTGGTCTCGTCGGCGAACAGCCGCGGGTTGTTGACCACGGCCGCCGTCTGGGGAGCGGCGAGCGGAACCTTGATCACGTCGATCCGCCAGCGCGACGGGTTCTCGCCGGCCGCCGGGTTGTTGTTGCAGCCGGCCAGGCCGTCGTTGCGGACACCGGCCGTGCCGGACACGTACACGTAGACGTTGGACGCGTCCTTGGGGTCGGTGACCAGCGAGTGCGTGTGCGAACCGCGGCACAGCTGGACGGCCGCCACCTGCTGGGGGCTGGCCACGTTGCTGATGTCGAAGACGCGGACGCCCTGGAAGCGCTGGCCGACGGTCGCGTCGGTGCCGCAGTCGACCCGGCCCCGGGTCTCCTCGACCGACATGAACAGCAGGTTGCCGTAAACCGAGACGTCGCCCTGCCCGCCGGGGCAGATCACGTTGGTCACGATCGACGGCGACGACGGGTTCGACACGTCGAAGACGGTGAAGCCGTTGTAGCCGCCCATGAACGCGTGCGTGCCGCTGAACGCCATGTCGGAGGCGACGTAGGAGAAGTTCGACGGGTTGGCCGGGTCGAAGGCGCCGGCCGGCTTGTCGACGTGGGCGAGGTGCTCGATGTTGCTCGCCGCCTCTTGGGCGTCGAGCCAGCCGCCGCCGAGACCGATCCGTGGATCCGGGTCGGCGGCGGCGACGCCCGGCAGCAACGCCAGGGCGAGCAGGGCCGCCGCGGTGACGGCGAAACCCTTTCTGAGGGAAGGAGCCATGCGGAGCCTCTCGGGGCAGGGGGACCCAACAGTCGCGGTCGCGGTAACGACCGCCTCGCTCGGTGACACGTTATATCGAACAGTGGGCATTCGATAATGCCTACGGGGTAACTTCCTCGGCTTTTGGCACACGTACGCCAGCCGGCACGCCCGACTGTCCGTACAACCGCCAACGATTCGGCCGCTGCGGGCACGCGCATGATCGGGCAACCGGCCACATGGGACAGCCGGCCCACCGGGTACCGCGCCGAAAAGCGTTCTTTGACATGGTCGCGGCGGTGTTATTGGATTCCGGCGTGACGGAAGACGCGCGGAAAAAGCGCAGCCCGCTGGCGGCGATCGCCGATGTCGTGAGCACGCCGGTCGCGCCGGCCACGCTCGACGCCGTCGACCTTCGCCTGCTGGAGTTGCTCGTTCAGGATGCCCGCACGAGCCAGCGGGGTCTGGCCCGTGAGCTGCAGATGTCGCCGCCGGCGGTGGGTGACCGGATCGCGCGCCTCGAACGGCTGGGCGTGATCCGCGGCTACCGCGCCGATATCGACTGGGCCGCGCTCGGCTTTCCGATGCAGGTTTTCCTCTCCGTCATCGCGGCCACCGACCAGGCCGCGATAATTCGCGCTCTGCACGCCATTCCCGAGGTCGAGGAAGTCAGCGTGGTTACCGGCTCGATCGACCTGCTGGCCCGGCTGCGGGTGCGCGACCAGGCCCACCTGCGCGCGATCCTGCTCGAGGGGATCTGGCAGATCCCCGGCGTCTCCCGCACCGAGACCCTGCTCAGCCTGGCCGAGACCCCGCGCAAGGAGTTCGTCCACGGCCTGATCGCCGAACTGCGCGACAACCCTTAGGAATACTTGCCCATCCCGCCCGCGACGTCGATCGAGGCGCCGGTGATGTAGCTGGCGCGGTCGCTGGCCAGGAACGCGACCAGGCCGGAGACCTCGTCGACCGCGCCGAACCGGCCCAGCGGCACCTCTTCGGCGGCCAGTTTCGCGAAGAACTCGTCGGGGGTCAGGTCCGGCGCCCGGCGGGCCCGGATGTTCTCCCACTGCGGCGTGACCACGAAGCCGATGTTGACGCTGTTGACCAGGATCCGCTCGGGGCCGTACTGCTGGGCCAGGACCTTGGTCAGGTTGTGGCACGCGGCCCGGTTGACCGAGGTGGCGAAGAACGCCGGGTCGGGGTAGCGGGCGTACACCGCGTTGATGTTGATCACCCGGGGTGCGGCGCTGCGCCGCAGGTGTGGCAGGGCGGCGCGGGTGCAGCGGATCTGGGAGAAGAGCTTGACGTCGAGGTCGCGTTTCCAGTCGTCGTCGGTCAGGTCTTCGAAGCCGCCCGGGTGCGCCCCGCCGGCGTTGTTGACCAGGATGTCGATCCCGCCGCGCTCGCCCGCCGCGGCGGCGACCAGCGCCTCGACCGCGGCCGGGTCGGTGACGTCGCAGGCGTGGCCGGACACCGGGCCGCCGAGGGATGTGGCCGCGGCGGCCACCTCGTCGGCGGTGCGGGCGCAGATGGTCACCGACGCGCCCTCGGCCAGCAGCTCCGCGGCGATGCCGTAGCCGATGCCCTTGCTGCCGCCGGTGACCAGCGCGTGCCGGCCGGAAAGGCCCAGCTTCACGCGTCGCCCTTTTCGGCGGCGGCGCGAGCCTGGTCGAGCAGCGTCGCCCGGGGCGGCGTGAAGAAGTCGACCTCGAGACACGGTGTGCCGGTGGTGCGGGCGCCGTGCGGCACCCACGGCGGGATCACCGCGACGTCGCCGGCGGTGAGCACCCGGACCTCGCCGTCGATCTCGAACTCGATCTCGCCCTCCAGGACGAGCACGACCTGCTCCTCCTCGTGGCTGTGCCGGGGCGCCTCGGCGTGCGCGTCGAAGGTGACGAAGTTGAGCAGGCTCTTCTCGCCCAGCACGGGCTGGAAGTTCAGGCCCGGCAGGATCTCGTGTGGGTCGATCTTCGTGCGGTCGACGAACCGGCCGGGCGTGGTGGGTGTACCGCCGGCGCTTCCGAAATGCGATTCCGCGGTGCTCATGGAGATCCTCCTCAGGACGACAACAACGCGCCGAGCCGCCGGGTGCCTTCGGCGATCTCGTCGGGCGTGGTGGCGCTGAACGCCAGCCGCAGCTTGTGGTGGGTGTCGCGGCGGGCGTGGAACGGTGCGCCGGGCACGAAGGCGACGCCGAGCTCGCGGGCCCGGGGAAGCAGGGCCGCGGTGTCGAGGGTCGGCGGCCCGCTGACCCAGGTGAAGAAGCCGCCGCGGGGGGTGGTCCAGGAGAACCCCGGCGGCAGGTGCGCGGTCAGGCCGGCCTCCATCGCGGCCCACCGCCGGGCGTAGGTGCGGCGGGCGAGCGCGACCTGGCCGTCGAGGCGGCCGTCGCGCAGGAACGACTCGGCCAGCCACTGCCCGAACCCGCCGGCGCACTGGTCGGAGTTCTGCTTGGCCCGCACCAGGTGCGGGATCAGCGCCGGCGGCCCGGCCGCCCAGCCGAGCCGTACGCCGGGAAAGAGGATCTTGGAAAAGGTGCCGATCTGCACGACCACGTCGGGTGCCAGCGACCAGAGCGACGGCCGCTGCTCGCCGGTGAAGCCCAACTCGCGGTAGGCCACGTCTTCGACCACCAGTAGGCCGTGCCGGCGGGCCAGCGCGACCAGTTCGTGCCGGCGCTGCGTCGACAGCCAGGCGCCGGTCGGGTTCTGGAAGTCCGGGATCACGTAGAGCAGCTTCGGCGCCGGCCCGGTGGCCAGCGCCGCGGCCAGCGCGGCCGGGTCGAGGCCGTCGTCGTCGGCGGCGACCGCGTCGATCCGCGCTTCGAAGCCGCTGAACGCGGTGATCGCGCCCAGGTAGGTCGGCGACTCGACCAGCACGCGGTCGCCGGGGTCGAGCAACGTGCGGCAGATCAGTTGGAGCGCCTCGATGCCGCCGCTGGTCACCATCAGCGCGTCCGGTGCCGTGCCCTGTGACGACTTGATCCAGGACGCCAGCAGGGTACGGAACGACGCGAGCCCTTCGGTCGGCGTGTACTGCAGTGCCACCGGGGCCGCGTTGCCGAGTTCACCGACGGCGAGGTCGCGGACGTAGCCGGCCGGGAAGATCTCCGGTGCCGGGAAGCCACCCGAGAAGGTGATCAGGCCGGGCGTGTTGACCAGTGAGAGGATCGCGCTCAGCTCGTCGCCGCTGCCGGCGGCCCGGCGGGCCAGGCGTAGGTCGAGATCGGTCACGGCGGCCTCCGGGAGAAGCAAGCGTTCGGTCGGTGACCGTAACATCGGGTCAACCGAAAGACCAAGAGCCAAAACTGCCTTACAAATCATCTGCGAAAAACGCTGGTTATCGCCTCGCGTCAACGGGTAGGCGAGGGTGATGGCCAGCACCGATCAGCCCACCGGCAACCTCGAACTGGTTGCCACCATCGAGCCGCCGATGCCGACCGGTGTCACTGTCTCGCACACCGGACGCATCTTCGTCAACCATCCACTCTGGGGCGACGACGTCACGGCCACCGTGGCCGAGTTGCGCGACGGCGCCCGGGTGCCGTTCCCGGACGCGGCCTGGAACCGGCCCGACGCCGACGACGACCGGCACGCCTTCGTCTCGGTGCAGTGCGTGGTCGTCGACCCGCTCGACCGGCTCTGGGTGGTCGACACCGGCTCACCGTTCCTGCGGCCGACCAGACACGGCGGGCCGAAGCTGGTCCGGATCGACCTCGACACCGACGCGGTCGCGCAGGTGATCACCTTCCCGACCGACGTGGCGTTGCCGTCGACCTACCTCAACGACGTCCGCTTCGACCTGCGTCGCGGCGACCAGGGGATGGCGTTCGTGACCGACTCGGCCAACCACGGTCCCAACGGCATCATCGTGGTCGACCTGGCCACCGGCGAGTCGTGGCGCCGGCTGCACGACCACCCCTCGACCAAGGCGCCGTCGCTGCACGCCGGCCGGCCGGTGGTCGAGGGTCGCTACTTCATGAGCCGGCCCGGCGACGCGGCACCGGCGCCGGTGACCTTCGGCAGCGACGGGATCGCCATCTCCGCCGACGGCAGCCGGCTGTTCTACTGCCCCCTGATGTCCCGGCGGTTCTACAGCGTCTCGGTCGACGCGCTCTGCGACCGCTCGCTGGACGCCGCCGCCGTCGCCGCCACCGTCGTCGACGAGGGCGACAAGGGCAGCTGCGCCGACGGCCTGGAGACCGACGACGCCGACCGCCTCTACATCACCGCGTACGAGCAGAACGCCATCTTCCGGCGCACGGCCGGCGGTGAGTTCGAGACGCTCGTGCACGACCCGCGGCTGCTCTGGCCGGACACCCTCTCGGTGGCCACCGACGGCCACGTCTACGTGACCGCCAACCAACTGCACCGCGCACCCCCGTACAACGACGGAAAGGACCTGCGCCAACCGCCGTACGCGCTGTTCCGGGTCGCGATCGACGCCGGCCCGGTGCTATTGCGCCCGTAGCAGCCCGTCGAGCCGCGCGGCGAAGGCCGGCACCTGCTGGCCGAAACCGCCGTGGTCGCCGGGCACCGACGCGGCCGCCGTGCCGAGACGCTCACCGAGCGCTAACGCCGCCCGGTGCGGCGGCTGCCCCACCGACGCCTCGCCGGCCGCCGGCACGATGTCGACGCCGCGCAGCGCCGCGTAGTCGGGGACGTAGCGGCTGAACGGTGGGACCTCGTACCCGATGAAGAACCCGAAGTTGTGCTCCAGGCGGCCGAACATGGCCAGCGTCTCCGGGTCGGGCGTCTCGGCGGGGCCGCCGCCCGGCGCGCGCTCCTGCGCGTCGTCGGCCGGGCCCATGTCGAGGCCGCGTTGCAGCACCGCGTTGGCCGCCGCCGGTCCTTCGGCGGCGAACGTCTTCTCCACCTCGTCGACCATCGCCATCAGCGTGTCGCGCTCGGGGAGCAGGTCGAACAGCGGCGGCTCGTGCGCGACCAGCCGGCGCACCTTGCCGGGGTAGCGCGCGGCCAGGTCGAGGCCGATGATCGCGCCGGAGCTGTTGCCGAACACGTACGCCGGCCCGTCGCCGGCCAGGTCGAGCAGCGCGGCCGCGTCGTCGGCGTGCTCGGGCAGCGACTGCGCCGCGTCGGGGCCGTCGAGCGGACTGCGGGAGTTGCCGCGCCGGTCGTAGGTGTGCACCGTGTAGCGGTCGGCCAGCGCCCGGGCCAGCCCCGCATAGCCGGCCGCGTCATAGACCCCGCCGCAGATCAGCAGCAACGTCGGGCCGGTGCCGCGAACCTCGTGGTAGATCGTGGCACCGGGAACCTTGAGCGTCGTCATGTCTTCCTCCATCGGGTGACTTCACCCGGGACGTCGGAACCGACCACGCCGCTTCGACAGGTCAGCCCTCGGAGCCGCCAATAATCTCGCGGACCTCCATCGCGCCCCAGCGGGCGTCCGGCCACCGCGCGGCGATCTCGACGGCCCGCTCGGGCGTCGCGACGTCCACCGCGATGTAGCCGGCGAACTGCTCTTTCGCCTCCACGAACGGCCCGTCAGTCGTCGACACGACACCACCGCGCAGGCGTACGGTCTTGGCCTGCGCGGCCAGTCCCTCGCCCCGGATCAGCTCGCCGGAGGCCGTCAGCTCGGCCATGATCGTGTCGACCTCGGCGAACAGGCCGGTGCGCTCCTGCTCGGACATGGCGTCGATCGCGGCGGGGTTGTTGTAGATCAGCAGCATGTATTTCACGGCCGCCAACCTTAGCGCCCGGGAGAGCATGACGAGGCCCGTTAGCCGGGCTTGCGGGCGATCAGAACGTCGCGGCGGATCGCCTGGTCGACGCGGTGGGCGAGGCGGCGGTGCGGTGCCGAGTCCAGCACCTCCAGGCCGGCGCCGGCCAGCACCTCCGCCGCGGCGTCGCGGTCGGCCACGTGGGTGTTCCACGACAGGCCGAGCGCGCCGCCCCGGCGCAGCGCGCCGGCCCAGACCGGCGCCGCCGCCCGCAGCAACTCGATCGGGCTGCGGGTCAGGCCCGTCTCCTGGGTGCGGCTGCCGTGCTGCACGCCGTAGGGTGCGTCGGCCACGACCAGGTCGACCGAGCCGGCCTTCCAGAACTCCAGCGTGCGGGTCGTGTCGGAGTTGACCATGTCGATCCGCTGGGTGTCGCCGGCCCGGTAGTCGGCCTTGTCGGCGGCCAGGGTGATCTGCAACCGCCGGCCCACCACCTTGTGGTTGCGCCGCACCGGCCCCTGCTCGGTCCGGTGCTTGATCCGCTTCTCCTTGAGCCAGCGCTGGATGAACGTGCTGTAGGCCTCGTAGTCCTTCTGGTCGCGGTCGACACCCAGCGCGTCGAAGCCGTACATCATCGCCTGGTTCAGGGTCGTGCCCCGGCCGGCCAGGGGGTCGAGCACGCTGAACCGCCGGTCGAGCATCCGGTCGGCGAACGCCGAGCCCATCAGGGTCGCGTTCAGCAGCAGCTTGGTGAACTGCTCGTTGGTCTTCCCGGAGTACTTCGGGATGGTGATCAGGTCGTCGTCGAAGCGGTCGAGCGGCCGCAGCGGCATCGGGCGCAGCAACCCGCCGTTCTCGACGGCGAAGAGCGCGTAGATCGACGACAGGTTGGCCAGGAACCCGACCGCCCGCTCGTCGAGGGCGGCCGAGTCGAACGTCACGTAGGGCACGCCGCCGATCCGCTCGGTGGCGACGTCGGTGAGCTCGTCGCCGAGCACCGCCGCACCGAAGATCTCCAGCTCGGCGGCGGTCAGTTCGACGGAGGACTCGGCGTAGACCCGGTTGGCCGAGGGCAGGATCAGCATCGCGTAGCGCATGGTCCGCCGATTCTAGGTGGCCTACCGGAGTGCGCCGGCAGCGGTCGGGATGATAGGTACGACGAGTGACAGAAGTGCCAGAGCGGATGCGCCGCGTCGGTTCCTACGACCGGCTCCGTCTCGGCTACCCCGACCAGCTCGTCGACGACGTCGTCGAATACGCCCGACTGGCCGGCCGGCCGGCGATCGAGGTGGGCGCCGGCACGGGCCGGGCGACCCTCAAGTTCGTCGCCCGCGGCGTGGCCGTCACGGCGATCGAACCCAACCCGCGCAGCGCCGCGGTGCTCACCCGCCGCGTCGCGGGCGCGCCGGTCACGGTGTCGATCGGCACCTTCGAGGAGTACGTGCCGGACCGCGAGTTCGGCCTGCTGTTCAGCGCGCAGGCCTGGCACCGGGTCGACCCCGCGGTCCGCTGGCGCAAGGCGGCCGAGGTGCTCGGCCCGAGCGGGGTCATCGCGCTGTTCTGGAACCGCGACCGCACCACCGACCCGGCGGTCACCGAAGACCTCGAGGCCGCGCACCGCGAGCACGCGCCCGGGATCCGGTTCGACCAGGGGATGCTGCCCGACGAGCGGCCGTGGCCGGGGATACACGGCCTGGTGCACCGCGAGTCGCGGGTCTACCGCTGGCAGCTCACGATGCCGACGGTCGACTACGTCGCCACCCTGGCCAACCGCACGGTCTACGCCGCGCTGCCGTCGCCGGCCCGCGCGGCCCTGTTCGCCGACATCCTGGCCCGCCTCGGCGACGAGGTCCGGGTCGCCGTCGACACCGAGCTCTACCAGGCCCGTACCCGCTGAAACTGGTCCGCGGCCCGGATCGGCCGGCACAATGGAGCCCGTGACCGCGATCGACAGCTACGTCAGCGAGCTCGACCGGCGGCTGCACGGGCCGCGCCGGCGCAAGAACGACATGATCGTCGAGGTGCGCGACGGGCTGCACGACGCGGCCGAGGCCGTGCGGGCGGATTCGCCCGAGGTCGACCCGGCCGAGGCGCAGCGGCGGGCGGTCGCCGAGTTCGGCCCGCTGCGCACGGTCGCCCCGGAGTTCCAGGCCGAGCTGGCGGTCGCGCAGGCCTGGCGCACCGCCTGGGTCTTCGCGGTCGCGCTGCCGCTGGTCATGACGCTTTCCACGCTGATGTGGCGGTCGACCAGCACCGGTGTCGCGCCCACCCGGGCCTACCACGACCTGGCCCACGCCAACGACCTGTTCCTGGTCGCGGCCAGCATCGGCTTCGCGGTCGCCCTGCTGCTGATGCACGCGCTGGCCCGGCGCGCCGTCTCGGCGGCGCCGCTGGTGCGGATCGTCGGCGTCGCCGCGGTGGTCACCGTGCTGGCGATGCTGGGCGCCGGCCTCGTGCTCACGATGGGCGCGCCCGGCCGCGGCACGTCGCTGTGGGGCGCGCTGGTCGGCGGCCTGCCCACGCTGCCCGGCTATGGGCTGCTGCTCTATCTCGGCGTGCGCTGCCTGCGGCTGACCCGCCCACGTGGGCCTGGGGCCGGACGCCCGTCCCGACGCCCGGCCCCAGTCCCTTCAGCTTAAGGCCATCCGCGCATGTCCAGGGGCCCGCTGTCCGGCCTGAGTGTCGTGGAACTGACCGGAGTCGGTCCGGCACCCTACGCTGTCATGCTGCTGGCCGACATGGGCGCCGACGTGATCCGGGTCGACCGCATCGGCGGCTCGCCCGAATACCCGCTCAATCCGGTCGTCGACCGCGGCCGCCGGTCGATCGCGCTCGACCTCAAGACCCCCGCCGGCGCCGACCTGCTGCTCCGCCTGGTCGCCCGGGCCGACGTGCTGGTGGAGAGCTTCCGGCCCGGGGTGGCCGAGCGGCTCGGCATCGGCCCGGTGCCCTGCCTGGCGGTGCGACCCGCGCTGGTCTACGCCCGGATGAGCGGCTGGGGGCAGACCGGCCCGCTGGCCGGCGCGGCCGGGCACGACATCAACTACATCAGCCTGACCGGCGCGCTGGCCGCCATCGGCCGGGCCGGCGGCCCGCCGCAGCCGCCGCTCAACCTGGTCGGCGACTTCGGCGGCGGAGCGCTCTTCCTGGTCTACGGCATCATGTGCGCGCTCTGGGCCGGCGGCGGGCGGGTGGTCGACGCCAACGTGCACGACGGCACCACGTCGCTGATGGCGATGCTGCAAGGGCTGCGGGCGAGCGGGCTCTGGTCCGACCGGCGGGGGACCAACCTGATCGACACCGGTTGCCCCTACTACGACGTCTACCGCTGCGCCGACGGCGGCTACGTGGCGGTCGGCTCGATCGAGCACCGGTTCTACCTCAACCTGCTCGCCGGCCTCGGCCTCGACGGCGACCCCGACCTGGTGGCCGCCCACCGCGACCCGAGCCGCTGGCCGGCGCTGCGCACGGCGCTGACGGCGGCGTTCGCGACCGCGACCCGCGACGAGTGGGCCGAGCTGTTCGCCGAGGCCGACGCGTGCGTGACGCCGGTGTTGGAGCCGGGCGAGGCGCCGCACGCGCCGCAGGCGGCCGCCCGCGGGCTCTACGCGCCAATCGCCGGGCACGACGGCGCTGCGCAGGTGACACCGACGCCGCGGTTCGCGACCGACCCCGAAGAGGTGCCGGCCGCGCCGCCGACGCCGGGCCGGGCACCGCGCCCGGGCGAGCACACGAAGGCGATCCTGGCCGAGCTGGGCGTGCCCGACGACGAGACCGCCGCGTTACGCGCGGCCGGAGTCGTCGACTAGCCCCCGCAGGGCCAGCACGTAACCCCGCACGCCGAAGCCGACCACGACGCCGCGGGCGACGGGCGAGATGAACGACGGGTGGCGGAACTCCTCGCGGGCGAACACGTTGGAGATGTGCACCTCGACCACCGGCAGGCTGGCACCCTCGATCGCGTCGTGGAGCGCGATCGACGTGTGCGTGTAGGCGCCCGCGTTGAGGACGGCGCCGACGCACTCGCCGGCCGCCACCCGGGCGCCCGCCTCCTGCACCCAGTCGACCAGCTGACCCTCGTGGTTGGACTGCAGGAACTCGAGGTCGAGCCCGAGCTTGCCGGCCTCCTCGCGGCACAGGTCCTCGACGTCGGCCAGCGTGGTGGTGCCGTAGACCTCGGGCCGGCGCAGGCCGAGCAGGTTGAGGTTGGGTCCGTTGATCACGTAGACCGAGGACATCAGCGGCCGCCGGGGTTGTGCCAGGACCGGCCGTCGCGGGCGAGCAACTGGTCGGCCTCGTCGGGGCCCCAGGACGCGGCCTCGTAGAGCGGGATCCGGCCGCGGCTGTTGGCCCAGTGCTCGATGATCGGGTCGACGATCCGCCAGCTCTGCAGCACCTCGTCGGAGCGGATGAACAGCGTCGGGTCGCCGATCAGGGCGTCGAGCAGCAACCGCTCGTAGGCCTCGGGCGACTCCTCGCGGAACGTCGACTCGTAGGAGAACTCCATCGTCGCGGTGCGCACCCGGAACGAGTGGCCCGGCACCTTGGCGCCGAACCGCAGCGTGATGCCCTCGTCGGGCTGGATGCGCAGGATCAGCGCGTCGGGCTGCAGGCCGGTGACCTGGGCGGCGCTGATCGGCAGGTGCGGCGGCCGGGTGAACTGGAGCACGACCTCGGTGACCCGGCGCGGCAGCCGCTTGCCGGTGCGCACGTAGAACGGCACGCCGGCCCAGCGCCAGTTGTCGACGTCGAGCCGCATGGCCGCGTAGGTCTCGGTCCGGGACAGCGGGTCGACGCCCTGCTCGTCGCGATAGCCGGGCATCAGGTCGCCGCTGGTGCCGCCGCGGGTGTATTGACCGCGCACCGCGATCCGGTCGATGTCGCCGTCCGCCGGGTGCCGGATCGACTGCAGGAGCTTGACCTTCTCGTTGCGCAACGCCTCCGGCGCGAACGAGGCGGGCGGCTCCATCAGCGCCAGCGCGAGCACCTGGAGCACGTGGTTCTGCACGATGTCGCGCATCGCGCCGGCGTGCTCGTAGAAGCCGCCCCGGCTGCCGACGCCGAGCGTCTCGGCCACGGTGATCTGCACCTGGTCGATCCAGGTGCGGTTCCAGATCGGCTGGAAGATCGTGTTGGCGAAGCGCAGCGCCATCACGTTCTGCACGGTGTCTTTGCCCAGGTAGTGGTCGATCCGGAAGACCTGGTCCTCTTCGAACCCGGCGTGGATGCGGCGGTCGAGGTCGCGCGCGCTGGCCTCGTCGTGGCCGTAGGGCTTCTCGATCACCAGCCGGGCCGAGCCGTTGGGGGCGCCCGGCTGGTTGAGCCCGGCGGCGGCCAGGTTCTCGATTATGGGTACGAACGCCTGCGGCGGCGTGGCCAGGTAGAAGAGCCGGTTGCCGGCGGTGCCGGCGTCGCGGTCGAAGCTGTCGAGCAGGTCGCGCAGCCGGTGGAAGGTGTCCGGGTTGTCGTAGTCGCCGCTCAGGTAGCGCATGTTCTCCACCAGGCCCGGCGCCTCGGCGGCCGGCCCGGCTGGGAACCGCTGCCGGAACTCTTCGTCGGACAGGTGGCTGCGGGCGACGCCGACCAGGCGGAACTCGTCGGGCAGCCGCTTGTACTGGGCGAGTCGGGCCAGCGCCGGCATCAGCTTGCGCTCGGTGAGGTCACCGGACGCCCCGAAGATCACCACGACCCCGGGTGGCGCCTTGCGCTCGCCGTCGCCGTCTCCGTTGATCCGGATCTCGTTGTTCGGACCAAGGTCGCCGTTCATGCGTACCCCTCGTGTCACGGTGTTCAGGCGCGGTCGGTGTCGCGTCGGTGTCGCCGCGGTCGGCGCCCCGCAGAACGCTACCGGCCCCGGCGCCACACACGGAGCGGCGCGCGCCGATATGGGATGGACGCCTCCTCCGACCGTATCGCTTCCGCCTGAACTCTCCGGAAACGGTGGTTTATCGGTCGGTTTGTTCCGGATCGGAGACGTCCGAAATCCTCGCATCCAGCGCGCGCAGGGCGGTGTCGGCATCGACCGCGACGGCGACACCGTGCTCGCCCGCGCCCAGCGTGATCTCCCGCCCGGCCATCCGCTCGTCGGCGACCACGGGCCAGGAGACCAGCGAACCGAACGGGGTGATCGTGCCGCGCTCGTAGCCGGTCGCGTCGAAGGCGGTCGCCGCGTCGGGCATCGACAGCCGGCTCACCCCGAGCAGCGCGCGGAGCTTGGGCCAGGAGATCACCCGGTCGCCGGGGACCAGCACGAAGACGTAGTCGCCCTCGCCGCGCCGGACCACGATCGTCTTCACCACGTCGGGGATCTCCACCCCCCGGGCCGCCGCGGCCTCGGCGAGGCTGCGCACCGGGCCGTGGCTGACGACCCGGTGCGCGACTCCGGCGTTCTCCAGCGCTTCGACGGCGCGACCAGTCATGGGGCCAAGGTTATGACCTGGCCACCGCGTTGGCGTGGATCGCCTCGTTGAGGAAGCGGGCCAGGCCCGGCTTGATCTTCTCGTAGGTCGCCAGGAACCGCGGGTCGTCGACGTACATGTCGGCGAGCCCGGTGTGGATCTCGTAGGAGCACTCGTAGAACCAGCGGCTGATCTGCTGCCGGTGTTCTTCCGCGAGGTCCATCGCCGCCTCGCCGGTCGCCGGCTGCCCGGCGTCCATCACCGCGGCCAACCGGCGGCCCCAGTCGTCGCTCTCGGCGCGGAACCGCTGCCAGTCGGCCTTGCCGTAGCGGCTGGTCCGGCGCTGCGACTCGGCGTACGCGTCGGTCCCGCCCCACCTCTGTTCGGCTTCTTCCGCGTGCCTGTCCGGATCGTCGTCGCCGAAGACCTCGAACCGTTCCTCCGGCGTCAGGTCGACACCCACCTTCTGTGCCTCCATTGCGAACTCGATGGCGGTCACCATCTCGGCCAACTTCTTGATCCGCTCGGTCAGCAACCGGTGCTGCCGGCGGAAGTGTTCCCGCGGATCGGCGGTGTCGAGCAGCGTCGCGATCTCGTCGAGGCCGAAGCCCAACTCGCGGTAGAAGCGGATCTGCTGCAACCGCTCCAGATCGGCGTCGGTGTAGATCCGATAGCCCGCCGACGTGCGCTCACTCGGCACCAGCAACCCGATCTCGTCGTAGTGGTGCAGCGTGCGCACCGTGACCCCGGCCAGCGCCGCGACCCGGCTCACCGGGTAGCTCATGGCCACTCACCCCCTTTCCGCCGTCCACGAAACACCCTGCCGTGGCGTGAGGGTCAAGCGCCTGCTCCGCGTCGCCGCCACACCGGCGAGACAGAGCAGGCCGCCGCCGAGGGCGAGCGCCGCCGGCACCTCACCGAGCAGCGACCAGGCCAGCAGCACCACCACCGGTGGTACGAGATACGTCGTCGCGCCCAACCTGCCGGCGCCGGTCCTCGCCAGCGCGTACGCCCAGGTGGTGAACGCCAGCGCGGTCGGCCCGGCGCCGAGGTAGACGAGCCAGCCCGCGGCGCCCGGATGCGCGGCGACATCGGTGACCAGCTGACCGGCGAACGGCAGGCAGGCGACGGTGCCGACCAGGGTGGCCAGGAATGTGACCGGCAAGGCGTCGGCCCGTGCCAGCAGCGGCTTCTGCGCGATCACCCCGACCGCGTAGCCGGCGGCGGCGACCAGGCAGAGCGCGACGCCCCACGGGTCGGCCCGGGCGTCGCCGGCCGCCGCGACGCCGATCAGCACCGTGCCGGCGAACGCGGTGGCCAACCCGAGCAGCAGCCGCCGCGGGAAACCCTCGCCCAGGAACAGCCCGGCCAAGGCGGCGATCAGCACCGGACCGAGGTTGACGACCATGGCCGCGGTGCCGGCGTCGACCCGCCGCTCGGCGGCGTTGAGGGCGACGTTGTAGACGCCGAGCCAGGCGACGCCGCAGAGCACCAGGCGGGGCCAGGCGCGCCGGTCCGGCCAGCGCGGGCGGCGGACGGCGACCAGAACGCCGAGCACGGCCGCGGCGACCAGCAGGCGGCCGAGCGCGAGCGCTCCGGGGCGCACGTCGGCGCCGACGTGCCGGATGGCGACGAAGGCCGAAGCCCAGAGCAGGACGGTGGTGGCGATGGCGGCAACGGTTTTCACGCCGCCACGCTAGGTGCGGGACCCTTCGGCGCCGGTCGAAACGTAAGTGGCCTCCTCGTAGTCGCCGACCATGGTGAAACCGATCCGCTCGTAGGCGGCGATCGCGGCGGCGTTGTCGGCCTTGACGTTGAGCGTGACCACGTCGGTGGTCTCCCGCAGCCGCAGGCAGAGCGCGGCGGTGACCCGCTGGGCCAGGCCCCGGCCGCGGTGCGCCGGGTGGGTGGTGACGTTGCCGATCGCGCTGACCCGGTAGGCCGGCGACCAGACGTGCACGCCGGCGACGGCGACGATCCGGCCGGCGCGGCGGACACCGACGTACTGGCCCGTCTCCAGCATCCGGTGGTCGAACCAGTTGCCGGGGTAGGCCTCGGCGTAGAGGCGGTTCAACTCGTCGAGGTCGGCGGTGCCGAGCGGCTCGCCCTCGGCCGGTCCGGCGACGTCGCCGAGGGCCATCTTGTGGTGCGGCCCGCCGAAGCTCCGGGTGTACGCCGGTGCGAGCGCGGCGCCGGCGCCCGGGGACAGGTGGGCGTAGAAGACCCGCGGCAGCAGCGGGGTGAGCCGGGTCAGCAGCGCGTGCAGCGGCTCCTCCGGGCCGAACGCCAGCAGCGTCGGCGTGGGCAGGCCGTGGTAGACCAGCGCGACCGTGTCACCCAGGCGGTACCAGGTCGTGTAGGGCCAGAAGAAGTCGTCCAGGTCGCCCAGTTCGTACGCGTGCAGAGCGGCGTCCTTGCGGAGCAACGCGGCAAGCTCGGCCCGGTCGTGGACGCTGCGCAACATGGCCGCGATCGTGTCACAGGGTTCGCCCGGCCCGGCCCGCGGTGCTAGTTTCCCGCGCGTGGATTCGGCCCAGTCGTCCCCGCCCACCCGGGCGCGTGGCCTGCTCGTCTTCGGCGTGCTGTTCGGGGTGGTGATCGTGGTCGCGGCGGTGGTCGGCGCCGCGGTGGCGCTCGGCGGCGCGGGCGGCCCGTCGTCCGGCGGCGAGGTGCCGGCGGCCAAGCTCGCGGTCGGCCACTGCGTCGACGACCTGCGCGAGAGCGACGACCTCGAAGGGCTGCCGGTGCTGCCGTGCGAGCAGCCGCACGAGGGCGAGGTCTTCGCGATCTTCGAGCTGCCGGCCGGGCCCTACCCGGGCGACGCGGAACTCGGGAAGCAGGCCCAGCAGGAGTGCCTGAAGCAGTTCGAGAACTACGCGCCGTCGTCGCTGGCCGACGACAAGGTCGAACTGTTCTACCTGCACCCGAGCCAGCTCTCCTGGACCAGCGGCGACCGGGGCGTGACCTGCGTGGCCACCGACCCGACGACCAGGCGCACCGGCTCGCTCAAGGGCTGACCCGCGGCCCCCAGGCATGCCGGTCGGTGGCGGCGGCGCGCCGGCCGAGCAGACCCTCGCGCACCAGCACGGCGAGCGCGTCCAGCACCACCCGGGAGCTGAGCAGCGCGGTCTGCTCGGCCCAGTCGTAGGGCGGCGCGCACTCGACCACCTCGATGCCGGCGAGCCCCGGCGCGGCGACCCGGCGGACCAGGTTGAGCGCCTCGCGGGGCAGCAGCCCGCCGGGCTCGGGCCAGCCGGTGCCGGGCACGAACCCGGCGTCGATCACGTCGATGTCGAACGACAGGTAGACCGCTTTGGCGCCCTTCCAGGCCGTCTCCAGGGCCACCTCGGCGACCTTCTCGATGCCGACCCGCTCGACGTCGCCGACCGTGATGACGGTCGTGCCGCGCTCCCGGCCGACCTTGACGCCGGCCCGCGGCGACTGCCAGCCGCCGATGCCGACCTGCACCAGGTTGGTCGCCGGTGCGTTCGCGAGGTTGGTGGCGTGGAACCACGGCGTCGTGTGCATGCGCTCGTCCAGGTCGGTCTCCTGGGTGTCGACATGCCGGTCGAAGTGGATGATGCCGATGTCGCCGTCGACGTGTGGCGCGATGCCGCGGATGGTCGGGTAGCCGATCGAGTGGTCGCCGCCCAGCACGACCGGGAACACGCCGCGGGCGTACACGTGGGAGATCGCCTGGCTGATCTGGTCGAACGACTTCTCCAGGTTGCCGGGGATGGTGAACACGTCGCCGATGTCGACCATGTTGAGCTGCTCGCGCAGGTCGACGCCGAGTTCGTAGCAGTAGGTGCCGAACAGGTTGGTCGAGCGGCGGATCCCCTGCGGGCCGAACCGCGCGCCGGGCCGGTACGTCGCGCCCGAGTCCAGCGGCGCTCCGAAGACGGCGACCTCGGCGTCGGCGACGGCGTTGACGTCTTCGAGGTAGGGGCAGTTGAGGAACGTGCCGCGCTCGCCGGCGAAGTGCGGCAACTCGCCGCGGGAGAAGGTCGGGATGGTCCGGTCGACCAGTGTTGGCGAGCCGGGCAGGCCGAACGCCAGGCCGCGCGCGATCTCCTCGTCGTGCCGGAACAGCGACAGCCGCTCCTCGGCCAGCTGGGCCCAGCGGCCTTCCTGGGTAGCGAAGGCGTCGCTGTGCGAGTGGTCCATTTACCCATTTTTGCGCTAAACCGTGAGCACGACCGCCGCCGCGCCGGACCCGATCAGCGCCACCGCCCAGACCAGGTCGAGGTTGACCCAGGCCCGGCGCAGCACCTCGAGGCCGAGCACCCGGTAGACCAGCAGGCCGATCACCCCGGCCACCGCGACCATCGCGACCGTGTGCACGGCCGTCGCGGTCAGGCCCTGCCAGAGCAGCGCCGACGGGTCTGACGGCCCGTGCAGGGCGTGGTCCTGGTGCACGCCCGGCGGGGGATTGGCGACCAGCACGGGCACGAGCATCAGCCCGGCACCGTGCACGGACGACATCAGGAACGACCACCCGGTGAGTTGCCACGGCGTCAGCCGCATGCCGGACCAGGTGAAGTGCCGCCGGGACAGGGCACGCCACAGTCCGAAGCCGACCATCACCAGGCCGCCGGCGATGGCCACCAGCCGGGTCGCCAGCACCGACCGCAGACCCTCGATCAGCCCGGCGACGGCGAGCACCGACAGCGCGTGGCCGGCGGCGATCGGCACCAGGGCACGGAGCAGTGCGATCGCCGACCGCTCCTGGAGCCCGATGGCCACCGCGAACAGCCACCCCATGCCGGGATTGAGGCCGTGGAACGCGCCGAGACCGGCGAGGGTCGCGATTGCCAGCCAACTCACGCGAAGCAGTATGACGACGCGTCGCCGCCCTGCGGCCCGGTCCGGTCGGGTCGGCTTCCGCGGCGGCATCACGGCACTCCTTGCCAGCCGCCGGGGATAACCTACAATACCTATAGGACTTGAAGGGCGGCGATTCGCGATGGACCCGACCGTGATCATCGGCGGAGGCCCGGCCGGGGCTCTCGCGGCGCTGGCCGTCACCCGCCATGGTGGACGCGAGGTGGTCGTGGTCGACCCCTCGGCCGCGCTGGGCCGCGGGTCGGCGTATGCCACCCGCGAGCCGCTGCACCTGCTCAACTCGAGGGCCGGGACGATGTCGGCGCACCCATCGGATCCCGGCGACTTCGCCGCCTGGGCCCGATGTCGCGACGACGCGTTCCTGCCGCGCGGGGTGTTCGGCGACTACCTCGCCGACCGCGTCGGGTCGGTCCCGGCAGTGGCGCGACACGCCCTGCGGGTGCGGCCGGCGGGCGGTCGGTGGGCGGTCGACCTCAGCGACGGCGCGGTGGTGCGGGCATCCGACGTGCTCATCGCCGTCGGCCCGGCGCCGCCGGTCTACCCGTCGGCCGCGTCGGTGGGGGTACGCGGCGCACCCGGCTACGTCGCGGTGCCCTGGACGCCCGGCGCGTTGGACCGGATCCGCCCGACCGACCGGGTGCTGCTGCTCGGCACCGGCCTGACCGCGGTCGACGTGGTGCTCTCCCTGCTCGCGCGCGGCCATCGCGGCCCGATCGTGGCGGTGTCCCGGCACGGCCTGCTGCCCCGGGCGCACGCCGACCTGCCAACGCCCGTCGCCCCGTCGGGGATCGACGCGACCGGTCTGCGCGAGTTGCTCCGGGTGCTGCGGGCCAGCGCCGACTGGCGGGCCACGGTCGACGCCCTGCGCCCGCGCGCCGACCAGGTCTGGTCCGGCCTGACCCTCGACGAGCAGCGGCGTTTCCTGCGCCACCTGGCGCGCTACTGGGAGGTGCACCGGCACCGCTGCGCACCCGCGGTCGCGGCTGCCGTCGCCGCGGCGCGGTCCTCGGGCGCGCTGACCGTGGCCGCGACCCGGGTGGCCGCGATCCGCACCGCGCCCCGCGGCTTCGACGTGACCCTGACCGGTCGCTCCACGGCATTCGACGCGGTGGTCAACTGCACCGGACCGGGCCACCCGGCGGGCATCCCGCTGGTGCGCTCCCTGGTGGCGGACGGCCTGGCCCGGGCCGACCCGCTGGCGCTGGGCATCGACGTCGACCCGGCCGGCCGCCCGGTGGCCCGCGACGGCCGCCCGACCGAGGGCCTCTACGTGCTGGGCAGCCTCCGCCGTGGCCGCTGGTGGGAAACCACGGCCATCCCCGAGATCCGCGCACAGGCCTACGCCGTCGCGAGCCGGGCTGTCGAGGGATTGCCTCAGGCATCGATCCATCGTTAACCTATCAATCCGATAGGAGAAGAGGGAGAGATGTCATGAGTAGACCCACCCGCCTCAGCGAGGACTGGGCGGCGACCGTCGTCGGATTGGTGCTGCTGGTCCTGATCCTGACCGGCGTGATCAGCCAGGGGATTCTGCAGTGACCACCGTCAACGAGACCGAGGCGCTGGCCCCGGTCGAGACGCGGGAGCGCGACGTCAACTGGGCATGGGTGGGTGCCGGCCTGGTGCTGGTGCTCGCGCTCGCCTGGTTGACCCGATACCTCGACAAGAACGTGTCCGTCTGGCTGGCCGACACGAGCCTGCGGCGGGTCGCGAAGGCGGTCGAGTACCCGGTCTACGCGATCGCGATCGGCCTGCTCGGCAACGCCGTGCTGAGTCTGACCGGCGTCCGCGACCGGTTGGCGCTCGCCTTCCGCACCGAGTTCTTCATCAAGACCGGCCTGGTCCTGCTCGGCGTCTCGATCAACCTGTCGCTGCTGGTGACCGCGGCCGGCCCGGCCATCGTCCAGGCGCTGCTACTGATCTCCGGCGTCTTCCTGTTCACCTGGTGGCTCGGCGGGCGGCTCGGCCTCGACGACAAGCTCCGGGCGCTGCTCGCCTCCGCGGTCTCGATCTGCGGTGTCAGCGCGGCGATCGCGGCGGCCGGCGCGGTGCGGGCCCGGCGCGAGCAACTCGCGTACGCCGCGAGTCTGGTGATCCTGTTCGCCCTGCCCTCGATCTTCCTGCTGCCCTGGCTGGCCGACGTGTTCGGGCTCTCCGACGCGGTGGCCGGCGCCTGGATCGGCGGCAACATCGACACCACCGCGGCGGTCACCGCGGCCGGCACGCTGGCCGGTGAGGACGCGCTGAAGATCGCCACGATCGTCAAGGTCACCCAGAACGCGCTGATCGGCATCGTGGCCGTCGCGCTGACCGCCTGGTTCGCGTTCAAGGTGGAGCGCACCGCCGAGGCCGCCCGCCCCGGCGCGATCGAACTCTGGCGCCGGTTCCCCAAGTTCGTGCTGGGGTTCGTGGCCGCGTCGGTGATCGGCACCTGGTTCGCCAACTCGGTCAGCGCCGCCGACAACACCGCCGCCCAAGCGGTCGCGACCAATTTCCGCACCTGGTTCCTGATCCTGGCCTTCGTCAGCATCGGGCTCGAGTTCCGGCTGACCGCACTGCGCGAGGCCGGTTGGCGGCCGATCGCGGTCTTCGCCAGCGCGACCGTCGTCAACATCGGCCTGGCCCTCGCCCTGGCCGCCCTCCTGTTCGCCGACTTCACCGGCTGAGGGCCGATGCGCTTCCACTGGTTCCTGCCCACCACCGGCGACGGCCACCAGGTGCGTCCCGCGACGACCACGACCGGGGCCGACCCCGGTCGTGGCCCGGCCCGGCCGGCCACGATCGGCTATCTGACCCAGGTCGCCCGCGCCGCCGAGGAGAGCGGGTTCGGTGCCCTGCTCACCCCGGTCGGCGCCGGGTGCCCCGATCCGCTCGTCGTCTGCACCGCCGTCGCGCAGCACACCGAGCGGATCAGCCTGCTGGTCGCGTTCCGCGCCGGCTTCGCGCTGCCGACCCTGTTCGCGCAGCAGACCCAAACGTTCCAGGAGCTCACCGGCGGGCGGCTGCTGCTCAACGTCGTCACCGGCGGGGACCCCCGGGAACAGCGGGGGTACGGCGACTTCCTCGACCACGACCAGCGCTACGCCCGCACCGCCGAATATCTGGACGTGCTGCGCGGGTGCTGGGCCGGCGCGCCGTTCGACTTCATCGGCGACCACTACCGGGTCGAGGCTGGCGGTCTGGCCACGCCGTTGGCCGACCCGCCGGCGATCTACTTCGGCGGCGCGTCACCCGCGGCAGAGGCGGTCGCCGCCGCGCACGCCGACGTCTACCTGATGTGGGGCGAGCCACCGGCCGCGATCGCCGAGCGCGCGGCGCGGATCAGGGCCGCGACAACCCGCGACCTACGGCTAGGAATCCGGTTGCACGTGATCGCCCGGGAGACGGCCGAGGAGGCGTGGTGCGAGGCCGACCGCCTGCTGGCGGGAATGCGACCGGAGCAGATCGCCGCCGCGCAGGCCCGCTTCGCCCGGATGGACTCGGTCGGGCAGGCGCGGATGGCGGCCCTCCACAACGGACGGTCGGCCGACCTGGAGATCGCACCCAACCTGTGGGCCGGCGTCGGCCTGGTCCGTGAGGGTGCCGGCACCGCGTTGGTGGGCAGCTACGCCGACGTCGAGGAGCGGATCCGCGAGTACGCCGCCCTCGGCATCGACGAGTTCATCCTGTCGGGCTGGCCGCACCTGGAGGAGGCCTACCGGGTGGGTGAGTTCCTGCTGCCCCGGCTGGCCGGGGACCCGCGGGCCGACCGGTCGGGCCAGCAGCAGGCGGACCAGGCGGACCAGGCGGACCAGGCAGACCAAGCGGACCGGCCGGACCGGCCGGGTCGGTCGGGTCGGTCGGGTCGGTCGGGTCGGTCGGTGCCGGCCTGAGCAGGTCGGCGAGCGTGGTCCGGTCGACGATGTCGGCGATCCGGTCGTGCACCGCCAGCCAGACCTCGCGCAGCCCGGCAGCCGCCGGCGGATAGCCGGCCGTCTCGGTGGGCAGGCCGCGCACCGTGGTCAGCGCGCCGTTCACCGCGCGGACCACGTCGCCGACCGAGATGTCGGCGGCGGGACGGGTCAGCGCGTACCCGCCCTCGCCGCCGCGCTGGCCGTGCAGCAGGCCGGCCCGGCGCAGGTCGACCAGGATGCTCTGGAGGAACGCCGGGGGCATCTGCTGCGCCCGGGCCAGCGCGGCCGCGGTGACCCGGCCCGGTGCGTCGGCCACCGCGAGCATCGCGCGCAGCGCGTAGTCGGTGCGGGCGGAGACCTGCATCAGTCACGGTCCAGCAGACCCCAGCGACGCCGGATCGCATGGTCGGCCTTGGTGAACAGCAGGTCCACGAGGAGGCCGAGGATCAGGATGACGATCATCACGCTGATCACCCGGGGCGCGTCCGAGAGTTCGCGGGCGTAGGTCAACTGCACGCCGATCGACGTCGATTTGGCGATGATGACGAGCAGTTCGCCGGCCATCAGGCTGCGCCAGGCGAACGCCCAGCCCTGTTTGAGCCCGGCGACGATGGCCGGCAGCGCGGCCGGCGCGATGACGTAGCGGTAGAGGCTGAAACCGCGGGCACCCAGGTTGCGGCCGGCCCGCACCAGCAGGGGCGGCACGTAGTCGACGCCGTGGATCACCCCGTTGGCGATCGACGGCGCGGCGCCGAGCACCACGACGAAGAAGATCGCCTGCTCGTTGAGCTGGAAGAGCAGGATCGCCAACGGGAACCAGGCGATCGACGGCATGGTCTGCAGCGCGGTGATCATCGAACCGAGCGCGGCCCGGAGCACCTTGATCCGCGCGACCGCCGAGCCGAGGAGCAGCCCGACGACGACCGCGGCCCCGAAGCCGTAGGCGGCGCGCCGCAAGGTGATCAGCAGGCCTTCCCAGAGCGCCGAGGTGCCGGCCCACGACCAGAGGTCCTGCGCGACCGTGAGCGGGGCCGGAAGCGCGTACTCCGGCTTCCACTCGGCCCAGACGAGCACCTGCCAGATCGCCACCACGAAGGCCAGCGCGGTCAGCTTCGGCCAGGTCAGCGACCAGATCCGCGAGGCCCGGCCGGGCAACTTCTGTTGGCTGGCGTTCTCCAGTGCGTCGAGACCGGAGATGGTCTCGTTCTGGGCGACCAGATTGTCAGTGGCCATGGCGTCCCACCTCCGCGCGGAGCCGGTCGGTCACCTCGGCGGCGACGGTCGCGACTTCGGTCGAGTCGATCCGGCGCGGGCGGGCGATGTCGACCCGGGTCTCGTAGATGACCCGCCCGGGCCGGCTGGAGAGCAGCACGATGCGGTCGGAGAGCCGGGCCGCCTCGCGCACGTTGTGTGTCACGAACAGCACCGTCAACGGCCGACCCGTGGCGTTGCGGGTGGTCCACAACCGTTCGAGTTCGTCGTGCAGAACGTCGCGGGTCATCGCGTCGAGCGCACCGAACGGTTCGTCCATCAACAGCACCGGCGTGTCCAACGCGAGCGTGCGGGCCAGTGCGACCCGCTGACGCATGCCGCCGGAGAGCTCGTGCGGCCGGCGGTGGCCGAAGTCGCGCAGGTGCACCGTGTCGAGCAACTCGGCCACCCGGGCCTTGCGCTCCGCGCTCGCCAGGCCGCGCAGCTTGAGCGGCACCTCGACGTTGGCGCCGACGGTCAGCCAGGGGAACAGCGCCGGTTCCTGGAACATCAGGCCGGGCCGGGCGTCGCCGGCCACCCGGATGCCACCGCCGCTGACCGTGTCGAGCCCGGCTACGAGGTTGAGCAGCGTGCTCTTGCCGCACCCGGAGGCGCCGACGAGACAGACGAACTCGCCGGGGGCCACGTCGAGGGAGACCCGGTCGAGCGCCACGACGGCGTCCGCGCCCCGCCCGTACACCTTGGTCACGCCCGAGAGCGCGACCGCGGCGGTCGCGCTCTCGGGAGTGGTGGTCGTGCTCGTCACGGGAGTGGAACTTCGGTCTGGCCCTCGGCCTTGAGGGCTTCGTTGAGATAGGTCAGGTCGTAGAGACCCGCCAGGTCGACGGGCTCGGTGAGGCCGACGGCGACGGCGTGGTCGAGCCCGGTCTTGAGCGACGACGCGATCGGGTCGTCGGTGAACTCCAGGGTCGGCCAGGCCTGCTTGATCAGCTTGAGGTCCAGCGGCTTACCGGTGACCTTGCCGATGTGGTCGGAGATGGCCTGTTGCGCCTCGTCCGGCTTCTGGTTGACGAAGTCGTTGGCCGCGACCTGACCCGCGACCAGGTTCTTCACGACGTCCGGGTGCTCCTTGAGGAACTTCGTGCTGACGATCAGGTTGGTGATCACGAATTTGCCGCCCGGCCACAGGTCGCGCTCGTCGACCAGCACCTTGCCGCCGGCGTTGACGAGCTGCGAGACGAACGGCTCGGGCACCCAGGCGCCGTCGATCGCGCCGCTGCGGAATGTCTCCAGCGTCTGGGAGTTGGCCTGCGGCACGATGTTGACGTCACCGCCGCCCTCCTTGGTCGTGGTCAGTCCCTTCTCCTTGAGCCAGTAGCGCACCGCCACGTCCTGGGTGTTGCCGAGCTGCGGCGTGGCGATCTTCTTGCCACGCAGGCCCTCGACGGAGGTGATCTCCGGTTTGACGACGAGCGCGACGCCGCCGGACGCGGCGCCGGAAACCACGCGGACGGCCTCGCCCTTCGACTTGGAGTGCGCGTTGACCGTCGGGTTCGGACCGATGTATGTGGCGTCGAGTGCGCCGGAGAAGATCGCTTCGACCGCCTCGGGGCCGGCGTTGAACGTCTTGGTCTCCAGCTTGACGCCGGCGCCGAGCTTCTCGGCGAAGATGCCCTTCTCCACGCCGACGATCGCCGGCGCGTGGGTGATGTTCGGGAAGTAGCCGAGCCGCAGCGTCACCGGCTTGCCGGCCGAGGCGCCGTCGTCACCGCTGCCGCAAGCGGCGGCGGTCCCGAGCGTCGCGGCGGCCACGATCGCGACGGTGGCCAGCGGGCCGAGCCGGTGCAGGGGGAGACGTCTCATCGCGCCATCCAATCCATTGTTTTCCTACTTGTTTGATAGGAAGAATGGGGTACGGCGCGGGCGGCGTCAAGGTGACGTCCAGCATCCGAGAGGGATCGACGGCGGAGAGTTATTTGCTGTACGGCATTGTTAGCGCTTAGCCGGTCCTTAAGTTTTCCTGTGCCGGTTGCTTAGGCCCGTGGCCTGCCCGCCTGCCCGGTCGGGCCGGCGCGACCGGGGCGGCACACATCGAGGCAGCGTGCTGCCCTTGCCGCCGCCGCCGGCCGCCAGTTGATACACCAAGCCGGCCTTAAGTCGCCCGATCCGGGCCGCGAAGGCTGCCCTTGAGCAGGTCAGCGGGCGTGCCTTAGCTTCCGTGACGACCCTCGACATCAACCGCCGTCGAGGTCGGCCGCGGCAGCGGCCGGCAGCGGCGCACTCGCGAGAACCGGGATCCGCACATGGCCAACCGGAACGTGCCGCCACAATGGCCGGGCGACGACGGCCGCTGGGACAGCCGACCGCACCCCACCACGGACAGGTACCGTGAGCGGCCGGTGCAGCAGCGCGGCCCGCGCTGGGTTGGCCCCGACGGCGGTGTCGACATCGACTCGGTCGCCGGCCTGCCGGAGATCTACGACGTCGACGAAGAGGACGAGGGCCCAGACAAGGGGCGCCGCCGGGCGTTGATCGCCCTCGGCGGCGCGGTCGCGGCCGTCGCCGGTGGCGCCGCCCTCACGTTCACCTCGCAGGGCCGCGACCTGCTCGACAAGCTGACCGGCAAGGACGGCGTCGACACCACGGCCGCGGAGCTCAACAACGCGATCTCCAACGCGCCGGCACAGCAGCAGCCCAGCACGGTGCGCACCTACACCGAGCAGAACGAGTCCTACATGGGCTCCCGGGCCGGCAACGAGTTGCGCAAGAACATGCCCATCACCGGCAAGCTCTACCCGACGCCGAGCGCAGCCGCGGCCAACACCAAGGTGACGGTCAAGACGGTCCTCGCCAAGGACCCGATCCGGCACCTGGCCAGCCGGGCCACGTTCGGCCCCACCCCCAAGGTGCTCGGTGACATCCGCCGGATGGGCATCGACGAGTGGCTCCGGATCCAGTTGCAGCCGGAGAAGGTCGCGCCGACCGCCGGCGAGCTCAAGCTGGCCGAGCTGAGCACGCTGAAGATGGACATCCCGCAGTTGCGCGCGGCCCGCGAGGCCAACAACCAGAAGGGCATCCAGGCCGACCAGGAGGTCATCGACGCCGCGGTGGGTCGGATGATCTTCTCGGAGCGCCAGCTCTTCGAGGTCATGGTCGACTTCTGGAACGACTTCCTGCACGTCGGCCCGTTCTTCGACGGGTCCGACACGGTGCGGTCGAGCTTCGACCGGGACGTGATCCGCAAGCACGCGCTCGGCCGCTACCCCGAGATGCTGGTCGCCGCCAACCGCCACCCGGCGCTGCTGATCTACCTCAACCAGAACCAGTCGTCGAAGGACAACGTCAACGAGAACCTGGCCCGGGAGAACCTGGAGCTCTACTCGGTCGGCGTCGACGGCGGCTACACCGAGAAAGACGTCAAGCAGGCCGCGCTCCTGCAGACCGGTCGCGGCGTACGCGACGACCAGTACGTGTACCAGCCCGAGCGGCACCACGTCGGGCCCATCAAGATCATGGGGTTCAGCCACCCGAACGCGACCGCCGAGGGCGGCGAGGCGGCCAGTGACGCCTACTTCCGCTTCCTCGGCACGCACCCGTCGACCGCCCGCTACGTCGCGATGAACCTGGCCACCCGGTTCGTCTCGGACACCCCGCCGAAGTCGCTGATCGACCGGCTGGCCAAGACCTACCTGGCCAACGCCGGTGCGATCAAGCCGACGCTGATGACCCTCTTCTGCTCCTCGGAGTTCTGGGCGTCGGTGGGCCAGAAGGTACGCCGCCCGATGGAGTACCTGACCGCCACCTACCGCACCCTCGGCGTCGGGCCCACGCCGAGCCCGGGTTTCCAGCAGGGCAACCCGAACCGGACGCCGTTCGCCGAGGGCCTGCGGCAGATCCGCAACAAGATGGAGGAACTCGGCCAGTTCCCGACCGGCCAGGCGACGCCCAACGGCTATCCCGACATCTTCGTCGCGTGGACCTCGGCCGGCACGATGATCAACGGCTGGAACGAGGCGCTCGACATCGTCAACGGCAACCGCCGGATGTTCTCCTACCTCAAGCCGGAGCAGTTCGCCGGCTCGAAGCCGCCGGCCACCGCCGGTGCCTACGTCGACGCCCTGGCCAAGCGCCTGGTGCACCAGACGCTGAGCGCCAAGGAGAAGGCGGCCATCCTCGGTATCGCCGGCGTGAGCGCCAACACCAAGGTCGACGCGTCGTTCAACGGTGCGCTGACCTCCGTCGTGCGGGCGCTGCTCGCATCCCCGCAGCACCACCTCCGGTGAGTCCCTTGGAGAGCAGCGTGTCACCATTCCCGATCCACCCCGACTGCCCCGACGTGGCGCGGCTGGCCGACAACCCGTTCGACGCCGCGCTGCGCGCCGAGGCGATGGCGGTCGAGGCCGAGAACGCGGCCGAGCGCGACCGCCTCAACCGGCTCAACGAACTCGAGGAGGCACAGCAGGACGGCCGCGGTGTGACCCGCCGGACGTTCGTCACCGGTGCCGCCGCGACCGCGACCGCGCTGGCCACCACGCAGTTCATCTCGACCCGGGCGTCGTTCGCGGCGACGAAGACCGGCACGCTCATCCACGTGTTCCTCTTCGGCGGGCTCGACGGCCTGGCCATGGTCGCGCCGGCCGACGACCCGGTGCTGGCCAAGGTGCGCCCCGACCAGCTGATCCCGGAGAACGGCGGCATCGCGCTGCAGCGCGGCTTCCGGCTCAGCGGCTCGTTCGCGCCGCTGCGCAAGTACCTGGCCGCCGGGCAGCTCGGCTTCGTGCCGGCGGTGACCGACCCGCGGCTGTCGCTGAGCCACTTCCAGGCGGCCGACGCGTGCAACCTCGGCGGCCTGCCGGGGGAGACCGGCGGCCGCGGCTGGCTGGACAGCCTGGTCGACGCGCTCGGCCCAGGCACCGCGTTCCGCAGCGTCGGCATCGGCAACACGCTGCCCCGCTCGCTGGTCGGCAACAACGGCGCCATCGCGCTCAACAGCGTCGGCTCCTTCAACCTCAACGGCGATCAGCGGCTCAAGGCGGGCACCGCCAAGGCCATCAAGACCCTGTTCACCGGCATCAACCACCCGGTGCAGGACTCGGTGCAGGAAGGGCTCGCGGCGCTGAGCCTGGCGCAGAAGCTGTCGGCCGACGGATACAAGCCCGCGGCCGGCGTGGAATACCAGGGGATCGGTTTCGCCTTCCAGCAGCTCGCCCACCTGATCAAGGGTGGCGCCAACGTCCGCGTGGCGACCATCGGGATGGGCGGCTGGGATACCCACGAGCAGCAGGGCACCCAGGGCGGCTACGTCTTCAACCACATGGGTGAGCTGGCCAAGGCGATGGCCGACTTCTTCGACGACCTGGGTCCGGCCGCCGCCGACGTGACCGTGATGGTGTCCAGCGAGTTCGGTCGCCGGGTCAGCCAGAACGGCAGCGGCACCGACCACGGGCACGGTGGCGTGATCGCGCTGCTGTCCGGCAAGAAGCTCGCGGGCAACCTGCTGGGCCGCTGGGACGGGCTGGAGAAGCTCGACGGTGGAAACGTCCCGGAGTACAACAACATGTTCAACGTCTACGGCGCCGTCGCACAGGGCAGGTTCGGTCTATCCAATGCCGAGGTGGACAAGATCTTCCCCCGACAGAAGTACGCCCCGGTGAAGCTCTTTGCGTGAGTACCCCACGGGCGTCGTAGTTGCGGGCCACCCGGGGGGGGGGGGGGCCCCCCCCCCCGGCCCACGGCGGGCC
>NZ_JBFAPI010000006.1:0-20165 GCF_040676615.1 Asanoa sp. NPDC049573
ACCCAGCCGCCGGCGCCGTACTGGAGCTGGGCGGTCCGGGCGCCGGTCACCGTCACTGCTCAGGACAGGGTTATGCCGCTGTAGTAGGAGCGCAGGATCGCCTGGTAGGTGCTGCCTCCGTTGGCCAGGTCACGCGAGCCGTACTGCGACAGCCAGTTCCCGTCGACCCAGGCACCGCAGGCCGTGGTGGTCGCGCAGTAGTGCGCCTGCAGGATGTTGCCGCTGCGGGTCATCCGGGTGGACCAGGTGTTGTCCACCGCGGCCGACGTCGAGGCCAGCGCCGACGACGGCCGGTAGACCTGGTCGCCGGTGTCGTCCCGGACGTCGTAGCACGCCCCGCCGGGCGTTTTGCGGGTCGAGTGCAGCGCCCAGTACCAGCCGTAGCTCTTGACGGCCATGGCACCGGACTCCAGCGAGGCCCGCGGCCAGCTCGAGATCCACTCGTTGGGGAGGACGTTCTTGACGTAGGTCTTGAAGTCGACCCGGTCCACCCGCCCGAGACTGACCCGGTAGACCAGGATCGTCGTCGGCAGCGTGCTGTTGGTGCCGTCGGTGCTGCAGCCGGTCGGGCCGCCGGTGAGGAACTCGTGCGAGGCGTTGTTGTTCTTCAGCGTGGCGTTGAGGTTGCCCTTGGCGCCGGCCGCGAAGTCCTGGCTCGCACCGCCGAAGTTGCTGTTGAAGTAGACCCGCACCGTCTTGCTGCTGCGGTTCCACACCGACGCGGCGTTGTTCTTGACGCACAGGCCCTTGCCGTTGCCCGCTCCCTTGAACTCGTAGCAGGTCGGCTGGGTGGCGCCGTAGTCGTCTTGCGAGTCGGTGAAGTCGGAGACCGAGCCGGCCTCGTTGCTGTTGTAGTAGTAGCAGAACTCGCCGCTGTCGCAGACCCCGTCGCGACCGGCCGCCGAGGCCGCGCCCGGCGCCACCACGACGCCGACGACGGCGGCGACCAGGACGGCCAGCACACTCATCCGCGCGCGCATGCCGGTCACCAGCTGCCCGGGACGTAAGCCCAGCCCAGGTAGTCGGACCGGTCGCGGAACGTGCTGGTCTGGTAGACGGTCGGCCCGGTGCTGATGGCGCTGTTGCCGCCGATGGAGAGCATCACGTGCCCGGCCGACGTGGTCGACGTGAAGAACACCGCCGTGCCGGCGGGCGGCACCGTGCCGGTGTGGATCCGCCCGTTGTCACGCTGCCAGACGTAGTGCGCGCGGGCCGTGGCGAACCGGCCGCTGGTGCCGAACGCCCGCTCGACGAACAGCTCGCACTCGTTGTTCCAGTCGGTGTGCCCGAGCCGCGCCTTCGCGAACGCGACGGCCTCGGCCGCGCGCGGGTCAGCCGGGTTGGTGACGCCGCCGATGGCGTGCGAGGCGTTGTTGTTCTTCAGCGTCGCGTTGAGGTTGGCCTTGGCGCCGGCCGCGAACGACTGGGTCGCACCGCCGAAGTTGCTGTTGAAGTAGACCACCACGGTCTTGCTGGTGCGGTTCCACACCGATGCGGCGTTGTTCTTGATGCACAGGCCCTGGCCGCTGCCGGCGCCCTTGAACTCGTAGCAGGACGGCTGCGTCGTGCCGTAGTCGTCGACCGACGTGGTGAAGTCGGAGATTGAGCCGGCGTAGTTGCTGTTGTAGTAGTAGCAGAACTCGCCGCTGTCGCAGACGCCGTCGCGGGAGGCCGCCGACGCGGGGGACGCGACGGCCAGGATGGAGGTGGTGATGGCGAGCGCCGTGCCGACGACGGCCAGGCTCTTGCGGATGTTCATCGGTGTCCTCTCGTGGACGGTGAGGGGTGGCGGGTGCGGGTCACAGCCCGCGCTGGTACTGCTCCCAGGTCTTGATCGGAATCCGGGGCCCGTCGTCCGGGCCGTGGTTGGCCAGGCCGTTCAGGCCGAGGTAGTAGTCGCCGGTCTGGTTCTGCGCCTGGGTGGACAGGTCCGTGTCGTTGATGGCCGCAGCGTGGATGTGCCAGGGCCAGTCGCCCTGACTCGGGTCACGGACCCACGCCGCGAAGCCGACCTGGCGCAGCGCCCGGGCGACGGAGGTGCGCCTGGCCGCGGTCATGCCGGTGACCGCGATGTCCACCACGCCGCCGCCGTCGTGCGTACCGGCGGAGGTCGGGTCGCCGCCGGGGTTGTACGAGCCCTGCTCGAGCACCAGCTGGTAACCGAGCAGGCGTTGGGCCTCGGTGAGCATCGCCTGGGTGCGGGCGTCGACGACGAACCCGTCACGCGCGACCTTCGCGCCCGGGCCGATGGTGTTGGCGACGGTGTAGCGGTTCAGCCCGAGCTTCGTCAGCGACGTCGTGCCGGGCAGCCCGTTGGCGGCCAGGCCGGTGTAGCCGAGGGAGCGCTGGTAGGCCGCGTACGCCGCGACGGTCTGGGTGCCGAAGTAGCCGTCGACCCACTGCGCGTCCAGCAGGTTCTGGGCCTGCAGCGCCTGCTCGACGGCGAGCACGGAACTCTGCGCGCCCGGGGTCAGGGTGTGGTCGGCGCGGCGGGGGTCGATCTGGGCGGCCAGCACGGTGGCCTCCATGTCGACGACCGGCCGTGCGGCGAACGCCTGAGCCGGGATGCCGACGGCAACGCAGAGCGCCGCGAGCCCGACGGCCAACCAGGGACGGCGCATGGTTGATCCTCCTCGTAGGTCGTGAGTCGTGTTCGGAACGGACTCACCCTGCGAGAAGGTGCCGGATGTTCGGTACCCCGTCGCCTTGTCAGAATCGGCGGACGGGCAGTGACCTCGATGGATGCGGTGTTGTCAGGTTGGGCCTGACACCGGTCGGAGCGTGGTCAGGCGACGACGGTCACCTCGAAGTAGACCGGCCGGCGGCTGGGAAAGTACTGCTGCCCGTTCTCGTCGACCATCTTCCAGCTGACCCAGCACTTGCCCGGGTGGTCGGGAGCGACGACCGGAACGCTGATCTTCACCTGCTCGCCGGGCGGTGTGTCGCCGATCGCGACCCGGTCCGGCACCTGGCAACCGTCGGCGTCGACGGTGGGGTCGGCCCGCGCCAGGAAGCGGTTGTGCCAATCGACCTTTCCTACGTTGGCGAGCGCCCACACCTTCGTGAAGTGCTGATTGACCTTGACCCGCGTGCCGTCGGGGATGGTGACGTCGCCGATGAACTTGCTCGAGTCGCCGGGAATCAGCGAGTCCGAGAACGGGGTCGTCGTGGGTGAGGCCGCCGCGGTGCCGGCGCCGTCAAGGGTCGCGGGCCCTCGGCCGCGCACGGTGAGGCCCAGGATGGCGACCAGCACCAGCGCCGCGACGGCGCCGGCGCCGAGCCACCGCAGCCGTCGCGGCCCCGCGACCTGCGCGGCCGGGGCGCCGCTCGGCATCGTGTCCACTGTGTCCGCGACGACCACCCCACCGGGAAGGTCGGTGCGCGGCAGGACAGTGTGGACGGTGTCCTGGTGGTGGGCTTCTTCCCAGCGCCGCCGCCACTCGGTCTCGTCGGCGTCACAGGCCCGGACGAACTCGCGCGTCGTCTCCCACGAGGGAAACCTGGTGCCCGCGGCGGCCTCGTGCAGCGTCGTGTGGGAGATCCGGCCGGATCGGCCCGCCATCTTCCGGAACGAAGGGTCGCCGACGGCGGTGCGCAGTGACCGTAGCTGTTCGGCGAACGCGACGGCGGCGGATCCGTCCTGAGTCGACTCGGCGGCAGCACCCTGGTCTCTCATCCGTCCCCCATGTCAGACGCCGTTGTCAGAGCGTGTAAGAGGCTACCGAACTGCTTTGGCGACCATCAATGTGGTGGACCGCCGGTGCATCGAAGGAGGGCCTGCGGCAAGGACTACGCCTCGGCGCCGGCGGGCCCAGGGCATAGGGTCGACACATGCCGTCGAAGAAGGCCGCCGCTGTCGAGGTCGAGGTCGCTGGGCACACCGTGCGGCTCAGCAGCCCCGACCGCGTCATGTTCCCGCAGGCCGGTTACACGAAGCAGGACGTGTTCGACTACTACCTGGCCGTCGGTGACGGCATCGAACGGGCGCTCGACCACCGGCCGACCACGTTGCAACGGTTCCCGGACGGTATCGACGGCGAGGCGTTCTACCAGAAGCGGCTGCCGGCCCGCGGCACCCCGGACTGGCTCAACGGTGCCGAGATCACCTTCCCGAGCGGGCGCAAGGCGACCGAACTGTGCCCGGTCGACCTGGCCCACGTCGCCTGGGCCGCCCAGATGAACACGGTCGTCTTCCATGCCTGGCCGGTCCGCGCCGGTGACCCCGACCACCCCGACGAGCTGCGGATCGACCTCGACCCGCAGCCGGGCACCGACTTCGCTGACGCCGCCCGGGCGGCGGGGGAGTTGCGGGCGGTGCTCGACGAGATCGGCGCGACCGGCTGGCCGAAGACGTCCGGCGGCCGGGGGGTCCACGTCTACCTTCGGATCCAGCCGCGGTGGACGTTCGTCGAGGTCCGCCGGGCGACGATCGCGCTGGCCCGGGCGCTCGAGCGGCGCCGGCCCGACCTGGTCACCACGAGTTGGTGGAAGGAAGAGCGCGGGGAGCGGGTGTTCGTCGACTTCAACCAGATGGCCCGCGACCGCACGATCGCCGCCGCCTACTCGCTGCGCGCCAACCCGCGGGCCACCGCCTCGACGCCGCTGACCTGGGACGAGCTGCCCGACGTGGAGCCCAACGATTTCGACCTGCGTACCCTGCCGAAGCGGTTCGCCAAGATCGGTGACCCGCACGCGGGCATCGACGACACCGCGTTCGACATCACGCCGTTGCTCGAGTGGTCGGCGGCCGACGAACGCGAGGGACGCGGCGGCGACATGCCCTATCCGCCCGACCACCCGAAGATGCCGGGCGAGCCGCCGCGGGTGCAGCCGAGCAAGAAGAACGCCGCCAACTGGACGCAGGAGAGCTAGAGGGCCAGCTTCATGCCGTCGTGGGTGGCCTCGAAACCGAGCGACTCGTAGAACCGGCGGGCGTCGGCGCGGCGCTTGTCCGTGGTGAGTTGCACCAGGGCACAACCCGACGCCCGGGCCTCGTCGACCGCCCACCCGATCATCCGGCGGCCGAGGCCGGCGCCGCGGTGGCCCGCGGCGACGCGTACGCCCTCGATCTCCAGGCGCTGGGCACCTCGGCGGGTGAGCGACGGGATCAGGATGAGCTGCATGGTGCCAACGATCTCGCCGTCGAGGTCGGCGACGATCACCGTGTTGCGCGGGTCGCCATCGAGGGCGTCGAAGGCCTGCCAGTAGGCGGCGTCGACCTCCTCCGTGACGGTCTCGCGGCCGGCGCCGATCGGGTCGTCTGCCAGAAGCCCGACAATCGCCGGGACATCCGCGCGCAAAGCGGGCCTGAAGATCATGTCGGTAGCGTCGCACATCGACCAACGGGTGCATGATGGTGCGCCATGAAGGCCTTGCTGCTGCCGCTGAAGGCGATCTACCGCGGGCTGGTCTACTTCGCCAACTCGCCGCGGACGCTGATGCTGTCGTACGCCCTGATGATCATTGTGGCCGCGGCGCTCTACAGCGTCTTCGAAGACGTCGGGGTGGGCGACTCGGTGTGGTGGGCGGTGGTGACCGCGTCGACCGTCGGCTACGGCGACATCTCGCCCGACACCTGGCAGGCGCGCGCCATCGCGGTCGTGTTGATCTCGACCATGGTGCTGCTGGTGATCCCGCTGATCACCGCGCACTTCGCCAGCAAGCTGATCGTCGACACCGACGCCTTCCGGCACGAGGAGCAGGAAGAGCTGAAGAACAACCTGCGCGTCGTACGCCGGCTCCTCGAGGAACTGGCGGCCCGGGAGGGGATCGCGGCTACTGCGGCGGGCAGCGCTTCCCCTCTGGCGGAACGGTCTGATTGAGGATGTAGGCGTCGACCGTGTCGGTGACACAGTTGGTCTGCGGGTAGGCGGTGTGCCCCTCGCCCTCCCAGGTCAGCAGCCGCCCGACGCCCAGCATGTTGGCCAGGGCCGGCGCCTGCGCGTAGGGCGTGGCCGGGTCGCCGGTGGTGCCGACGACCAGGATCGGCGGTGAGCCGGTGGCCGGGCCCGTCGGGTAGGGGTCGTGCCCGCCCGGCCAGACCGCGCAGGTCAGCATGCCGACGGCGAGCGGCGCACCGAACAGCGGCACCGACTTGCGCCAGTCGCCCTGGTCGGTGCGGACCTGCGCGACGTCGGGCACGGTCTTCTGGTCGGCGCAGTTGATGGCGATGTTGGCGTCGAACAGGTTGGAGTAGGTGCCGTCGGGGCGGCGCTCGGCGTAGGCGTCGGCGAGTTGGAACACCTCGGCCGGGTTGCCGCCCTCCAGCGACTTGATCGCGCTGGCCAGCGCCTGCCAGCCCGCCTGGGTGTAGAGCGACGAGATCACCGCGTAGAACACCCACCCGGCCGTGGCCTGGCGGCCCTTGGCGCCGGTCACCGGCGAGACCTCGGCCTTGTCGATCTGGGTGGTCACCGCGGCCTTGGCGTCGGGCGCGATCGGGCACTGCGCCGGGTTCGGGTCGCACCACTTGGCGAAGTTGTCGAACGCCAGCGCGAAGCCGTTGGCCTGGCTCTCCGAGCCGGCGACGAAGCTCTGCCGCGGGTCGACCGCGCCGTCGAGCACCAGCGCGCGGACGTTCTGCGGGAAGAGTTGGGCGTACGTGGCGCCGAGCAGCGTGCCGTAGGAATAGCCCAGGTAGGTCATCTTCTGGTCGCCGACCGCGCTGCGGATCGCGTCCATGTCCTTGGCCGTCTGCACGGTGGAGAACAGCTTGAGCTTGTCGCCGTATTTGGCCTGGCACTCCTTGCCGATGGTGCGGTTGAGGTCGACCAGGCCGTCGAACTCGGGCTGGGTGACCGGGTCGGGCACGTAGCCGAAGCTCTGGTCGAGCTGCGCGTCGCTGATGCACTCGACCGGGCTGGACCGGTCGACGCCGCGCGGGTCGAACCCGACGATGTCGAACCGGTCGGTGACCGCGGCCGGGATGCCCTGGAACGCGGCGCCGAAGCTCAGGTAGACGGCCAGGTTGATGCCCGACGCGCCGGGGCCGCCCGGGTTGACCAGCAGCGAGCCGATCCGGTCGTGCTGTTTGCTGGAACGCACCCGGATCAGCGCGACGTCGAAGGTCTGCCCGTTGCCGGCGTTGGACCAGTCCTGCGGCACCTTGATCGTCGCGCAGTCGTAGGTCATCCCGTTCGCGCCGCGGCCGACCAGCTTGGCCGGGACGTCGGGGCAGGGTCGCCAGGCGGCCTGGCCGGAGGCGGCGGGAGCGGGCTGGCCGGCGCCGGGCGCGACCGCGCCGTCGCCCGTGTTGGGCGCGACGACCGGCACGGTGCAGCCGGTCAGCACGAGAATGCCGGCGAGCAGGGCGACCGCGAGAAGCCGAAAGCGGGAACCCACTAGGAAACCCCCGTGCCGGCGGCCGGGTCGCCGCCTAGAACCTGGTCGACGTCGAACCGGACCGGCCGGTCGAGCTGGTCATAGCCGCAGGAGCGGGGGTCGCGGTCGGGCCGCCAGCGCACGAACTGGGCGGTGTGCCGGAACCGGTCGCCCTCCATCGCGTCGTAGCCGACCTCGACCACCAGGTCGGGCCGCAGCGGCTCCCAGGCCAGGTTCTTGCCGCCGGTCCAGCGGCTCACCCCGCCGGGGCGGCGCTGGCCGGTCGCGCTGGTCGGGCCCATCTGCTGCTCGTCGCTGTCGGGGTCGATCCACGGGTGCTCGGCCGGCTCGCGGTAGTCGGCCAGCTCCTCCAGCAGCTCGGCCCGCCGGGCCATGCTGAACGACGAGGAGACGCCGACGTGGTGCAGGGTGCCGTGCTCGTCGTAGAGGCCGAGCAGCAGGGAGCCGACCACCGGGCCGGACTTGTGCCAGCGGAAACCGGCGACCACCGCGTCGGCCGTGCGGGCATGCTTGATCTTGAGCATCAGCCGCTTGTTGGGCTCGTAGGCGATGTCGGCCGGCTTCGCGATCAGCCCGTCGAGCCCGGCGCCCTCGAAGATCTCGAACCACCGGCGCGCGGTGGCGATGTCGTGGGTGGTCGGCGTGATGTGCACCGGCGGCTCGACCTTGGCCAGGGCCTTCTCCAGCTTGGCCCGCCGGGTCGCATAGGGCTCGTCGACCAGCGCCTCGTCGCCGAGCGCGAGCAGGTCGAACGCGACGAAGTCGGCCGGGGTGTTCTCGGCCAGCAGCTTGACCCGGGACGCGGCCGGGTGGATCCGCTGGGTCAACGCGTCCCACTCGAGCTTGGGCTTGTGACCGTCTTCGCGGTGGATCACCACGATCTCGCCGTCGACCGCGCACCGCTCAGGGAGCTGGGCCTTGGCCTGCTCGACCACCTCGGGGAAATAGCGGGTCAGGGTCTTGCCACCCCGGCTGGCCAACTCGACCTCGTCACCGTCCCGGAAGATGATGCACCGGAACCCGTCCCATTTCGGCTCGTAGCTCATGCCGTCGGCCTCGGGGATCTGCGGCACGCTCTTGGCGAGCATCGGCTCGACCGGCGGGTTGATCGGCAGGTCCATCCCTCAGAGTCTTCCAGACGCGGGCACGCGAACGCTTCCCAGCCGGGCTTTCAGCTCACCACGACGGCGGCGACCCAGATGATCGCGATGCTCAGCGCGGCACCGAGTTCGACCAGCATGGCCAGGCCGGCGGCCTTGATCGCGTGCTTGGTCGACGGCCAGGCCAGCTTGTGGTCGCCGAGCCGGGCCATCTCGGCCAGCCAGATGCCCAGCACGAAACCGATGAACAGGCCGATCACCGGGATCACGAAGAAGCCGACGATCGCCAGGACGCCACCGAGCAGGAGCGTCTTGTTGGGTACGCCGCTGCGCTTGAGGTTGCGCCCCGGCCAGGCGTATTTGACGACGATGCCGAGGATCGCGATGAGGGCGACCAGCGCCAGCACGCCCCACCGCCCGGCGCCCTCGCCGGCGAAGATCGCCCAGGCCGACGCGGCCGCCCAGCAGAGCAGCAGGCCGGGCAGGAACGGGATCACGACGCCGAACACGCCGATCACCATGGCGACCCCGCACAGGATCGTGATGTTGGTCTGCGTATCGGTCAGATCCATTGGCGCACTCTAGCGGGCTACAGGACGAAAGCGTCGGTCCAGAGTTGGCCCGATCGGCCGGAGAGGGCATCGAGGAGGGCCACCGCCTGCTGGTCGGTCAGCGCGGCCACGAAGTCGACGATCGCGCGGCCGCGGGCCCGGGCGGCGCGGTCCGGGGTGCCGGCCGGCAGTTCCGCCTCGGCCAGCTCGACCAGGTCGTGCAGCCGCTGCGGCAACCGGGCCTCCTCGGCCGGGTCGACGATCCAGGCCAGCAGCGCCTCGACCAGGGTGGCCAGGAGCCGGGCCTGGCCACGCTGGTGCAGTGCCAGGTCGGGGCGGTCGAGCACGAACCGGTGGTGGATCAGCTTGAGCACCTGGACCTCGTGCCACTGCGGCCGGTCGAGCAGCACATAGCCGGAGCGGACGGCCGGGCTGTCGGTCAGCAGCACCGCGTCGACCAGCCGCCGGGTCCACCGGGCGGAGAACCGGGCGACGTACTGCTCGGCGGCCACCGAGCCGTCGAACGGGTCGGCCAGCAGACCGTCGACGAGGTCGTGCCGCACCTGCTCGACGGCGTTGGCGAAGGTGTCGTCGTCGCTGATCCAGCGGTCGCGGCGGTGCACCCGGCGGCGCAGTTTCTCGATCGCCACGCCGGCCTGGCGGGAGCCCGCGTCGAGCGCCTCGTCGGAGAGGGTGCCGAGCCGCTTGGCCTCGCGCTGCCAGCCGATCAGCTCGGCCGCCACGGTGCCCTGCTGGAGCACGCCGACCCGATGGAAGTCCTCGACGTCGTGGATCGCGTAGGCGATGTCGTCGGCGGTGTCCATGATGGACGCTTCGACGGTCTGCTGCCAGTCCGGGATCCGGCCCACGAACGGCGCGCGGGCCTGGCGCAGGTCGTCGACCTCCGTCGTGTAGGCGCCGAACTTGGCCGACCCGCTGGCCGGGTCCCAGTCGGGTGCCGACGCGCCGCGCGGTGCCGGGTTCATCCGCCGGGGGTGCGGGTCGGGGTGGTCGAGCCGGGTCCACGGGTATTTGACGATCGCCGCACGGACCGCCGCGGTCAGGTTGAGCCCGATGGTCGCGGCGCCGCGGATCTCGGTGCTGGTGACGATGCGGTAGGACTGCGCGTTGCCCTCGAAGCCGTCGGGCAGGCCGAGCCGCTCCCGGGCCAGCCGGTCGAGCACCGCCTCGCCCAGGTGGCCGAACGGCGGGTGGCCGAGGTCGTGGGCCAGGGCCGCGGCCTCGACGACGTCGGGGTCGCAGCCGCCCAGCTTGTCGAGCAGCGCTCGGTTGCCGGCGTCGGCGGTGATTCGCTCGGCGATCGCCCGGGCCACCTGGGCCACCTTCAGGCTGTGGGTGAGCCGGTTGTGCACGAGCAGGCCGCTGCCGCCCGGGGAGATCACCTGGGTGACACCGCCCAGCCGGGCGAAGAACGGCGAGGTGACGATCCGGTCGCGGTCGGCACGGAACGGGCTGGCGGCCAGGTCGCCGGGCGCGGTCCGCCCGGTCTCGAACAGCCGCCGCGCGCGGGGATCGACCGGCTCCGTCATGATCCGACGCTAGCGCACCGCCCGTTTGGCCAGGTGGACCAGGCCCGGACCGCGATCGAGCGGGACCCGGGCGAAGATCGAATAGCCGTTCCGCTCGTACAGCCGGATGTTGTCGTGGCTCTCGGCGCCGGTGAACAGTTCGTAGCGGCGTGCGGCGCCGGCGTGTGCCGCCTCGACCGCGAGCAACATCCGCCAGCCGAAACCCTGGCCGCGCAGGTCGGGCGCGACGGCAAGGCGGGCGATGTGGCAGGTGCCGGCCTCGTCGAGCCGGCCGCGGCCCGCGGCGACCAACCGGCCGCGCGGGTCGCGGGCGACCAGCACGGTGTCGATCGCCGCCGTGATCTCGGCCAGCGTCTCGGTGAGCATCGGCAGGTGCGGGTCGGCGTAGCGCTGCGCCTCGCTCAGGAACGCCGCGCGCTGCAGGGTGAGCACCTCGCCGGCGTCGCCGGGCCGGGCCCGCTCGATCTCCAGGGTCATGCCGACCAGCCCAGCGGAGGGTGGCGCGAAGCACATCCCCGGCCGGCGGCACGTCTCGACAGATGAGACTTGAACGTGTTCAGATGGGTCGGTGAGCTTGCTGACCTATGACGAGGTGGGCGCGACCGAGACCGGTGCGCTGCCGCGCGGCTACCACCACCTGCGTTACCGGGTGGCGATCGGGCACGACGTGCTCGAGGCGGCCGCCGACGCGGTGCTGACGTTCCGGATGCACCGGGCCGCCGGCGTGCGGATCACCGCGTCCGCCGACCGGGCCGCACCGGGCGTCGACGTGGTCACCGGGCTGGGCGTCTGGCCGCTGCGCCTGTCGGCGCCGTGCCGGGTGGTCTGGGCAATCGACGAGCCCGGCCGGGCCGGGTTCGGCTACGGCACCCTGCCGGGGCACCCGGAGCGCGGCGAGGAGGCCTTCGAGGTGACCGCGGGCGACGACGGCACCACCTGGTTCTCGGTGACCGCGTTCAGCCTGCCGGCCTCGCTGCTGACCTGGGTCGCCGGCCCGACCGTCCCGCCGTTCCAGCGGGCCTACGCCGCGTGGTGCGGCCGGGCTTTGCGCCGCCTCGTGCGGCGCCCTTAGGCCCAGTGCCGTCCTGTTCTAGAACTTCGCGAACGAGCGGATCGGCATCCGGGGACCGAACTTCGGTGCCATCAGGCCGCTGGCCTCCAGCAGCATGCAGACCCGGCCCCGGTGGCCGCGGAACGGCTCCAGCAACTCGAGCATCCGGGCGTCGGTGCCGCGGGCCTCGCCGGCCAGGTTCCAGGCCACCATGTTGGGGATGTGGAAGTCGCCGACGCTGACCGCGTCCGGGTCGCCGTAGGCGATCCGCACGACCTCGGCCGCGGTCCAGACGCCGATCCCGTTGATCGACCGCATCCGGGTGGTCGCCTCGGCCGCCGTCGTGCAGCGCTCGATCCGGCTGGCGTCGGCCGCCGCCCGGCGCAGCGTGTCGGCCCGTTTCTGCTCGACGCCGAACGGGTGGAACACCCAGTAGGGCTGCGCGGCGATCACCTCGGGCTCCGGCGGCAGGGTCAGGCCCGCCAGCGGCCCCGGCGCCGGGGTGCCGAACGCCCGGACCGTCGCCGCGTAGCCGCGGTAGGCCTCCTTGCCGGTCACCTTCTGCTCGAAGATCGCCCGCATCAGCCGGGGGAAGACGATCCCGGTGGTCGGGATGCGCCGGCCGCGGTGCAGCCGGGCCACCTCGCGGACGACCGGGTGGGCGGCGGCCAGGTCGGCGAAACCGGTCAGGTCGTCGCGCAGCCCGGCCACGGCGTCGGCCTGCTCGATCACCCACTCCGTGCCCGGCCCGTACCCGGTGGCGGTCAGCTCCTGGCCCTGCCTGCGCAGCGCCAGCGTCGCCGGGCCGGCCGGGGTGTGTGTCGCCCACCAGAACGTGTCGCCGGCCCACCGGGCACACGGATCCCAGCGGCTCATCGGGATCGGACCGACCGAGCCACTCAGGTGGTAGCCCTCCGGAACCCGCATGACCCGCTGCACGGCGTCAACTCTCGCACACCTGTGTCAGTCCGGGAGCGGGCCGAACATCCCGGCCGGCGGTGCGGCCGACGGGGTCGCGTCGGCGTCGGTGACCACGGCCGCCCCGCCGCTGAAGCGGGTCAGTTCGGCGCCGGCGACCAGCCGGCCGGGAAACCAGTCGCCGGCGACCCGGCGGGCGATCTGCGCGGTCGGCAGCGGGGTGTTGGCCGCGGTGAGCACCAGGTTGCCGAACCGGCGGCCGCGCAGCACCGACGAGTCGGCCACCAGGCAGACCTCCGGGAAGACGTCGGCGACGGTGGCGACCTGGGCCTTGGCCAGCCCGAGCGGCGGCCCGTCGGTCATGTTCACCAGGTAGCGGCCGTCGGGGTGCAGCACCCGGGCCGCCTGCTCGACGAACTCGACCGAGCGGACGCTGGCCGGGGTGCGGGCGCCGGAGAACACGTCGACGATCACCACGTCGAACGCGTCCTGGGCCGCCTTGGTCAGCTCGGTGCGGGCGTCGCCGACGCGCACCTTCAGCTTGGGGTCGGCCGGCCAGGGCAGGTGGGTGCGCACGAAGTCGAGCAGCTTGGCGTCGGCCTCGACCACCCGCTGCCGGCTGCCGGGCCGGCTCGCCGCGATGTAGCGGGCCAGGGTGAGCCCGCCGCCGCCGAGGTGCAGCACCCGTAGCGGCATTCGCGGCGGCGCGGTCAGGTCGAGCGAGGCGGCGATCCGCCGGACGTATTCGAACTCGAGATAGGTGGGGTCGTCGAGGTCGACATGTGACTGCGGCGCACCGTCGACCAGCAGCGTGTAGGCGTTGGGTCGGTCGTGGTCGGGCAACAGTTCGGCGACGCCCGACCCGATCTGGGCGACCACCCGCCCCTGACCGCGCTGTCGCCCCACGTGCTCCACCCTATGTGCCGGCACCCGCTGGGGCGCTCGTCCCCTGCCGCCTTCCCGCCGCCGACGGTGCCGAAGACCAGAACCGGCTCAACGTGGCCGCGGCGAGCGCGGGTTGCTGCAGCATCCACCAGTGCCCGAGGCCAGGCAGGGTGGTCACGGTCGCGCCGGCCCGGTCCGCGCAGCGCCGGCGGGTTTCCTCGTCACCGAGGGCGTTGTCGGCGGTGGGCAACAGCACGAGGCCGGGACGCTGGCGCGCGGCGGGCAGGTTGTCGCCCAGCGCGGCCAACGCCGGCTGGGTGGCGTGCCGGTAGAGGGCGAGCATCACGTCGCCGGAGATGTCGGCGCATCCGGGAGCGAGCACCATGGCGATGTCGGAGGGTACGCCGATCGAGCTCAGGTAGGCGATGCGCCGCTCGGCGTCGGGATGGGTCAGCTGCGCGGCCGCGGCTTCGCCGCTGCCCGGGGTCTGCCATACCCGGGCGAGGCCGTGCCAGGTGTAGCCGGGATCGAACATCCCGATGCTGTCCGTCGACCAGGTCCGCACCAGGTCCGGTCGGGTCATGACCAGGTTGATCACATGCGCTCCGCCCCAGTCGTGGCCGACCAGATCCACCGGGTGACCGATCTTCTCGAGCTGGTCGACGAGCCACCGGCGGTAGGCCTCCGGTGTCGCGGTCCAACCATCCGGCGGGGGCGTGCCGAAGCCCGGCGGCGAGAGGCGAACCACGTCGTCGCGGCGGAGTGCGGCCGTGAGCGGGTCCCACACCGCGTCGGTTTCCGGGTTGCCGTGCACCAGAACGACGGTCATCGCGCTGTCTCCTCGAGGTCGTCGGCCGGCAGGTGCGCCGCGAGCCAGCCCACCGTGCGGCGCTCGACATCGGCCGCCGCCGCCGTCTGCGGCGCGGGCGCGATCCCCGGCTCGTCGGCCAGGGCGTGCCCCATGCCGGCAATGGTGACGACATCGACCCGGGTCGGATCCGCGTAGGTGGCGGCGAGCGCGTCGGCCAGCCGGCGGGCCGGCGCGCGGAAGCCGGCCTCGTCGTCAGCGGCCCCGACGACGAATCGGATCGCCGGTTGGCCGGCGGCGACGTCGGCGGCCCTGGCCACGAAGTCGAGCCGCTGGGCCACCGCCGTCGATGCGGGCCCCCACCCATAGCTGATCCCGTAGCGACGACCGGTGGCCTCGACGGCCGCGCGGAGCTGGCTGATCGGACTGATCAGCACGGCCGCACTGATCGCCAGGCCCGCGGCCGGTGCGCTTTCCGCCAGCGCGAGCAGGGCGACCGCCGACCCCATCGAACCGCCGACCAGCGCCAGCGGACCACCGTCGAAACCGAGCCGGTCGCGCAGGGCCGCCAGCGCGGCGGGAAACTCCTCGGCGCCCTGCGTGGCGATCGGGCCTTGCAGGTTGAGCACCGCGTCCTCGTACCCGCGTCGCATCAGCTCGTCGAAGCCCCCGCTGGGCAGCCGCGCGCCGCACATCGGCAGGCCCAGATAGATCCGCCAGGCGTCGAGGTCCGTCAGCGGCAACGCCGCGGCGAAGGCGGCTTCGGTCCGCGGCGGGTCCAGCAGATGCCAGCCCACCACGACCAGCGCCGTCGCCCGCCCGCTGGCCGGCGGGACGGCGAGAAATGGAACCCCCGCCGCGCTTCCCACGACTGGCTTGTCCGTGCGCATGAGTTTCCTCCTCTCCGCCAAGCTGTACGCCGTCCAATATAACTGGACGGTGTACAGTTGCCAACATGCCGCAGACGCGTGCCCCCGGAAAGCGGGCCGGCCTCACCCGGCCGGCCGTGCTCGCCGCGGCCCGCGAGCTTCTGGCCGAGGGCGGTGTCGATCGGCTCTCCATGCGGTCGGTGGCCCAGCGGCTCGGTGTCGCTCCCAACGCGCTCTACAGCCACGTGCCGAACAAGACGGCGCTCCTCGACGACGTGCTCGACGACGTGCTGACCGAGGTGCTGCCTCCGGACCCGGCCGCGAGCGACCCGTTGGCCGCCATCACCGCGCTGATGACGTCGACCTATGACGTGCTGGTGGCACACGCGGACCTGGTCCCGCTCTTTCTCGCGCGCCAAGGCGCACGAGGACCCAACGCCACCCGTCTCGGCGACGTCCTGGACCACCTGCTCGGCCGGGCCGCGGTCCCGGCGGCCGAGATCACCAGTGCTCGCCGGGCCCTGATCGTGCACGCGATCGGGTCCGCGGCGTTCGCTTCCGGGCCCGGTGAGGCCGATCGACCCATACCGGCGCGGGAAGCCGCGCGCCAGTTCACCCTCGGGTTGAGCTGGCTCCTGCTCGGCTTGGCTCAGGCCACCCGGGTGTAGCGGAGCAGCAAGAGGTCGTCGGCGAGCAGGCTGTGGCGCAGTCGCAGGGGCACCGGGCCGCCTTCGCGGTGTGGACCGGCACTGATCCGCCCGGCCTTCGCGCCGGCCAGCAGCGGCGAGACGGTGAGGCAGAGTTCGTCGACCAGGTCGGCGGCGGTCAGCGCGCCGAACAGATGTGGGCCGCCTTCACAGAGGATCTGGTCGAGCCCGCGCTCGCGCAGCGCGGCCAGGCCGGCGACCAGGTCGACCTCGCGCTCCCCGACGCGGACGACGTCGGCGACCTCGTCGAGGCCGGGCGGCGCGCCGGCCGCGGCCGTGGTCAGCACCACCGGCCGGACCGGTGCGGCCGTGAACACCGGCGCGCCCGGGTCGACGGCCAGGCTGGCGCTGACCACCACCAGCGTCGGCGTCGCCGGCAGGCCCCGGGCGAGGCGCCAGGCCCGGCGCGGCTCGTCGAGCGTGACCGCCCGGTAGCCCTCGTGGCGCATGGTGCCGGCACCGACCAGCAGGGCGTCGCAGACCTTGCGGAGGATGCCGAACACGCGCTTGTCGGCGGGGCCGGAGAGGCCCTTCGAGTAGCCGTCGACCTCGACCGCGCCATCGACGCTGGTCACGAAGTTGACACGAACGATCGGCTGCGTGGACCGGGCGTAGCAGCCGGTCAGGGCCTCGTCGTCGAGCTCGGTGCCCGGCGGCCCCGCTGCGTCGACGCTCCACATGGCGCGGATCGTCGTGCCGCTCATCCGGCCACCGCGGCCCGGATTGCCGGGCCTGTCGCAGGGGTACGGTGCTGACAGTCGCAGCTCATCCGGACACCCTATCGAGGTAGCCGCCCATGCCCCGGCAGATCTTCCAGGTCAAGGTGACGCTGGCCGACGTGCGCCCAGAGGTGTGGCGCCGGGTGCAACTGCCGGGTGGTTACACCCTCGACCGGGTGCACCGGGTGGTCCAGCTCGCCATGGGCTGGCAGGACTACCACCTGCACTCGTTCGAGGTCGACGGGGTGCAGTACGGCGAGCCCGACCCCGACGGCGAGCTCGCGGTGCGTGACGAGCTGGAGGTGCGCCTCGACGCCGTCGCGCACAAGGGCACCCGGCTGCTCTACACCTACGACTTCGGCGACTGGTGGGAGCACGACCTGCTGGTGGAAGACGTCTTCGCGGCCGAGCCCGACGAGCGCTACCCGCTGTGCCTGGCGGGCGAGCGGGCCTGCCCGCCGGAAGACATCGGGGGCGCGTTCGGCTACGCCGAGCTGCTGGTCGCGCTGCGTGACCCCACGCATCCGCGCCATGCCGACCTGGGGCAGTGGGCGGGGGGCGGGTTCGCGCCGGAGGCGTTCGACCCGGGGCGGGCGACGACATTGCTGCGCCGCCTGACATAGCTCCTCCAAAAGGATGAAAAGGTCTTTCACCTCATCTCGCCCCGCCCCGCGCGTCGACTGGGATCTGGTCGTACTGATGTTGCAAGATGCCAGTCGTGGTATCGGTGGGAGCGATGGGTGAGCAGAGTGCGGTCGGCCGGGTGCTGGGCACCTCCGACGCCACTCCGCTGCAGTTCTGGACGGCCGTCGCGCCGGGCAGCTACCTGCAGCTCGACGACGTCGTGGTGACCACCCGCGAGCTGCCCGACCGACCGCCCGTGCGCATCGCCGGGGTGGTGACCCAGGTGCGCGCCCGGCACGAGGGCGCCGTCTTCGACTCCGACGTGTTCTCCATCGCCGACGGCACGCTGCCGGCCCAGGTGCAGGAGGCCGCCGAGATCAGCGTCACCCGGGTCGACCCGGAGTTCTACGTGCCGCCGGCGCCAGGCGCCCTGGTCCATCGAGCCACCGGCGACCTGCGCGCCGCCGCGCTGCACTTCGACCGGATGGAACGGCAGATCCCGATGGGCACCGGGCGCGACGGCATCCCGGTCTACCTCAACGCCGACTTCCTCGACGGCAACCGGGGCGCGCACGTGTCGATCTCCGGCATCTCCGGCGTGGCCACCAAGACCAGCTTCGCGACGTTCCTGCTCTACTCGGTCTTCCACTCCGGGGCGCTGGGCGGCGACGCGGTCAACGCCAAGGCACTGATCTTCAACGTCAAGGGTGAAGACCTGCTCTTCCTCGACCACCCCAACGTCAAGCTCGACGACAAGACCATCGCGGCGTACGCGGCCCTGGGCCTGCCCGCCAAGCCGTTCAGCGACGTCCGGGTCTACGCGCCGCCGCGCATGGGCGACGCGTCCGGCACGCCCGACGTGAGCAGCCGGCTGTCCGGCGTCGACAGCTTCTACTGGACGCTCGAGGAGTTCTGCGCCGACCGTTTGCTGCCCTACGTCTTCGCCGACGCCGACGACGAGCGCCAGCAATACACGATGGTCGTGCACGCGGTCACGGCCCACCTCGCCCGGCACGCGGTGCCGGCCGACGGCGGTGTCGCGGTCGATGGCACCCGGCTGAGCAGCTACGCCGACCTGGCCGACTTCGTGGTCGCGCAACTCTCCGACGACGAGACCCGGTTCGCCTGGACGGGCAGCGCGGTCGGGCTGGGCACGGTCAACGCGTTCGCCCGCCGGCTGATCGCGAGCAAGCGCGACCTCGGCCGGCTGATCCGCGGCGACCTCGCCACCCGCCGGCCTCATCAGATCAACACCGACGAGAGCGCCCAGGTCACCGTCGTCGACCTGCACAACCTGCCCGACCGCGCGCAGCGGTTCGTGGTCGGCGTGACGCTCAAGAAGGAGTTCGAGCGCAAGGAGAAGAAGGGCACGGCCAAGCCACTGCTCTTCGTGGTGCTCGACGAGCTCAACAAATACGCCCCGCGCGAGGGTTCGTCGCCGATCAAGGAGGTGCTACTCGACATCGCCGAGCGGGGCCGCTCGCTCGGCGTGATCCTGGTCGGCGCGCAGCAGACCGCGAGCGAGGTCGAGCGCCGCATCGTCACCAACTCGGCGGTGCGGGTGGTCGGCCGGCTCGACCCGGCCGAGGCGTCGCGCCCGGAATACGGCTTCCTGCCGCCCGCGCAGCGGCAGCGGGTGCTGCTGGCCAAGCCGGGCACGATGTTCGTCAACCAACCCGACATCCCGGTGCCGCTCTGCGTCGAGTTCCCGTTCCCGGCGTGGGCGACACGACACTCCGAGGCTGGTGACGCACCCGCCGCGACGCTGCGGTCGATCACCCAGTCCGCCGACCCGTTCGCGGTGGTCGGCTCGCGGTCGGGCACGTTGTCCGACGACGACATACCGTTCTAAGGGGGCGGCCCGTGCGCATCCTGCACACCTCCGACTGGCACGTCGGCAAGGTCCTCAAAGGACAGTCCCGGGCCGAGGAGCACGTCGCGGTCTTGGCCCAGGTGGTCGAGATCGCCAAGGCCGAGCAGCCCGACCTGGTCATCGTCGCCGGCGACCTCTACGACACGGGAGCGCCCTCGCCCGACTCGACCCGGCTGGTCACCCGCGCGCTGTCGGCCCTGCGCCGCACCGGGGCCGACGTGGTGGTGATCGGCGGCAACCACGACAACGGGCCCGCGCTCGACGCGCTGCGGCCGTGGGCCGACGCGGCCGGCATCATCCTGCGCGGCACGGTCCGCGACAACCCGGCCGAGCACGTCATCGACGGCACGACGGGGTCGGGGGAGCGGTGGCGGCTGGTTGCCCTGCCGTTCCTGTCGCAGCGCTACGCGGTCCGGGCGGTCGAGATGTACGACCTGACCGCCGCCGAGGCCACCCAGACATACGCCGACCACCTGTCCCGGCTGCTCGGCAAGCTGACCGAGGGGTTCGGCGAGGCGGGCGTGGTCAACCTGGTCACCGCGCACCTGACGGTGGTCGGCGCCAGCCAGGGCGGCGGCGAGCGTGAGGCGCAGACGGTGCTCGGCTACGCGGTGCCCGCGAACGTCTTCCCGACCAGCACCCACTACGTGGCACTCGGCCACCTGCACCGCGCGCAGACCGTGATCGGCCCGTGCCCGGTGCGCTACAGCGGCAGCCCGCTGGCGATCGACTTCGGCGAGGCGGAGAACGTGCCGGCCGTGACGGTGGTCGAGGTGAGCGCGCAGCAGGCGGCGAAGGTGCGCGAGGTGCCGGTGACCGTGGCCACGCCGCTGCGCACCGTGCGCGGCTCGCTGGAGCAACTCGCCGCGCTCAAGACCGGCGACGCCTGGCTGCGGGTGTTCGTCCGTGAGACGCCCCGGGCCGGGCTGCGCGAAGAGGTGCAGGAACTGCTGCCCCGGGCGCTGGAGGTGCGGATCGACCCCGACATGGTTTCGGCCACCCCTGGCCCACGCGCCGAAGAACGTGCCGGCCGCACTCCCCGTGAGCTGTTCGCCGCCTATCTGGACAGCCGCGGCGTGACCGACACGGGCGTGCGCGAGTTGTTCGACGAGTTCTACGAGGAGGCTTCGGCGTGAGGGAGCTTGCGACCGAACCATTTGGCTCAGTAG
>NZ_JBFAPI010000006.1:20263-445898 GCF_040676615.1 Asanoa sp. NPDC049573
AGGCCCGGGCTCACGCCCGGCCTCGCGAAGCGAGGTTGCCGCGTGAGGGAGCTTGCGACCGAACCATTTGGCTCAGTAGGCCCGGGCTCACGCCCGGCCTCGCGAAGCGAGGTTGCCGCGTGAGGGAGCTTGCGACCGAACCATTTGGCTCAGTAGGCCCGGGCTCACGCCCGACCTCGCGAAGCGAGGTTGCCGCGTGAGGCCGCTCAGGTTGGATATGGCGGGGTTCACCGTCTTCCGCGACGAGACGACGGTCGACTTCACCGACGCCGACTTCTTCGCCCTGGTCGGGCCGACCGGGGCGGGCAAGTCGACCGTGCTCGACGCGATCTGCTTCGCCCTTTATGGCCAGGTGCCGCGCTGGGGCAGCAGCCGGGGCATCGCCAACGCGCTGTCGCCGTCGGCGACCGAGGCCCGGGTGCGGCTCGTGTTCGAGTCGGCCGGCGCCCGTTACGTCGCGACCCGCGTGGTCCGCCGCGACAGCCGGGGCAACGTCAAGACCGGCGGTGCGGGCCTGCAGCAGATGCCCGACAACTTCGACGTGTCCAAACTCGACACCGGGATGACCCCCGAAGACCTCGGCGACGTGCTGGCCGGCACGCCGGCCGAGATGGACGAGGCCGTGCAGCAGGCGGTCGGGCTGCCCTACGAGCAGTTCACCAGTTGCGTGATCCTGCCGCAGGGCCAGTTCGCCGATTTCCTGCACGCCAAACCCGCGACCCGCCAGCAGATCCTGGTCAACCTGCTCGGCCTGCACGTCTACGAAGAGATCCAGAAGCGGGCGACCGCCCGGGCGCAGCAGGCCGACGCCGACCTGCGCGCGGTCGACCAGTTGCTGGCCGGCCTCGACGACACCTCAGACGAGGCGCTGGCCGCCGCGGCCGAGCGGGTCGACGCGATGCTGGCCCTGGCCTCGCTGGTGGCCTCGGTGACACCGCAGTTGCAGGCGGCGCAGCGTGCCGCGGCCGAGGCCGCGGCCGGCCTGACCGCCCTCGACGACGAGATCGCCCTGCTCGACCGGGTCCGCGCGCCGCGCGGGGTGGCCGCCCTGGCCGCGGCCGCCGCCGACGCCCGCGCTGCTGCGAGCAAGGCGGCCGATGCCGTCACGGCCGCGGAGGAGCGCGAGGAGAAGCTGCGCGGCGAGCTGGCCGCGACCGGTGACCCGGCGGCGCTGCGGCTGTTGCTGCGCGCCCACGAGGAGCACGCCGCGGTCGCCGCCGAAGCGGCGTCCCTCCAGGATGGACTTTCGGCCGCGACCACCGAGCACCGCACCGCCGCGGCGGCGCTGGAGCAGGCCCGCGCGGCGGCGCTGCGCACCGCGACCGAGCTGGACGCGGCCCGGCGCGCCTACCAGGACGCCCAGGCGGCCGACCGGGCCGGCGCCCTCCGCGTGCACCTGCACGCCGGTGCGCCCTGCCCGGTCTGCGAGCAGCCGGTCGCGACGGTGCCGGCGGTGCCCGCGACCTCGGCCGTGCCGGCCGCCGAGAAGGCCGGCCACGCGGCGAAGGCCGCCGACGAGAAGGCGCAGGCCGAGGTGGCCGAGCGGGAGAAGGCGGCCCGCGCGCTCGAACGCACCCTCGACCGGGCCCGCGCACAGCACGAGCAGCTCACCGCCCGGCTGGCCACCCTCGGCTCGCAGCTCGCCAACTCGCCCGGTGTCAGCGCGCTCCAGCGCGAGCTGGAGACGCTGGCCGGGCTGCAGGCGGCCCTCGACGGGGCGGTCGCGGCGCTCAAGTCCGCGCGCGAACAGGCGCGCACGGCCAGCGCCGCTCGCAGCTCGGCCGAGCAGCGGCTGACCGCGGCCTGGCGCGAGTTCGACGCGGCCCGCGACGCGGTCGCCCGGTTCGCACCACCGGCCGCGTCCCGCGACGACCTCGCCGACTCGTGGTCGGTCCTCGCCGACTGGTCCGCGACCGAGGTGGCCGACCGCCGGTCGGCGCGCACCGCGCTGGCCGCCGGCGCCGCCGACGCCGACGCCGCGGTCACCGCGGTGCGCGCGCGGCTCGATGCCGCGTTCGTCGACGCCGGGCAGCCGGCACCCGACGACCACGTGCGGGCGGCGACGGTGGCGGTCGAGCGGGCCACCGCCGCGCACCAGCGCGTCGAGGAGCGGCGCGAGCAGGCGCGAGGGTTGCTCGACAAGCGCGTCGCGCACGAGCGCGACAGCCAGGTGGCCAAGGCGCTGGCCGGGCACCTGCGGGCCAACAACTTCGAGCGCTGGCTGCTCGAAGAGGCCCTCGACCTGCTGGTCGAGGGCGCCTCGCGGATCCTGCGCGAGCTGTCGGGCGGGCAATACGACCTCGTGCACGAGAAGGGTGAGTTCTCCGTCGTCGACCACCACGACGCCGGGCTGCGCCGGGGCGTGCGCACGCTATCCGGCGGCGAGACGTTCCAGGCGTCACTGGCGCTCGCGCTGGCCCTGGCCGAGCAGCTGGCCGGGATGTCGACGGCGGCGGCCAGCCTCGAGTCGATCCTGCTCGACGAGGGCTTCGGCACGCTGGACGCGGCGACCCTCGACACGGTCGCGGCGACACTCGAGGGCCTGGCCGCCCGGGGCGACCGGATGGTGGGCGTGGTCACCCACGTGCCGGCGCTGGCCGAGCGGGTGCCGGTGCGCTTCGACGTGACCAAGGACGCGCGCTCCGCCCACATCACCCGGAGCGGCATATGACCGAATATTTCGTGGACAACTGGGATCCGGCCTACGGCGCCTCGTTCGAGGCCTCGTCCGCGCCGGCCAGCCAGAGCACTGCCCAGGTCAACACCGACGTCGAGCTGCCGGCGGCGGCCTGGCGGCCACTGACCGCGCCGCCGACGGTCCGCGCCCCCGACGTGGTGCTGCTGGTCGACGGCGTGCGCCGGATCGACGCGAGCCTGTGGACCCGGGAGGAAGACGGCACCTCGCATCCCGGCCTGGCGGCGTCGTACGCGGCCGGGGTGGTCCGTTGCGACCTGCGCGCCGGCGTGGCGTCACTGGCCGGCGCCCTGGTCGAGCGCGGCCTGTTCACCACCTCGCCCACCGCGGGCGACATCGCGGCCGGCACCGTCCACTACGGCGTGCGGCAGGTGCCGGGCGCGCCCGACCCGGCCCGCCTGGTGCCCGCCGTCCAGGGTCCGTTGACCGCGCTGGAGGTGGCGGTCTCGACCGAGGTCCGCGGCGCGTCCGACGACCTGCTCGTCGTCGACGGGCCACTGCGCAACCGGCGGCAACTGTCCCGCACGATCGGTTACGTGAAGACACAGCAGAGCCAGTATCTCGACGGCCCGCTGACCAACGTGGTCACCGCACTGCGCCCTGGCGAGCGCTCGCCGGTCTTCCTGATGGGCACCGCCTGGGGCGGCTACTCATGGTATCTGCGGCTGCCCGGCCCGCCGGGTGCGCCGTGGGCCGGCATCGTCCGCCTCGAATGCTCGACCGAGATGCCGTCGCAGGAGGCGATCGAGCTGGCCGACCTGTCCCTGGTCACCCTGCCCCGGTTCGCCTCGACCCCCTACAAGGACCCGCGGGCGCCGCAGAATCTGATCCCGATCGCCGGCCTCGAACGCCGCCTGCGTGGCCTGCTCGGCGATTCCCGCCTGCTGCACCGTGCCCTGACCCTGGCCGCCGCCCGCAGCGCCGTGCCCGCCGGGCGGTAGCCCCGCGAGATCCCGGCGTCGTCGACCAACTCGGTCGACGCCGTCGCGGGCTAGCCGCTGCCCTGGGTCGCCCGATCGCCGCCGATCGACGGAGCGGTCGCGGCCCGGCTGAAGTGCAGCTCCGGGTCGACGACGCGGTCGGCGCGCAGGAGGCGCACGTCGGTGTCGTAGCTCATCGACGTGAGCCAGGGCAGCCGGTCGCCCTGGCGGGGCAGCTGGTCGATGACCCGGCGGATGTAGCCGGCGCCGAAGTCGAGGAACGGCCGGGTCGGCATCGTCGGGTCGGCGATCTCCGGACGGCAGATCGCGTAGCCGTGTTCGTCCATGTGCTTCAGCAGCAGGCAGAAGTGCTCGCAGAGCAGGCCGACCTTGAGCGTCCAGGACGAGTTGGTGTAGCCGACGATGAACGCGAAGTTGGGCACGCCGGACAGCATCATGCCCTTGTAGGCGACCGTCTGGGCCGGGTCGATCGGCGCACCGTCGACGGTCAGCGTGACGCCGCCCAGGGCCTGCACGTTGAGGCCCGTCGCGGTGACGATGATGTCGGCCGCCAGTTCGCGTCCGGACGCGAGCCGGATGCCGTGCTCGGTGAAGGTCTCGATCCGATCGGTGACCACCTCGGCGGTGCCGGCCCGGATCGCCGCGAACAGGTCGCCGTCGGGGACCAGGCACAACCGTTGGTCCCACGGGTCGTACGGCGGCCGGAAGTGCTCGTCGACCGGGTAGCCCTCGGGCAGCTGCTTGGCGTTGAGCCAGCGGATCAGCCGGCGGGCCCGCTCCGGGTAGCGCTTGCAGAACCGCCAGATCCAGCGTTGCTGCGCGATGTTCTTCCGCCTCGTCCAGGCGTGTCCGCGGACCGGGCCCAGATACTTCTTGAGGGCGTTGCCGATGGCGTCCTTCGTCGGCAACGAGAGGATGTAGGTCGGGGTCCGTTGCAGCATCGTCACGTGGGCGGCGGTGCCGGCCATCGCCGGCACGATGGTGACCGCGGTGGCTCCACTGCCGACCACGACGACCCGCTTGCCTTCGTAGTCAAGGTCTTCCGGCCAGTGCTGCGGGTGGACGATCTCGCCCTCGAACCGGTCGCGGCCGACGAACTCGGGCGTGAAGCCCTCGTCGTAGCGGTAGTAGCCGCCGGCGGCGAAAATCCAGTCGGCGGTGAACGTGGTCGTCGCGCCGGAGTCGTCGCGCTCGACGTCGACCGTCCACCGTGCCGTGTCGCTGTCGAACGCCGCTGCGCGTACCCGGTGGTGATAGCGGATGTGGGGGTCCAGGCCGTTCTCGGTGGCCGTCTCGCGCAGGTATTGGAGGATCCGCGGTGCGGACGCGATTGCTTCCTCGTCGCGCCAGGGCTTGAACTCGTAGCCGAACGTGTGCAGGTCGGAGTCGGATCGGGTGCCCGGGTAGCGGAACAGGTCCCAGGTGCCGCCGGACGCCCCGCGCGCTTCGAGGATCGCGAAGCGCTTCGCCGGCAACCGCGTCTTCAGGTAGCGCCCGGCGCCGATGCCGGAGATCCCGGCGCCGACGATCAGGACATCAAGGTGCTCGACCGCCATCTGTTCATGCTGTGCCTTGATCCCGCATAGGCGAAGGGCGATCTGCACCAGGTTGGTGGGTCGCCAGGTGCGATCTGCACCACTACGGTCGATGCATGTCATGGGATCCGCCGTCGCCCCGGGTGCGCGAGCTCATCCGGCAAGGCGCCGAGATCGCGCTCAACCCGCGCCCCGAATGGCTCGCCGAGATCGACGCGGCCACGCTCGCCGGCGAGGCCCGGCGACCGATCGCCGGCGACCCGGTGCTGGCCGCCGCGACCCGCCGCACCAACCGCTCCAACCTGCTGTTCTGGGCCGCCGCCAACGTGCGTGCGCCGGGCCAGCCGGTCGCGGCCAACGACGAGGCGGCCCCGCTGGCCATCGCCCGCGACCTGGTCCGCCGTGGCCTCGACGACTCGGCGCTGGACGCCTACCGGGTCGGTCAGGCGGTCGCGGCCCGGCTATGGACCCAGATCGCCTGCTCGCTGACCACCGACACCGGCGAGCTGCGCGAGCTGCTCGACGTCTCGCTGCGGTCGATCGCCGCGTTCGTCGACGCGACCGTGGCCACCATCTCGCTGCGGATGCGGGCGGAGCGGGCCGCGCTGACCCGGGGCACGCACGCCGAGCGACGCGAGACGGTCACCCTGCTGCTCGACGGTGCCACGGTCAACCAAGCGGAGATCCGGCTGGGCTACCCGCTGGACCGCACCCACACGGCCGCCGTCGTCTGGACCGACGATCCGGACACCGATCCGCGCCACCTCGACCGCGCCGCCGACGTGCTGGCCGCGGCGGCGGGAACGGGCCGGCCGCTGAACGTGATCGCGAGCGCCGCGTCCCGGTGGGTCTGGGTGCACGGCCACCCCGACCTCGGCGAGCTGCGGTTGGCGCTGGACCGGCTGCCACAGGTGCGGGTGGCGCTCGGCTCGCCGGCGCCGGGCGTCGACGGCTTCCGCCGCAGCCACCTCGACGCGCTGACCACCCAACGCCTGCTGGCCCGGCTGACCTCGGCTCAGCGGCTGGCGTCGTTCGACGAGGTGGAGTTGGTCGCCCTGGTCACCCAGGACGCCGAGGGCGCGGACCGGTTCGTCAGCCGCACCCTCGGCGGCCTGGAGTCGGCGCCCGCAGAGGTGCGCGCCGCGGTGCGGGCGTTCGTGGCCGAGCAGTGCAACGCCTCGCGCGCCGCCGCCCGCCTGTTCACCCACCGCAACACCCTGCTGCGCCGGCTGGCCCGCGCCGACCGGCTGCTGCCCCGCCCGTTGGCCGGCAACACCGTGGCGGTCGCCGCCGCCCTCGACGTGGTGCACTGGCGGGCGATCGGTGCCCAACCGTCGTGATGGACCAGGCGCATGGCCGACAGGCACGCACGAAGGCGTACGCGCTGGTAGGGTCCCCCGGTCACCCACCTGTCCCTCACCGGCGGAGAGTCGCAATGATCATCTTTGGTGTCTCGGTCTTCTATATCTTCGGCCTGATCGGCACCGGGCAGTTCCACTGCCCACAGTGCGGGGGTGACCGCGACTACGAGCACCGCACCGCGCGCCGGTTCTTCACGCTCTTCTTCCTCCCGGTCATCCCGCTCGACAAGGTCGGCGAGGCGGTCCGCTGCCAGACCTGCAAGACCCGGTTCGACCCGATCGTGCTGCGCCGCCCGACGACCGCGCAGCTCGCCAGCGCCCTGCCGGCCGCCATGCGCGCCGCCGCGGCCATCATGGTGCGTGCCGGTGGCGCCTCCGACGCCGCCGTCCGTGCCGCCGTGGATGGGGTGCACGAGGCCGGCGCCGCCGACTACGACGTCTCCCACCTGCAGGCCGACTCGGGCCAGCCGACCGAGCTGGCTGTCGAGCCACTGCGCAACCTGGCCGCCAACTTCACCCAGGACGCCTGCGAGCGCCAGCTCGCCAACGCCGTCCGGGTCGGCCTGGCCGACGGCCCGCTCAACCAGCAGGAGCGCGAGGCGCTGCACTGGATCGCCGAGCAGCTCGGCATGACCCCGGCGCACGCGACCGGCGTCATCGCCACCGTCGAGCAGTCCATCACGCGCGGCTGATCCCACCGCCGGTCAAGCGGTAGGTACGTCGGCCACCTCGATCACCCGGGTGGCCGGCGCGGCCGCGCCGATCGACGTGCGGAGGGCGAGGCGGTCGGGGTCCACCATGAACGACTCGTAGCCGGACCGCGACGCGAACCGGATCAGGTGTACCTCGGTCGCACCGTCGGCGGTCCGGGTGCGCCGCTCGAGCACGCCGTTGTGCCGGCCCAGCAGGGCCAGCACCGCGTCTTCGTAGCGGCGGCCCTCCTCCGGGTGGCCGGCGGCCATCTCTACGACCGCGACGAGCAACAGGCTCGACGGCGGGCGCTCCAGCCAGACCTGCGCCGGCCAGCCCGGCCGCTCACCGGGCTCCTCGTGATGCGCGGCGAAGCCGTGCCGGGCGTAGAAGCGGGCGGCCCGCTCGTTGCCGGCCAGGTAGGACAGCCGCACCGGGCGCCCGGGAACCTCGTCGACCAATGCGGTCAGCAACGCCGAGCCGGCACCGGCGCCCTGCGCACCGGGGCGCACGTAGAGCCGCCAGATCACCGGCACCTCGGCGTGCGGGTCGATGTTGCCGACGCCGAGCAGCTCGTCGCCCTCCTCGGCGACCAGCAACGTGGTGGCCTCCAGCGAGCGCGTCGTCGCCTCCGCCGTCCACCACGTGGCCAGCCCGTGTGCGATGTAGTCGGGTCCGGCGAAACCGTAGGCCGCCGGCCAGGTCTCGTGCCCGATCGCGACGATCGCGGCGACGTCCTCGGGTCCGGCCTTCCTGATCTCCATGACGGACCACGATGCCACGCCCGCGGTCAAATCAGCAGGCCGCCGGTGGCGCGGATGTTCTGGCCGGTGACCCATCCCGCGTCCCGTGAGGTCAGGAAGACGACCACGGCGGCGACGTCGTCGGGCTGGCCGAGGCGGCCGAGTGCGGTGAGCGCCGCCGACCGCGCCAGCCCCGCCGGCGTGTTGTGCTGGCGCAGGAAGGCGGTGTCGGTGGCGCCCGGCGAGACCGTGTTGACGGTGATCCCGCGCGGACCGAGTTCCCGCGCGGCCACCGCGGTGACCTGCTCCAGCGCCCCCTTGCTGGCGCAGTAGAGGACGTGGCCGGCCGCGGGCAGCACGGTGTTGAGCGTGGAGATGTTGACGATCCGGCCGCCGTCGCGCATCAGCTTCGCGGCCCGGCCGATCGCCAACATCGGCACCTTCGTGTTGGCGGTGAACGCCCGGTCGAACTCGGCCTCGGTCACCTCGGCGACGCCGGCCGGCGCCGGGTTGACGGCAGCGTTGTTGACCAGGATGTCGAGTCCGTCCTGGACAGCGTCGAACAACAGGTCCAAACAGGACGAAGATGTCTGGTCGGCGCGCACGGCGATCGCGCCGGGGCAGCGGGCGACGACCTCGTCGGCGGCCGACTTGTCGCGGGCATAGCTGAACACGACGCGGTTGCCGGCCGCGGCCAGCCGCTCGACGACGGCCCGGCCGATGCCGCGGGAGCCGCCGGTGACCAGTGCGGTGGGTGTCATGCCACCGGACGCTATGCCGCGGTCAGCGGCCGGTATTGAACGAATGCGCACAGCTGCGCCGGCGTCAGCCCGACCATCGCGCGCGTCTCGCGGGTGAAGTGTGGCTGGTCGGCGTAGCCGGCGCCGGCCGCCGCCCGGGCCAGGGCCGCGCCCTGGCCGAGCAGGCCGAATGCGCGCTGCAGGCGGGATACCCGGGCCACGGTCGCGGGTGACAGCCCGATCTCGCGGCGGAAGCCGACCTCCAGCGTCCGCCGCCCGACCCCGAGTCGCTCCGCCAGCGCACCGACGCCGATCCGCGGCCCCTGCAGGGCTTGCCAGGCCGCGCCGACCACGCCGCCGGGCGCGTCCGGGCCGAGCCGGGCCAGCAGCGCGGCGTCGAGCAGGGCGAAGCGGGCCGGCCACGAGGGCGCGGCCGCGAGTCGCTCGGCGAGCGGGCCGATCCGCGGGCCGAGCACGTCACGCCAGTCGACCGACAGCCCGGCCAACTCGCTCATCGGCAGGCCGCACAGCTCCGCGACGCCGACCGGGGTCAGGCCGACCGTGACGCCGCGGCCCCAGGTGGTCGGCCCGTCCACGGTCGCTCGGGCGCGCGGGCCGGTGACCAGGCCGAACGGCCCGTCGAAGGAGATGACCAGGGCGGTCAGGTTGATCGGGAGTAGGCGGTGGGCCAGCGGAGCGCCGGTGCCGGACGCGAACCCGGCGTAGCCGACGACGCGACCGTGCAGCCGGTGATCCGGGCGGCCCGGTGCCGCCCGGCAGGCCGCGCCGGGCGGCTGGACCGGCATCGAGTGGACCTGCGCCATCGCACCATCATCGCCCGGCTCAGGCGGCTCGGGGAGCCGCCAGCTCATCGGCGGCGCCGATATTCCACAATAATAGAAACTTGGTAGATTCCGGTGATGATCTCGGAGCGCGTCGGCAACGGACTGGACATGGCCGAGCTTGGTCAACGGCTTCGCGCCGAGCGTCGCCAGCGCGGGTTCACGCTGGAGGACCTCGCCGCGGTCAGCGGCGTCAGTCGCAGCATGCTCTCGGAAGTGGAGCGTGGAAGCCGCGTGCCGACGGTGCTCGTGCTCGACCGGATCGCCACCGGTCTCGGCACCAGCATCGCCCGGTTGCTGCGCGACGAGGTGCCCGCCGAGCGGCTGGTGCTGCGTCGCGAAGAGCAGACGGTGGCCCGTGACGAGGCTGGCTGGGAGCGGCGCGTGCTCAGCCCGGTGCTGCCGGGCGTCGACTTCGAGTTCATGCGCACCACGATCGACCCGGGTGTGAACGCGGGCGTGTTCCTGCCGCACAGCCCCGGCTCGCGCGAGTATCTCGCGGTCGAGGCCGGCGTGCTACGCCTGTCGCTCGACGGCGACAACGTGGTGCTGCGCCAGGGCGACAGCATCTTCTACCCCGGGGATTGTCATCACGGCTTCGCCAATACCGACACAGTTCCTTGTGTCTATTACCTCGCGATGGACATCGCCGCCGCTGCCCACTAGGCGCGAGCCGACGCGGCCGCCTTTCAGTGCACGGAGTCGGCGGCGCGGTAGCCGTCCGGTACGCCGTCGGCGGTAATCACGTCGGCCACCATGTGTGCCGTGCGCAGGCCCAGGATCTGCTGGTACTCGGGCGAGTCGTACCAGTTCCGGATCCGCTCACGGTCGGGGAACTCGATGACGATGACGCCCGCGCCCCACTTTCCCTCGATGGTTTCGACGTTCCCGCCGTGCACCAGGAACCTGCCACCGAACGGCTCCAGAGTGGCGTCGATGCGCCGTAGATACTCGACAATGTCCGGGCAGGGCTCCACCGAGTGGAAGTGCGCGATGGCGTACGCGGCCATGGTCTCCTCCTCATTCGACGATCAGGTCCTGCTCCGTAAGGTACGGACAAGTCGGCCGTGGGGAATCGGTAGCGCTTAGGTATTCGCTGGGGTGCGTTGTTGGGGAGCCTCCAGCGCGTACGCCAGCGCCGAGCCCAGGTTGTCGGCCGTGCCCTGCGACCAGGCCCGCGGGTGGGCGCGGGTGTCCAGGTCGGCCCCGCTCGGCCAGTCCGGCACGTACGCCTGTATCCACGCGGCGCCGGTGTCGGTCCGCAGCTTGCGCGCGGCGGCCGCCAGCCGCACCGCCCGTTCGGCCGAGCCCCCGCGCGCCGCCAGGTCGGACAGCGCCTGGAGGAAGAGCGCGGCACTGGCCTCGTCGCGTACGCCGGCCGCGACCCGCAGGCCCGATTCGAGGTAGGCGGTCGCGCCGGCCTGGTCGCCGTCCACCATCTCGGCGACGGCGAGGCTGAACAGCGCCACGATCTCGCCGAGGTGGTCGTTGGTCTTGCGGGCGAGCCGCAGCCCGTCGGCGAACTGCGCGGCCGCGGCCTTGGGGTCGCCGGCCTTGAGCGGGACCAGGCCGAGCCGGGTGTGGTAGAGCGCGATCATCCACTCCTCGCCCAGCCGCTCGCTGATCTGCTTGGTCTCCTCCAGCAGCTCGCGGGCCTGGTCGTAGTCGCCGCGGGCGAGCGCCAACTGTCCCAACATCCCGGCCGCCCGGGCGGTGGCGTCGTCGTCGCCGAGCCGGCGCAGCAGCGGCAGCGCGCGCTCCAGCTTGGCCCGGCCGACGGCGTGCTGCCCGGTGACGAACGAGATCGCGCCGTCGCCGAAGAGCACATGGGCGTACGCCCGAGGCGAGAGCTGGTCGGCGTGCTCGAGCACCCGCTCGATGCTCCGTGCGCCCTCGTCGGTGTGCCCGCGCAGCCACCAGAGCGACCAGACCACCCAGCCCAGCCGGACCGCCTCTTCGAGCTGCCCGGTGTCGATGAACCAGGTCATCGCCGCGCGCAGGTTGTCGTGCTCGGCTTCGAGCAGGTCGACCGAGGCCGGGTTGGTCGAGGTGCGGCCGAGCGGCGGCGCCACGTGCTCGGCGAAGTAGAGGTAATGCAGGGCGTGCCGGTTGTGTGTGTCGGTCCAGTCGCCCTCCTCGCGGAGCCGTTCCAGGGCGTAGTCACGGATGATCCCGAGCATCGTGAAGCGCGGCTCGCGGTCGCCCTTCTCCTGGCCGATCAGGCTGCTCTCGATCAGCGAGCTGAGCGCGTCGATGCCGGCGTACTGCTCCGGCACGCCGGCCACCGCCCGGGCCGCGGTCAGGTCGAACGGGCCGGCGAACACGCCGAGCCGGGCGAACAGCCGCTTCTCGTGGTCGGGCAGGAGGTGATAGCTCCAGGCGATCGTGTCGCGCAGGGTGCGCTGGCGGGCCGGCAGGTCGCGGGCGCCGCCGGTGAGCGTGCCGAGCCGGCTGGTGAGGCGACCGAGCAGGGCCCGAGGGGTGAGGACGCGCACCTTCGCGGCCGCGAGCTCGACGGCCAGCGGCAGGCCGTCGAGCCGGCGGACTATTTCGGCGATCGCCGCGGCCTCGTCGGGGCCGACCGCGAAGTCGGCCTTGACCGCGCGGGCCCGCTCGACGAACAGCCGGGCGGCGCCGTCGCGGCGGACGGCGACCGACGGGTCCTCGGCCGGGTCGGGCACCGGCAGCGGCAACACGTCGAACACGTGCTCCCCGGTCAGCCGCAGCGGCACCCGGCTGGTGGCCAGCATCGTGATGCCGGCGCCCGCACCGAGCACCGCGGCAATCGTCGGCGCGGCGTCCGGGAGGTGTTCCAGGTTGTCGACGACCAGCAGCAGCGAGCGGTTGCGCAGATAGGTGACCACGTCGTCGAGCGGCGAGCGGTTGGGCACGGTACGCAGCCCGAGCGACTGGGCCAGGGATGCGGCGACCAGGTCGGGGTCGGTGACCCCGGACAGGTCGGTGAAGCGCACCCCGTCGGCGAAGGTGTTGTGCAACGCCGAGCCGAGCTCCATCGCCAGCCGGGTCTTGCCCACGCCGCCGGGCCCGGTCAGCGTGACCAAGCGCACGTCGTCGCTGGTCAGCAGGTCACGCAGGGCGCGCTGCTCGGCCCGCCGCCCGAGCAGCGGGTTGGGCGGCACGGGCACGTCGTCGCGCGGCATGACCTCGGCCTCGCCGGAGGAGGATCCGGAGCCCGAGCGGGCGCCCGACCGCGGGGTGAAGCGCTCGGTGAGCAGCAGGGCGATGTCTTCGCCGACCACTCGGCGCAACTCGTCGGCGGAGCGGAACTGCCGGTAGCTGACCCGGGCGTCGTCGCGGATCCGGTCGAGCAGGGCGGTCAGCCGGGGATCGCGGTCGGGCGCCGGCGCCTTGACGTAGATCAGCTTCGGCAGGTGGCCCGCCACCAGGTATTCGTCTTCGATGCCGGAACGCTGCGAGTCCGGACCGACCCAGCCGTAGCTCTCCCAGTAGATGCCGATGAAGAGCTGGCTCTGCTCCAGGTAGGCCCGGTAGACCTCGCGTGGGCCGTGTGGCCGGGCACCCAGCTCGAACATCACCGGCACCAGCCGCATCCGGGCGATCGCGTCACGGACCGCCAGTCGCTCAGGCTCCAACTCCTCCAGCGTCGACGAGACGAACACACGCAACCGATGGTCCGGCGTGTGGATCACCGGACCGCCCGAAGTTGCCATGAAAAATCATCACTTCCCCCCATACGGACACCGAACCTACCCGCCCTCCTCGGCCCCGACACCTGCCAGCCAGCCCTGAGAGCGCTCCCATAACGGTTTGGGAACGCTCCCATCGAACGGTATTGACGTCGCCGTTACGTGTCGGCAATCTCGTGGGAGCGCTCCCGGCGGACCGCGCAAAGGCGGGTCCGGACGATTCCGTGTGGCGCCGACCAACCCACCGCTCCTGCATTCAACGACCTGAGAGGGGTCCTGAATGAGCGTCATTCGACGCCGCAACAGGCTGGTCGCGCTCACCGCCGTCGCCACTGTCGTGCTCGGAGTCACTGCCTGTGGCAGCGACGACGAACCCGGCACTGACGCCGGCGGCAAGCCCGACAAGCTGGTCATCGAGACGGTCGGCGAGTTCGGCTACGACGAGCTCGTCAAGCAGTACGAGAAGGACACCGGCATCAAGATCGAGCTGCGCAAGACCGCTCAGCTCAACGAGTACCGCCCGAAGATCGTGCGAAGCCTGGCCACCGGCAAGGGTGTGGCCGACGTCGTCGCGCTCGAAGAGGGTGTTCTCAACGAGTTCAAGCTCAACCCCACCAACTGGGCCGACCTGACACCCCTGGTTGCCGACCACAGCAAGGATTACCTGCCGTGGAAGTGGGAGCTGGGCAAGTCCGCCGACGGGCGGCTGATCGGCCTGCCGACCGACGTGGGCAGCCTCGCCGTCTGTTACCGCAGTGACCTGTTCAAGGCGGCCGGCCTGCCGACCAACCGCGACGAGGTCACCGCGCTCTGGCCGGACTGGCCGTCTTTCATCGAGACCGGCAAGAAATACCGCCAGCAGACCGGCAAGGGCATGCTCGACTCGGTCACCACGGCGGCCAGCGCGATCGCCTTCCAGGCCGGCGGCGACATCTTCTACGACAAAGACGACAACATCATCGCCGACAAGAGCCCGGCGGTGAAGCAGGCGTGGGACACCTCGCTGAAGATGGTCGACGCCAACATCACCGCGAAGACGGCGACCTGGTCGCCGGAGTGGAGTGCCGGCTTCAAGCAGGGCACGTTCGCCGCGACGTTCTGTCCTTCGTGGATGCTCGGCATCGTGCGCGACAACTCGGGCCCGGAGAACAAGGGCAAGTGGGACGTTGCCGGCGTGCCCGGTGGCCTCGGCAACTGGGGAGGGTCGTGGCTCGCTGTGCCTGAACGGGGGAAGCACAAGGCCGAGGCCGCCAAGCTCGCCGAGTTCCTGACCAGCGCCAGCAGCCAGGTGGCGGCGTTCAAGCTCAAGGGTCCACTGCCGACGAACCTGGAGGCCCTGAAGAACCCCGATTTCCTGGCCTACACCGACCCCTACTTCAGTGACGCGCCGACCGGGAAGATCTTCGGTAGCAGCGTCGAGGCCATCAAGCCGATCCACCTCGGCCCCAAGCACCAGGCCGTGAAGGAACAGGCGATGGAACCGGCACTGCAGTCGTACGAGAACGGCGAGGCGACTGCCAGCGCCGCCTGGGACCAGTTCATCAAGGACGCCGCGACACAGGGCGCCTTCTGACGGCACCGGACCGGAAGGGCCCCTTCGCGCAAGGGGCCCTTCCGCGCGGCCGTTTCGGCAGCATCGTCCAGAGAGGACACCCGAATGGCACTCGCCACGCCCGCGCGCCCGGCGCCGCCCGCGCCGGCCCGGGCACACCGGCATCGCACCAGCGGCAGCGCCAAGCGCGCCCGCTGGGACATGAAGTTCTCGCCGTACCTCTACATCGCACCGTTCTTCATCGTGTTCGGCATCTTCGGCCTCTATCCGATGGCGAAGACCGCCTGGATGTCACTGCACGACTGGGACATGATCGGCGACCACACCTTCATCGGCTTCGACAACTACGCCGAACTGCTCAAGGACGAGTACTTCTGGAACGCGGTCGTCAACACGCTGGGCATCTTCGTCGTGGCGACCGTGCCCCAGCTGATCCTCGCGCTGTTCCTCGCCAACCTGCTCAACCGCACCCGGTTGCGGGCCCGGACGATGTTCCGGATGGCCGTCTTCGTGCCCAACATCACCTCGGTGGCCGCGGTCGCGATCGTCTTCGCGATGCTGTTCCAGCGCGACTTCGGCGTCATCAACTGGCTGCTCAGCCTGATCGGCATCGACCCGATCGACTGGGACGCCCAGCGGTGGAGCTCCTGGACGGCGATCGCCTTCATGGTCGACTGGCGGTGGACCGGCTACAACGCGCTGATCCTGCTGGCCGGCATGCAGTCGATCCCGCGTGACCTCTACGAGGCGGCCGCGCTCGACGGCGCCAGCCATTGGCGGCAGTTCTGGCGGATCACCCTGCCGATGCTCACGCCCACGTTCGTGTTCGTCGTCGTGCTGTCGACGATCGGCGGCCTGCAGCTCTTCACCGAGCCGCTGATCTTCGGCAACGGAAACATGCGCGGTGGCACGCAACGCGAGTTCCAGACGCTCGCCATGTACATGTACGAGAAGGGCATCAACAGCCTCAACACGGCCGGATACGGCGCCGCGATCGCCTGGGCGCTGTTCGTGCTCATCGGCATCGTCGCCGCGATCAACCTGGCCCTCGTCCGCCGAACCGTGAAGTGAGGGAGCGCACCATGGTCGCGGCCTCCGCCCGCCTCTGGAAGACCAGCCCGCTGACCTACATCGCGCTGGTCATCGGCGTGCTGGCGTCGATCTACCCGTTCTACTACATGTTCGTCATCGCCACCCGCAGCCTGGACGCGATCAACTCCGTGCCGCCGCCGTTCATACCGGGCAGCGCGTTCGGCGACAACTTCCAGCGCGTGCTCGACAACTCCGAAGCCAACTTCATCAAGGGCATCGTCAACTCGGTCATCGTCTCCACAGTGGTCACTGTGGCCGTGGTGCTGACCGGCACGCTGGCCGGGTTCGCCTTCGCCAAGCTCCGGTTCCGCGGCCGCAACGGCCTGATGCTGGCGATCGTGGTGACCATGATGGTGCCGACCCAGCTGGGGTTGATCCCGCTCTGGGGGATGATGCAGGACTTCGGCTGGTACGACACGCTCTACGCCGTCACGGTGCCGTTCCTGGTCAGCGCGTTCGGCGTCTTCATGATGCGCCAATACGCGACCCAGGCCATCTCCGACGAGCTGATCGAGGCCGCCCGGGTCGACGGGTGCAGCACGTTCCGGGTTTACTGGAACGTCGTGCTGCCGGCGCTGCGGCCGGCGGCGGCGGTGCTCGGCCTGCTCACGTTCATGGACACCTGGAACCAGTTCCTCTGGCCCTACGCGGCGCTGACCAACGACAATCCCACCCTGCAGGTGTCGCTCGCGTTCCTGTCCTACGCCTACTACACCGACTACTCGCAGGTCTTCGCGGCGACGGCCGTGGGCACCGTACCCCTGCTGCTCGTGTTCCTGTTCTTCGGCCGTCAGATCATCGGCGGCATCATGGAAGGCGCCGTCAAGTCGTGACCACGTTCCCGCCCGACTTCCTCTGGGGCGCCGCCACCGCGGCCTATCAGGTCGAAGGAGCCGCCACCGAAGACGGGCGTACGCCGTCGATCTGGGACACCTTCAGCCACACACCCGGGCGCACCGTCAACGGCGACACCGGCGACGTCGCCTGCGACCACTACCACCGGTTCCGCGACGACGTGAAGCTGATGGCCGACCTGGGCCTGCGGTCCTACCGGTTCTCGCTGGCGTGGCCGCGGATCCAGCCGCGCGGCACCGGCCCGGCCAGCCAGCGTGGGCTCGACTTCTACCGCGGTCTGGTCGACGAGTTGCTCGACCACGGCATCGAGCCGTGGGTCACCCTCTATCACTGGGACCTGCCGCAGGAACTCGAAGACGCGGGCGGCTGGCCGGCCCGCGACACCGCGCGCCGGTTCGCCGACTACGCGGCGCTCGCCCACGAGGCGCTGGGCGACCGGGTGCGGTTCTGGACCACGTTCAACGAGCCGTGGTGCTCGGCGTTCCTCGGCTACGGCTCGGGTGCGCACGCGCCGGGCCGCTGCGACCCGGGCGAGGCGGTGCGGGCGGCACATCACCTGATGCTCGGGCACGGCCTGGCGACCCAGGCGATCGGCTCGGCCGGCATCACGCTCAACCTCTACGCGATCTCGCCGGCCTCGGAGTCGTCGGCCGCGGATCTCGACGCCGCCCGGCGGATCGACGGGCTGGCCAACCGCATCTTCCTCGACCCGTTGCTGCGCGGTGCGTATCCCGCTGACGTCGTCGCCGACCTGGCCGGCGTGACCGATATGTCCCACGTACGCGATGGGGATCTGTCCGTGATCTCCACGCCGCTGTCCGTGCTGGGCGTCAACTATTACAGCCGCCACGTGGTCGCGGGTCCGGTCGAAGGGGCGGAGCCGGAGCCCTACTGGCGCAAGCAGACGTGCTGGCCCGGCAGCGAGGATGTCCGGTTCGTCACCCGAGGGCTCCCGGTCACCGAGATGAACTGGGAAATCGACGCGCCGGGCCTGGTCGAGACGCTGACCCGGCTGCACGTCGAATACCCGGCGGTTCCGCTCTACGTGACCGAAAACGGCGCCGCGTTCGCCGACGAAATCGTCGACGGCGAGGTCCCGGATCCCGAGCGGGTCGCCTATTTCGACGCCCACCTGCGCGCCTGCCACGAGGCGATCACGGCCGGGGTGCCCCTGCGGGGCTACTTCGCCTGGTCGCTGATGGATAATTTCGAATGGGCGTGGGGCTACACGAAGCGCTTCGGCATGATCCATGTCGACTACGCGACCCAGTTCCGCACCCCCAAGACCAGCGCCAGGTGGTACGCCGACGTGATCCGACGTAACGGACTGGCCGCAGAATAAGGCCGCCTGCGGAGGAGCAAACGATGACGACCCAGCGCACCCGGTCCCTAGGCCGACCGACCCTCGACGCCGTGGCGGCGCGGGCCGGCGTCGGCCGGGGCACCGTCTCCCGGGTCGTCAACGGCTCGCCACAGGTCAGCCCGGAGGCCCGGGCGGCGGTGCAGGCGGCGATCGCCGAACTCGGCTACGTGCCCAACCGCGCCGCCCGGGCCCTGGTCACCCAGCGCACCGACTCGGTCGCCCTGGTCGTCTCGGAGTCCGAGGAGCGGGTCTTCACCGAGCCGTTCTTCGCCGCGATCGTCCGTGGCGTCAGCTCCGGCCTGCTCGACACGTCGATGCAACTGTGGCTCGCGATGGCCCAGTCGCCGGCCGAGCGGGAGCGGATCGAGCACCACCTGACCAACCAGCACATCGACGGCGTCCTGCTGCTCTCGCTGCACGACGCCGACCCGCTGCCCACCTTGTTGGAGCAGCGCGGCCTTCCGGCGGTGCTCGGCGGCCGCCCGGCGCGGATGCTGCAGCCCGACGCCCAGGAGGCCTACTACGTCGACGTCGACAACGCGGGCGGCGCCCGCCAGGCGGTGGAATACCTGTTCGGCCGCGGCCGCCGCACGATCGCGACGATCGCCGGCCCGCAGGACATGGGCGTCGGCGCCACCCGCCTGTCCGGCTACCGCGAGGCGGTGGCCGCGCTGGGCGCCAGGGTCGACGAGAAGCTGATCGCGTACGGCGACTTCAGCGAGGCCAGCGGCACGGCCGCGATGCGCGAGCTGCTCGCCGACAACCCGGACCTCGACGCCGTGTTCGCGGCGTCCGACCTGATGGCCTACGGCGCGCTGCGCGCGCTCCAGGAGGCCGGCCGCCGGGTGCCGGAAGACGTCGCGGTCGTCGGCTTCGACGACGCCCAGATCGCCCGCCAGTCCAACCCGCCGCTGACCACCGTGCACCAGCCGATCGAGGAGATGGGCCGCGAGATGGCCCGCCTGCTGGTCGCCCGCATCCGCCGCGAAGACCCGAACCCGCACGTCCTGCTCGACACCTCGTTGGTCGAGCGGGAAAGCGCGTAGCGAAGGACTACCACCACACTGGGCGCAACGGATCGGCCGCGGGCGGAGTAAAGACCAGTGGAGGTGGCGCCCGGTGCCGGAGCAGTCGTTCGACGAGTTCGTCCATGCGAGCCTGCCCATGCTCAGCCGTTACGCCAACGCGCTGACCGGGTCGGCACACGCGGGCGAGGACCTGGTCCAGGACACGCTGGTCAAGGTGTCTCGGGCCTGGCGACGCGTACGTGCCGACGGCAATCCCATCGCGTACACCCGCAAGGTCATGTTGCACACGTACCTGAGCGCGTGGCGCGGTCTGCTGCGGCGGCCGCGGACCGTGCCGCTGTCGCAGGACTGGGCCGGGCCCGACCAGTTTCCGCTGGTGGAGTCCCGGGACCTGCTGCGCCGCGCCCTGGCCGGGTTGCCGCCCGCGCAGCGGGCGGTCCTGGTCCTCGGCTATCTCGACGACCTGCCCGACGACGAGATAGCCGCCGTCATCGGGCGGCGCCCCGCCACCGTCCGGTCGCTGCGCCAGCGGGGCCTGGCCACACTCCGGCGCCATCTGGTTCTCGAGGCCCACCAGGAGCAGCGATGAACGACAGGGATGCCGCCGTCGAGCCGCTGCTGCGCGAAGAGCTCGAGCACCTGGCGGCGCTGCCACAGCCCGAAGCGGGCGCCCTGCTGCGCCGGGTGTCCCGACGCCGGCGGCGCAACGGGATCGGTGCCGCCGCCGGCGCCCTGGCCGTGCTCGCGATCGTCACGGGCACCGTCCTCACCGTCGGCCGACCTCCGGCCCGGCCACCAGCGGTCACGCCGCCCGCGAACCTGGCCGTCGCCGGCGTGCCCCAGGTCCACTTCGTGGATGCCGACCACGGCTTCGCCCTGGCGTCGTCGTGTCCGGCCGCCGCGGGCGACTGCGCGGTGTGGCTGGCGAACACCTCGGACGGGGGTACGAGCTGGCAGGCGCACCAGGTGCCGGGCCTGACCTATCCGAACGCGGCCGAGGGCGGGGATCCCCGGGTCACCCTCCGGGTGCTCGACGCGTCCCGGGCAGCCCTGGACGGCTACGACGGCGACCGGCGCTGGTTCACCACCGACGCCGGTGCCACCTGGACTCAGCCGTCGCCGCGCCCCGACGGCACCGTGGACAGCATCCCCGCCAACGGCCTGGCGCAGATCGAGAGCAACGCCGGCGCCCCGGTCGGGATCGTCGTGCTGCTACCCGACGGCCGATCGGCGCGGTTGGCCTCGCCGCCGGTCGCACCGCTGACCGAGTCGATGACCGACGTCACGGTCGGCACCGACGGAAGCGCCTGGATGGAGGGCAGCGACGACGACCGGTCGTGGTTGTTCGTCAGTCGCGACCGCGGACGGTCGTGGAATCGGGTCCCGCTCCCCGCGGAGGCGGCCGAGCCGGGCCGCCCGCATCGGACGGTCGGCCGGCTCGCCGTCTACGACGGCCGCACCGCGTTCCTGGTGGACGCGTCCGGGTACCGGCTGTGGCGCACCAAGGACGACGGACGGCATTGGGAACCGCTGCTGGTGCCGATCGCCAAACCGTCCGAAGACGTCGGGCTTGTGGCCAGCCCCGAGGCCGACGGCGGGCTCACCGTCTTCGACGTCCTGACCGGCCGGAGCTTCACGATGCGGGGGAACGGCGACCGGTTCGTACCCGTCGCCGCGGAGCAGCGTCCCTCCGTCCGCATCGGCGCCCGCTTCCTGGCCGGCAGCGGCCCGAGCGGCCGGGAGCCGCCGTACTTCCACTCGTCCGACCGGCAGACCTGGACGGAGCTGCACTTCTGACGCGGGCATCGCGGATCGTGTCCGATACGCCGCGGGCCGTTCGTCTCAATAGACGTCAACGCGGTTCGTAGAGGAGGAGCGATGCGGTACTTGTTGCTGATCAGTGCCGATGAGGAGAGCGTGTCCTGGGAGGCGGCGGGAGGGAAAGTCGACAGCTTCACCGACTGGCTCGCTGACCTACGGCAGCGCGGCATTCTTCGCGCACACGAGGGACTGCACCCGAGCGTCACCGCGACCACCGTCAGCGTGCGCGGCGAGGAGGTGCTGCTGAGCGACGGCCCGTTCATCGAAGGCCGGGAGCAGATCGGCGGCTTCGCGCTCGTCGAATGCGTCGACCTCGACGAAGCGATCGACATCGCGGCCCGCCATCCTGCCGCCGCGATCGGGCACATCGAGATCAGGCCCGTTCTCCCCTCATGACGCCGCTGGCCGGACGGAAGGAATGGTCGGGTCTAGCCATCCTTTCGCTCCCCGTTCTGTTGCTGTCGATAGACCTCAGCGTGTTGTATCTGGCCATTCCGGACCTGACGCGAGATCTTGGCCCGACCAGCCAAGAGCAGCTATGGATCCTCGACGTCTATGGCTTCCTGGTCGCCGGCCTGCTCATCACGATGGGCACGCTGGGCGACCGGATCGGTCGGCGCCGGCTGCTGTTCATCGGCACCGCCATGTTCGGCGCCGCGTCACTGGTCGCGGCGACCGCCACCAGCCCGGAGGTCCTGATCGCCGCGAGAGCGGCACTGGGCGTCGCTGGCGCGACACTCGCACCCTCGACGCTGGCCCTCGTCACGACCATGTTCCAAAACCCCAAGCAGCGGGGCATGGCCATCGCGATCTGGTCGAGCTGCTTCGGTGGCGGAGCGGTGCTCGGTCCAACGATCGGCGGTGCGCTCCTATCCGTGTTCTGGTGGGGCTCGGTGTTTCTCCTTGCCGTGCCGGTCACCGTGCTGTTGCTCGTCGCCGGGCCGTTTCTCCTTCCTGAATATCGCAACGCCAACGCCGGCCGGTTGGACCTGCCCAGCGCCGGCCTGTCCATTGCCGCTGTCATCCCGTTCGTCTACGGCGTCAAGACCCTCACCCTTGGCGGTGGGGTCGCTGCCGCTCTTCTCGCATTGGTGGTTGGCGCGCTGTCAGGCATCCTGTTCGTCCATCGCCAGACGCGACTGCGGGATCCGCTGCTCGACCTGACGCTCTTCGCCACGCGCAGCTTCAGCTACATGCTGACCCTGAGCCTGCTGGTCGGCGCTGTCCAGGGCGGTAGCCTGCTGCTCATCAACGAGCACCTGCAGGTGGTCGTCGGTCTGAGCACATTGGCGACGGGTCTGTGCCTGGTGCCCGCCGGTGCGGCGATGATCGTCACAATGACGCTCAGTCCCGCGTTCGCGCGCCGTCTGCGGCCGGGCAACGTCATCGCTCTCGGGCTGCTTGTTTCCGCCGCCGGCTACGGCCTACTCACCCGAATACCCGCCGCGGGCGCGTCGGCACCGGCGGTTCTCGCGACCTGCCTGATCATGGCCGGAGTCGGCCCCGTCGTCGCACTCGGCTATGACCTCATGCTCCGGTCCGTTCCTGCGGAAAAGGCCGGATCCGCGGCCGCCACGGCGGAGACCGCGGGCCAGTTCGGCGTCGCTGCGGGAATCGCCGCCCTTGGCAGCATCGGCGCGGCTCTCTACCGAAGCCAGGTAGACCTTCCCGACAACCTGCCGGCCCGAGCGGCGGCCGCCGCGGACAGCGTCACCGCCGCTGCCGCCGTTTCCGCGAACCTCCCGGCCCCCATCGGCCGAGAACTGCTCGAGGCAGCCCGCCAAGCATCCACCTCCAGCTTTCAGCTCGTCGCTGCCCTCGCCGGCCTGCTCATCGCCGCTCTGGCGGTCCTTGCGGCCTGGTCGTTGCGGCACGTTCCTAGTTCCGCCGCCGCTGGCGACGGCGGCGTCCAGGCCGGTTTCGCCAGCGCGTCGCTCAACGAGCAGCCGGAGGGCGTCGGGCGAGGTCGAGATGAAGAGTGACGCGACCTGTCGAAGCGGAGCGTTTCCACTATAGTGGAGACCATGGATTCACGTCTCCAGCAACGTGCCGGCGCTCAGTTGGGTCCGGAAGCGATTGGAGCGCGCGTCGCCAGCATCATCACGCAGTATCTGGCCGACCTGCCGGGACGGCCCGTTTTCACTGCGTATCCCGCTGATCTGGCGACGGCGCTCGCTGTGGAGCCGGTGCCGATGGAGGGAGCACGCGTCGACGCCGTGCTCGCGGAGTTCCTGGAAAAGGTGGCGCCATACCCCTTCGGCAACGGGCATCCGCGTTTCGCCGCATGGGTCAACTCGCCGCCGCATCCGGTCGGGATCGCCGCCGAGGCGCTGGCCGCCGCGATGAACCCGAGCGTGGCCGGCGGCAACCACGCCGCGGTTCACGTCGAACACCAGGTGGTCCGCTGGTTCGCCGAGCTGGCCGGCTTCGGCGACCCGCCCGACGGGGTCGGCCTGCTTGTCAGCGGTGGCTCCGCGGCGACGTTGACCGCCTTTGCGGCAGCCCGCCACCGGGCGGCGGCCCGCGCCGGCATCGACGTGCGGGAGCAGGGCCTGCAGGGTCACTCCAGGCGTTTCCTGCTGTACGTGGGCGAGGACGGACACGGCTGTGCCCGCAAGGCCGCCGAAATGCTCGGGATCGGTTCGGCCCACGTCCGAACGATCGGCTCCGATGATGCTCACCGGATGCGGCCAGAGTTGCTGCGGGCACAGCTCGAGCGTGACCGTGCCGAGGGCGGCCTGCCGGTCGCGGTGATGGTGAGCGCCGGCACGACGGGCACGGGTGCTATCGATCCGATCGGCGCGATCGCCGATGTCTGCGCCGAGCACGGCGTGTGGCTTCACGTGGACGGCGCGTACGGCGGACCGGCCGTCCTGCTGCTCCAACGCTATGCCTACGAGCGCGCCGCGATATCGCGAGCCGACAGCCTCGCGCTGGACCCACACAAGTGGCTCTACGCACCGGTCGACGCCGGTCTGCTGCTGTTGCGTGACCGTCAAGGAGCCCGGGACACCTTCAGCCTGGTCCCGCCGTATCTACGCACGGACGACGACCCGCATGGTGTCGGCGGCCCGGTGTGGTTCAGCGAGTACGGATTCGACCAGACCCGTCCATTTCGCGCGCTCAAGCTGTGGTTCCTTCTCAAGCACTTCGGCGTCGCGGGGTATCGGGCTCACATCGAACATGACATAGCCGTCGCGGCACGGCTGGCGACCACTGTGGACGAGGCCCCCGATCTGGAACTGCTCGCCCACGGGTTGAGCGTGGTGTGCTTCCGTTGCCACCCGCCGGGACACCCGAGCGATGCGCTCGACGACCTCAACCGCGAGGTATTGCGAGCGGTTCAGTTGGGCGGTCGGGCCTTCCTCGCCGGCACCACGATCGACGGTGTGTTCGCCCTACGGGCGTGTGTGGTGAACTTCGGCACCACCGAATCGGACGTGGACGAGATGGTCGCCGACGTCCGCGAAACCCTGGCCCGGCACAGATGAGCCGCCCAGCCCATTTCTTCGATCTCGGTGGCACCCTGCTCGCGCTCGACGACCAAGGTGAGATCGGCTACGACACAGATGGCCGGGTGACCGTCTTGCCCGGCGTACCGCAAAAACTTGCCGCCCTGGTCGGATCGCCCGTGTTCGTGGTGACGAATCAGGCCGGCATCGCGGAGGGGACGCTGAGCCGAGAACGGTTTGACGACTTCTGCAGCCAGCTCACGACCGCCGTCCCCGGCGCGATCACCGCCGTAGCGTTATGCGCACACGCGCGCGACGCCGGGTGCTTCTGCCGCAAGCCGCGTCCCGGGCTCGTCCATCGACTGGCCGCCGCCCACGACCTGGACCTGTCCGCGTCGGTGCTGGTCGGCGACTCCGAAACGGACCGGCAACTGGCGTCCAACGCGGGCATCGGCGCCTTTCAGTGGGCGCACCGTGCTTTCGCCTGACCGGAGGGGGCCACACCCGGGCGCTTCCGTCAGGCTCGATCCCGAGCACTCCGCGTCGCGTCGGCGACGGGGGTCTGTCCGTCAGCGTTCAGGCCTGCGATGACACCGTCCACATCGGATGCTGGCCGGTTCTGACTGAGTTTGAACTTCGCCTCGATCCGGCTGATCGACAACTCCACACCGACAATGGCGCGCAGCTGTCCGTCGATGAAACCCCGAGGCGCGTCGTCCACCGACCATGGGTGGCTGCTGCGGCTCTCGTGTCTGTCGGTCAGCCTGCGCACGAGGGCTTCGAGCCAGTCCACGTCGTCGTGCACGACGAGCCGCCCGTAGACGTGGGCGGTCACGTAGTTCCAGGTCGGCACGACGCGGCCGTGGTCGTTCTTCGTGGCGTACCAGTTGGGTGTGATGTAGGCGTCCGGGCCGCGCACGATCACCATCGCCTCGCCAAGCGCGGGCCGACTCCATTGGTCGTTGTTGCGTGCCACATGGCCGACGAGCGAGCCACGATCCCCCGTCGAGGCGTCATACAACAGCGGGAGCAGGGTGGCGACCGGGCCGCGCTCTGTCGCGGTGACCAGGTCGCCAACCGTGATGCCGTCGAGTAGCTCGCTTACGGACGCGTCATCTCCCTGGAAATGGCCCGGGATATACATCGCGTCATTCTAGGCGCCCAATCTCCCGAAGTTGTCCGGCGCTGTGGGCGACGTTCGTCTCTGATGTAGCGACCACAACGAACGGAGAAACGTATGGACACCGTAACGTCGCGCGACGGCACGTCGATCGCCTACCAGCAGGCGGGAAGCGGACGGCCGCTCGTCCTCGTCACCGGGGCCTTCAACGACCACACAACGTGCGCCGAGCTCGCCGCCGAACTGTCCCCTGGCCGGACGGTCATCACCTACGACCGCCGCGGCCGCGGCGAAAGCGGGCACCGGATGCCCTACTCGATCGACCGCGAGGTCGACGATCTGGCAGCGCTCGTCGAACACGCCGGGGGATCCGCGGCGGTGTTCGGGTATTCGTCCGGCGCGCAGCTTGCCCTCAAGGCGGCCGCCGACGGGGTGGCCATCAGCCACCTCGTCATGTACGAGCCGCCGTTCGCGTTCGACACCGGCCAGTTCGGCCCGCCCGACCTCCACGAGCAAGTCGCGGACCTCGTCGCGCAAGGTCGACCAGGCGACGCCGTCGCCCTGTTCCAAACCGCCGGCGTCGGCATGCCAGCGGAGTTCGTGGCCCAGATCCGCCAGTCACCGATGTGGCCGGCACTCGAGGCGATGGCCCCGAGCCTGGTCTATGACGTGACCATCATGACCTCGTTGGCGAGCCCCACCCAGGCGATGGCGGATGTTTCCATGCCCGCACTCATCCTCAACGGCACCCAGACCTGGCCGAAACTCCAGCACGCGGCCAAAACCCTCGCCGAGGCCATGCCGGCCGCACGCTACGAAGAGGTGCCCGGGGGACAGAACCACGAGATCCCGCCCGAAGCCACCGCCGCGCTCGTCCGGGATTTCCTCGACGAGAACTGACCAGGGGCTACTGGGCGCGGGCCCGCGGGCGGGTCGACCGGATGGCCGGGCGGACCAACGAGTGCAGGTCTGCCCGGCCGCCCGGCACGAACGGGCCACCATCAGGAGCGATGTCGCACGGGGCCGGCCTGATCGGTCTGGCGGGCCGCAGCATCGTGTCGGCAGCCACGGTGTCGGCCGGCGCGTCACCGTCCGCGCCAGCCGCCGTCCGGGTGTCAAGGTCCGCGTGACATGTGAGGAGCCACCGGCAGGGTCGCCGGCCGCCGGCGGTGCGGCAACAGGTTCAGGCTTCCTCGCATGCTTGTTGGCGGCGGAGCAGGTAGGCGCGCTCGCCTTCGTTCTGCGTCTGAGTCAATGCCTGTCGGTATTGTTCCGCTGCCTCGCGCAGGCGACCCAATCGGCGGAGGAGATCGGCACGGACGGCCGGCACCAGCGGGTGCTCGTCTTGCCGGCGGGGCGTCGCCAGTTTGTCGAGTGAGTCGAGACCGGCCTGGTAGCCGTCACGCATGCCGACCGCTACAGCGCGGTTGAGCCACACCGTTGGTGTTGGCGTTAGGGCATAGAGGTCGTCGTAGAGGGCGACGATCTGCATCCAGTCGGTCTCGGCCGCGGTCGGTGCCGTCGCGTGGCAGGCCGCGATCAACGCCTGGAGCTGATAGGGCCCAACGCGTTCGAACTCCAGGGCGCGCTTGACTGCCGCGACTCCCTCCTCCACCATCGCCGCATCCCAAGCCGATCGGTCCTGGTCTTCCAAGGGAACAAGCACACCGTGCGCGTCGATGCGGGCCGGAGATCGAGCGTGCAGCAGAAGCAGTAGGGCGTACAAGCCGATGCTTTCCGGATTGTCATGCATGAGATCGGCGACCATCCGCGAAAACTTCACCGCGTTGCCGCAAAGGTCGTATCTGATCAGGTCAGGCCCCGACGCCGCGGCGTAACCTTCGTTGAAAAGCAGGTAGATAACGGCCAGAACAGCGTTGGTCCGAGCTGGCAAGGCGCGCGCCGGAGGCACTTGATACGCGATGCCGGCCGCCGCGATTTTCTCTTTCGTGCGGGAGATGCGCCTGGCCATGGTCGATTCGCTGACGAAGAAGGTGCGAGCGATCTCCGCAGTGGTCAGGCCACACAGGGTCCGCAAGCTCAAGCAGACCTGTGCCTCAAGGCCCAGCGATGGGTGGCAGCACGTGTAGATCAATCGGAGTCGATCGTCGGGAATTCCCGTGGTGATCTTGTCGTAATCTACTTCGTCTTCCTGTCCCTCGGTAACGACGAGCATGCGTAGCTTGTTGCTTCCCACCCGCTCGCGACGGATGTGATCAACAGCGCGGTTGCGAGCCGTCGTCGCCAGCCACGCGCGGCGGCGCTCGGGCGGACCGTCGGCCCGCCAGCTGGACAGCGCCTGCGCGAACGCTTCCTGGGCACAGTCTTCGGCCAGGTCCCAATCGTTGGTCAGCCGGATGAGCATCGCGACCAGCCAGCTCCAGTCTTCCCGGAAAGCCGCGGCCACGACCCGCTCGACATCGCTTGTCATCGAACCAGGATCGGGTGGATCTCCACCGGCCCGATCGCGGCCATGGGACGACCTACGGCGACCAACAAGAGATATCGCACCGTGTCTCGTCTCCTGATTTCGCGGCGGGACGCTCCATCGCGATTGAGCGGTCGATCCGACGGCTCACACACATCCTATCGTCATGCGAAGCGGTTAGGCGACGGCGCGGGCTGTTCGCTAGCCGTCCTGCGTGGACATACTCTCGCTCAAGCCGCGTACGAACGGAAGCGCAGGTCTCATCGTGACAGAGCAGTCCGACGCCGAGTACGGTGCGCAGCCGGCCATCGACACCAGCGTGCCGCATTCTGCCCGCATCTGGAACTACTGGCTGGGCGGCAAGGACAACTTCGCCGCGGACCGGGCCGCGGGCGACCAGTACCGCGCCACCTTCCCCGGCGTCGTCGACCTGGCCCGGGCGTCGCGCGCGTTTCTCAAGCGCAGCGTGCGTTACCTCGCCGGCGAGGCCGGGGTGCGGCAGTTCCTCGACATCGGGACCGGACTGCCCACATTCGACAACACCCACGAGGTCGCCCAGCGCGTCGCACCGGATGCCCGGGTGGTCTACGTCGACAACGACCCGCTGGTGCTGGTCCACGCCCGCGCGCTGCTGGTCGGCACCCCAGAGGGTCGCACAGCCTACATCGACGCGGATCTGCACGACCCCGACGGGATCCTCGCCGAAGCCGCTAAGACACTCGATCTCTCCGCGCCGGTCGCGATCGTCCTCAGCGGGGTCCTCGGCCACGTCCCTGACACCGAAGCGGCGCACGACATCGTCAAGCGGCTGCTCGACGCCGTGCCCTCGGGCAGCTATCTGGCCATCAACGACGGCACCAGCGATGACGCGGTCGCCGAGGCGGACAAGGCAGCCGAGGAATACGCCGAGACCGGAGCGGTGCCCTACAACAACCGCAGGCCCGCGGAGATCGCCCGCTTTTTCGCCGGCCTCGAGCTGGTCGAGCCCGGCGTGGTGTCGGTGCCACTCTGGCGCCCGGACCCCGGCGACGACGTCCGCGAGCTCGGCGCGTTCGGCGGCGTGGGCCGCAAGCTCTAGGTGGCGGTCGCTGGCCACGAAACGCCGACCGTTATCGTCCGCGCACCCTCCAAAGACGGGCCGGGGAGCGTGTTAAGAGGCATGGTGGCGCAGGACTCGTTCCGTGACTACGTCGCGGCGCGGCTGGTGAGCTTGTCCCGTGCCGCTTTTCTGCTGACCGGCGACCGGCATCTGGCCGAAGACCTGGTGCAGCAGGCGCTGATCCAGGTGGCCAGCCGGTGGGAGAAGATCTCCGCCGGCGGCGACCCCGACCCGTACGTGCGGCGGGTGCTCTACACCCAGCACGTCTCGTGGTGGCGCCGGCACCGGCTGATCGACCGGCCGCACGCCGTCCCGCCCGACGTGGTGGTCGCCGACCGGGCCCACGACACCGACACCGAGCTGACCGTGCGGCAGGCGCTGCGCCGGCTGACCCCCAAGCAGCGCGCGGTGCTGGTGCTGCGCTACTTCGAAGACCTGACCGAGGCGCAGACGGCCGAGGTGCTCGGCCTGTCCGTCGGCACGGTGAAGAGCAACACCCGCGACGCGCTGGCCCGGCTGCGGGCCGTGGCGCCGGAGCTGGAAGACCTGCGGGAGGCGCGATGACCGGGCGGCTGCTCAAGGACCTCGCCGACGAGATGCCGCCGGCCCGGCTGCCCGACGATTTGTGGGCGGCCGGGCGGCGCCGGCGGCAGCGGCGCCGGCTGTCCTACGCGGTGACCGCGGTCGTCGTGCTGGTCCTGGCCGTGGCTCTGCCCGATCTGGTGGCGCACCGCCGAGCCGCCGAGGTGCCCGCTGACCGACCCGGCGCGGTGCCGTCCCGGGTCGAGATCCCGCACCTGTGGCAGGCCAAGGTCGGGCAATGGCCGGCCGGAGCGGGCGGACAAGCAGCGCTGGTCTTCTCCACCAGCAAGACCCGCTACTTCGAGGGCACCGGGGTCGCGGTAGGCGTCGACGGCAGCTACCGGCTGATCTACCGGGAGATCGGCGAAGACGCCGGGCTGCTCACCCCGGACGGGCGCTACTACGTACGCGGCGGGCTGCGACTGCTCGACCTGACCACCGGCGAGGAGCGGCAGCTCTCCGGCGAGCCGATCTGGGGCGTCCCCCTCGCCTGGTCACCAGACGGCTCCGAGCTGCTGATCGGGGTGTCCAACGACGACGGTGTCATCACCTACGGCGACGACAACGTCCCCGACAACGATCCGGAGAAGCCCGACGACCTGGTGGCGGTCGACATGCGTACCGGCGCGCGCCGGCTGGTGGCGGTCGGCCGGTTCAACTCCTACACCGCGGCCGCGTGGTCGCCGGACGGCACCCGGATCGCCGTCGACGGCCCGGTCGGTCGCGGTGACACCGGCCGGCGGATCTCGGTGATGGACGCCCACACCGGTGCGCCGGTGTGGACCCGCGACGTGCCGCAGACCCTCGGGCTGGCCGGACGGGGGGCCTGGAGTCCGGACGGCCGCCGGCTCGCCCTGTTCGCCTTCGACGGCTGCGTCAACATCTGCGACCCGAGTGGGTACGACGCCCGGCGCTGGCGTGTCGAGCAGGCCGATCCGGCGACCGGGGAACTGGTCGGCGCGCCGCTGCCGCTGGCCGCCACGCCGGAAACCGCCGTCGGCTGGCGCGACGGGCGCGACCTGGTGTTCACCTATTCGCCGAACGACTCCGCGGATCCACAGGTGACGCTGGTCGCGCTGCGGCCGGACGGCACCCTCGACACGCTCGTCGACACCCCGGTCGGGGTGTCCGGCCTGGAGATCCCGGAGAACCTGCTGCGGGCCGGTGCCTTCGGCGGGCCGGCGGCGCACCCGTCGATGTGGGCCGCGCCGGCGTGGGCCTACCTGCTCGCCGCCGTACCGGTGCTGCTGCTGCTCTGGATCGTCCGCGGGGTGGTCCGCCGGGCCCGCCGCCGCCGTCGAAAGAGGGAACGTGCCTAGTCGTTGACGCAGCGCAAGACCGGCTTTGGCGTCAGGGCCGTCGGGTCGAGTGGCCGGTCGAGACGATCGGGAAAGATGGTCAGGTCGCGGACGAAGGTACGCGCGCTGACAATGAGAGCGTGCCGCTGACCGACGTCTCGACGTCGGCGCGCCCGCCCCGCGCCGCCAGGGTGAGCAGCCGGTCGGCGTAGGCCCGACGCGGCCCGTGCCACATCGGTTTGCGCCGGCCGGCACCGTCGACGGCCGACCAGGAGGTCACCGGCCAGCAGTCGCCTCGCGCAGGGTCGACCACGCGGGTGGAGCCTGGTAGCCGTTAACCGGTTGCTGGGAAGCTCTTCGATGGCTGCACGGCGGGTTCGATTCGCTGGGTGACCGTTGCAACGATTCGCGGGCCTGGTGCGCCTAATGTCGCGGATCGATGGGGTGGGAGGCGTTCGTGCCGGTGGAGATTGTGCCTCCTCGAAGTGAGGTGTTCGACGCGGTGTATGTGGTGCACTATCCGCCGCTGGTGCGTCTGGCCTATGTGACCACCGGCAGCATGCCGGCCGCGGAAGACATCGTGCAGGACGCGTTCGTCGAGTGGCTGCGCCGCTACGACGACGTCGAGTCGCCGGTGCCCTACCTGCGCAGGGCGGTCGTCTCGCGGTGCACCTCGTGGATCCGGCGTCGCGTGGTCGAGCGCCGCCACGCCCTGCTGATCGGCCATCCGCCCGCGGAGCCGTCCGTCGTCGCCAGTCCCGACCGGGATGCGGTGGCGGTGCGGTCGGCGCTGGCCCGGATCAGCCCGCGGCAACGGTCGGCGGTGTTCCTGCGCTTCTACCTGGATCTGTCGGTACCGGAGATCGGGGAAGCCCTCGACTGCCCGTCCGGCACCGTCAAATCTCTGCTGCACCGGGCTATGGCCGTGCTGCACCGGCACCTGGGGGACTTCGATGACGCCTGAACCCGTCGCGTCGCTGCTGCGCGAGCACTTCGACGTGATTCCCGTGGCGCCGGGACCCACCGCCGCCGAACTGCGCGCCCGCGCCGCGGCGCCGGAGCCCGCGTCGGGACGGCGCCGGCCCCCACCGTGGCGCTCGGCGCTGCTGGCCGTCGCCGCGGCCGCCGCCGCCGTCGTCGCGGTGCTGGCCGTCGCCGTACTGCCCGGCCTCGGCGACCACGGCTCCACCGGGGCCGCGGGCCCCCGCGTCGACGATGGGGTGACCCTCCCGCGCAAGCTCCCGGGGCTCTCGTTCCTGACCGCGAAGGTCTCGCAGGCGCCGCCCGGGCGAGCGATCGCCGTCTTCCGGCAGGGCGCGTGGGGGACCAGATGGGGCACCACCCAGGTGATCGTGCTCGGCGTCGACGGCCGCACCTACCGCCGGTTGGACGTCGCCGAGGAACGCGGCAACTGGGCCGCCGACGGCGAGTGGAGCGCCGCTCCGGTCCTGCTGGCGCCGGACGGGTTGTCGGCGGCGGTCGCTGACCCGACCCGGGTGACCTCGACCATCGACGTCGTCGACCTCACTACCGGCCAGTCGCACCCCTACCGGCTGGACCCGCCGGCGGCAGTCAGTCCGCTGGCCTGGTCGCCAACGGGACGGTCCCTGATCTACGCGGTTCTGGACGGGCCCAGCGAAGACGGGCAGGGGCCGGCCGGGCTGGCCGTGCTGGACATCGACAGCGGCCGCAGTCGCCGGGTGAGCGAGTCGCTGCCGGACGGGGTCGGCTCCGCGGCACCCACGGCCGGCAGCAAGGTGATCGTCGCCGGCGACCCGCCGGGGTGCCCGATGCGCGTGTTCGACCTCACCGACGGGGATGGGCCGCGGGACCTTCCCGCCGGGAGCGACTGCGCCGGCGGCGCGCGCGTGGTGCCCGCGCCCGCGGACGGCACCGACCCGGGTGGGGCGCGGGAGGACAGGGTCGTCGTAGAGGAGCAGAACGAGCGCCTGCGGAAGACCGCGCGGCTGCTCGACATCGCCGACCCGGATGCCGCCTTGCCCGAACCAGTCGACATCGGGTCCGAGAATTGGCTGGTGGGTTGGCGACCGGGCGGAATGCTGGTCACCACGTCCGACGGGTTCGTGGAGATACCGACGGACGGAGCACCGCAGCGGGTGCTCACCCGCTTCTCCGAATCGGGCTCCGGCAGCGTCTACGACTGGCAGGTGGCGGCGAACCTGGTGCCCGACGCCGTCGTGTCCCGCACCGGGGTCGACCGGGGCCCCTGGCCCTGGTGGTGGCGGATCACCCTGTCCAGCGTGCTCGTGTCGGTCTTTCTCGTCTGGCTCATCGCCCGTCGCCGGCGGTCCCGACGCGCAGTCGTAGACGCGTCGAGGATGCCGGACTGACCTCGACCGCCCGTCGCTACTGGTCCGGGATCAGCATCTGCGCGAGGACCAGGCGCCGGTCCAACCAGGACGCCCAGATCTGCCACGGGGCCGCACGCGGCTCCCGCGCCCGCAACGGCTTGGTCAATGCCTTCTCGGGAAGCACCGCCGGCTCGTCCGGGCGTGTCCACCACTCCAGCTCGCGCCGGATGGGGGAGCTACCGACGTCCTGGAGACCGCCCCCGCCACCCAGCAGGAGCTCGGCCGGCATCGCGATGGCGAGTTCGAGGGCCTTCCACGGCGCGGCCTTGACCGTCCTCTTCAGCAGCGGCAAGTCCCGGGCCAGCAGTTCCGGCTGGCCGGGCTGGCGCAGTCGCCAGCCGTGCCGGGACAGCGCGTTGCGGGGCGGAACCCGCTCGATCGCACCGATCTGCCGGCCCGCGGCGTCGACGACGACGTAACGCCACCATCCGGTCGCGTCGACCGCGTCGGTGAACGTGCGGCAGATCAGCTCCTCGCAGCCCTCGTCGGCGAAGAACGCGTCTCGTACGCCTGACCCGTATGCCGGGTGTTTTCGTTTCTGTAGCTGGGACTCGTGCAGGTGATAGCCGTAGGGGACCCGGTCGTCGTCCGCACCACCAGCGGGCACCGTGAGGATCGTGTTCGGCTGTCGCATCGCGGCCCGCTTCGACCACGGCAGCGTCTTGTCGCGGTCGACGAGAACGAGGAAGAGTTTCTCCGCCGCCTGTCGGGCCGCTCCTTCGATCACAGAAAGCATCCTGGCACGGGCGTCCGAGCCATCGGCCCGGCCGCTCAATATTCGGGCACGTCAACCTGTGCCGAGCGGGTCAGGGCCATAATCGGTCAGGTGTGGACACCCACGCGCGGCGGCCGCGCCATCACCGCGATGCTCCTTCCAGCCCTCGGCCTGGCGGCCCTCGCCGGTTGTTCCGCCGGCCCGGAGGGCACCGTCGGGGTCGATGACACCCAGGAGCGGGCGATGGAGTACGCCCGCGGCCAGGCGGAAGTGGCCGACGACGCGATCCGGCAGGCCCACGTCCGGCTGGCCGACGACTATCGGCGGGCGGCCGGCCAGGTCGACGGCGTCGAGGTGCTCAGCGTCGAGGGCGAGGCCAGCGACGCCGGGCCCGGCGTCACGCTGGTCATCCGCCTGCACGGCGTGGCCGCACAGGTCAACAGCCGGGGCGAGATGGCCGGCAAGCTGGACCTTCCCGTCTGCTTCCGGCTCACCTACGGGCCCGGGACGTCGCCCGCCCCGCCCGGCGAGGTGGCTTGCCCCACCATCGCGTCGCCCGGTCCAACCGGCTAGCGCGCGGCTGACCGCCTCGCCGCTGCTGGTCGGTGCCGAGGCCCGCGGGATACTGGGTGACCACGCCAACGCGTAGCCGCCCGACTCAGGCGCGGCAGCGGCGGTCCTCGCCGACCTGACCGCGGGCTGCTTCACGGCGGAATCCGTGGCCCGGACCGAACTCGGCCGGCACGGCGGCGGCAGCCCCGTTGCCCACTCATCCTGGCGCGCAAGCGGCGCGGCTAGTGTTCCGCGGCCGGGCCGGCGAGGGAGGCGCGGACGTGGCGGCGGGCGTCGTGGACGCGTGACTTCACCGTGCCGACCGGGATGCTGAGGTGGCCGGCGATCTCCTCGTAGCTCAGCTGGCACAGGTCACGCAGCACCAGCGGCGCGACCAGTTCTGGGCGGTGGGCCTCGAGGCGTTCCAGTGCGTCCAGCAGGTCGAGCCGCGACCCCGCGATCACGCTCGTCGTGCGCGGGTCGGCGGCGTCGATCGGCAGCAGCGCCGTCGGTTGCTCGCCGTCCCGGCGCTTCAGGCTGCGGTAGGTCTGGCGGGCGCAGTTGGCCGTGACGACGTAGAGCCAGGTGGAGAACCTCGACCGGCCGGCGAAGCCGTCGATGTTGCGGGCCACCTGCAGCAGCGCGTCCTGGCAGGCCTCCTCGGCGTCCTGCCGGCAGGGCAGGAAGCGCAGGCACTGCCGCAACACCTGCGGGCCGATCCGGCTGAGCAGCGCGTCGAGCGCGGCCGCGTCGCCCGTGGCCGCGCGGGCGGCGAGGTCTTCGATGTGGTGATCGTCCGCCATCCGCGTGCCCCGTTTCTTCGCGTTGGGTGCCCCATAATACGGGCGTGTCAGTGCCGGAAATGATCGGTCGATATCGCATCGTGCGGCGTATCGGGTCTGGAGCGTTCGCAACGGTGTGGCTCGGCGCTGACGAGGCGCTGGACGCCCAGGTGGCGATCAAGGTGCTGGCCGACAACTGGTCCTACCACTCCGATCTGCGCACGGTTCGAGCAGGAAGCGCGGATCATGCGCCGGGCCGATTCCGCGCTGCTGGTGCGGGTGCTCGACGTCGGTGAGTTGCCCGACGGGCGGCCCTACCTGGTGATGCCCTTCATCGCCGGTGGCGCCCTCGCGGAGCGGCTCGCCGCCGGGCCGCTGCCGGTGCGTGATGCCCTGCACATCGCGGCCGACATCGCCCGCGCCATCGCGGCGCTGCACGAAGCCGGTGTGCTGCACCGCGACCTCAAACCGTCCAATGTGCTCTTCGCGCCAGCGCCAGCACCCGCGCCCGCGTTCGGCCGGGACCGGGTTCTCGTCGCCGACCTCGGCCTGGCCAAGGCGCTCGCGAACGCCTCCGGCTTCACGATCGCCGCCGGCACGCCCGGCTACATGCCGCCCGAACAGGCCACCCCGGGCGGTGGTCTGGACACCCGCGCCGATGTGTACGCGATCGGCGCCACCCTCTTCCACATGCTGACCGGCCGCCCGCCGGAGCCGGTCTGGTCGAGTTCCAGCCGTGCGCGCCGCCCTTCCCAGGTGCGGTCCGAGCTTCCGTCCATGGTGGACGATGTGGTGAGCCGGGCGCTGCAACCCGACCCGCGGCAACGCTGGGACTCCGCCGCGGCCATGGTCGCCGAGTTGGAGCGGCTCGCCGCGGCGCTGGAACGCGAGTCCAGCCGCGGCCGGGTGCTGCGGTGGTTGGGTCGCACAGTCGGCGCCGTGATCTCGATCGCCGCGGTGCTGGCGACCACGAGTGCCAGCGCCACGCTGCCGGCCCGGTTCGGGTGGGTACGCGTACACGATGCCAGCGGTGACCTGTCCGTCGCGGTCCCACCGGCCTGGGCCGGCCAACTGAAGGACGACGGCTGGAACCCGTCCGTGCTACGCCTTCCGGCCGGCCATGCGCCCGGGCTGGTGGCCGCGCCCGACCTGGGTGTCTGGCCCGATCCGGCCAGCGCGATGCCCGGCGTGTTCGTGGGTGCGAGCAACGCCCTGCTTGCCGGAAACCCGGCGTTGCCCAGCCACCCGTCCTGCGTCGCCGCGCCCGACCGCACCGTCGAGGTGGCCGGCAGCCCGGCGCGGGTGACCCGATGGACGTCCTGCGGTGCCGCCGTCTCGTTCAGCGAGGTGGTGTTCGCTGTGCCGCACCGTGGTTTCGGGGTCTACGTGCAGATCAAGCAGGTCGGCGAATCCGACCTGACCGACGAGATCCTGGCCGGCCTGCGGTTGTCCGCCTCGTTGACACCGCAGGCGGCCGGCGACGGCTACTCGTAGCAGTCCTGGTGTACGTGCTGAAGGGTCAGGCTGGCGACTTTGTCGTTGGCCACCACGATGCGGTAGGTGGCCAGGTCGCTCACCTTCGCGTAGCCGCGGCCGTTGTTCGAGCCGTTTTCGATGGACTTCCAGTTCGGATAGGCCCGCCGCATGTCCGCGCCGGACGTGCCGATGTGTACCCCCTTGGGGGTGTTCAGGCCACGCCAGCCGAAGATGGCGATGGGCCGTACGTCTTCGAGAGGTAGACGCGTCCCTGGCCCTTCGGCGCGTTACGCAGGAACGCGTAGACGCACCCGTCCTGGCGGAAGTCGGTGACCAGCCCGGTCGCCTCGGCCTGCTGCTCGGTCATGCCGATCTTCAGCGCACCGTAGCCATCCGGACCCAGCACGAGCGGTGCGTCGGCAGCCTCCGTGGAAGGCGGGGTGGACGGCGTGACCGGCGGCGGTGTCGTCTCGGTGGTGGGCGCCGGGGTCGGCGCGGCGGAGGTGGCGGCCGGCGTGCCGGCCGGTGCCGCCTCGCCGCTCTTGTGCTCGACCGGTGTGCACGCCCCTGCCAACAGCAGACAGACGAGGCCCCCGACCAACGGCATTAGCGGAGCACCCACGGTCCACATGAGAGGCAGGGGCGGATCATCTGATCTCCGGGCGGCCCTCCTTGCCGGGTGGTGGGGGCTAGCCCCGGTGTCGGGTTGCGGGTTTTCCGGCTGGTGCGCACATCGACGCTCTTCGTACGGTCGTCGCACGGTCGCTTTCCCGAGAAGGAGCCTGGATGTGAGTGCACGTTCCACAGTCCGAAGGACAGTGAAGTGGCGCAGGGTCATCGCGGCCGCGACGGCCGGCGTGATGCTGGCCGTGGTGGTCGGCAGTGAGGTCGTCTCGGCCGCACCGCTGGCCGAGGATCACCGGTCCACGGCCACGATGCTGCGACACGGCCTCGACGATCTGCACGGCCTCGGCGTATCCGGGGCACAGGGCCTGGTCCGCGACGGGAACCGGGTGACGGTGGCCCGCAGCGGCGTGGCCGACCTGGACGCCGGCGCGTCGATGCCGGGCGACGGGTACTTCCGGATCGGCAGCGAAACGAAGACGTTCGTGTCGGTGGTGCTGCTCCAGCTCGTCGGCGAGGCCCGGATCGCGCTCGACGACCCGATCGAACGCTGGCTACCCGGTGTTGTCGACGGCAACGGCAACGATGGCCGGCACGTCACCGTACGCCAGATACTGCAGCAGACCAGCGGCCTCTACGACGCCATCAACGACCTCGCAGTGCTGCGGTCGGCCGATGAGTTCCGGGCGCACCGCCTCGACCACTACACCGAGGCGCGACTCGTCGCGATCGCGATGGCACACCCGCCGCTGTTCGAGGCCGGCACGCACTGGAGCTACTCGAACACCAACTACATTCTGGCCGGGATGCTCATCGAACGGGTCACCGGACACCACTGGTACGCCGAGGTCCGGTCCCGGATCCTGGGACCGCTGCACCTGACCCACACGTTCTACCCCGGCGACCGGCCCACCCTGCCCGCACCGCACAGCGAGGTCTACCAGCAGTTCGCGCCCGGCGGGCCCTTGGTCAACGCGACCGTCTTCAACCCGACGGTGGCGGCCTCCGCGGGCGGCCTGGTCAGCACCACCTCCGACCTGGCCCGCTTCTGGCAGGCGGTGGCGGGCGGCCAGCTACTGCGGCCGGGACAGGCGGCCGAGATGCGGCAGACCGTGCTGGCCGAAGCGATGCAGGACATCCGGCCCGGCATCGCCTACGGGCTGGGCATCATGTGGATACCCAACCGGTGCGGCGGCTACTGGGCGCACTTCGGCGACATGCCCGGAGTCAGCACCCTCAACGCGGTCACCCCGGACGGGCACCGCTCGGCCGTCTTCTACGTGGCCACCACGCTGGCCGACCCCGACCGGGGGCCGGCGGTCATGCAACGGGAGCTGACACTGCTCGACGACCTGAGCTGCGGCTGACGGCATAGACAAACGGCGTTTCGAGGTACGCCGGGCGGGAGCGCGGTCACGAAATGGAGACCCGCTGGAGGAGATCCCGCTCCGTCAGCGCGGCGAGCGCGTCCACGAACGCGACGGCGAAGCTCCCGGGCCCGGTCGCCTGCCGTGCGGCCAGTTCGGCGGCGACCGAGTACGCGGCGAGCGCGGCCACTGTCGTGGCGAACCGGTCCTCGTCGACCGCCGCGAAAGCGGCCATCACCCCCGCCAGCGCGCAGCCGCCACCGGTCACCTGGGTAATCATGGCGTCCCCGTTGGCGATCCGCGACTCGCGCTCCCCGTCGGTGACGAAGTCGACGGGCCCGGAGACGGCGACCACGCCGCCCGTTCTCCGGGCGAGTGTGCGCGCCGACTCCGCGGCGGCCTCGACGCTGTCGGCGGACCCGTCGGCGCCAGCACCCGCGAGCACGGCGATCCCGGACGGCTTTCCGCGGATCATCGGCGGGCGCAGCTCGAGGAGCTGCTGTGCGAGCGCGGTGCGCACCGGCAGGCGGCCGATCGCCACCGGATCGAGTACCCACGGCGTACCGGCGGAATTGGCCGCCTGGGCCGCCTCGATCATCGCGGTCCGCTGCTCCGCGTACGGCGTCCCGAGGTTGATCACGACACCGGAGGCGCCTCCGGCGGCGAGCGGTCCGGCCTCGTCAGGAATGTCGACCATGGCCGGTTGCCCGCCGACCGCGTACAGGACGTTCGCGGTGAAGTTGGTGACCACGACGTTGATCAGGCATTGGACGAGCGGGGTCTGCTCCCTCACCCGGGCCAGGGCCTGCGGGACGAATGCGGCATGGTCAGTAGACGTCGCGGACATGGACGCTCGCTTCCGACGGAGACCACAACAGTAGCCAATCGATGACAGAAAGTGACGGAAGCGCGCCGACCCTGCGAGGTACTCGACCTCCATCCGCGGGTGGAGTCCGGCGTGCCGGTGGACCCGCGGGTGTCTTCAGAGTCGGGCCCGATGACGGTCTGGACGAGTCGTCCGGACCGTCTTCCGATGGATGGTGCGCGTCATGGACTTGCGTTGATCCCGAAAGCTGACGTATCGACAATTCGATCGGCTCGCTCGCGGGTGCCATCAGCACTGAAGAACTCGTCCTCCTCCCGCATCCACTGCTTCCACAGATCCTCCTTGCCGGGGAAGCGGGTGTCCCTGGCCATACCGCGGGCCAGCCTGGTTTCCGCGGGAGCCTCTACCCAGATCGCGTACGCCACGCGGCCGATCGTTTCTCGACGGGTGCAGGTGACGCCCTCGAAGATGATGGTCGGAGACCATTGTTGGGTCTTCCAACCGCCGAGAGTCGATCCATACCAGTCGGTCCAATCTCTGGCCTGGTAGGTCGCATCCCGGCCGGCCAGGAGCGGCGACAGGACCTGCTCGTCGAAACGCGGCCACCAACCGGCAAAGCAGTCCCACGAGACGAAGTCATCGATCTCGATGATGGGCGCCGCCAGAAGACGTGACAGGCGAGCCGCGAGGAAGCTCTTCCCCGCTCCGCTCCGGCCGTCAACGCCGACGATCCGAATGCCGTTGATCGGCGCACGTTCGGAAATGGATACGGCCATCTGCTCAGCAACATCGGAGCCCGGCGTCACCTTGGGTCTCACGCGCCCATTTTAGACGCGTCAGTTCGGGCGCCCAGCACTGATCACCTGGCGCCCGCCAACCGGCGGCGCTCGTTCTTCGCCGTGTCCAGGGAGCCGTGGCCGTCCGCGATAAGAGTTCGCGCCGCGACAACGTCCGCATCCATTCGAAGCCGCCACGCCGAGCGCTAGCTCGTAGCCTGGCGATCTCGGATCCGCCCGGACGGCGGCTCTGCCTCGCCGAGGCGCTGAATTGTCGAGTCTTCGGGCTGTCCTGTCCGAGGGTGTGCCGGGGACGACCCCGCCGCTGTGCACAGCAGCCGGGCCGGTCCACAATACAGAGACCCCACCTTGACGCACCGCCACGGATCCCTGTTCCAGATAGACCCTCCTTGACCGCTGCGGCTGGGCCATCCCAAACGATCATGTCGCGAACTTGTGCGACATGAGGTCGCAACCGCACTGGACAGTGAGGTGACCACCAAGATCGGGTAGGTCGTGCGCCTCAGTCGCGCACACCCTGCTGGTGCCTATCGGAGCAATTGCGTGCTGAAGAAAATAGTCATCAAGGACTACAAGGTGTTTCGCGACAACGACGTTGGTAAGTCGAATCGAATTGGCGTCGCCCTTGTTTCGGTCTCGCCGACTCCAAGGGTTGGCTGGCGTCTCGGCGCACTTCAACCTCGGCAGCATCCTGGCCGGGCTCACCTCCCGTGTCGTCGGTGGCGAGCTCCTGGTGTGGGACGCCGCCCTGGAGCGGTGAAGCTTCACACTGCTCTGGCGTCGCGCGGCTGACGGCCGCGGGAGGCAGCTTGGAGGAGGGGACCGGCTCGGTTCTCGGCGGCCCGCGGCTCGTAGGCGCGGATAGGGCGCTTGGTGACTCTTGACGTGGCTAACGTTGTTAGCCTACGGTTTGGCTAACAACGTTAGCCGACGTAGGGAGAGGCCATGACGACCACCAGCACGACGACGCCGACGACGCCGTCCCGGCCGCGAGCCGGTCGCGATCGGGCCGCCAGGGTCCTGTTGGGTCTGGCCGCCGTCGGCGCCGCCGGTGCGGCACTGACCGCGGCCGGCACGGTCCTGGACGCCGATGGCGCGACCACGGTCGTGGAGACCTGGCGGGCCTACGGGCTGGTGGTGTTCACGGGCCTGTTCGTGTTGCTGGCGATCTCGCCCCGCGGCTACCGGGGCGTGTGGGAGCTGGTGATCTTCCACAAGGTCGCGATGACGGTGACCGCCCTGCTCTACGCCGCGCACGGCGGGATCGCCGATACCGCGGCGATCATCGGCTGGGACGGCAGCGTCTCGGTGCTGCTGGTCGGCGCCTACGTGCTGGCTCGCGGCTGGACGGCGGCGCCGAACTGGCGCCGCGACCCGCGGCCGGCCCGGTGAGGACCCCTCCGGCCGGTGCCAGGCGGCCTGCGAGGCGGCCGTGAACCGCCGCGAGCAGATGATCGACGTGGCCGAGCGAATCCTCGAACGCGAGGGCCCGGACGCGGTCACCATGCGCCGAGTGGCTGACGAACTGCGGATCCAGGCACCCTCGCTCTACAAGCACATCTCCGGCAAGGCCGAGATCGAAACCGCGTTGCAGCAGCGTGCCCTGGAAAGGCTCGGTGCCGCCCTGGCCGCGGCTGGCAGCGACCTGGCCACGCTCGCTGCCGCTTACCGGCGGTGGGCGCTGGCGCACCCGAGGCTCTACGAGCTCAGCGCCCGCCATTCCTTGGATCGCAGCCGACTCGCCTCCGGTGTCGAGGCCGCCGCGGCCGCGCCACTGCTCGAGATCACCGGCGGCAACGTCGCCGCCGCCCGAGCCCTGTGGGGCGTGGCGCACGGCCTGGTCGACCTCGAACTGGCCAACCGATTCCCGCCCGACGCCGACCTCGATGCGGCGTGGGAACACGCCGTCTCCGCGTTCGCGATCTACTGCACACCACGACCCGACGGCGCTGCGCTGGTCGAGCGGGGGAGCGGGTAGCCCTACCGCAGGGGAGACCGGCCCACGAGCGCCGTCGCGAGGGTGCGGATCACTTCGGCCTCGGCCTGGTCGGGGGTGCTCTCAGGCGGGGCGTGTTCGGTGATGGCGGCCCCGACCACGTCGTCGACGGCGGACAGCAGGGCGGCCAGGCGGTCCGGATCGACACCGGACGGCTCGGGATAGCCGACCGAACCGAACGCGCGCGGGTCGAGCACGTCGAGGTCGACGTGCACGTAGACCGGGCCGGCCAGGCCCTCGACCGCGCGCTCGAGGTCGTCGACGCCGACGGCGCGGATGCCGGACCGCGCGAGGTAGTCGAGTTCGGTCGGGCCACCCGCCCGGCGGCCGGCGATGACCACCTGCTCGGGGCGCAGCGGCTCGGCCGGAACCAGAGCGGCCGGGCCGTCGCCCAGCAGGGTGCGCAGCACCATCCCGTGGAACGAGCCGGACGGCAACGTGTCCGGCGTGTAGAGGTCGGGGTGGGCGTCGAACCAGAGCACCGTGAGGTCGTCGCCGTAGCGGGCGCGGGCGGCGGCGATCGGGGCCAGGTCGACGCCGCACTCGCCGCCCGCGGTGACCACCAGCCCGTCGAGGCCGGCGAGCGCCTGCCGGGTCAGTTCGAGGTTGGCCACCAGCACGTCCAGCGCGCGTACGCCCTGGTCGAAAAGCCCTGGATCGTCGCGGACGGGCACCGTGACCACCGCGTCGACCGGGACCAGCGCCGCGGTCCGGCGGGCGCCGGCGGCCAGCCGGCGGGCGTTCTCCGCCTGCGAACCCTGCCATTGCGGCACACAGAGCGCCGTCGTCGTCACTGTTGGGCACGCCACTCTTCGGCGAGCATGGCGAAGTCGAGCTCGGTGCTCCACTCGCCCTTGAAGAGTTCGTTGTGCACCAGACGGGCCTCCTGGCGCATGCCGAGGCGGCGCAGGACCTTGGCCGACGGCTCGTTGCGTTCGTCGATGCGGCCGATGATGCGGTGCAGGCCGAGTTCGTCGAAGCCGAGCCGGAGCATGGCGCGGGCCGCCTCGGTGGCGTAGCCGTTGCCCTCGTGTGACGGGTTGACCACATAGCCGATCTCGCCGCCCAGGTGGGCCCGGCTGTGGAAGAACAGCACCACGTCGCCGACCAGCTCGCCCGTCTCGGCCAGCTCGATGCCGAGGGTCAGGGCCTGGCCCTCGTCGGTCAGCTCGGTGGTGGCCCAGTGGGTGGCGAGCCGCTCGGCGATGACGTCTTTGTCCATCGGTTCGAACGGGACGTAGCGGCAGACGTCGGGCAGGCTCCGGTAGGCGAGCAGGGCGTCGGTGTCGGCGGCGGTCAGCGGGCGCAGGAGCAGGCGCTCGGTTCGGACCGGATAAGAGGGGCGCACGCCGCCCATGGTGCCCTACGGCAGGCGCCACACCGAAGTGCGTTTCGTGGTGACGCTTTCCAGCGCCATCGTCGTGGGCACCTCGTAGGTCGCCACCTCGGTGCCCGCCGCACCGGGGCGGAACGCCCGGCCCGGGTCGCCGGCGTAGGCGTCGGCGCCGGCCTTGCGGGCCCGCCGCAGGAACGCGAACATCCGGGTCGCGAACTGCTGGCTGTAGAAGACGTCACCGGCCAGCACGACGTCGGCGTCGGCCGGGCCGTCGAGGATGTCGGCCCGCTCGGCCGTCACCGTGACCCCGTTGGCCGCCGCGTTGGCGCCGACCGCGGCGATCGCCAGCGGGTCGATGTCGACCGCGCGCACCGCGGCCGCGCCGGCCCGGGCCGCGGCGATCGCCACCAGGCCCGAGCCGCAGGCCACGTCGAGCACCCGGCGGCCGGCCACCACCGACGGGTTGTCGAGCACGTAGCGGGCCAGCGCCTGGCCGCCGGCCCACGCGAACGCCCAGAACGGCGGTGGCTGCTCGCTGCGGAACTCGCCCTCGGTCAGCTCCCACAGCCCGATCGGCTCGTCGGCCTGGTGCAGCGTGATCTCGGGCGTCAGCGGCACCGGGGCCAGCCGGGCGTGCAGCTTGACGAACGCGTCGACGAGGTCGGTCATCAGTTGATGTCTTCCGCCCAGGCGCGCCAGTCGTCGAGCACGCCGTAGAGAGTCGGGGTCAGCCAGCCGGGGGCGGAGCGGCCGAAGACACCGGGCTCCATCCCGCCTGCGCCGTCGGGCAGCACACCGACCAGGCTGTCGACCAGGTCGGTCAGGTTCGACCAGTGCACCAGCTCCGGCTCGGCCGGCCAGGCGCCGAGCACCACGCCGGCCGTGACCGCCCGGCGGGACAGCGCCTCCAGGGTGAGCGCGATGTGGTTGAGCGTGCCGCGGCCGGCGCGCGCCACCACCACGGCCGGCGCGCCCAGCGACACGGCGAGGTCGGCCACCGTCCACGGCTCGCCCGACGGGCGCAGGCCCATCGGCACGAGCAGGCCGCCGGCGCCCTCGATCAGCACCACGTCGTGTTTCTCGGCCTCCGCGCGCACGACGTCGACGACGGTGTAGAGCTCGAGCGGCTCGACCGAGGCGATCCGGGCGGCGGTCAGCGGCGCCAGCGGTTCGGGATAGGTCGCCAGGTTACGCACCGTCTCCGGTGCCGCGAGCAACCGCACGATGTCCACGTCGGAGGGTTCGCCGGTCTGCGCGGGCTTGACCACCGCCACCCGCATGCCGGCCGCCTGCGCCGCGACGGCGATCGCCGCGGTCGCGATGGTCTTGCCGACCCCGGCGTCGGTGCCGGTGACCAGAACCGGCCCGGTCCACGCGTCGCTCACGGCGGGAACTCCACCACAACCGGCCGGGCCCGGTCAAAGTCGTTCACCTAGTCGATCAGGTCTTCGGCCAACAGGTCGAGCAGGATGCCGTCGTGGAAGGTGCCGTCGGGACCGCGCTCGTAGCGGCGCAGCACACCGACCCGGCGGAAACCGACCCGCTCGTACACGCGGATCGCGGCCGTGTTGGCCGCCGCGGGATCGATCACCAGGCGGTGGTGGCCAACGGTGTGGATCAGGTGCTTGGCCATCGTGCGGACCGCGTCGGTGCCGATGCCCTTGCCGTGCACGGTGGGCTCGAGATAGATGTCCATGCCCGCGTGCCGGTACATCGGGTCGGCTTCCTCGTAGGTCTGCACGGCGCCGACCAGGCGGCCGTCGACCTCGACGACGAACGTGCGGTCGAGGTCGTCGGCCACCGCGGCCGGGTAGTCCTCTTCCTCACCCCACCAGAGCGTGACCTCGGGAGCCGAGCGGATCAGCGCCAGCGCTGCGATGTCGGCGTCGGTCGCCGGGCGGAGGACCACCTGCGCGCCAGTCAACGTCGTCATTCTTGGAAGGCTAATCCGCGGGTACGCGACAGCGCGCCGGATTTATGCCCGACTGGGCCCGGTGGGTCATTGTCAGCCACACACTGGTACCAGCGCCTTTGGCCTTTCGGCCGGGGGCCCGCGTGTTTTCCGGCATTAAACTCGGTGCTGTCCGTGGAGCCGCGCGCGACTACGCGCAGCGGAGGACACGAGGGGGCGGATGTGGGCGCATCCGCCCCCTTTTTTATGTGCGTAAATACATCGCGGGCGCGCTGCCGAACCGGCAGCACGCCCGCGATGAGGGCCCCTTCCCGCCGTCCCACGGGAAGGGACCCGGACCCATCCCCTACCCCCGGCGTCCGGTGGACGCCGAAGCCTTGAGCGTCACGTGCGTGACGCCTGATCTCGCAGTGGCACCGTCACGCTCGCGACCGCGCCGTCGCGCTGCACGGGCACCGCGTGCCCGAGGCGCCGAAGCGTGCGCTCCATTCCCGGGTTGTCGACACCCGTGTGCGCCAGCACCGCCGCACAGCCGAGCCGTTCGGCCCGGGCCAGGGCCCGGCGGACCAGCGCGGTGCCGATGCCCCTGCGCTGCCAGCCGTCTTCGACGACCACCGCCAGTTCCGCGAGTGAGCCTTCCACGACCAGGTTGGCCATCGCGACGACGGTATGCGCGGAGGTGATTCCCGGCACCGTCGCCAGCAGCGTGCGGACCCGCGCCGGGTCGAGCAGCCGGGCCAGTTGGGCCGGCTCCGGCACCTTCACGTAGCGCCGGCCACGGGTGCCCGGCGAGCAGCGCTCGTGCATCGCCAGCAGGGCCGCCAGGTCGTCGGGCAGGGCGGGCCGGAGCACGACCTCCGCACCGTCGGGCAGCAACAGCGTGGCGGCGTCGGTCGAGGCGGTCGCCGCCACGTCGACCAGTGCCTGGGCCCGCGCGTACTCGGCGGGGGTGAATTCAGGAGCCACCCGGCGTACGTCGTAGCGGCCACCGGTCGGGTCCGGCAGGGCCATCGCGTCGGCGCGCATCCCCGCTCGGGTCGGTGAGTCCGGTCGCCAGGTGACCTCGTCGGCGTCGAGCAGGGCGCGCAGCGCGTCGCCGAGCGCGTCCGGGTCGCGGACCAGCCGGGCGGCCAGGCCGAGCGCCCGGGTCGGCTGGTCGGCCAGGCCCTCCGCCTCGGCCGGCGCGATCCAGCTGTCGCGGCCGCGGCCGCGCTCGACCGCCGTCCGCAGGTCGGCCTCTGTCATCGTGTGCGGCGCGTCGACCAGGAAGTCGTCGACCGCGCCGGCCTCGGTGGTGTGCACCTGGACGGCCAGGATGTTGACCGCCTTGAGCGCCAGGCTCGCGGTCAGGACGGAGAGGAAGCCCGGACGGTCGTCGACCGTCGCGCGGATCCGCCAGAGAGTCATGCCGTCCCCCTTCCTTTCGCTAGCGGGACTCAGGCCGCCGGGACCGGCGGCGCTGTGACGAGGTCGAGCCGGTCGCCGAGGATCACCGCGGCGGCGCGCACGAGTTGCGCCATCCGGTCGACCTCGCTGACGTGGAAGGCGGCGGCCGGCAGGTCGTCCTCGCCCTCGCCGCGGGCGACCACCAGCACCAGCCCGGCCCGGCCGAACGGCGCGGCCGCGTACCGGATGCCGTCGGTGCTCTCCAGGGGTCTGGCCCGCAGCGGCGTGACCTCGGGGAGCCGCAGCGGTGTGGGTGCCCGCCAACTCGCGGTGGCGACCGCGGGGGCCGAACCGGCCCGGGCCGCCCAGTCGGCGGAAACCACCGCGGCCGCCGCCCAGTCCGCGGCCAGCAGCCCCGGTATCGCGTCGACCAGCGTGGCCAGGCCGTCGGCGGGGTTGGCGGCGAGCTGGCCGAGCAGCTCCGCGTCGTGGCCGCTGGTGGTGGGCGCGCCGATCGCCCGCCAGACGCCGTCGACGTGCACGCCCGGGATCGCACCGAGCCCGGCCCGCAGCCGCTCCAGCCGGTTGCTGCCCGGCCAAACGACGGTGAAGTCGTCGACGGCCCGGCCACCCAGCCGTTCCAGCACGACCACCTGGACGATGTCGGCACCGGCGACGCCGAGCGTGCGCGCCACCTGACCGAGCGCCCCGGGCCGGTCGGGAAGGGTAACCCGAACCCGTAACAACATCCCCGTCTCCCTCGCTCGCGTTGGCAACAGCCTGCCGGATGACCATTTCGCCCCTGTTGCCGTGCCATGTCTGCCCAGGAACAAGCTTGGCTTGACACCGTGAACCGCGTGCCCTCAACTGTTCAGATGACTGAGGAGGGGCCGGCTGGGCTCGATCTGCATAGTCTGTCCGGCTACCTGGGCGTCCCGGTGTCCGCCATGTTGATTCCCGGTGGCCGCTCCAACCTCACCTACCACGTGGTTGCCGGCGGCGAAGACCTCGTGCTGCGCCGCCCCCCGCTGGGCCACGTGCTGGCCACCGCACACGACATGGGCCGCGAGTTCCGGGTCATCTCGGCTCTGGCGCCGACGCCCGTACCCGTGCCGGAGACGATCCGTTTCTGCTCTGACGACTCGGTGATCGGCGCGCCGTTCTATCTCATGCGCCGGGTCGACGGCGCGGTCATGCGCAGCACCACGCAGACCGACCCGCTCGGCGCCGACCGCCGCCGCGAGTTGGCCTTCGCCATGATGGACACGCTCGCCGCGCTGCACGCCGTCAAGCCCGACGAGGTCGGCCTCGGCGACTTCGGCCGGCCCGACGGTTTCGTCGCCCGGCAGGTCAAGCGCTGGAGCGGCCAACTCGACAAGTCGCGCAGCCGGCCGCTGCCCGAGGTCGACGAGCTGCGCGACCGGCTGGCGGCGACCATTCCTGCCCCGGTCGGCCCCGGCACCGTGGTGCACGGCGACTACCGGCTCGACAACCTGATCGTCGCGCCCGACGGCAGCGAGATCCGTGCGGTGCTCGACTGGGAGATGGCCACCCTGGGCGACCCGCTCACCGACCTCGGGCTGCTGATGACCTACTGGGACGTGCTCGGCGGTCCCGAGGCGGCCGGCGCGGCCGGGGTGGTCACCGACGGGATCGGCCCGCGGGCCGGGTTCCCGACCGGCGCCGAGCTGATCGACCGATACGTGGCCAGCGGCGGCGTCGACGTCGGCCCGCTCGACTGGCACGTGGCGCTCGGCTGTTTCAAGCTGGCCGTGATCGCCGAAGGGATCTACTACCGATACACGCTCGGCCAGACCGTTGGCGAGGGCTTCGAGCGGTTCGCCGACATGGCCGGGCCGCTCACCGCGCACGGCCTGGCCGCACTCGCACCCGTGGAGGGCTGATGGACTTCGGCTTCGACCAGCGCACCGGCGAACTGCACGAGGCGGTCAACGACTTCCTCACCGAACAGGTGTATCCGGCCGAACCGGTCTTCACGGCCCAGATGGAGCGGGCCGAGAACCCGTGGACCCGCCCGCCGGTGATCGACGAGCTCAAGGCCGAGGCCCGCCGGCGCGGGCTGTGGAACCTGTTCCTGCCGGGCGCGCACGGTGCCGGGCTGACCAACCTGCAGTACGCCCCGCTGGCCGAGCTGCTGGGCCGCAGCCCGCACCTGGCGCCCGAGGCCCTCAACTGCGCCGCGCCCGACACCGGCAACATGGAGTTGCTGGCCGAGTTCGGCTCGCCGGAGCAGCAGGCCCGCTGGCTCTCCCCGCTGCTCGAGGGCACCATCCGCTCGGCGTTCTGCATGACCGAGCCCGACGTGGCCTCGTCCGACGCGACCAACATCGCGACCACCATCCGCCGCGACGGCGACGACTACGTGATCGACGGTCGCAAGTGGTGGTCGTCGGGCGCGATGGACCCGCGCTGCGAGATCTTCATCGTGATGGGCAAGACCGACCCGTCGGCCGAGCGTCACAAGCAGCAGAGCATGATCCTGGTGCCGCGCGACACGCCGGGCGTCACCGTCCTGCGCGGCATGACCGTCTTCGGCTTCACCGACGGCTCCCACGGCGGGCACGCCGAGATCACATTCGACGGTGTACGCGTACCCGCGTCGAATTTGATCGCCGCCGAAGGCGACGGTTTCGGCATCGCGCAGGCGCGGCTCGGCCCGGGCCGGATCCACCACTGCATGCGGCTGATCGGCATGGCCGAGCGGGCCCTGGAGTTGCTGTGCGCCCGCACCGCGTCGCGCGCGGCATTCGGCAAGCCGCTGTCGGAGCAGGGCGTGGTGCGCGACTGGATCGCCGAGTCGCGGGTCCGGATCGAGCAGGCCCGGCTGCTGGTGCTCAAGACCGCCTGGCTAATGGACACGGTCGGCAACAAGGGCGCACACACCGAGATCCAGGCCATCAAGATCGCCACTCCGTCGATGGCCGAGTGGGTCATCGACAAGGCCATCCAGGCACACGGCGCGGCCGGCGTCAGCCAGGACACCCCCTTGGCGGCGCTGTGGACCTCGGCCCGCACGCTGCGCCTGGCCGACGGCCCCGACGAGGTCCACCGGGCCTCGCTGGCTCGCCGCGAACTGCGGAAGTGGTCGCTGAACTGACTCGCCCGTACTGCCGCGGTATGGCCAGCCTGGCCACCGACCCGGCCGCGGGGCCGCCTTGATGATCACTTACTTGACGGTCGCGGTGGTCGGTTTCGCGTCGGCGTTCCAGCCCTTCCTGCCGGCGGAGGCATACCTGCTGGGCGTCACCGCCACCACCGGCGCGGTGCCGGTGCTGGCCGGCCTGGCCGCGGCCGTGGGACAGACAGGCGGCAAGGCGGTCGTCTTCCTGGCCAGCCGCGGCCTGGTGCGCTGGTCCTACCTGCGCCGCTTGGTAGACCGCCCACCCCCGGCGAAGCCCAGGTCGCCTTTCCGCCGGCGAATGACGGCCCTGATCGCCCTGCTCGACCAACCGCGCTGGTCCGCCGCTCTACTCCTGCTGAGCGCGGTCGTCGGCATCCCCCCACTGATCGCGACAACGATCTACGCCGCCCGCACCCCGATGCCCCTGCCCATCTTCGCGGTGTTGACGCTGACCGGCCGCTCAGTCCGTTTCATCGTCCTCGCCCTGGCGCCAGGCCTGCTCATGACCTAGCCCCTGGACGTGTGCTCGAGCCCTCGACCCGGGATCATGGTGACGCAGATATGCCGGCCCGGATCGGCGCACGCCGACCACTAGGTCACCCGCCCCTCTCGTGGCCGTGGCGGTGTCCTTGGGCGCGACCCCAGGCTTCTCGCGGTGTGGCCGCAGTGGTTCGGGTCGGGCCGCAGTCCCGCGCTCTGGTGGTGGCGCGTTTGGTGTCGGGGCGCGGCCACCGCTGTCACGGTGAGGTGGCGCGCTTCGCGTAGGGCCAGGCTCCAGTGCTCGGCGCGATGTGGTGGTGGGTTTGGGCGGGCCGCGGTCCTTGCTTTCGCGGTGTTGTGGGGCGGGCTTCGCGTCGCGCCAGGCTTCAGTGCTCGGCGCGGTGTGGTGGTGGGTTTGGGCGGGCTGCGGTATCCGGGGCTTTCGCGGTGTTGTGGGGCGGGCTTCGCGTAGGGCCAGGCTCCAGTGCTCGGCGCGATGTGGTGGTGGATTTGGGCGGGCCGCGGTCCCGCACTCTCGCGGGGTAGTGCTGGCGGGCCTCGGGTCGGGCAGTGCTGCGTGCTTCGCTCGCTCGATCGGGCGCTGTAGTGACGAAATCGGTGACTGGCCCGGAGTCGGAGCGCGGTGTCGGTGCCTCGGACAGGTCGGCCGGCGTGTGTCGGGCCAAGCGGTACCGCCGAGGGAGTCAGAGCCGCCGAACCGGATGGTGCCGCGCGTCATCTCCGCTTGGGCGTGATGGCGCGCCAGCCTGCCTGATCGTTGCGTTGGCGGCAGAGTCGACGGCGTGGTCGGCGCGCGGCGTTGCGGGCCGTGTCAGGTGGGCCAGCGCGTGCCGGCCAAGCCGAGGCCGGTGGCCCGCGCGGGAATCGTCCGGTGGCGATCGGCGATCTCGACATGGGCCGCAACAGGGCGTTGGGGTGGTGATGGCTTGGACCACCTGGTCGCAGAGGCGTGGCGCCGGAGTCGCTAGCGTGCCTTGGCGTCGGCGGGCGCGGTGTCGCGGGGCCGGCGACGGGCGGCCAGCGGGCCAGGCCAAGGCGAAGGAGGGTGGCCCGCTCAGGGGGTCCTCGGGAGCGATCGGCAATTCGCCGCTGGCGGCCTGCGCGCGGTTGGCGTGGAGGTGCGCTTCGCGTCGGGCTGGGGTGGTGCGCTTTGCGTCCGGCTGTTGTGGTGCGCTTGGGCCTTGACGATGCACGCCCGCCGATGACGGATTCCTTATTGGGCACCAGCGAAATTCCCGTTGCCGCGCGAGTATGCGTTTTTGGTCGGCGCGGTTGTGTGTCCGCCGCTATGCGTATTCTTGTCTGACGAGGTGCTTCCTTTGTAGGCGGTCCAGAATGATCGACCGTATTGTTGGTGCCGGAAGCGGCGTCGTGAGGGGCCGGGAATTCCGAGGCTTCGGGAAGGCGCGTTGATTGGTCGGGCGGCATCTGTGCCGCTGAGCCAGACGATGACGGCAGCATCGGGTCGATTCCGCCGGTGGTCACCGGGCCGCGTGCGCGGCGCAGGCGCTCGGCGTGGCGATGGGACAAGCCCCAGGCGCGATGGCGCGCATGCTCGCGGCGGAACGCTTCACCCGCGGGCGAATAACTGCGGGAGGCGGTGCGATCGCGCATCGCGGCCAGCTCTGTGGTGGTGAACAATTGAAGCTGCCGCATGCATCAATTGTCTCCTGTTCTCGCCGATATTTCCGCCCCTCGATGGCCTTCGATAATGCAATCTGCGGCTTCGAAATGGACCGATGGCCGGCTCATGCGCTCGATGCGTAAGCGCACAAGAACAACCATGCGTGCGTTGATCGTCAGCAGAGTCAGCAGAGTCGGCATAGCAGGCGGAGCCAGCGGAGCCAGCGGGCGAGCAAGGCCACCGGGCCGGCAGAGCCGCCGGGAGGGCGGGGCCACCGGGCCAGCGGGCCGGCGGGGCCGGCGGGCCGGTGGGCCGGCGGGCCGGCGGGGCCGGCGGGCCGGCGGGGCCGGCGGGCCGGCGGGGCCAGCGGGCGGCCGGGGCCAGCGGGCGGCCGGGGCCAGCGGGGTGAGTGGGGTGAGCTGGCGAACTGGCGAGACGAGAGCGCGAGCCGACCGGCCCCGGGCGGGCCCGCCATCAGCAAACAGCTACTCGCCCGCGGCGCGAGGGCGGATGAGCCGGATGCCGTTGACCGGGGCGCGGACCATCGAGATCAGGGCCGCCGGGGCCTCGTCTAGGGTCAGGTCGTCGGTGACCAGGTCGTCGGGGCGTAGGCGGCCTGCCTCGATCAACCGCAGCATTTCCGGGAACGCGTGTGCCGGTAGGCCGTGGCTGCCGCGCAGTTCCAGTTCGTAAGCGATCACCCGGTCCATCGGCAGCGCCGGGCGGCCGGTCACTGCCGGCAGTAGGCCGACCTGGACGTGGCGGCCCCGGCGGCGCAGGGAATCGATCGACGTCACGCAGGTGACCGACGAACCCAGGGCGTCGAGCGACAGGTGTGCCCCGCCGCCCGTGCGGTCGCGGACCGCCGCCGCTACCTCGGCCGGGCCGCCGGAGATGGACGACGCGTCGAGGACCTCGGCCGCGCCGGCCAGGGCGGCCAACTCCAGCGCGCGCGGTGCGATGTCGACGGCGATCACCCGGGCGCCGGCCGCCGCGGCGACCATCACCGCTGACAGGCCGACGCCGCCGCAGCCGTGTACGGCCACCCACTCGCCGGGCGCGACCCGGCCCTGGTGCACCACCGCGCGGAAGGCGGTGCCGAAGCGGCAGCCGAGGCTGACGGCCGCGGTGTCGGTAACCGAGTCGGGGAGCCTGACCAGGTTGACGTCGGCGTGCTCGACCGCGACCAGCTCGGCGAACGAGCCCCACCGGGTGAAGCCCGGCTGGCTCTGGTTCTCGCAGACCTGCTGGTCGCCGGCCAGGCAGCTCGGGCAGTGGCCGCACGCGCAGATGAACGGCACGGTGACCCGGTCGCCGGGGCGCCAGCGGGCGACGCCGGCGCCGACCGCGGTGACCACGCCGGCGAACTCGTGGCCGGGCACGTGTGGCACGACGATGTCGGGGTCGTGGCCGCGCCAGCCGTGCCAGTCGCTGCGGCACAGCCCGGTCACCGACACGCTGATCACGGCGCCGCCGGGTGGTGGTGTCGGGTCGGGCAGCTCGCGAACCTCGGGCGGCGACCCGAAAGCCTCGTAGTAGACGGCGCGCACGCGGTCAGGTTACGCCTGGCCGGTCCAGCCCGGGTCACGACCAAAGGCGGCGATCAACCGGTCCTGCATACGGGCATCCGCCGGCACCTCGACAGCCGCGGCGATCGCGCCACCGGCCCGGTAGGCGTCCTCGTTGGCCGGGAACCAGACGGCCACCTCGTCGACGACGGCCTCGTCGAGATCGCGGTCGGCGTCGATCGCGGCGGCCAGGTCCCAACCGTGCACCAGGTGGTCGGCGAGCAGTTGCCGCACGTACTCCGGTGCCGGTGTCGTGCCGAACGACAGCTCCACCGTCCGCTCCAGGGCGCCCGGTGCGCTCACCGCCGCGACGGCCTCGGCCAGCGCGTCCCGGGTCGCGGCGACCGGGTCGTCGCCGAGCAGGTCGCCCTCGAACCGGTTGCCGACCGAGCCCAGGCTGGCGCCGTTGATCAGCGGCACCGTCCAGCGGTCCTCGTACACGATGTGGTTGACCAGCTCCCGCACGCTCCAGGCCTGACACGGCGTTGGCCGCGACCACTGATCGGCGCCGACCCGCGTGACCAGGTCGCCGAACCCGCCGAGCGCGCGCCGGTAGGCCGCCAGAAGCTCCATAACGCCGATTGTGCTCCCGCACGGGCGGCCGGCGACGCGGATCGCGCCAACTCAGGGCCGCAACGCGCCGCGGAACACCCACGCCAGCAGCGCGCCGAGCGCGACCACACCGACCGCGCAGGCACCCGCGATCGTCAGGCCGCCGGCCCGGCCCAGCACCGGCGACAGCGCCGTGCCGGCCAGCGCCGAGCCCGCCGCGAAACCCAGGTAGACGGAGGTGTTGGCCCAGGTGAACGCCTCGGCCCGGGTGGTGTCCGGTGAGAGTTGGGCGACCAGGGTGAACTCGACCGTGGTGGTCGGCGCGATGAACAGGCCCGCGAAGAGCAGCAGCACGCCGAGCGTCCAGAGGTTCTGCTGCAGCAGGATCACGCCGAAGCCGACTACGTTGCCGAGCATCAGGATCCCGTACTGCCGCCAGGGCGGGGTGTGGAACGACCGGCCGGCGTACCAGAGGCCGCCGGCGATCGAACCGATGCTCCACACCGCGATCAGGATGCCGGCCTGGTCGGCGTGCCCCTCGAAGGCCGCGTGGGCGGGAATCGCGACCTCCATGACGCCGTACGCGACCGAAGCCAGCCCGGCGACCGCCAGCACGACCAGCATCCCGGCGGAGCGGACCGGGCTGACCCGCCGTTGCCGGGCCGGGGGAGCGGGCCAGCCGCGGCGGACCGGCGGCGCCGTCGCGAGGCCCACCGACCCGGCGGCGGTGACCACGGCGGCCACGATCGTCGCGGCGTACGCGTCAGCCAGCGCGGTGATCAGCCCGACCACCAGCGGGCCGACCACATAGGTCAGCTCGACCGCGATCGCGTCCAGCGCGTACGCCGTCCGCACCTGCCCCGGCGCGATCCGCGGCAGCACCGCCCGGGTGACCGGGTCGGTCGGCGGGTTGACCGCACCGGCCGCCCCGGCCAGCACGACCGCCGCCCACGACGGCACGCCGGCCTTCAGCGCCGCGACGAGGCCGACCAGCAGCGCGGCCTGCGCCAGCCCGCACCAGACCAGCACGCCGACCGCGCGACCCCCGTCGGCCAACCGGCCAATCACCGGGCCGACCGCCGCGGTCAGCGCCGAGTTGGCCGCGGTCGCCAGCCCGGCGGCGCCGTACGACCCGGTGCCGGCCGCGACGACCAGCACGAACAGCAGCGTCAGCATGCCGATCGGCAGCCGGCCGACCAGCGAGGGCAGGGCGACCCGCAGGACTCCGGGCGTGCGCAGCAGGACGCCGTAGCGGCGCAGCGCCTCGGGCACCTCCGCTCAGCCGGCGAGGTTGCGCAGTTGGAGCAGTTCGTCGACGGTGGTGTCGAGCAGGTCGCCCGGGTGGTCGCGGAGGATCCGCGGGGTAGCGAGCAGCGTGTCCTGCCGGCCGGGCGGCCCGGCGAGCACCGGCCACAGGCCGACGTTGGCGCAGCTCTCCACGGCTTCCGCGGCCCAGCCCGGCGGGTCGACCATCGACACGAACGAGCCGCCGTCGATCGACAGGATGAGGTGGCTGGATACCAGGGCGGTGGTCAGCGCGACCTCGTCGCCGTCGCCGCCGGCCCTGGTGCGGTTTTCCACCCAGACCCGCAGCCGCCGGGCCGGGCGGGCCGCGGGCACCGGCTGGGCGCTGACGTTGACCATGGCGCACAGCGGCCGCCGGTGGCGGACCACCTGGCCGACCAGCGCGCCGTGGTGGTCGTGCACCTCGTCGCGGTCGAAGCCGCCCGGCACCCGCACGGTGTGCCGGGCCGGGCCGCCGCGCAGGCTCGCGTCGTCGACCTCGAAGAGGATCTCGTGTTCGACCGCCTCGTCGCAGGTGGCGAGCGGGCCGCCGTCGACGTCGAGGGAGCCGACCGGCTTGAACCGGCCGCGTTCGGGCAGCCAGCGGTAGACGACCCGGCGCTGCACCTGCAGGAACCGCAGCAGCACGCAGAGCCGGAAGCCGTCGCGGGCCTCGACCAGGCATTCGGTCTGCGCGGTGGCGGAGAGCGACTCGTTGGCGGCCGCGACGTCGGCCGGCATCAACACGCCGAACTGCCATCGGCTCGGGTCGCGATGGCCGGCCGCGCGGTAGGGACGGAGCACCGGTCCCGCGCACAGGACGGTGTCGGCTATGGTCCGCGCCGCATCGATGTTCATGAGCGCTGCTGCACCTCGGCTTCTTTGCTGGGCCTGAACGGGACGGCGGATCCCACGGGGCAGCGCGTGGCGTTGACAGTCGGTGGAGCTTGGGTCAAAAGCGATCATGTCGACCGTTTTGGTCAGCATAAGCCCGTTGCGGCGCATCGCTCAAGACCGCTGTTCCGTGTCCGACCGACGGCCGTTCACCCGCACGGATGACCAGCACGGTGACCGGTTGCGGCAGTCTGCGATCCGGCGAAAACTAGGTCGTCCCGCCGAGGTCCGTTGTGGAAGGCGGCGATTGCCGTGAGCGCGCCGGACGATCTGTCGAGCGACCGCACCGCCGAGCGTCAGTGGATCTGCGCCCGCCGGATCCGCGAGCGCCGTCGCCAGCTCGACCTGACCCAGGCCGATCTGGCCACCCTGCTGACCCGGCGCGGGCTGCTGCTGACCAACCGCACGGTGAGCGCGATGGAGAACGGCCGCCGGCTCGACCTGGGCAAGCTGCCCGATCTCGCGGCGGTGCTGACCTGCTCGGTGACCTACCTGCTGGGGATGACGCGCGACCCGGCGCGCTGGGAGCCCGACGACTGGCAGCCGGTCACAGGATGACCACCTGGCGGGTGGTGGCGCCGGTGGCCAGCGCGTCGAAGCCCTCGTTGATCTCGTCGAGCTTCAGCCGGCCGCCGAGCAGCAGGTCCGCCGGTAGCGACCCGGCCAGGTAGAGAGCGACATACCGGGGGATGTCGCGACGCGGCACCGCACCGCCCAGATAGGAACCGCGCAGCGTGCGCTCCTCGGCGACCAGCGAGACGGCCGGGATCGACAGCAGCTGGCGCGGGTCGGGGAGGCCGACCGTGACCGTGGTGCCGCCGCGCCGGGTGGCGGCGTAGGCGGCGGCCAGCACGGCCGCGCTGCCGACCGCCTCGATCGCGACGTCGGCGCCGCCGCCGGTCAGGTCGCGGACCGCCTCCGTCGTGCCGGGGCCGCCGTCGAGCGTGTGGGTCGCACCCGCCGAACGGGCCACCGGGTGTTTGGCCAGCACCGGGTCGACCGCGACGATCGGATGGCAGCCGGCCACCCGGGCACCCATCACGGCGGCGAGCCCGACGCCACCGAGGCCGAAGACGACCGCGGCGGTCCCCGGCTGGGGCCGGGCGGTGTTGACCACCGCACCCACGCCGGTCAACAGGGCACAACCGAAGAGCGCGGCCCGGTCGAGCGGTACGGACGGGTCGACCGGCACCAGCGACTCCGCGGCCACGACCGTGTGTTCGCTGAATGCCGAGACGCCCAGGTGCTGGTGCACCTCACGACCGGAGCGCCGGAACGGCCGGTGGCCGCGCAGCAGCGTGCCCGCGGTGTTGGCGGCCGCGCCCGGCTCACAGAGCGCCGGCCGGCCCGACTGGCACGGCGGGCAGTTTCCACAGGCCGGCACGAACGCGCAGACCACGTGGTCGTCGGGGCGCAGGCCGCGGACGCCCGGGCCGACCTCGACGACCACGCCGGCCGCTTCGTGGCCGAGCACCATGGGCAGCGGCCGCGGCCGGGAGCCGTCGATGACCGACAGGTCCGAGTGGCACAGCCCGGCGGCACCGACGCGGATGAGCACCTCGCCGGCCCCGGGCGGGCGCAGGTCGACCTCGCCCACGGTCAGGGGGCGGCTGTCGCCGTAGGGCGGCCGTCGCCCACTTTCCTCGAGGACCGCCGCTCTGGTCGTGATCACCTAGGGCACCGCCAGGATGGAATGAGATTTCACGTGGACGCTAGGCAGGGCATCGTTCCATGTCAACAAGCAATGTGGACGGTGTAGGCAGCTCTTGACAGCGCGTCCCCCGGCCGCGAATGATCCCGGGTCACAAACATGAAACGTGGTTCCACGAACTGACTCGGTCGTGCTTCTCGATTGCCTGGGGGCAGCGATGCGCCGTGTGATACCCCTTCTCGCCATCGCCACGTTGCTGGCGGCCGCCGGCTGCGGCGGCGCAGACACCAAGTCCGGCGATGCCGGCGATGCCCGGTCCAAAACTCTCGTCTACGGGGTCAACCTCAAGTCCCAGGGTCCGTGGGACCCGCACGTCGGCGCGGTTGGCCTCGACCGCGTGGTCAACCGGGCCGCCTACGACACGCTGGTCGCCTACGCCGGCACCGACTACGCGAAGGTCGTACCCGATCTCGCCAAGGAATGGACCGTCTCGCCCGACGCGAAGACCTTCACCTTCAAACTCGACCCGGCCGCGAAGTTCGGCACCGGCCGCACCGTCACCGCCGAGGACGTGCGGTGGAGCTTCACCCGGCTGAAGAACCTCGCCGGCCCGCCGTCCTACCTGGCCGGCCCGATCGACACGGTCACCGCACCCGACCCGGCCACCGTGGTGGTCACGCTGAAGAGCCCGGACGTCTCGTTCCTGCGCCAATTCGTCGACGGCCACTTCTCGGTGCTCGACAAGGAGACCGCGACCGCGCACGGCGCCACGGACGCGGCTGACGCGGCCAAGACCGACACCGCCGGCAACTGGCTGGCCGCCAACAGCGTCGGCTCCGGGCCCTACCAGATCCAGTCCTGGGAGGCCGGATCCCGGCTGGTGCTGGTGCGCAACCCGAAGGCCTGGCGGCCGGCGAAATACCTCGACAAGATCATCCTGCAGGACGTGCCGACGCCGGACGCCCAGCTCGCGGCACTCAAGCGCGGTGAGATCGACCTGACCCAGCCGCTCGGCAAGAGCCTGCTGGAGCCACTGGGTTCGGAGAGCAAGCTGCAGGTCGCCGGCACACCCGGCCTCACCTGGTACCTGCTCGGCATGACCCGCAACGCGAAGCTCGACCCCAACCTCGCGAAGCAGCCCGTGCAGGAGGCGATCCACAAGGCGCTCGACTACCAGGGCATCGGCCAGTTGGCCGAGGGGCTGCAGCAGTGGTACGGCATGATCCCGCCGTTCATCCCCGGCGGCGTCGCCGAGCAGGACGCGCCGAAGCAGGACGTCGAGGGGGCCAGGCAGGCGCTGGCCCAGGCGGGGCTGGGCGGCGGCTTCGACACCGAACTGTGCACGACGACGTCGACCGACCAGCAGCCGTCGGCCCTCGACCTCGCCCAGAAGGTGCAGTCCGACCTCAAGAACGTCGGCATCCGGGTGAAGATCGACAGTCAGGAGAACTCGGCCTTCCTGACCAAGTACCGGGCGGCCGAATGCAAGATGGTGCTGACCATCGACGGGCCGGCGTTCCCGGATCCGTCGCACATCGTGCCCTACCTGCCCGACGGCGCCCGGGCGCTGCGGATGGGCTGGTCGGCCGCGAACCCGGGTTGGGACGGCGCCGCCTACTCGGCGGCGGCGAAGCAGGCCCTGACCACGACCGACGAGGCGAAGCGCGACCAGCTCTGGCACGACGTGGCGGTCGGCATGAACGCCAACGGCCCTTGGGTCGGGATCGCCTCGGTGCCGTACCAGTTCGCCGCGGACGCCCGGATCAAGGGCCTCGACCAGGCCACCAACCAGGTCACGTTGCTGGACGTCGCGGCGCTCACCCGTGACTGAAACCGTCGAACTCCGGCGCCCGCTTCGTCGCGGGCGCCGGGGGTCCGGCCGGGCCCGGTCGATCGGGCGCCGGCTGGTCACCCTGCCGTTCCTGCTGCTCGGCATGACCCTGCTGATGTTCCTGATCAGCCGGTTCCTCCCGGCCGACCCGGCGGTCGCGTTCCTCGGCAACAACGGCGCCGACAACCAGCAGGCGGTCGACGCCTTCAACGCGAAATACGGCCTGGACAAGCCGTTGTACGAGCAGTACTGGATCTACCTGGACCGGCTGCTGCACGGCGACCTGGGCACCTCGATCTCCACCGGTCGGCCGGTCTCCTCCGAGCTGGCCAGCGCGTTCCCGGCCACCATCGAGCTGGCCGGCGCGGCGCTGCTGCTCTCGCTGCTGCTCGGCATCCCGTTCGGGATCCTGGCGGCGGCCCGCCGGCGCTCGGTGCTCGACCGGCTGACCGGCGGCGTATCCATGCTCGGCGTCTCGATGCCGCCGTTCGTGCTGGCCCTGGTCGCCCTGCAGGTCCTCTACCTGCAGCTCGGCTGGGTGGCCGGCCCCGGCCGGCTCGACCCGTTCCTCGATCCACCCCCGACGGTCACCGGGCTGATGACCATCGATGCGCTGCTCGCCGGCCAGCCCGCGGTCGCCGGTGACGTGCTGCACCACCTGCTGCTGCCGGCCCTGGTGCTCGGGCTGATCCACGGCGCCTACTTCGCCCGCGTGGTGCGCTCCACGATGATCGACACGTTGGGCAGCGACTTCGTCCGCACCGCTCGCGGCAAGGGCCTGGCCGGCCCGGTCATCGTGGTCGGTCACGCGTTCCGGGTCGCCCTGGTGCCCACGCTGAGCCTGATCGGCCTGACCTTCGGCGAGCTGTTCGCCGGTGCCATCACGGTGGAGACGATCACCGGCTGGCCGGGCGTCGGCCGCTACATGTACAACGCGGCCACCAAGTTGGACTTTCCCGCGGTGATGGCCGGCACGCTGGTGATCGGGGCCGCGTACGTCGTGGTGAACCTGGTCGTCGACATCCTCTACGGCGTCGCCGACCCGCGGGTGGAGGCGTGATGAGCAGGAGTGCGACGGCGTCCCGGATCCGGCCGCACTCGGCGGCGCAGTGGGTGGGCGTGTCGATCATCGCGGCCTGGATCCTGCTCGCGGTCGTCGCGCCACTGATCAGCAGCGACCCGCTGGCCCAGACCACCTCCGACCGGCTGCAGGCGCCGAGCGGCGCCCACCTGTTCGGCACCGACCAACTCGGCCGCGACGTGTTCAGCCGGGTGCTGCACGGCGCCCGCGCCACGCTGCCGATCGGCGTCTGCATCGTGCTGCTCGCGACGCTGGTCGGCGTGCCGGCCGGGGCGCTGGCCGGGTTCGTCCGCGGCTGGGTCGACGAGGTCGTGATGCGCCTGGCCGACCTGCTGTTCGCCCTGCCGGCGCTGGTGCTCGCGCTCGCGATCGCGGCCGCGCTCGGGCCGAGCGTCAGCAGCGCGGTCATCGCGATCGCGGCTGTGATGTGGCCGCGCTATGCCCGCCTCACCCGCGGTCAGGTGCTCACCCTGCGGCAGCGCGAGTTCGTGCTCGCCGACCGGGCCACCGGCGCGAGCCCGGCCCAGGTGCTCTGGCAGACCGTGTTGCCCAACGCGGCGCCGGTGGTCTCCCTGGTCGCGGTGCTCGACCTGGGCACCGCGACGCTGGCCGGCGCGACGCTGAGCTTCCTCGGCCTCGGCGTCCAGCCGCCCACGCCGGAGTGGGGCGCGATGGTCTCGTCGGCCGTGCAGACGCCCGAGGCCTGGTGGACCAGCCTGTTCCCGGGGTTCGCCCTGGTCAGCTTCGTGATCGCGATCAACCTCTACGGCCAGGTCTTCGACCGGAAGGAGTTGGGCCGGTGAGCCTGCTCCGGATTGACGGCCTGTCCGTCGAGTTTCCCGGCGGCGTACGCGCCGCGCGGGAGGTCACTCTCGACGTGCGGGCCGGGGAGACGCTGGCGGTGGTCGGCGAGAGCGGCTCCGGCAAGAGTGTGACCGCGCTCGCGGTGCTCGGTCTGCTGCCGGAAACGGCGAAGGTGACGGCCGGCCGGATCGAGTTCGACGGCGTCGACCTCCTGCGCTGCCGGCCGCGGCGGCTCAACGAGCTGCGCGGCGGCGCGATCGCGATGGTCTACCAGGACCCGCTGACCGCGCTCAATCCGGTGCTGACGGTCGGCCGCCAGATCGAGGAGGCGCTGCGCCGCCACCTCGGGCTGGGTCGGCGGGCCGCCGCCGGCCGGGCGGCGGAGTTGCTCGACCTGGTCGGGATTCCGCAGCCCGGGCAACGGCTCAAGGACTATCCACACCAGTTCAGCGGCGGGATGCGGCAGCGGGTGGTGATCGCGATGGCGATCAGCTGCGACCCCCGGCTGATCATCGCGGACGAGCCGACCACCGCCCTCGACGTCACGATGCAGGCGCAGATCCTGCACCTGCTGCGCCGGCTGCGCGACGACCTCGGCACCAGCCTGATGCTGATCAGTCACGACGTCGGGGTCGTGGCCGGGCTGGCCGACCGGGTCGCCGTCATGTACGCGGGCCGGGTGGTGGAGCGGGGCAGCGCGGCCGAGGTGATCGGTGCGCCGAACCACCCGTACGGCCGCGGTCTGCTCGCTTCCGTGCCCAGGATCGACGCTGCCGCCCGCACCGGTTTCGCGGCCATCCCCGGCACCCCGCCGGACCCGGCGGCGCTCCCGGCCGGTTGTGCGTTCGCGCCGCGCTGCGGGCACGTCGTCGACCGGTGCCGGGCCGAGGATCCGCCGCTGCTCGACGCCGCCGGCGGCCGGCAGGTCGCCTGCTGGCGGCACGCCGAGGTAGCGGCCGCTGGAGGTGGCGCATGAGCGGGGCCCTGCTGGACGTGCGGTCGGCGACCGTGACCTACAAGACCCGGGCCGGCACGGTGACCGCCGTCGACGGCGTCGACCTGACGGTGCGCCGGGGCGAGATCCTGGCCCTGGTGGGCGAGAGCGGCTGCGGCAAGAGTTCGCTCGGCCGGGCCGTGCTCCGGCTGGAGCCGTTGCGGCACGGCAGCGTGCTGTTCGACGGCGTCGACCTGGCCACGCTGTCCGGTGCCCGGCTGCGGCAGGCCCGCCGCCGGCTCCAGATGGTCTTTCAGGACCCGCAGTCGTCGCTGGACCCGCGGCGCACGGTCGGCCAGATCGTCGAGCGTCCGCTGAAGGTGCACGGGATCGGCACCGTGGCGCAGCGCCGCGACAAGGTGGTGGCCACGCTCGACCTGGTCGGCCTGGGCAGCCGCTACCTCGACCGGCCGCCGGCCGCGCTCAGCGGCGGGCAGCGGCAGCGGGTGGGCATCGCCCGCGCCCTCGTGCTCGACCCGGACCTGCTGGTCTGCGACGAGCCGGTCAGCGCGCTCGACGTGTCGATCCAGGCCCAGATCCTGCAACTCCTGCTCGACCTGCGCGATCGGCTCGGCCTGGCCATGCTGTTCGTCGCCCACGATCTGGGCGTCGTGCGGCACCTGGCCGACCGGGTCGCGGTGATGTATCTCGGCCGGATCGTCGAGGGTGGACCGGTCGACGACATGTTCGCCCGGCCCCGGCACCCCTACACCCAGGCGCTGCTGGCCGCGGCGCCGGTGCCCGACGTGGCGGTGGAACGGGCCCGCAGCGTGCCGCTCGCGCTCGGCGACCTGCCCGATCCTCTGGCACCCCCGTCGGGCTGCCACTTCCGCACCCGCTGTCCACACCAGCGGCCGGTCTGCGCGCAGGCCTCGCCCGAGCTGGTCCAAGCCGGCCCGGTCGAGGTCGCCTGCCTGCGGCACGAGGACATCCCGGCCTTCAGCCCGGTGTGAGCCGTCCTCGCGTGTGTCGCGGCCGGGACGCTGGCGCGGGCCACCGATACTTGGGTCCATGATGGGCAAGTCGCACGCGCTCTCCGGAGCGGTTGGTTGGTTGGGCGGATGTGCCGGGCTGGTCGCGGCCGGGCACCCGGTCGGGCCCGTGGCGGTGGTCGCGGGCGCCGTCGTGTCGTCCGGCTTCGCGCTGTTGCCCGACATCGACCACCCCGGCTCGACCGTCTCCCGCACGCTCGGCCCGATCACCCGGCTGATCTCGCGCAGCGTGTCCGACGCGGCCGGCGCGTTCGGCAAGGCCACCTGTGACCACTGTGACCGCCGGCCCGGGCAGGGCGGCCATCGCCTGATCACGCACACGGTGCCGTTCGCGCTCGCGGTCTTCGCCCTCGCGGCGCTGGCCGGCCGGGTCTGGGGCGTGACGACGAGCGTCGTCATCGTCGGCTTCGCGGTCTGGCTGGCGACACACACCGCGCTGCGCCCCAACACCCGCGCCGAGATCATCGACGCGCTGATCCCGGGCCAGGTGCGCGGCCGGCGGGCCCGCAAGTACGCCGCGGCGCTCGGCTCGCTGATCGCCGCCGCCGTCGTGGCGCTCACCGTGCGCGAGGTCGCCGAGCCGGGCGCGAGCTGGTGGTGGGTCGGCCTGGCCGCCGGCTGGGGCACGCTGGCCCACTCGCTCGGCGACTCGCTCACCCACTGGGGCAGCCCGCTGCTCTGGCCGGCGCGGGTCCGCGGCTGCACCTGGCGCACCGTCGGCACGCCGCGGTGGATGCGGTTCCGCGCCGGCGGCGCGGTCGAGCGTTGGCTGGTCGCACCGGCGATGGGGCTGTTCGGCCTGGGCGCCGCCTATCTGCTGCTGGCGCCCGTCGCCCGCGGTTATTTCGGGTAGCGCACGCCGGTGAAGTTGACCCGCAGCGTGTAGACCGAGGTGGTCGCCGTGATGAAGAGGTGGTTGCGCTGCGGCCCGCCGAAGGTCAGGTTGCTCACGATCTCGGGCACGAGCAGCTTGCCGAGCAGCGTGCCGTCGGGCGCGAAACAGTGCAGCCCGTCGTGTGCGGCGGCCCAGATCCGCCCCTGGTCGTCGACCCGCAGCCCGTCGAACGAGCCGGCGTCACAGGTCGCGATCACCTCGCCGCCGGTGAGGTTGTCGCTGTCGGCGACGGTGAACCGGCGGATGTGCTTGCGTCGCGTGTCTGCGATGTAGAGCGTCTCCTCGTCTTCGCTGAACGCCAGCCCGTTGGGCCGCTCGAAGTCGTCGGAGACCATCCGCACCTCGCCGGAGTGCGGGTCGACCCGGTAGACGTGGCAGCCGTCGAGCTCCGGCTCGGCCGCGTGCCCCTCGTAGTCGGTGCTGATGCCATAGCTGGGGTCGGTGAACCACACCGAGCCGTCGGCCCGCTCCACCACGTCGTTGGGGCTGTTGAACTGCTTGCCGCGATAGCGGTCGGCGAGCACGGTGATGCTGCCGTCGTGTTCGGTGCGGGTCACCCGCCGGTTGCCCTGCTCGCAGCTGATCAGCCGGCCGGCCCGGTCGACGGTGTGGCCGTTGGTGTAGCCCGCTGGCTGCCGCAACGCCCCGACCGCACCGGTGGCCTCGTCCCAGCGCAGCAGGCGGTCGTTGGGGATGTCGCTGAAGACCAGGTAGCGGCCGGCCGGGAAGTAGGCCGGGCCCTCGGTCCAGCGTCCGTTGCCGAACAACCGCTCCAGGAAAGCGTCGCCGTCGGTGCGGCCGAACCGCTCGTCGAGCGAAACGAACCGGGCGGGCACCCGGTCGATCTCGCGTCGAACGTCATGTGGCGTAAGCATGAAATGACTGTATCCTGTTCGGTGTTTGATGTGAATGGCGGGACGGGAGTCGGGCTCGGAATGGACCAGACGGATGCGATTCTGATCGCCGAGCTGCAACGCGACGCGTCCCAGCCCTACACGGCGCTGGCCGCGGCCGCCGGGTTGTCAACGGCGGCGGCCCACGAGCGGGTACGCAAGCTCCGCGACCGCGGCGTCATCCGGCGCACCACGATCGAGGTCGACCCGGCGGCGGTGGGCGTGCCGGTGCTGGCGTTCGTGCTGATCCGCAGCGAGCGCTGGGTCGGCGACGACGGCACCCGCGACCGGCTGGCGGCGATTCCCGAGGTCGAAGAGGCACACGTCGTCGCCGGCACCGCGTCGCTGTTGCTCAAGATCCGCGCCGCCGGCACGGCCGGGCTGCAGGACGTGTTGCGCCGGCTGCACGGTGTGGGCAGCACCGAGACGATTGTCGTGCTCGAATCGTTCTTCGATCGCCCCGTCCACATCACGGGTCCCTAGCTGGCCGAAGCGCCCGTGCGCTCGGGTCGATCCCTGAAATGCTCAAAAACATGGCTGAAAATGGGGTACGTCCACCGGATCCGCCGCCCAACGGCCACCGCGAGGATGGCCAGCACAACGGGCACCAGGATGCTGCCATCGCCCGCCAGGACGACGTGTTCCTCGACATCCCCAAGCTCCAGGTCGACAAGATCGAGTTGGACGTCGCCAACCTGCGGGCCCGGGTCTCCCTCAACGCCGAGGTGCTGAGCCTGTTGCGGCTCAACGTCGGCGTGGACGCGGCGATCGACCAGGTGCACCTGGGCATCGCCGGGGTCGAGGCGCAGGCGCAGCTCAAGGTGCGGCTGGAGAACGTCGCGCACATCATCGACAGCGTGCTCGGCACGATCGACGCGCATCCCGAGATCATCCAGCCGCTGGTGGAGAACGCCGGCAAGGCGATCGGCGCGGCGGGCGAGGGGATCCAGTCCGCGGTGACCGACACGGGCCGCGGGGCCGGCGAGGCGGTGCGCGAGATCGGCGGCGGCACCGGCCATGCCGTGAGCGACGTCGGCGGCGGCGCGGGCGAGGCGGTCCGCGATGTCGGCGGCGGGGCGGGCGAAGCGGTCCGCGACGTGGGCGGCGGCACGGGCGAAGCGGTCCGCGACGTGGGCGGCGGTGCCGGCCAGGCCACCCGCGATGTCGGTAGCGGCGCCGGCCAGGCCACCCGCGATGTCGGTAGCGGAGCGGGTCAGGCCACCCGCGATGTCGGTGGGGGTGCCGGTGAGGCCACGCGCGACGTGGGCGGTGGTGCTGGTCAGGCCGCTCGCCAAGCAGGTGGGGGAGCCGGTGAGGCCGCTCGCGATGTCGGTGGGGGTGCCGGTGAGGCCACGCGCGACGTGGGCGGTGGTGCTGGTCAGGCCGCTCGCGAAGCAGGTGGGGGTGCCGGTGAGGCCGCTCGCGATGTCGGTGGTGGTGCTGGTCAGGCCGCTCGCGAAGCAGGTGGGGGTGCCGGTGAGGCCACGCGCGATGTCGGTGGTGGTGCTGGTCAGGCCGCTCGCGAAGCAGGTGGGGGTGCGGGTGAGGCCACGCGCGATGTCGGTGGTGGTGCCGGTCAGGCCGGTGGCGAGGCCGGTCAGGCGGCCGGCGGGGTCGTCGACGATGCCGGCCAGGCCGCGGGCGACGCCGGTAGCGCGGCCACCGGCGTCGGTGACACCGTGGACGGTGTCACCGACGCCGATGCGGGCAAGGCCGGCGCCGAGGCCCGGGAGACCGGCGAGCAGGTCACCGAGCACGCCGCGGAGGCCGAGACCGAGGGCGGCGACCGGCCGGACATCTCGGCACAGTCGACCGTCGCCGCTGACCGCAAGGAAGAACGGACCAACGGCAACCGGCCGCCCCGTCGTGCGGGCCTGCCGAGGCGCAAGCCCCGGAACTGGTAGGAGAAGGGGCGGGTCGGCGCGGGCTAGGCCTGGGCGCCGACCTTCTCCTCGTCCTTCTTCTTTTCGGACTCATCGGACTCGTCGGACTCGTCCTTCTTGTCGGACTCGTCCTTGGCCTGCTCGTCGCCCTTGTCCTCGCCCTGTTCCTCGGCCTTGTCCGCGGGCTGCTCCGCACCCTCGTCGCCGGAGCGGTCGTCTTCCTGGACCACCTCGCCGTCGCGGATCTCGCCGCGCCAGCCCTTGACCTCGTCGGGGTTCAGGATCGTCTCGCGCATCACGTGCCGCACGAAGTGCTTGAGTTCCAACCGGGCCCGGCGGCCGGGCGCGCGCCACAGGTTGCCGGTCTGTTCCATGAAGCCCTGTGGGTGGTACTCGAGCACCACCAGGATGCGAGTGAGGTCCTGCGTGACCTCGTGGAATGTGACGGTGCCGTCGACCGAGCCCTTCTCGCCCTTGGAGGTCCAGACGATCCGCTCGTCGGGCACCTGCTCGGTGATGGTCGACTCCCACGTGCGGTGCGACCAGAACACCTGCGCCTTCCACTTCATCTTCTCGGAAGACTCCTGGTCGATGTCCTCGACCTTCTTCATGAAGCTGGGGAAGCTCTTGAACTCGGTCCACTGGTTGTAGGCGACCGAAACCGGCACACCCACCTCGATCGATTCGACGATGTTGGTGACCTTGAGCGTGTTCTTGCCGCCGCTCTTCTTACCGTCGCCCTTGCCGAACGCCTGCTTCACCTGCTCCTTACCGCCGGCGACGCCGGCTCCGGCGAGCGCCTTGACAGGCGAGTCACCCTTCTGGAGGCCCTCCACCCCCTTGGCGACCGCTGTCTGGGTGGCACCGTTGCCACCGCCGGCGTACTCGGTGAGTCGGTCGGTCAGGTCGCCCATCCGCTCGTTGACGGCCGCCTTCGCCCTGTCGGCCAGCGCGCCGGCGATATTCTGCAGCCCTTCCAGCAGTTTCCCGGTGACCGGGCCGCCGGACTCATTCGTACCCTGGCTCACTTGTCTTCCTCCCCGGAGTCGGAGCTGGAGTCGGAGCCGCCCTGGCGCATCGCCGTCGCCCGCTCGGTCAGTCGCTCACCGATCCGGTCGGCGGAGCGCACGAGGGCGGAGACGGCGGCCGTCTTTCCGGCACCGCCGAGCTTGCTCACCAGGCCAGATCCATGTTGTTTGCCCTGGTTCTCTTTTCCGTTGCCGCCGCCACCACCGGCATTGCGGGCCGCCATCCGGCCACCCGCGGCCGCGGCGCCGATCATCAGCGCGGTGCGAAGTTTGTGTTGCCGGCCGAGCACGTACCCGACGCCGACAGCCAGCGCGGCGCTCCCACCAGGCTTCATGATGGCTCCCTTCGTAGTTCCGCCATCTCACGACGGCTACCCGTGGGCGCCCGGCCAAAACGTGAATAGCGCCATATAATCCGCTTTCGTCGGAAACAGCGCAGCCGCCTCGACCGGGTACGGTGCTGCGGTGTCACGAGCCGCCGTCGTCTTTGACCTGTTCAACACGCTCGTCCCGGGTGCCGACGCCGCTCGCGACCGGGTGCTCGAGGAGATGGCCACGGTGGTCGGCGTCGACCCCGCCGCCTTCGTCCGGGCCCACCACGAGAGCTGGTCCGACCGGCTGGTCCGCTGGGACGCTGCGCAGACCGTGCGGATCCTCGCCGGCCGCCTCGGCATCCACCCATCGGAAGCCGCGGTGACGCGAGCGGTGCGGCTCCGGCGAGACCTCGGCGCGCGGCTGCTCGCCGACGTCACGCCGGCCACCTTCGACGCGCTCGACGCGCTGCGGGCCGGCGGCTACCGGCTCGGGCTGGTCAGCAACACCACCGCCGAGACCACCGAACTGTGGCCGGCGACCGCGCTGTCCCGCCGGTTCGACGCCGCGGTGTTCTCCCCGGACGTCGGCGCGGCCAAGCCGGACCCGCGGATCTACCGCGCCGCCGCCGACCGCCTCGGTGTGCGCCCCGCCGACTGTTGGTTCGTCGGCGACGGTGCCGACGGCGAACCGGCAGGTGCGGCGGCGGTCGGCATGGCGGTGCTGCGCACGACCGAGTTCCAGGACACCGACCCGGCATGGCCGGGCGAGCGCGTCGCGTCACTGTCGGAGTTGGTCACCCGCCTCCGCGCCTAGTGGTGGGGCAGCGGGTCGGGCGCCAGGTGGTCGAGATAGCGCGACTGGTCGAGCCAGCTCGTGCGCAGCAGCGGGCCGGCCTCGGCCAGTGGCACGAACCGGCAGGCGACCGGCACGCCGGTGTCCCAGGCCTCGGGGTCGCCGATCGTGATGTGGCTCCAGGCATCGCGCGGCTCGTCGGTGTGCAGGTGGAAGTAGAGGCCGATGAACGGGTGGCCGTTGCCGTAGCGACCCAGTTCGGCGCCGAGCAGGCCGCCGGGGGAGAGGGTGCCGGCCACGCCCGTCTCCTCGATCGCCTCGCGGACCGCGCCGTGATCGGGTCGCTCGCCGGGGTCGACGCCGCCGCCGGGCACGTGGTAGCCGTGATCGGGCTTGCTGGGGTAGTGGAAGACCAGTAGTTCGAGCCCGCCAGGCCCGCTTCGGGTCACATAGGACGCTGCCCTCACGCGCGGTTGTCTCACCGGTCGGGTCTACCCCGCCGCCTCACAGGGCGGCAAGCCGGTTTCGCGGTACGGGGTCTGGACAGGAACAGTTAAGAGTCCTAATAATTGGGCATCCATCGATATCTGGAGGCCCGGATGCGTCGTACCAGATCGGTTCTCATGGGGTTGGTCGCCGTTCTGGCGGCCGCCGTCGGCGCCGTCGCGATCGCGGGCAACGCCGCGGCGGCCGGGCCGACCGCCACCTTCACCAAGATCTCCGACTGGGGCTCGGGGTGGGAGGGCAGATACACCGTCAGCAACGGCGGCACGACCTCGATGAGCTCCTGGGCGGTCGCGTTCGACCTGCCGTCCGGCGCCACCGTCACCACGTTCTGGGACGCCGACATGATCCGGTCGGGTCAGCGGTTCACGTTCCGCAACAAGTCGTGGAACGGCACGGTCGCACCGGGTGCGTCGGTCTCCTTCGGATTCAACGGGTCCGGCGCCGCGACGCCGAGCAACTGCACGCTCAACGGCGCGTCCTGTGGCGGCGGCGGGCCGACCACGCCACCGACGTCGAACCCGCCGACCAGCAACCCGCCCAACCCGACCGTGCCGGGTGCGCCGGGCGCGCCGCGGGTGACCGGCACGACCAGCGGTTCGATCTCGCTGAGCTGGGGCGCCGCCTCCGGCACCGTCACCGGCTACCGGGTCTACGAGGCCAGCACGGTGCGGGCGACCGTGACCGGCACCAGCGCCACGATCAGCGGGCTCGCCGCCAACACGACGCACACGTACGCCGTGGCCGCGTACAACAGCGTCGGTGAGGGTGCCCGCAGCGCGACCGTGACCGGCACGACCGGAACGACCACTCCGCCGGCCAGCGGTCTGCCGAAGCACGCGCTGATCGGCTATCTGCACGCCAGCTTCGCCAACGGCTCCGGCTATCTGCGGCTGGCCGACGTGCCCGCCGACTGGGACATCGTCAACCTCGCGTTCGGCGAGCCGACGAGCGTGACCTCCGGCGACATCCGCTTCCAGCTCTGCCCGGCCAGCGAATGCCCGGGCGTCGAGACCGAGGCCGAGTTCATCGCCGCGATCCGGGCGAAGCAGGCGGCCGGCAAGAAGGTGCTCATCTCGATCGGCGGCCAGAACGGGCAGGTGCAGCTGACCACGACCGCGGCCCGCGACCGGTTCGTCAGTTCGGTGGCCGCGATCATCGACCGCTACGGCCTCGACGGGCTCGACATCGACTTCGAGGGGCACTCGCTGACGCTCAACACGGGCGACACCGACTTCCGCAACCCGACGACGCCGGTGGTCGTCAACCTGATCTCCGCGGTGCGGACCCTCAAGCAGCGGTACGGGTCGCGCTTCGTGCTCACCATGGCGCCGGAGACGTTCTTCGTCCAACTCGGCTACCAGTTCTACGGCTCGGGGCCGTTCGGCGGGCAGGACCCGCGAGCCGGCTCCTACCTGCCGGTCATCAACGCGCTGCGCGACGACATCACCGTGCTGCACGTGCAGGACTACAACTCCGGGCCGATCATGGGCCTCGACAACCAGTACCACACCATGGGCGGCGCCGACTTCCACATCGCGATGACCGACATGCTGCTGGCCGGGTTCCCGGTCGCCGGCAACACCGCCAACGTGTTCGCGCCGCTGCGCGAGGACCAGGTCGCCTTCGGCACGCCGTCGTCAGTCACCGCGGGCAATGGCTACGTCGCTCCGGCTGGTGTCCAACAGGCGGTCAACTGCCTGGTCAAGGGCACCAACTGCGGTGGTTACACGCCGCGTAGCGGCACCAACCCGGCGTTCCGGGGCCTGATGACCTGGTCGATCAACTGGGATCGCTTCTACAACTGGGAGTTCCGCAACAGTCACGAGCCGTTCCTCAACGCGTTGCCTTAGACCACAGCCCTATTCGAACGTTCACGTAAGAAGCGCTCAGGCAACACCCACTGTTAGCCGCCCTCCGTGATGTTGGCCGACGGCACGCCATTTCACAGGAGGACACATGGGCCACGGCCATGGGCACCACCACCACGACGACGAGGTCGGGATCGGCGGCAGTGACCTGCCCGCCGCTCTCGACCTGTCCACCCCGGACGAGGAGCTGCGCCCCGAGGACCGCAGCCGGCGGGCGTTCCTGCGCCGGGCCGGTCTGCTCGGTGCGGGCGTAGCCGCCGCCGGCGCGCTGGCGGGTGCCGGCGTCGGCGTCGGCGCCGAGCCGGCGTCCGCGCACGGCAAGGACGATGAGCACGACGACAAGGGCGGGAGCTTCACGTGGCTCGCCGGTGACCACCACATCCACACGCACTACAGCAGCGACGGCATGTACCGGGTGATCGACCAGGTGCAGCACGGCCGGGCGTACGGGCTGGACTGGATGGTCATCACCGACCACGGCAGCGAGGCGCACGCCAAGATCGGTGTGGACAAGGTCAACCCGGAGATCCTCGCCGCTCGCGAGGCGCTCAAGGACACCCTGGTCTTCCAGGGTCTCGAGTGGAACATCCCGGCCGCCGAGCACGGCACCGTGTTCGTGCACCCGGGCAAGAACGAGCTCTCGGTGCTCAAGCAGTTCGAGAACAGCTTCGACTCGAGCGTCAAGGCCGCTGGCGACTCCACGCCGGCCAACGAGGCGCTGGCCATCTCCGGCCTCAACTTCCTAGTCGACGCCGTCAAGCGCGGCAAGGTCGAGCACGCGCTGTTCCTGGCCAACCACCCGGCCCGCAACGGCATCGACTCGCCGCACGAGATCCGTGGCTGGCGCGACGCGGCCCCGGGCATCGCGATCGGCATGGAGGGCGCGCCCGGTCACCAGGCCGGCGGCCTCGCCAAGGCCAAGGGCGGCCCGGGCGCGGCCCGCGGCGCCTACGGCAACAGCCCGTCGGCCAACTCGTTCCCGTACCCGCTGGAGAGCTACCGCACCTGGGGCGGCTTCGACTGGTTCACCGCGACGGTCGGCGGCCTCTGGGACAGCCTGCTGGCCGAGGGCAAGCCGTGGTGGATCACCGCGAACTCGGACGCGCACACCATCTTCCTGGAGACCGCGGTCCGCGGTAACAGCGACTTCAACCAGCTCGGCTACTACCTCGACCCGGTGCACGGCGGCACGGTCAACACGACCAACGTCGACTTCTGGCCCGGCTACTACAGCAAGACCCACGTGGGTGCCACCACCGACTCCTACAAGGCGGTGATGGACGGCCTGCGCCTGGGCCGCATCTGGGTCGACCACGGTGGCCTGCTCGCCGGCCTCGACATGCGGGTCCGTAAGGCCGGCGACCGGTCGAAGGACGGCGGCACCCCGCTCGGCGGCACCGTCTCGGTCAAGAAGGGCACCGCGCTCGAACTGGTCATCTCCATCGACCTGGCCGTGCTGCCCAACTGGGCCGAGTTCGTGCCGAAGCTGGCCCGGGTCGACGTGATCCGCGGCAAGGTGACCGGCAAGCCGGCGGACAAGGACGCGTTCACCACGCCCAACACCCGGGTGGAGAAGTCGTTCGAGGTCGGATCCGGCCAGAAGAAGGTCTCCTTCACGTACGCACTGGGCCGCGCCGAGGAGTCGTACTACGTGCGGGTCCGGGGCACCGACGGCAACCGCAAGGGCCCGGGCTACCTGGGCGTCTCGGTCGACCCGGAAGGCCCGGCGATCGACGTGGTCGGCGACGCCGACCCGTGGGCCGACCTGTGGTTCTACACGAACCCGATCTGGGTCGAGACCCACTGATGACCGAGGCCTTTAGGGTCCTCCCGCAGCTGGCGGCCGAGGCCGCCAGCTGCGGTGCGGTCACCCACGTCGGATTCGACCGCGCCGACAGGGACGTGCGGGCGGCGGAGCACTGGTTCGTCGAGGTTCTCGGCGACCAGCGCGACCGCGTCGTCGCCTGCACCCACCTGTTGCGCGTGCCGAGCCCGCACGTGGCGTTCAGCATCGCGCTGCCGTCGGGGGTCGAGGTGGATCTGCCACCCGTCCCCGACGGCCTAGCGGCCGCGGCGGCCCTGGCCCGCGAGGAGCACCTCTCGGGCCAGGGCGGCCGGGCGTTCGCCTATCCGGGTCGCGACGCCCTGGTCGGCACGCTGAGCGTCGCGGAGATCCTGTCGCTCAGCGCCATCGACCGGGTCACGGTCATGGGCGGCGCCCCGGCGACGCCGGAGACCCTGGTCGAGACCAGGGATCACGTCCGGCCGCTCTGGATGGCCGGCCACCTCACCCTGGTCACCCTGCCGCACGTGGGCGGCCGGATCGCGCCGTTCGAGATGCCGGAAGAGATCCCCTGCTGCTCGCTGCACTAGGCGGATCCACCGATCGGTTGACCGGCGGAATCCACCGTGACCGGGCCGTGGAGCGCTAGCTGGTCGGTGCCCGCCGAGCGCCGCCGCGCCCAGGCTTGTTGGCATGACAGCGGTTATCGAAGTGCGGCAACTGCACAAGCGGTACGGCGACAAGGTCGCCGTCGAGGATGTGTCGTTCACCGTCGCCGAGGGCGAGATCTTCGGGATCCTGGGGCCCAACGGCGCCGGGAAGACGACGACGGTGGAGTGTGTCGAAGGGTTGCGCCGGGCCGACGGCGGGACGATCCGGGTGCTCGGGCTCGACCCGGTGCGCGACCGGGCGGCGCTGACCCAGCGGCTCGGCGTGCAACTGCAGGACGCCCAACTGCCCGAGCGGCTCAGGGTGGGCGAGGCGCTCGACCTCTACCGGTCCTTCTACGACCAGCCGGCCGACCCCGAGTCGCTGATCCAGGCCCTCGGGCTGGGCGAGGTCCGGCGTACCCGATTCGGAAAGCTCTCCGGCGGCCAGAAGCAGCGGCTCTCGATCGCGCTCGCGCTGGTCGGCAACCCCCGCATCGCGGTGCTCGACGAGCTGACCACCGGGCTCGACCCGCGGGCCCGCCGCGAGACCTGGAAGCTGATCGCCGACGTGCGCGCCCGCGGCGTCACGATCGTCCTCGTCACCCACTTCATGGAAGAGGCCGAACGCCTCTGCGACCGGGTCGCGGTGATCGACTCGGGTCGGGTCGTGACCGTCGACACACCGACCGCCCTCGCCGACCGGGCGGCCGCCCAACTCGGCCTCGAGCGGGCCAGCCTTGAAGACGCCTTCGTGGCACTGACCGGGGAGAACGCCGATGTCAACTGAAGCCCTGCGGCAACTGACCGCCACCGAGTTCACGCTGTTCCTGCGCGACAAGGTCGGCCCGATCTTCGGCGTGCTGTTCCCGGTCGCGCTGCTGAGCGTCTTCGGCAACATCGACTTCTTCAGCAGGCCGGGCAACGGGTTCGACGGCCAGCCGCTGCTCTACACGTACGTGCCGATCCTGGTCTGTTTCGTGGTCGCCATGCTGGCGCTCAACACCATCCCACCGACCCTGGCCGGCTATCGGGAGCAGGGCGTGCTGCGCCGGATGCGCACCACGCCGGTCGGCCCGGCCCGGGTGCTCGCCGCCCAGCTGACGATCTGCTTCGGCACCTCGATGGTGGCGGTCCTGGTGCTGCTCGGCGTGGCCCGGTTCGTCTTCGACGTGCCACTGCCGCGCAACCCCGGTGCGTACGCGCTCACCGTGCTGCTCGCCGCGTTCGCCCTGATCGGCGTCGGCGTGCTGGTCGCAGCGGCCGCGCCGACCGGCAAGGCCGCCAACGCCATCGGTTCGGTGCTGTTCTACGCGCTGAGCTTCTTCGCCGGGCTGTGGCTGCCGCTGCAGGCGATGCCGCCGATGCTGCGGCACGTGAGCGAGGCCACACCGCTGGGCGCCGCGGTCACCGCGCTGACCGACGCCACCCAGGGCCACTGGCCGGACGCCTGGCGGTTGCTGCTGCTGGCCGGGTACGCGGTGGTCACCGCGCTGCTCGGGATCCGGCTGTTCCGGTGGGAGTAGGTTTCCCAACCATGCGGAACGCGATGCCGTGGGCGATGGTGAGCGACCAGACCACGCTGCGCTGGGAGCGGATCGCCCACCGGGCCGTCTATGGCCTGCTGGCCCTCCTGGCCGGGGTCACCGTCCTGCTGAACCCCACGCTCGACGGCCGGACCCCCCTGTCGCTCGGCCTGCTGGTGCTGACCGCGGTGTGGATCCTGTTCTTCTACACACTGCGGCCGGCCTGGCGGGTGCGGCCGTTGCCGATGGCGATCTTCTTCGTCGGCCTGGCCGCGCTCTGCCTGGTTCTGGTGCTGGAGAACCCCTATTTCGGGTTCATCACACCGATCGGCTACTTCTTCGCCTTCGGCGTGCTGCCCTGGCCGTGGCGGATACCGGGCGTCGTCGCGGTGGCCACGGCGGCCGGGATCGCACAGGCCTCGGGCATCTCGTTGCGCACCACCGAGGGGGTGGTGCTGCACGTGGCGATCATCCTGATCAACGCGGCGCCGATGTCGGCGTTCGCCTGGGTCGACTGGCACGGCGACCGGGAACGTGAGGAGCGTGCGCGGACGATGGTGGAGCTGCGAGCCACCAACGAGCGGCTGGAGATGTCTCTCGCCGAGAACGCCAGCCTGCACGAGCGGTTGCTCGGCCAGGCCCGCGAGGCGGGCATCCACGAGGAACGGCAGCGGATGGCCCGGGAGATCCACGACACCCTCGCGCAGGGGCTCACCGGCATCGTCACCCAGCTCCAGGCGGCCGAGCAGGCGGCGGTCGAGCCGGAGCAGTGGCGGCGACACCTCACCGCGGCGACCGAGCTGGCCCGGGAGAGCCTGCGCGAGGCCCGGCGTTCGGTGCACGCGCTGCGTCCCGAGCCGCTGCGCGGTGCCCGACTGGGCGACGCGGTCGCCGGCGTCGCCAAGCGGTGGTCGGCCCAGCACGGCATCCCGGTGGAGGTGACCACGACCGGCGCCGAGCGGCCGATGCCGCCCGAAGCCGAGCTGGCCCTGCTGCGCACCGCGCAGGAGGCGCTGGCCAACGTCGCCGCCCACGCCGGTGCCACCCGGGTCGGCGTGACCCTGTCCTATCTAGACGGTGAGGTGGCGCTCGACGTGCGCGACGACGGTCGCGGCTTCGACCCGGCCCGGCCGCCCGCGTCGAAGACCGGCGGCGGCTTCGGCCTGCTGGCGATGCGACAGCGCGTCGAGCAGGTGGCCGGCACGCTGCGGGTCGAGTCGGAACCGAGCGCCGGCACCGCGATCTCGGCCTCGATCCCGGCGGGAGCAACGGCATGATCACACTGCTGGTGGTCGACGACCATCCGATCGTCCGTGACGGCCTGAGCGGGATGTTCGCCCGCGACCCGGATTTCGAGGTGCTCGGCCAGGCGGGCGACGGCGCCGAGGCGGTGCGGCTGGCCCGCGCGCTGCGCCCCGACGTGATCCTGATGGACCTGCGGATGCCCGGCACCGACGGCGTCACCGCGATCGGCGAACTGGCCAGGCATGGCGTCGAGAGCAAGGTGCTGGTGCTGACGACGTACGACACCGACAGCTACGTGGTGCCGGCGATCGAGGCGGGCGCGACCGGCTACCTGCTCAAGGACGCGCCCCGCGACGAGTTGCTCCGGGCGGTCCGCGCGGCCGCCCGGGGTGAGGCGGTGCTGGCCCCGTCGGTGGCCAGCCGCCTGATGCACCAGGTGCGCCAGCCCGGCGCCGGCCCCCTCAGCGAGCGGGAACTCCAGGTGTTGACGCTGGTCGCCGACGGCCGGAACAACCGGGAGGCGGCCGCGACGCTGTTCATCAGCGAGGCCACCGTCAAGACCCACCTGCTCAACATCTACGCCAAGCTCGGCGTCAGCGACCGCGCCGCGGCGGTGGCCGAGGCGTTCCATCGGGGGCTGCTGACGCCCGGGCGATAGGGATGTGCCGCCGCGCCTTGGGGGTGACGCGGCGGCACACCGCCGGGTCTGCTGACGTTCGTGTTCGGCCCGGCCCCGCGGTCGCTCGGCTTCGCGGAGAGAAGCGATCGCAATCATGGGTACGCGTTCCCGGCGCCAGCGGTTCAGTAGCTGAAGGTCGTGGCTCCCTCGTCGCCGATCCACTGCCACAGCGGCACGGTGCCGCCGATCTCGGCGTTGTCGACCAGGTCGCCCTTGTCGAGCCGGCGGGCGTCGAAGCAGATCGGGCAGACCAGCAGCCGGCCGCCGGCGGCGGCGTATCGGCGGGTCAGGTCGGCCAGCGGCGGGCAGCCCTCGCAGGCCACGCCGACCGCGACGCCGGTGACGGCCAGCCGGGTGGCCTCCTTGGTCAGGAACATCATCGTCGGCCGGCCCTGTTCGGCGGCGCCGACCGCGACCAGGAACGCGACGGTCACCTTCTCCGGGTCTTCCAGGCCGGTGACCAGGCTGACGACGGCTTTTCCGGGCATGGTTCTCTCCCCCTCGTATCGGTCCTGGCCGGGACGCTAGGCAGCCGGGCCGTCCGGGGAATGGGGAGAAGTCCCTAACTTGCGGGCCTGGGCGGCCGCCTGGCCGCGGCTGGCCACGCCCAGCCGGGCCAGCACCGCCGACACGTGGTGGTCGACGGTTTTCGGCGCGAGCCGCAGCCGCTGCGCGATGTCTGCGTTCGACAGCCCGTCGGCGATCAGGTCGAGCACCTCGGCCTGCCGGGTGGTCAGGCCGGCCGGGTGGCGGGCGGTGCTCCGGCGCGGGCCGCGCGGCAGGCCCTGCATGCCCCGGCCGCGCAGGTCGGCCCGCAACCAGGCGGCGGCCTGGGTGGCGCCGAGCGCATCGAGCCCGGCCAGCGCCTCGAGCGCGGCCGCACGGTCGCCGCCGGCCAGCGCCTCCAGCCTGAGGAACCCACCGCCCCGCCGGTCCCATTCGGTGGCCGCGGCCGACCATTCACCCAGAATCATCCGGCGGTACGGGTCGAGCGCGTAACCGGGGGCGCCGTCGCCACCACCGGCCTGCCAGAGCCGCAGCGCCAACTCGCCGCTGTGTGGTGCGGACCGTTGCCGCACCGCCAGCGCCAGCACCGGCCGCACCTCGGCAGCCGCCCGTTCCGGCTCGCCGTACCAGCGGAAGTGCTCGGCCCGTGCGCTCTTGACCGGGACCACCCACTGCAGCTCCCGGGTCGGGCCCGCCTGGCGGTCGGCCTCGTCGAGGGTCGCCAGCGCGGCGGCCCGCTCGCCCCGGGCGCCCTGTATCCGGCCGCGGACGACCAGGCCCGGCACCACCCCGACGCCGCGGCGGACCGGCCGGTCGAGGGCTTCGTCGGCGTCGGCCAGCGCGCCGGCCCAGTCGCCGGCCTGGAAGCGGAGCAGCGCGCGCACGCCGAGCAGGTATTGGACGTAGCCGTCGAGGTCGACACCGCGCGCGTAGTGCAGGGCGCGTTCCAGGGCCGGCGCCGCCTCCGCGAACCGGGCCTGTTCGGCGAGCCCCACCGAGGCGTTGACCAGGGCCCGGGCCGCGTGGTCGACGTGACCGGCCGCGGCCGCCGCGGTGTGCGCCGCGACCAGCGCCGCCTCGGCACCCGGCCGCAGCAGTTGCAACTCCGCCGTCGCGACGTTGACCGCCGCGTGGATCGCGGTGTCGTCGTCGCCGAGCGTCTCGGCCAGCGCCCGGGCCCGCTCGCCCCACTCGATTGCGCCGGCGGCGTCGTGGTCGAGCATCCGCAGCTGCGACAGGTTGCTGTAGGCCATCGCCAGCTCCCGGCCGGGGGGCTCGGCCGCGAGCACCGCGACCGCCCGGTCGGCGGCCGCCCGGGCCTCCGCGGCGTCGCCGGTCCACCAGGCCATCCGGGACAGCCAGCGGTAGCCGGCGCCGACCAGCGCGGGGTCGCCCAGCCGCTCGCGCAGGGCGACCGCGGTGCGCCGGGCGGCCAGCCCGTCTGGCGCGGCGCCGGCCAGGTAAGCCGCGGCGGACCACTCTTCGAGCAGGGTGGCCCGGTCGGCGGGTGGCAACCGGTCGGCGTGTGCGGCCGCGGCCCGGTAGTGCGCGGCCGCCTCGCGCCGCGCACCCTGCCGCGCGGCGGCCGCGCCGGCGATCCGTCCCCAGTGGAGCACCGCGGCCACGTCACCGGCGCCCCGGGCGTGATGGGCCAGCCGGCTCGGGTCGACACCGCCGGGCGCGGCCAGGGTCCGCAACACCGCCGCGTGCAGCGCGGCCCGCTGGCGGGGAGCCAGGGACTCCTCGACGGCGGAGCGCAGCAGCTCGTGCCGGTAGGCCACGCCATCGCCGGCCGGCACCAGCACGCCGCCCGCGACGCACTGGTCGACCTGCTCGTCGTGCCCGTCGAGCAGCGGCCGGTCGGCCCGGCCCGGCACCACGGCGACGAGGCGGGCCAGCTCGCGGGCCGGCGCCGGCAGGGCCCGGATCCGGTCCAGGATCAGGCCGCGTACGCCGGCCGGCGCACCGTCGCCGGCCGTGCCGAGCAACTCGGTGACCAGCAGCGGGTTGCCCCCGGTGAGCGCCAGCACGGTGGCCGCGTCGCGGCCGGCGCGGGTGGCCTCGGCGGCGACCCGCTCGGCCGACAGCGGGCCCAGCGGGATCGGGGTGCCGCGGACCGCGGCCAGCACCCGGTGCAGCGGATGCCCGGCGCCCACCTCGTCGTCGCGGTAGGTGAGCACGAGCAGGGCCCGGCGCTGCCCGATCCGGCGGGCCAGGAGCACCAGCAGGTCGAGGGTGCCCTCGTCGGCCCAGTGCGCGTCTTCGACCACCAGCACGGCCCGCCGGTCCAACTGGTCGAGCAGTGCCGCGAGGATCGCCTCGGGTGCGGCGCCCGCCGCGAGCCGCTCGGCCAGCGCGCCGCCGGCCTGCCGGGCGATGTCGTGCAACGGGCCCAGCGCCCGCGGCGTGACCAGCGGGTCGCACCATCCCCAGTGGACGCGGCCGGCGCGGCGGGCGAACTCGGTCACCAGCGCCGACTTGCCGACCCCGGCCTCGCCACTGACGACCGCGACCCGGCCGCCGGTGGCGCAGGCCCGCAGCAGCCCGTCGAGCACCGCCAGCGGCGCACCGCGCTCCCACAGCTCCACCGGCCGATGGTCCCACCGCGTGACCGGCCGGACACACCTCCGATCGGGTTGCTGAGGTTCGGTCGGCGGTCGAGCACGGCGGGGCGGCCGTCAGTCGCCGCGCTCGTCGACCACCTGCAGCAGGCCGTGGGTGAACCAGAGGCGGTGCCCGGCGGTCTCGACCAGCCAGCGGCTCGCGACGTCGGGGTTGACCTGGCGGGCGTCGGGCCAGCGGGCCAGGGTGTCGGCGACGACGCATGACCACGGTGTCAGGTCCGGTGGCTCGGGCAGCACCGGCGGGGGAGTGTCGGGCGCGCGGACCAGCGTGCCGTCGATCACCACGTTGGCCGCGCCGATGATCGCCTGCCAGCGCAGGTCGGGCCAGAGCGGCAGCCGCCAGTGGCAGACGGTCGCGGTCACGTCGCCGGCGCGCACGAGGTGCCGGTCGTCTTCCGGGCCCAGCACCGCGACCAGCAGGTCGAGCCCCTGCGGCGCGCGCCGCGACCGGAGCATGGTCTGCCAGCGGTTGGCCGCGGCCAGATAGTCGGCCTTGCGGGCGCCCAGCCGGGTGTAGGCCGCCACCACCAGATCCGGCTGGTAGTCGGCCATCCGGCGGAGCAGCATCAGGGTGAACTCCCGGCGCGCGAACCCGTGCACCCGTCGACGTTACCGCCGCAGGGTGGCCGGGTCGGGCGGCGCGGCCAACCGGCGGACGACCGCGTGCAGCGCGTAGAGGGCGTAGCCGACCAGGCAGGCGGCCAGGATCGGGTGCACCAGCACCGCCAGGAGGGCCGCCAGCGCGACCACGCCGGCCGCCGCCGCGACGGTCGCCGGGCGGGCCGCAAGCGCCGCCCGCACCGCCGACCGCCACCCCCCGTCGGGCCGGCCGCCCAGCGCGACCACGGTCAGCGCCGCATAGCCGGCCCCCGCGGTCGCGATCGCGACGGTCGCCCCGAGCAGCAGGCCGCCGCCCGGCACCCGGCCGCCGGACACGCCGGCCACGTCGATCACGACCAGCGCCACCGCCGCCGCGACCACGACGGTGGCCAGCACGCCGGGCAGCAGCGTGCGCCGGAAGACCAGCGCGGTGCTGCGCCACGGCGGCCAGCGGTCGTGGGTCAGGAAGTGGTGCACCGCCGCGCTGGCGGTGGCGAACGCCGCGCCGGTCGTGACGACCGGCAGCGACGCCGCCACCATCAGCAGGCCGAGGACCGCGACGTCGCTGGCGACGCGTACGGTGTCTCGCCAGTCGGTCTTCATCCCTTGATGCCGCTCGTGTTGATGCCCTCGACCAGCAGCCGCTGGAACGCGACGAAGAACAGGAAGACCGGCACCAGTGACAGCAGCGACATCGCGAACATCGGGCCGACCGCGCTCTCGCTGGTCGAGTCGATGAACAGGGTCAGCGCCACCGGCACCGTGTAGTCCTGCAGGTCGCTCAGGAACACCAGCTGCCGGAAGAAGTCGTTCCAGGCCCAGATGAACGAGAAGATCGCGGTGGTCACCAGCGCCGGCCGGCTCAGCGGCACGATCACGTGACGGAACACGGTGTAGGGCGACGCGCCGTCGATCTTCGCGGCCTCGTCGAGCTCGACGGGTATGCCGCGCATGAACTGCACCATCAGGAAGACGAAGAACGCCTCCGTTGCCAGGAACTGCGGCACCAGCAACGGCAGGTAGGGCCACGGTTCGCCGACCCAGCCGAGCTGCTTGAACAGCACGTACTGCGGGATGATCAGCACGTGGCCGGGCAGCAGCAGCGTGCCGATCATGATGGCGAACCAGACCCTGCGCATCCGGAACCGCAGGCGGGCGAACGCGTACGCGGCCAGCAGGCAGGAGACCGCGTTGCCGACCACGGTCAACACCGCGACCATCGCGCTGTTGGCGAAGAACCGGCCGAAGCTGACGTCGAAGTTCTGCCAGCCGTCGCGGAAGTTGCCCGGGGTGAACACGTCGGGCCAGAGGCCGATGTTGGTGGCGATCTCCTCGCGCGACTTGACCGAGGTGCCCAGCATCCACAGCAGCGGATAGAGCACGATCGCCAGGATCACGATCAGGATCAGCAGCCGTACGACTCGGCGGGTGCTCCCGCGCATCAGCGGTCCTCCCCGTCGGCGTAATGGACCCAGAACCGGCCGGTGCTGAAGAGCACCACGGTGATCAGCGCGATCGCCACCAGGAACACCCATGCCATCGCGGACGCGTACCCCATCTGCAGTTCGGTGAAGCCCTTGATGTAGAGGTTGAGCGAATACATCAAGGTCGAGTCGACCGGCCCGCCGGTGCCGTTGCTCAGCACGAACGCCGACGTGAAGCCCTGGAACCCGTTGATCGTCTCCAGCACCAGGTTGAAGAAGATGACCGGCGAGAGCATCGGCAGGGTGACCGCGCGGAACTGGCGCCAGGCGTTGGCGCCGTCAACGGACGCCGCCTCGTAGAGCTCCGTCGGGATCTGCTTGAGCCCGGCCAGGAAGATCACCATCGGCGCGCCGAACTGCCAGATCGCCAGCACCATCAGGGTTTCCAGCGCCCAGTCGGGGTCGTTGACCCAGGGCGCGCCCTCGATGCCGAAGACGCCGAGCAGCGAGTTGAACGCGCCGTCGCGGTTGAACATGTTGACCCAGACGATCGCCAGCGCGACGCTGCCGCCGAGCAGCGAGGGCAGGTAGAACAGCCCCCGGAACAGGCCGACGCCCTTGAACGCCTTGTTGAGCAGCAGCGCGACGCCGAGCGCGGTGGCCAGCTTGAGCGGCACGGCGATCAGCGCGAACATCACCGTGACCCGGACCGCGTGCCAGTAGGACGGGTCGGCGGTGAACATGGTGCGGTAGTTGTCGAGGCCCACCCAGTCGACCTCGGAGAAGTCGCTGAGCGCGTCGTAGTTGGTGAAGCTCAGGTAGAGGGACAGCAGCATCGGGATGGCCGTGATGCCCATCAGGCCGAGCAGCCAGGGTGACAGGAAGACGTAGCCGGCGAAGTTCTCGCGGCGGCGCGGGCCACCCCGGCCCCGCCGACTGGCGGGACCGGGGGAGGCGGGGCCGGCGGGAACTGCCGCCGGCGGCGCGGTGCTCACTGCCAACGGTCAGGCCTGTCCGATCGCGGCCTTGGCGGCGGCGAAGTACGCCTTGGCGGCGTCTGCCGGCGTCTGTCGGCCGTACTGCACCTCTTCGGCGGCCTTGATCAGCTCGGACCGCACCTTGCTGTGCCCCTTGAGCGGGACCTGCGGGGACGGGCCGAACTTGGCGCCCAGCTCGTTCTCCACCGCGATGGACTGCTTCATGTTGGGGTCGGTCACGCTGTCCGAGACCGCCTTGCGAATGTCCAGGTTGGACGGCAGGCCGCGGTCGGTGCCGAGCACCTTGGCCGCCTCCGGGTCGTTGGCGAGGAAGTTGATGACGTCGACCGCGATGTCCTTCTTGTCGCTGCCGCGGAACACCGAGAAGTACATCGAGGCACGGGCCCACTGGGCGCTCGTGTCACCGGGGTAGGCGATGACGCCGAGCTCGTCCTTGGTGTTCTTCTTCAGCTCGGGCATCTGGTTGGCCCACACCCAGCTCGTGCCGGCCTTGCCGGTCACCACGAGCTGCTTGCTGATGTCGGTGACGTTGCCCTCGTGGATGACGTCGGCGGTCGGGGTGGCACCCCGGTCGCGCGCACCCTTCCACAGCTCGAACCACCCGGTCACGTCCTGCTCGGTGAACCCGAGCTCCTTGTCCTTGTAGAGGTCTTTACCCTGCTGGCGCAGCCAGACCCAGAAGGCCTTGTAGTCGGCGCTCGGGTCCTGGGTGCCGGGGACCTTGGCGGTCTTCGACACGTTCTCCGCCCAGGTGATGAAGTCGGCCCAGCTCATCCCGGTGGTCGGCGCGGGCAGCTTGTTCTTGTCGAGCAACGTCTTGTTGTAGACCAGGCCCTGGGTGTTCTCACCGAACGCGACGCCGGCCAGCTTGCCGTCGACCACGCCGTATTTCCAGAGGCTCTCCGGGAACTTCGACAGGTCGAGCTTGCCACCGTCCTTGTAGGACGTGAGGTCGAGGGTGACGTTGCGCGACGCGTACTCGGTCAGGTAGTTGTCGTCGATCTGGAAGATGTCCGGCGCGTCGCCGCCCGCGGTCAGCGTGGCCAGCTTGTCGAAGTAGCCCTGGTTGGCCTGCCAGGTCTTCTTGAACGTCACGTTGGGGTGCTTCTTGGTGTAGAGCGCGAGCGCGTCCTCGGTCAGCTTGGCGCGACCTTCCGCGCCCCACCAGAAGATGGACAGTTCGACCGGCTTGTTGGGGTCGGCGGCGGCACTGCCGCCGTCGTCGTCACCGCAGGCCGCGGCGGCCAGCGCGAGCGGGATCACGACGAGGGCGGCCAGCAGTCGTCGCCGCAGGCCAGAGGGCGGAGAGGCGGTACGGTGGTGGCGCGTGGTCGGCTCGACCGCACGCGGGGATGGTGCGCGGTGCATGTGCGCTCACTCCTTGGCGTAGGAGGCGACATCTCCGAGGGCGGCGGCAACCACGCCGCCCGGGTCCGCATGGCTGTGCGGACCCGGGCCCGGCCCCGTCGAGTCGCGGATGACCAGTTCGGTCTGAAGGGTTACCTGTGCGGTGGTGCGGCGGTCGTCGCCGTGCGCGAGGAGCATGTCGACGGCCGCCCGTCCGGCGGCGGCGGTTGGGGTCGCCACCGTCGTCAGCTTGGGGCGGGTGAGGCGGCTCAGCGCGATGTCGTCGATGCCGACGACGCTGATGTCTTGTGGGCACCGGTGGCCCAGTTCGTGCAGGCCCTCGATCAGGCCGATGGCCATGAGGTCGTTGTAGGCGAGGACGGCCGTGACGCCGGACCGGACGATCTGGTCGGCGACGGCCATGCCGCCGGTCTCGGTGGGCTGGTTGGGCCCGATGACGGCGAGGTCGGCCTCGCTGGCCCGCGCCGCCGACATCGCCGAGCGCCGGATCTCCCGACTGGTCCACGATCCGCGGGGGCCGGCGACCAGGGCGATCCGGGTGTGGCCGAGGCCGCGCAGGTGTTCGATGGCGAGCCGGGCGCCCTGCGCTACGTCCATCACCACGGTCGGCAGCCCGGTCAACTGGCGGTTGACGACCACCAGCGGCACCTCGCGGCTGAGTTGCTCGATCAGGCTGTTGCTCATCCGGGGGCTGCACAGCAAAACACCGTCGACCTGTTTGGCCAGCGCGCGGACCAGGCCCTCTTCGACGTTGGCGTCTTCGTTCGTGTCGGTCACGAAGATGTGGTAGTCGCGCTGCCGGGCCTGGCTCTCCGCGGCTTTGATCAGCGGAGGGAAGAACGGGTTGGCGATGTCGGCCACGATCAGGCCGATGTTGTGGGTGCGCCCGGTGATCAGCGCGCGGGCGGCCCGGTTGGGGCGGTAGCCGAGGTGCTCGGCGCAGGCCAGCACCCGGCTGCGGGTCTCCGGATTGACCAGGTGCGGCGCCGAGAACGTGCGCGAGACCGTGGAGATGTGCACTCCGGACTCGCGCGCGACGTCGCGGATGGTGGCTGGCACGCGGGACCCCTCCGGCTGGCTTTTTGTGGTGGCCGTCACTCAAGTGCGCCAATTAATGCAAACGGTTGTGTGGCTGTCAACGGTCTGTTGTTTCGAATCGGTTGCGGAGGGCCCACTATGTTTGGTGATAACGGGAATAACGGGCAAGACATTGACGGACGCGGCGACGTCATGGTTAGTTTCCTGCAAACGTTTGCAGGCCGTGGAGAGGTGGATCGATGCGTCGCTACGCCTTGGTCGGCGCGGGTGCGCGGGCCGGCATGTTCCTGCGCGCGCTCGCCGTCGACCACGCCGACCGGGCCGTCGTGGTCGCGCTCGCCGACACCAACCAGACCAGGATGGCGGCGCACAACAGGTGGCTCGCCGAACTCGGTGCCGGGCCGGTGCCGGCCTACGCCGCCGCGGACTTCAGCGCCATGCTCGCCGCCGAGCGGGTCGACGAGGTGCTGGTCACCAGCGTCGACCGCACCCACGCCGACTACATCGTGGCCGCGCTGCACGCCGGCTGCGACGTGGTCACCGAGAAGCCGATGACCGTTGACGTCGAGGGTTGCCGGCGGATCCTTTCGGCGGTCTCCGAGACGGGGCGCCGGGTTCGGGTCGCCTTCAACTACCGCTACAACCCGCTGCACGAGGCGTTGCGCGCGCTGCTCGCGTCCGGCGAGATCGGCGAGATCGGGTCGGTCCACTTCGAGTGGTTGCTCGACGTGCGGCACGGCGCCGACTATTTCCGCCGCTGGCACCGCGACGCCGCCAACTCGGGCGGTCTGCTCGTGCACAAGTCCGGCCACCACTTCGACCTGGTCAACTGGTGGCTCGGCGCGACGCCGGAGACGGTGTTCGCCTTCGGGCGGCGGTTCTTCTACGGCCCTTCCGGGGCCAGGCACGGCTATGCCCGGGCGTACGACCGCGGGCACGGCTCGCCCGAGGCCAAGGGCGACCCGTTCGCGCTGCACCTCGCCGACAACCCGCGGTTGCGGGCGCTCTATCTCGACGCCGAGGACGAAGACGGCTACCTGCGCGACCAGAACGTGTTCGCCCGCGGCGTGACCATCGACGACGACCTGGCCGTGCTGGTGCGCTATTCCTCCGGGGCGACGATGAGCTACCACCTCACGGCATACGCGCCCTGGGAGGGTTACCGGGTCATGGTCAACGGCAGCCGGGGCCGGGCCGAACTCGAGGTGGTCGAGAGCGACCACGTCAGCCCGGCCGGCGCTGGCGAGGTCAAGGGCGCCGCCGTGCACGGCGAGGTCGCCGCGGCCGAGCAGGGTCACGCCCGGTTGACCGTCCATCCCTACTGGGCGCCGCCCCGCGAGGTGCCGGTGCCGGGTTACGCGCGCGGCGGCCACGGCGGCGCCGACCGGCGGATGACCGCCGTGCTGTTCGGCGGCACGATCGACCCCATGGAGCGCTCCGCGACCGCCCGCGACGGCGCCCTCGCGCTGCTGACCGGCCTGGCCGCCAACCGCTCGATGGCGACCGGCGCACCGGTGGCCGCCACCGACCTGCTCGATCCGATCTGACCGCGAGGAAGTGCATGTCCGACCTGCTGTTTCCGGCCGAGCCCGGTCAACGGTCGATCGCCCGCGAACTCTACGGGCTCGTCCGCGACCAGCCGCTCATCTCGCCACACGGCCATGTCGACCCGGCGCTGCTGGCCGACGACGAGCCGTTCCCCGACCCGGCCCGGCTGATCATCGTGCCGGACCACTACCTGACCCGGATGCTGCTCAGCCAGGGGATTCCGCCGGCCCGGCTCGGCGTGCCGAGCCGCGACGGGGAGCCGGTCGAGACCGACGGCCGCGCGATCTGGCGGCTGTTCGCCGAGCACTGGCACCTGTTCCGCGGCACGCCCTCGCGGCTGTGGCTGGAGCAGACGTTCTCGTCGGTCTTCGGCGTCACCACCCGGCTGTCACCGGCGACCGCGGACGACATCTACGACACGGTCGCCGCCCGTCTCGCCGAGCCCGCCTTCCGGCCCCGGGCGCTGTTCGAGCGGTTCAACATCGAGGTGCTGGCCACCACCGAGTCGCCGCTCGACGACCTGGGCGCGCACGCCAAGCTGGCGGCCGACGGTTGGGGCGGGCGGGTCATCACCACCTTCCGGCCCGACGACGTGGTCGACATGGAATACGAGGGCTGGGCCTCGCGGGTCGGCCGGCTCGGCGAGATGACCGGTGAGGACACCGCCACCTACCGCGGCTACCTCGCCGCGCTGCGGTCCCGCCGGGAGGCGTTCATCGCCGCCGGTGCCACGTCCAGCGACCACGGCCACCCGACCGCGCGCACCCTGAGCCTGAGCCCGGCCGAGGCGGCGTCGCTGTTCGCCCGCGGGCTGCGCGGCGAGGCCGACGCGGCCGACGCCGAGACGTTCCGTGCGCACATGCTGGTCGAGTTCGCCCGGATGTCCATCGAGGACGGTCTGGTGATGCAGCTGCACCCCGGCGCGGTGCGCAACCACAACCGGTGGCTGCACGCGAAACACGGCCGCGACGTCGGCGGCGACATCCCGCAGGCGACCGAATACCTGCACGCGCTGACCCCGCTGCTCGACGCCTACGGCAACGACCCGCGCCTGCGGGTCGTCGTCTACACGCTCGACGAATACACGTTCAGCCGCGAGTTGGCGCCGATCGCCGGCGGCTACGCGGCCATCTACCTCGGCGCGCCGTGGTGGTTCCTGGATTCGCCTGAGGTGCTGCGCCGGTTCCGCGAGACGGTCACCGAGAGCGCCGGCTTCTACAACACCGCCGGCTTCGTCGACGACACCCGGGCGTTCTGTTCGATCCCGGTGCGGCACGACGTCGCCCGCCGGATCGACGCCGGCTTCCTGGCCCGGCTCGTGGCCGAGCACCGGTTGCCGTTCGACGAGGCCGCCGAGACCATCGTCGACCTCGCCTACCGCCTGCCCAAAAAGGTCTTCCGCCTAGGGGATGACGCATGACCACGATCCTGTCGGTCGACGTGCACGACGTGCGCTTCCCGACCGCCGCCGCCGGGGACGGCTCCGACGCGATCAACCGGGGCGACTATTCGGCGACCTATGTGGAGCTTCGAGCCGACGGGCCCTTCGTCGGGGCCGGCTTCACGTTCACCAACGGCCGGGGCAACGAGATCACCTGCGCGGCCGTGCGGGCGCTGGCCCCCTCGGTGGTCGGCCGCTCGCTCGAGGACATCGCGGCGGCGCCGGTGGCGTTCTGGCGGTCACTCACCGCCGATCCGCAGTTGCGCTGGCTGGGGCCGGAGAAGGGCGTCATCCACATGGCGACCGGTGCGGTCGTCAACGCCGTGTGGGACCTGCGGGCCAAGGTCGCGGGGGTGCCGCTGTGGCGGTTGCTGGCCGAGATGCCGACCGACGAACTTGTCGCCAACGTCGACTTCCACCACATCACCGACGCGCTGACGCCCGACGAGGCGGCGACGATCCTGGACAAGGGCCGGCACGGGTACGCCGAACGGCTGGCGCTGCTGGAACGGGACGGCTTTCCGTCGTACACCACCTCGGTCGGTTGGTTGGGTTATCCCGACGAGAAGGTCCGGGCACTGACCCGCGCCGCCTACGCCGAGGGTTGGCGGGCGATGAAGATGAAGGTCGGCGGCGACCTCGACGACGACGTGCGCCGGGCCCGGATCATCCGGTCCGAGATCGGCACCGACGCGCTGCTGATGATGGACGCCAACCAGGTCTGGGACGTCGACGAGGCGATCGCGGCGATGGCCCGGCTGGCCGAGGTCGACCCCTACTGGATCGAGGAACCGACGCACGCCGACGACGTGCTCGGGCACGCGCGCATCCAGCGGGCGGTGGCCCCGATCCGGGTCGCCACCGGCGAGGTCGCGGCCAACCGGGTGATCTTCAAGCAGCTCCTGCAGGCCGAGGCGATCGGCGTCATGCAGATCGACGCCTGCCGGGTCGGCGGGGTCAACGAGGTGCTCGCTGAGCTGTTGCTGGCGGCCAAGTTCGGCGTGCCGGTCTGCCCGCACGCCGGCGGGGTCGGCCTGTGCGAGCTGGTGCAGCACCTGGCGGTTCTCGACTACCTGCGGATCGGAGCGTCGCTCGACGGGCGGATGGTCGAGTACGTCGACCACCTGCACGAGCACTTCGTCGATCCGGTGCGCACCCGGGACGGGCGCTACATCTTGCCCACCGCACCCGGCTACAGCGCTTCGATGAAGCCGTCCTCGGTTTCGTCGTTCTCCTTCCCGTCCGGAGAGGTGTGGCGATGACGTCGCTTCTGGGCCTGGGCGCGGTGCGCCGGCTACCCGCCGAGAGCCGGCCGCTGGTGCGGCCCGGCACCGTGCCCGCCGGGATCGTCCATCTCGGACTCGGCGCGTTCTTCCGGGCGCATCAGGCGGTCTACACCGAAGCGGCGCTGGCTGCCGCCGGTGGCGACTGGGGGATCGTCGGGGTGGCGCCGCGGTCCCGCTCGGTCGTCGAGGCGTTGGCGACGCAGGACCAGCTCTACAGCGTCACGTCGTTGTCGGCCGGTGACGCGCGGACCCGCGTCGTCGGCGCGCTCGCCGCTTCGCATGCCGCCGTGGCCGACCCGGCGCGGATCGTGGCGCTGCTGGCCGATCCGGCGATCCGGGTGGTGACGCTGACCATCACGGAGAAGGGCTACCGGCTCGACCCGGCCACCGGGCGGCTGCTCTCCGATCCATCGCTCGACTCCGACCTGCTGGGTGACCAGCCGCCGACCACCGTGCCCGGGCTGCTGGTGCGCGGCCTGCTCGCCCGGGCCCGGGCCGACGCCGGCCCGATCGCGATCGTGAGCTGCGACAACCTACCGTCCAACGGGCGTCGGGTGCGGGGGATGCTCGACGCCGCGTTCGCCCGGGCCGGCCGGCCAGACGGGTGGGTGCGCGCCAACGTCACCTGTCCCGGCACGATGGTCGACCGCATCGTGCCGGCGTCGACCGAGGCGACCCGGTCCGCGGCTCATGCCGCCCTGGGCGTGGTGGACCAGGTGGCGCTCAGCGCCGAGCCTTACATGCAGTGGGTCATCGAAGACGACTTCCCTGGCGGACGCCCGGCGTGGGAGGCGGCCGGTGCGGTGCTGACCGACGAGGCGGGCCCGTGGGAGCGCCTGAAACTGCGGGCGCTCAACGGCGTCCACTCGGGGATCGCCTACCTGGGCGCGCTCGCCGGCCGGGAGACGATCGTCGACGCGCTGGAGATGCCCGGGATGGCCGACGCGATGCGCCGGTTCGTCGCGGAGGACGTCGCGCCCAGTTTCACCCCGCCGGCCGGCGTCTCGGTCGTCGCCTACGGGGCGTCGGCGCTGGACCGCTTCGCCAACCCGGCGATCGCGCACCGGACCACCCAGGTGGCGATGGACGGTTCGCAGAAGTTGCCGCAACGGGTGCTGGAGACGATCGGTGACCGGCGGTCGGCCGGTGCGACCCCCCGCTGGGGCGCGCTGGTGGTGGCGGCCTGGATGCGCTATGCCCGCGGCGTCGCCGACGACGGCCGCGCCCTTGACCTCGACGACCCGCTGGCGCCGTCGATCCGCGCGGCGATCGCCGCGGCGCCGACCACGCCGGAGGGCCTGGCCGATGCGCTGTTCGGCCTGACCGCGGTGTTCCCGCCGCCGCTGGCGTCGGACGAGGTCGTGCGGGGCCTGGTGGTCGAGTGGCTGACCGAGTTCGAGAAGCACGGGGTCGAGTCGACGCTGGCCGGTCTGTGATGCGGCCGCGGGTGGCGCTGATCGGTGCCAACGGCCACGGCCGCTGGCACCGCCGTCGCCTTGCGGAGCGTGATTACGCCTTCGTCGGCATCGCCGAGCCCAACCCGGTGGACGCCGACCCACCGGTGCCCGCTTCCACCCCGGTCTTCCGCGACCACCGTTCGTTGCTGGCGGCGACCCGACCCGACGTGGTGATCATCTGCACCCCGCCCGGCACCCACCTGCCGATCGCCCTCGACGCCCTGGCCGCCGGCTGCGACCTGCTCCTGGAGAAGCCACCGGTGCTGTCGCTGGCCGACCACGCAAGGCTGACCGCGGTCCTGGCGTCGACCGGCCGGGCATGCCAGGTCGGGTTCCAGGCGCTGGGGTCGGCGGCGCTCGACTCGCTGTGCGCGGCGATCGCGGCCGGTGCGCTGGGCACGGTGAACGGCGTGTCGGCGGTGGCGTCGTGGCAGCGGGACGACGCCTACTACGCCCGGTCACCCTGGGCGGGCCGGCGTGCCGTCGACGGTGCGCTGACCAACCCGCTGGGCCACGCGGTGATGGAGGCCCTGGCCCTTGCCGATCTCTCCTTGCTCTGCTCCCCTATAGGCAGCACCGGTAGCGGCGCTACGCGTGCTTCCTATATGGCAGCAGAGCAAAGTCTCGATGCGAGCATGCCCGGGCGCCTGGAAGTTGAGCGTTATCGGACCCGGGCGATCGAGAGTGACGACACCGCCGTGTTGCGGGTGACGCTCCCGGGTGGGCTGCCCGTGGTCGTCGCGGTGACCCTGGCCGGCGAGGAGTTCATCCCCGGCGAGGTCACCGTCACCGGGTCGCGGGGGAGTGCCACCCTGGAATATCCGACGGATCGGCTCCGGCTGCCCGGCGAGACGGAGCTGCGCGAGGTGCCCGGCCGGGTCGACCTGCTCGACAACCTGATCGCGCACCAGGCCGACCCGCACCGGGTGCCGTTGCGGTCGCCGCTCGCGGCCACCGTCGGGTTCACGGCGGTTGTCGAGGCGCTCGGCGGGGCGCCGGTGCCGACCCTGCTCGACGACGATCTCGTCGACGACCTGGGCACCGGACCGCGGCGGATCCGCTCCATCCGCGGCATCAACGGGGTGCTCCGGAGGGCCGCCGCCGACCTCGCGTTGCCGTCTGAGCTCGGCGTGGCCTGGTCCCGCGCGCCCTACACGGAAAACAGCTTGCAAACAACGGGGTCAGTCGCCCGGCGAAAATAGGGTTAATAGGTGCCTCCCGACCAGATCGGTGGTCGGGCAATTGGCACTGCCGCAATTTACTGCAACTAAACTGCACATCGACTGCATTGACACTTGTAATGACGGATACCTATGTTTCGTAATAGCTGTACAGGTTGCGAAACGGAGTGTCTCAATGCGATTTCGAAGTCTCGCCGCCGTCGTCGCCGGCGCGATGCTGGTGGCCCTGGCGGCACCCGCCGCCGCGGCATCCGTGCCGCTCACGGGCTCGGCCATGGAGCGGCTCGCGCGCCAGGCCCTGCCCGCCGACGATGGTTGGGCCGCCGAGGGCGCCGGCACGACCGGCGGTGCCGCGGCCACGCCGGAAAACGTCTTCTACGTCGACGACCGCGACGAACTCGCGGCCGCCGTGGCCGGCACGACGCCGGCGATCGTCATCGTCCGCGGCACCATTCGCGGAAATGCCGACGCGAACGGTGCGCCGCTTTCGTGCGCGCAGTTCGCTGACCCGGCGTACTCGCTGGACGCTTTTCTCGCCGCTTATGATCCGGTGGTCTGGGGCCGTGTGGCGCCCAGCGGCCCGCTCGAGGAAGCGCGGGCACGCTCGGCCGCCAACCAGAGCGCCCGGGTGCGGGTCAACGTCGGCTCCAACAAGACCATCATCGGCAGCCGCGGTGCCACGCTCAACGGGATCTTCCTGCGCCTCGACGGCAGTGCCAACGTGATCATCCGGAACATCACCCACGAGGACGCGCGGGACTGCTTCCCGGTCTGGTCGCCGACCGACGGCGAGAGCGGCAACTGGAACGCGGCGTACGACAACATCTGGGTGCGCAACTCGCGACACGTCTGGGTCGACCACAACACGTTCACCGACGCCGACAACCCGGACTCGGCGCAGCCGCTGCATTTCGGCCGGCCCTACCAGGTGCATGACGGGCAGACCGACATCACCAACGGCAGCAACTTCGTGACGGTGTCCTACAACCGGTTCACCAACCACGACAAGACGATGCTGATCGGGTCGACCAACACCCCGGGCGTCGACGTCGGCGCGCTCAAGGTGACCGTGCACCACAACGAGTTCGACGGCTCGGTGCAGCGCGCGCCGCGGGTGCGGTTCGGCCAGGTCGACGTCTACAACAACCTCTACCGGGTGCCGGCCGACGACCCCTACGAATACAGCTGGGGTGTCGGCGTGCAGTCGGCCATCTACGCGGAGAACAACTATTTCGCGCTGGGCGTCGGTGTCGCGCCCGACGCGATCGTCTTCGACTGGGGTGGCACGGCACTGACCGAGAAGGGCACGTGGGTACGCGCCGGGCGCTCGCTGCCGCGGCCGGCCGATGTGCTCGCGGCCTACAACGCGGTCCACGACCCCGACATCGCCGCAGACGCCGGGTGGACGCCCACGCTGCGGGCCGGTCCCGTCCTGCCCGCACCGGCCGCCGCGCTCGTTGTCGAACTGTGCGCGGGCGCGCGCCGGCTGCCGGTCTAAATCCGGGGGCGGCGGTCAGAGCGCTCCTGACCGCCGGGGCCGGGGTCACACCCCGGCCCGTGGTCGAGCGTGACCGCGGGGGCCGGCGCGGGCCGGATCAACCCCTGAGAGCCCGCGGTGGCGGGCGCCGGACGGCGTCCGCCACCTCCGTTCGGGTGAGCACCCCGTCGGCCACCAGCACCGTCAACCGCCGGACGACCGGCGTCGACGGCGTGACTGTGAGCGGATGGTCGAACGCGAGCGCGGCGCATACCCCGGGATAGATCCCGGTGCGCACGAACCACCGGTCGTCGCCGGCGAGCCCCCGGAACACCAGCGTGTAGGGTCCGGGACCGGTCAACGCCAGCCACGGCGCCGCACTGCCGTTGACCTCCTCCTCGCCCTCGGCGTCGGCGGTGAACGTGCGCGCCTCGCCCGGCGCCGCCCGCCAGAAGAATCCGCCGTAGCCCGCGCCGTCGGGCCGGCCGTTGGTGGCCGGGCTGCCCAGCGCGATCGGCTGCTCGGCGGTCAGCGTGTAGGCGAACGAGAGCTCCCAGCCGCGGGCGGCGGTCGCGGCGGTCATGCGCCGTTCCTCGTGTAGCAGCACCCGGCCGTCCCGGTCGCGCCACTCCAGCCGCTCGGCGACCCCGTCGCCGGCCGGCAGCCAGCCGGTGTGCACGATCGCGCCGTGGTCGTCGAGCCAGGTGTAGCCGCGGTCGCGGACGTAGGTGCGGCCGCCCCAGAGGTTGCTGCCGGCCACGTCCTGCATCGCCACCGAGACGCCGAGATGCCAGACGTGGTCGTCGGGCGCGACGTCGGTGACCGGCGTGCCGCTCAGCGTCCGCACCGGGTGCAGGTAGGGCCGGGGGCCCTGGGTCGGCCCGACCGCCGGATCGACCACATAGGACGCGACGGTCACCCCGCCGACGGTGAGCGCCGTCATCCGGCCACCGTTTCCCGGTAGCCGCGCAGCGCCGCGTCGAGCACCTCGTCGCCCGGTCGGGCCCACACCTCGGCGGAGAACACCTCGACCTCGACCGGCCCGGTGTAGCCGGCGGCGTCGACCGCGCGCCGGAAGCGGCGGTTGTCGACACATCCGTCGCCCGGCAGCCCGCGGCCGAGCAGCACGCCGGCCGGCAGCGGGGTGACCCAGTCAGCGACCTGGAAGCACGCGATCCGGCTCTCCCGGCCGGCCCGCTCGATCTGCGCCCAGACCTGGTCGTCCCACCACAGGTGGTAGGTGTCGACAACCACACCGGCCGCGTCGACCGGGTGCGGTGCGACCAGGTCGAGGGCTTGGCCGAGGGTGGAGACCACGCAGCGGTCGGCGGCGAACATGGGATGCAAGGGCTCCAGCGCCAGGCGTACGCCGGACGCCTGGGCATGTGGAACCAGCCGGCCGATCGCGTCGCTCACGTGGGCCCGGGCGCCGTCGAGGTCGCGACTGCCGGCTGGGAGGCCGCCGGAGACAAGCACCAGGGCGGGTGCGCCGAGGGCGGCCGCCTCGTCGATGGCGCGCCGGTTGTCGTCGTGCCAACCGGGCTGGTTGAAGAAACCGCCGCGGCACAGCGAGGTGACGGCGAGGCCCGCGTCGCGTACGAGGGAAGCGGTTTTGTCCAGACCGAACGCGGCGGTCTCCTCGCGCCAGAGGCCCACGCCCCGCACGCCCGCGCGGACGCAGCCGGCGACCAGGTCGGGCAGCGGCCAGTGCTTCGTGGTGGCCGAGTTGAGGGCGAACCGCTCGGTCATTGCGCCACTCCCACCGTGGTCAGCCAGGCCCGCGCGCGGAACGCGGCCAGGTCGGCGTCGGGGAGCAGCCCGGCGGCGTCGGCGAGCCTGATCAACGTGGCCAGGTGTCGCGGCGACCGGCCGCTCTGCAGGCCGCCGACCATCGTGAAGTGGCTCTGGTGGCCGGCCAGCCAGGCCAGGAAGACGATGCCGGTCTTGTAGTAGAAGGTCGGCGGGCCGAAGACGTGCCGGGCTAGCGGCACGGTCGGCGCGAGGATCTCGTCGAACGCGTGCTCGTCGCCCGCGTCGAGCGCGCGCAGGGCCGCGGCCGCCGGTGCCGCGATCGCGGCGAAGATGCCGAGCAGCGCGTCGGAGTGGCCGGTGCCGTCGCCCTTGATGAGCCGCGGATAGTGGAAGTCGTCGCCGGTGTAGAGCCGCACGCCCGCGGGCAGGCGGTTGCGCAGGTCGACCTCGAAGGACTCGTCGAGCAATGACACCTTGATGCCGTCGACCTTGTCGCGGTGCGTCCGGATCAGCGTCAGCACCGTTTCGGCCGGCTCGGCACCCCAGTAGCCCGCCAGCGCCGGGTCGAACATCTCGCCGAGCCAGTGCAGCACGACCGGGGTGTCGGCCTGGCCGATGAGCCCGCCGTAGACGTCGAGGTAGTCGTCGGCGTGCCGGGCGGCGGCGGCCAGGTGGCGGCTGCACATCAGCACCGGCGTCGCGCCGGCGGCCTGGACGTGGGCGAGCTGCTCGGCGTATGCCTCGCGGACCTCGTCGAGGGTGGCCGGGCCGGGCGGGAGCTGGTCGGTGGCGACGCCGGCGACGATCGGCCCGGTCGCCTCGCGCGCGCTGCGCCGGACCAGCTCCCGGGTCGCGGTGTAGTCCAGGCCCATGCCGCGCTGTGCGGTGTCCATCGCCTCGGCGACGCCGAACCCGTGTGTCCACAGGTGGTGCCGGAACGCCAGGGTGGCCTCCCAGTCGACGGCGGCGGGGGCGCCCGGGCCGTTGTCGGCCCGCGGATCGGCCACGACGTGCGCGGCCGCGTAGGCGACCCGACTGGTGAACGGCGGGCCGGGCGTCGCGTAGGCCGCGCCGGCGCCGCTGAACCGGAACTCGCCGTCGGGCAGGACGACGGAGGTCATGCCTCCAGCTCCGGCACCGCGAACCGGCGGCCCTCGCGCGCCGACCGCCGGCCCAGTTCGGCGAGCTGCACGCCGCGGGCGCCGGCCCAGAGGTCCCAGGAGTAGGGCGCGTCTTCGACGACGTGTCGCAGGAACAGCTCCCACTGCTCCAGGAAGCCGTTGCGGAACTCCTCGTTGTCGGGCACGACCTGCCACTGCTCGCGAAACCGCTCGGTGGCCGGCAGGTCGGGGTTCCACACCGGTTTGGGGGTCATCGACCGGTGCTGCACCCGGCAGTCGCGCAACCCGGCGACGGCGCTGCCCTCGGTGCCGTCGACCTGGAACTCGACCAGCTCGTCGCGGTAGACCCGGACCGCCCAGGAGGAGTTGACCTGGGCGACGATGCCGCCGTCGAGCTCGAAGATGCCGTAGGCCGCGTCGTCGGCGGTCGCCTCGTAGGGCCGGCCGGCCTCGTCCCACCGGCGCGGGATGTGGGTGGTGACGTGAGCGGTGACGGCCCGGACCGGGGCGAAGATCTGCTCGAGCAGGTAGTGCCAGTGCGGGAACATGTCGACGGTGATGCCACCGCCGTCGGCCGTGCGGTAGTTCCAGGAGGGGCGCTGGGCCGGTTGCCAGTCGCCTTCGAAGACCCAGTAGCCGAACTCTCCGCGTACGCTCAGGATGCGCCCGAAGAAGCCGCCCTTGACCAGCCGGTCGAGCTTGCGCAGCCCGGGCAGGAAGAGCTTGTCCTGCACGACGCCGTGCTTGACGCCGGCCGCGTCGGCCAGCTTGGCCAGCTCGACCGCGCCGGCCAGGTCGCCGGCGGTGGGCTTCTCCGTGTAGATGTGCTTGCCGGCCGCCACCGCCGCCCGGATCGCCTTCTCGCGGGCGTTGGTCACCTGCGCGTCGAAGTAGATCTCCACGTCGGGCCGGGCCAGCGCGGCGCCCAGGTCGGTGGTCCACTCGGTCAGGCCGTGCCGCTGGGCGATGGCCCGCAGCTTCGCGTCGTCGCGCCCCACCAGCACCGGCTCGGGCCAGAGCAACGAGCCGTCGCGCAGCGGCAGGCCGCCGGCTTCGCGGATCGCCAGCAGCGAGCGGACCAGGTGCTGGCGGTAGCCCATCCGCCCGGTCACTCCGCCCAGGACGATCCCGATCGTCTTGCGGTCCACGACCAACCTCCCAGGTAAGCGCTTTCCTGGGAAAGGTAAGCGAGCGGCATGGGCCGAGGCAAGGGCTTTCCCTTACGATCTAGGGGTGGCCACGCTGGACGACGTCGCGCGGCGCGCGGGCGTCTCGACCGCGACCGCCTCCCGCATCATCAACGGCAGCAGCAAGCCGGTCAGCGCGGCCCTGCGCGACCGCGTCGAGGCGGCGGTCGTCGACCTGCACTACGTGCCCAACGCACACGCCCGGCTGCTGGCCCGCTCCGAACGCACCGCCGTCGGCGTCATCGTGCACGACGTCTCCGACCCCTATTTCGCCGAGATCACCCGGGGCCTGCAGCGGGTCGCCACGGCCGACGGCCGGCTGGTCATCATCTGCAACTCCTACCGTGACCCCGCCCGCGAACTCGACTATGTCGAACTGCTCCGCGGCCATCAGGTGGCGGCCATGGTGCTGGCCGGTTCCGGCTACCACGACCCGGTCTTCGCCCGCTCGCTGCGCGGCACCCTGCGCGCCTACGAACTCGGCGGCGGCCGCGTGGCGGTGATCGGCCGCCACGCCCGCACCGGCGACGCGGTCGTCCCCGACAACGAGCCCGGCGGCTACCTGGCGGGGGAGCACCTCTACACGCTGGGCCATCGCGAGATCGCGGTGATCGCCGGCCCGCGCAACCTGACCACCACGACCGACCGCCTGGCCGGCCTGCGCCGCGCCGCCCGCACCCACCGCCGCCCACCCCCGAAGGTCGTCTACGCCGACTTCGACCGCGACAGCGGCGAGTCGGCGACGGCGGCCCTGCTGGCGGCCCATCCCCGGGTGACGGCGATCGCCGCGCTGAACGACTCGATGGCGGTGGGCGCGCTGGCCCACCTGCGCGGCGTCGACCGCCGGATCAGCGTGATCGGCTTCGACGACATGCCGATCGCCCGCGACGTGACGCCGGCTCTGACCACGATCCGGCTGCCGCTGTCAGACATGGGCGCGCTGGCCATGTCGCTGGCCCTCGCGGCGCCGTCGCCGGAGCCCCGCGTGGAGCGCATACCCGCGGAACTGATCCAACGGGAAAGCACCTTCCCACCCCGGTGATTCAGGCCAGCGGGCTCAGATGCGGGTCGAGGCGGCGGGCCGGCGTGGCGGCAGCGGGTTCCTTGTAGGGCGCGACGCCGCCACCCTGGCGCTTGGCCGCGTACATCGCGATGTCTGCCGTTCGAAGCAGTTCGCCCGATCTGGCCTCGGTCAGGTGCGAGCCGGTGACGCCGATGCTGACCCCGAGGCGGATCTGGGTGTCGGCGACCTGCGACGGGCAGGTGACCGCGAGATGGATGCGCCAGGCCAGTTCGATGGCCTCGGTGAGCGAGGCGGCCGGCAGCGAGATCGCGAACTCGTCGCCGCCGAGGCGGGCCAGCACCTGGCTGGGGGTGAGCACGTTGCGGATCCGGTCGGCGGTCTGCACCAGGACCTGGTCGCCGGCCGCGTGGCCGACGCTGTCGTTGACCTCTTTGAAGCCGTCGAGGTCGAGCAGGAGCAGCGAGCCAGGGGTGCCGCTCGCGCACAGGCCGTCGAGGTGTTCGTAGAGCGCCCGGCGGTTGGGCAGGCCGGTCAGGTCGTCGGTGCGGGCCTGCTGGTAGACGTCGCGCAAGTCGCGTAGCTCCTTGAAAGTCAGGCCGGCCCGGGCGAAAACGGCGAGGACGCACGCCGCGGCCAGGGAACTGCTCAGCATCGGTAGGGCGGCCGACTGGCCGATGGTCAGCAGCAGCAGGCTGCTGACCGAGAAGAACGCGGGCACGGCCAGCGTCTGCCAGCTCACGACGGGCGGCGTCGTCGACTTGGCGGCGGTCGGCTCGGGTGTGGGCGCGAACGCCAGCAGGGTCGGCAGCGCGAGCGACAGCACGACCAGGTAGGCGTGCTCGGTGAACGTGTCGGTGAGGTGGTTGAGCGTTCGCATGCCGTCGGTGACGCACGCCGCGCCGAAGGCGGCCACCACGAGGGCCTGCGTGCGGTCCAGGCGCGGTCGGCCGGCGGTGACGCGCAGGATCAACACCACGAAGAGCACGAGACCGGCCAGGTGTACGCCGATCCGCGCCGGCCTGTCGTCGAAGCCTCCCACGCAGGCCAGCGCCGCGATACCCAGGGTGGCCACGATGCCGTCGAGCCAACTCGCGCCGGTGAAGGCCGCCTGGTCGGATCGCCACAGCAGCGCGACGAACAGGTAGAGAAGCAGGTAACCGAGCACGGTCAGGGTGTCGCCCACCGCGGTGTGGATGGCCTCGCCCTGGCTGGTGAGCAGGTTGCCGGCGAGCAGAGCCGCCATCGCCAGGCCGGCCGCCGTCCACGCGCGACAGTGCTGACCGCCGCTGTGTGCGTGCAGCAGGCAGATCACCGCGCAGGCCGCGAACGGGATGGTCGCCAGGATGACCCGTTCGGAGCCGAGGGTGCCGGTCGCCGCCATCAGGCCGAGCAGCAGCACGACACCGACGGTGCCCGCGCGGAGTGCCTGTCGCGCGGCGTAGCCGCGCAACTGCGGCGTCCGGGCTTTCGGCACGGGAACTCCACGTCGAATCGCAGGCTGGACCTGGTTGGGGGCGGGTGGTGCGCACCGGTTGTCCGACCTACGCGGCGAGCAGCCCTTCACCATCGCGGTACATATAGAACATCTTCCCGGTCTGGACCCGTGCCTCGCAAGAGCAAATGCACGTGCATTTGCTCCGGGCCCCAAGCCCGCAGCTGTACGTGCATCTTCCCGTGAGAATGCACGTGCATTAGGCTCCGGCCCACGGAGGGGGACAGCCCTCACGGAGCGTCGAAGGTGGACATGAAGATCGAAAATGGCGTCGCGGCATCCGAACTCGACGGTGTGACCTGGTTGAAGAGCCGCTTCAGCGGGGCACAGGGCGACTGCGTCGAGCTGGCCCGGCTGACCGGCGGTTCGATCGCGGTGCGTAACTCCCGCGACCCAGGCGGCCCCGCCCTGGTGTTCACTCCGCGGGAGGTCATCGCGATGTTCGCCGGCGTACGCGACGGCGAGTTCGACCACCTGGTCGAGTGAGCGGCAACCGGTCGGACGACCCACGGGACGTGGACCGGTAACGGCGCCGTCACGTACGCTTGCCGGCATTCCGTCGATGGCGCTCGCCCAACCCGAGGAACGATATGACCTCCCCCGACGCTGTCGGCCCGACAGCACGCCGCATCGTCGTGGGCGCGCACCTGCGTCGCCTGCGCGAGGCGGCGGCGGTGTCCAGAGAGGACGCGGGCTACCACGTCCGGGGCTCGGCGTCGAAGATCTCCCGGATGGAGCTCGGCCGGGTCAGCTTCAAGGAACGCGACGTCGCCGACCTGCTCACCCTCTACGGCGTTGTCGACGCGTCGCAGCGCGAACCGTTGCTGTCCCTGGCCCGCGACACCCGCTCCGACGGGTGGTGGCACCGGTATGACGATGTCCTGGAGAGCTGGTTCGGCACCTACGTGGGCCTGGAGGAGGCCGCGTCGACGATCCGGGCCTACCAGGTGCAGTTCGTTCCGGGCCTGTTGCAGACGGCCGACTACACCCGCGGCGTGGTGGTCTCCGGCCTGCCTGACACGCCGTCGGCCGAAGTGGACCGGCGGGTCAAGCTGCGCCTCGAACGCCAGCGGATCCTGGAGCGAACGCCTCCCGCCACCTACTGGGTGGTGATGGACGAGGCGGCGCTGCGGCGGCCGGTCGGCGGCCGCGCCGCCATGCAGGGCCAGCTCAAGCACCTGCTCGAGGTCGGGGAGCGGCCCAACATCACCATCCAGGTGATGCCGCTGCGCCGCGGCACCCACACCGCCGACGGCGGCGCGTTCAGCATGCTGCGCTTTGCGGACCCCGATATTCCCGACATCGTGTACGTGGAGCAGTTGGTCAGCGCCCTCTACCTGGACAAGCCGGAGCACGTGGAGCGTTACCGGCAGGCCATGGAGCGGCTCACGGTGGCGGCCCTGTCGCCGGCCGAGACCCGGGACTTCTTCGCCAAGCTCCTCAAGGCGGCATGACCCGCAGGCCCGACGTCCCGCAAGGCGCACTGGAGGCGTTGCTGCGTCGGGTCTTCGGCACCGCGGTGACCTACGAGCGCACCCCGGAAGGGGTGTCGACGCAGGTCTACCGGGTCTTCTCCGCCGACGAGGTCTTCTACCTGCGGATCGCCGAAGAGCCGGACGAGAACCTGGAAACCGATGCCGAGCTGCATCGTCAGCTTCGGCTGCGCGGTGTGAAGGTGGCCGACGTCATCCACGTATCGCCGTTCGACGAGGACATCGGCCGGTCCGCGATGGTCACGACCGCCGTGCCGGGCGGCGCGTCGACCGCCGTCGCGTCGCCGGCGGTCGTCGAGGCGGCTGGTGCGGACCTGGCGGTGATCAACCAGGTTCCGGTGCACGGCTGGGGTTTCGTCCGGCGGCTGGGTCGTGGCTGGCCGCTGCGGGCCTCTTACCCGGACCACGCTTCGTTCGCCGCGTCGTCCGGCTGGCCTGGCCGGTTGGCGTCGCTGTTCTCGGCGGCCGAGTTGGCCGTGGTCGAAGACCTCCTGCTCGCCGAGCCCGCCCCGGCGCCCGTCCTCAGCCACGGCGACTTCGACCTGACCCAGATCTTCCAAGCGGCCGGCCGCTACACCGGCCTGATCGACTTCGGCGAGATCCGCGGTGCCGAGCCGTTCTTCGACCTAGGCCACTTCGCGCTGCACCACCGCGCCGAACTCCCGGCTCTGCTGGCCGGCTATCAACGAGTCCGACCCCTGCCCGCGGGCCACCTCGCCTCGATCCGGCGCAGCGCGATCCTGCTGGGCGTCCGCCAACTCTCGCGCTGGCTCGCGCCGCCGCGCAACCGCTCGCCCGACCACCCGGTCGTCGGCTACCGAACGCGGCAGGTCAAACGTCAAATCGCGGACGGGGCCATGACCGCCGACCGGCCATGACCTCCGCGTTAGGTGCCCACTCCTTCAGCCCGCCCGGCGAAGCATCTCGTCCGTCTCTGGATCGTCCATGAGCTCGCGCACCTCCTGCGCACACCGACAAGCGGCGGCGGTCTTGGCGGCCCAGACCAGAGCCTCCTCGCGCGAGGCCACGTCGACGACCGTGAACCCGCCGATGACCTCTTTGGTCTCCGGGTACGGCCCGTCGGTGACCATCCCGTCCGTGCCCACGACGCTCGCCTGCTGCCGTTGCAGCCCGGCCCCGAACACGAACACCCCGGCGTCGATGGTCTCCTGCACGACCGCGTGGGCGGCCTTACCCACGTCACCCCAGTCCTCTTCGGGGATGTGATCCATCGCGCCGTCATTGAACGAGATCAGGTACCGCGTCATCGATCGACTCCCTTGTCCCGGCGGCCCCGTCCGGCCACCGCCACCCTGTTCTACGAACGACCCGCCCCAGATCGGACGCTGGTCCTCACCGTCGGAAGCCGCCCGGATCGGAGAGGTAGCGGTCGAGGTCGGGATCCCGGCGGGTAGTCCCAGTTCAGCGAGGTGTCATACCAGCCGACGAGCCGCTCCAACTCGTCCCGAAGCGGCTGGCTGACCGGCACCAGATCAAGGTCGACCGGAGTACCCCAGCGCCGCTGGTCTTCGACGCTTCGCATCCAGAGCACGCCTCCGGAGCCTGGGTCGAAGGAGAACCACGCCTCGTGCACGCCTCGTAGGCTGGTCGACCTCTCGATTCCCTGTCAACGCCGCACCGCTGTGGGAAGCGGGTCGATGACCCGGCTCGGAAGCGCGACGCCGCGTGCTGTCGACCCCGCGTGTCCCCGGCGAGCCACTCCCGAGGCCGGTGGCGTCCGCCATCCCGACGTGGCCTTGGATGCGTCAACCGACGTCGATCATGATCTTGCCACTGGTGTTGCCGCTCTCGACGGTGGCGTGCGCGTCGGTCGCCGTGGCCAGGGTGAACCGCCGGGGGTCGAGAACGGGTTTCAGCCCGCCCGCGTCAGCCAGGGCCGCGGCTTGGCGGAGGATTTCACTATGGTGCTCGCGTCCCTCGCCGGTCAGCAGCGGTAGCAAGGTGAAGATCCCGGAATAGCTGGCTCCGCGGAACGACAGGGGTGCGAGGCTGTGGGTGCCCCAGCCCAGAGTGCTGACCACATGACCGGTGTACGTACGGACCGCAGTGAATGACTGGTCGAGAGTGGAGCCGCCGACGCTGTCGAAGACCACGTCGAAGCCCTCACCGGCGGTGTGCTCAGCGACGTAGTCCGCGACTGCCGTGGTGGTGTAGTCGATCGGAGTCGCCCCGAGCCGCGCGATGGTCGCGAGGCTCCGAGCCGACCCGGTGGCAAAAACCTGCGCATTCCTGGCGCGGGCGAGCTGGATGGCGACGTGGCCGACGCCGCCGGCGCCCCCATGAACCAGCACCCGTTGGCCGGCGTCGAGCCGCGCTCGGTCCACCAGCCCCTCCCACGCGGTGATGACGGCCAGCGGCAGGGCCGCTGCCTCCCGCGGAGTCAGCGACTCCGGCTTGTGTGCGAGCAACCGGGTATCCACGGCGGCGAACTCGGCGAGCGATCCCTGGAGGTCCCCGACACCGCCGGTCAGCCCGTACACCTCGTCACCGGCGGCGAAGTCCGTGACATGCGGGCCGACCTCCGCGACCACCCCGGCGAGGTCCATACCGAGTACGGCCGGCGGCTGGCTCCGGGCGTGTGCGGCCCTTCCGGCGCGGATCTTGGTGTCCAGCGGGTTGACGCCGCTGGCCGTGACGCGGACCAGCACCTGTCCGTGACCCGGCACGGGAGTCTCCGTCTCCTCCAGGACCAATGGGCCGCCGAATTCTTTGAGCAGTACCGCACGCATGGCGCCACCTCTTCGGTGTGTAGGGCGACGAGCGGTCGCCTCGTCCGACCCGCGGCCCGACGTACCTGGGCTCGGGCGAACGGATGGCCCGCTCCTGCGGCATGCGTCGTGCCGGACGGTAACGGCGCGGGCCCCCCGTCCCATAGTGCCTCGACGTGCGACACCCCGGACAGGGGACCGATCTGCCGCGTGGCCAGGTTTGGTCCGCCAAGTAAGCGCCGCGGCTGTGGGGCCGGTCGTCGGGCTTGCGCTCGTGGCGAGCCCGGGCGGGTTTCCAGAGGTCGCCTGGCTCGCCGCCGTCTCGTGGGCTGTCGCGGCCACGCTGTTGATGCTCCTCGGTCGCGCCGCGTCCGGCCCGCCGCGGGCGGTCACACCGGCTCGCCTGGCGGTCGGCGTGGTCCGCGAAGACCACGCCCTGCTGCGGTTCGCCCTCGCGAGCGGCCCCGCCACGCTGCTGACTACCGAGGCAGCGGTTGTCGTGCCGCTGTCCGTGTCCGACGGTCGCTTGACCACCCTCTTCCTTTCCGCCGGTGCGCTCTGCGCGGCGGCCGCCCAGTTCCCGTTGTGGCGACCAACGCTGATCCGCCACGGCCTGGCACTGGGTTTCGGGCTCGCGGGCGTGCTGCATGGGCTGGCGCAAGGAGCTCTCTTAACGGCCTTGTTCCACCACATCCGCCAGCTCACGCCACCCGGACTCAACGGGGCGTACTTCGGCGCGGTCAACTTCGTCTCCGGAGTGGCCGCGCTCGCCGGCAAGGCCACCATCCGCCCTCCCTCCTAGTGGGGGTGGGCCGCCGCAGTCTGGTCCGGCGTCGCCGGTTCTCCTCAGCCCGTCGGGCTTGAAAGCGGGGACGGGGACCGTGCGCCACCCCCGCCGTCTACCTGTCGTGTCGCCAACCCTGCTCCCGGTCGAGACCTGGAAACCCGAACCCGCTGTCGGCTCCTTGAGGTCATCGAGGCCGACCAGACTCGGCTCGTCCTCGACATGCCAGTAGCTGTCGTGCCGCTCGGGATCCCGCGGTCTGGGATGTCCAGTCGACGGGTGAACGACAGGCCAGGACTCCTCCAATGCGGCCCAAGCCGCCTCGACATCCGCGACGCGATTTGTGCGAGCAACGGCCTTCGCACCGTGGCCCTGGAGACTAGAGCGTCACCGGCGCCAACGGTGTCACACCTGCTGCGGGGACGTAGCCCTGTCCGCGTCGCAGCTGTAGCTCCTGGGACTCCTTCGTTCGTCCTATGTGGGCGCCCACCCAGCTGGTCGGCTCATCGGCCGGCGACCTCCGAACGCTCGAAACGTGGAAGCCGCTTCCATGTGTCGGAAGCGGCTTCCATCTCGGTTGAGCGGAGCGGACTTCAGCCAACTGGAGCGAGCGCGCGCCGCCGGCGTACCGTTCGTACGACCATCACGACCCAGGCCACCGCGGCGATCACGCCCGCGAGAACGAAGCCCGTCATGAGCAGCCAGGTCGACCCGCCGGCCGCGGCGAAGACGCCGTTGCGGGCGCCCGTGTCACGCACGGGCACGAAATCGCCCACCGCCAGGCCGTCGGGGTCGTCATAGAGAATGACGTCGGTCCGCTGCCCCCCGCCATCGGTAGCCGCGAAATCGCCATACCACGTGCAGTTGCGCCGCCCGCACTCCTCGCGCACCACGGTGAACGTTCCTGGCGTGCCGTCTCCGGCCTTCGCCTGCCATGCCGGAACCAGATCGAAAGCGCCGAAGAACAGGGCTGCGACCGCAATCACGGGCAGCCCGATCCAGACAAAGACCTTCGTCCGCCATTTATTGATCTTCTCGGAGTTTGCCACGGCGAAGGAAACTAGCGGATCATGGCACGCCGACGCTACCCGGTGCCCACGCCGCCATCGCGCCCGTCTGGATCAACGAAATCGTACGCCGGCAGCCGACAACGTTCGCGCTCCGGCTCGCGCCGGAGTCGGGCGCGTTCGGGGCAGCGGGCTTCGAGCAACGCCCGCTGCGCCGATGAGAGGTAACCCTCCGTCCTCACCGTGGCCTGGATGGGCTCGGACAGCCCGGGGGGCAATCCGAGTCCGCACCATCGTCCACTGAGGATGGTCACCAAAGAGGGCGCCACCCTGGTCTGGGAGAGCGTTGTCGAGGCCGCGCACTGCTCCACCCGCGCAGGTCGGAGTGCATCATCGAGCACCAACTGCGGCGCCTTTGGTAACGGTGTAGCGACACGCGCACGGATGCAAAGAGGCCGGCTCCCTCGCTCCGAGGAAACCGGCTCACCTGCCTAGCTAACTACCGTGTGGGCGACACTGGGATTGAACCAGTGACCTCTTCCGTGTCAAGTTCTGGCAGCACGGCGGGATGCGGTCTCGTACGACGTCGGCCGGTGTCTCGCAAGCGCTGGCGGTCCGGTCCCGCGCGGGGTCGGTTGCTGTACTTCCCTGCTGTACTCCCCGAACCACTTGTCACTCAGCCGGATGGGGAGATCGGGCACGCCAGGGCTCGTCCCACGTTGCCCACAGCCGTGACTCTTCGACGACCTCGGCACCGACACTTAACAGCACACAGAGCACAGCGGTTAGCTTGGCGAAGACAACTGTCGACGAGCCGTACCGACCCTCGACGATGCCAGTAAAGACCAAGCCGCCACCGAGCATCGCGTTCGCGGCGCCGAGCGCGCCGCGATACTCAGGCTCAGTCAGACCAAGCGTGGCGTGCTCGCCCGGCACTGCCAGGGTGCCCGGCGTCGGATCGAGTGAGAACGTACCGTCACGTCCCTCAGCTACACGGCCGACGAGCAGCCCGTACGAGGACGGGTGCCCCAGTCGACCGCGGTACTCCACGCCGATCGCGCCCACGCTCGCCGGGATCGGGCCTTCGTCGCCTGTCCAGACGACAAGCTGTGCGTGTTGACTGCGCACAATCAGGCGATGCACGGGGCCACCGTAGCGCCAGCGCTTCATGACTCCTTGACCCCCAGGCAACCAACAGGGTCCGATGACCTCACCCGCGAGCAGGGCTGGCCAGCGGAACGGTCCGTCAGCGTCCACACGGGCCGGCGGGATCTACTGAGGCCGAGACGGGTGGGCGGCGCGCGCACTGGCAGGGCAGGCCGGGGCCTGCCCGGTAACAACCGGCCCGAGGGGTCGTAGAGGCTCCAAGGTCAAGGGCGGCCCGGAGGGCCGTTCGGGCCGCTTGAAAGGGCGTGCGTGGTTCTGCCGACCGCGGACCAGGCAGGGACGGGCCCGCCAGGGACCGGCCCGTTGCGCGCGGGAGCGAGCGGTCGTGCCCCAGACGGACGCGCGCCCAAATGCCTTCGTTCCTATCGCTTGATCCGGCGGCGCAGCGAGCGGGCGCCGTCGTCGAGTTGCTGCCGGATGAGCGCCGGCGTGAAGCGGCGCAGTGGCCGGACCGGCTCGGGGCGCGGGCGGGTGATCGCCGGCGAGACCGACTCGGTGTCTGGGTCCAGGTCGTTGATCAAGCGGTCCAGGTGGCCGACCAGCGCGCCGTTGACGCGCCAGATCGCCGGTTCGGTCTTGGCGTCTTCCTGGAGTTGGTAGGTGCACTCGTCGCGCAGGAAGCGGGCCCGGCGTAGCGCGTGCCGCAGGGGCTCGGGGCTCGGCGGTGGCGCGCTGACGTCGGAGGCGATCACGACGCCGAACGCCAGTACCGCGTCGGCGATCGCGTCGAGCAGGCGCGACACGCTGAGCGTCACCCACGGTCCCGGAGGGATCGGGGCGCAATCGCCGGAGCGGCGGTCGAGCAACGCGCGGGAGACGCCGCGCAGGGAGATCGTGCAGAACTCGAGCGCGGTGAGGCCGGGGCGCATGGTGACGGGGATGTGTGCGGTGCGCATGGCGCGCGGGTTGAGGCGCACGCTGTCTTCCGCCTGGGTGAGGGCGGTGCGGGCGGTGGTGATGAGTTGCTCGATGTTGCGGGCGCGGCGCAGGCTGTCGGCCGCCCGGTCAGCTGTCCAGTCCGACTGCACCCAGCCCGCCATGTCGCGCAACTGTTTGCCGATCTCCGCGGCCAGCTTGCCGATCGCGTTGCCGGCGGGCTGGACGTAGACCCTCGGCAGGGCGACGCTCACCACCACGGCGACGCCGGCGCCGATCAGGGTCTCGTAGACCCGTTCCATGCCGACGTTGGTGTTGCCCGCGACGGCGAGCACCAGCATCGCCGAGATCGGTACTTCCAGGGCGTGGTCACCGAGACGGAGCGCGTAGGCGATTGTCATGGATGCCACGACTGTCACGCCAAGGCTCCACCAGTGCAGGCCGAAGATGCTCGACAACAGGACCGCGACCAGGACGCCGGCGATCACGCTGCCGATGCGTTCCCAACCCGAGCGGATGCTCTTGATCGGGGTGACCTGCACGACCAGCAGCGCGGTCAGCGCGGCGACGATCGGCGGCTCTTTGGCGGAGAGGGGTTCGGCCAGGACGAACGCCAGGACGGTCGCGAGCGCCACCTTGATCGTCCGGAGGCCCGGGATCGGTTCCTGGCCCCGCATCCGGGCCCAGAAGCGGCGGCTGCGGGAGGCGGTGGGTGCGATGTCGGCGGGGTCGGCCGGGGCCAGCAGGTCACCGGTGATTCGGACGCTGTCGCTCGCGATGCGGCGTGCCTTGGCCGCGGGTCGGGCAACCGCGCCCGACCGGCCGTGTCGCGAGCCTCTCGACATGCCCCTCCCGACCAGTTGTCACGACTGATCGAGTTTACCGGCGGGGCCCCTTCCCCGGGCCGTGCCGGCGCAGGAGAGGGGCCCCTGGATGCGGACTGCCGGAGGCTCAGCCGCAGTGGTCCGGTAGGTGTCTCACCGTACGTTCCGCAGCAGATGCGCGCAAGAAGTTTATCTATGCGTTGCAAGAATCAGACTGCAAGTGCTTTTGGGAATGCGCAGAGTGGTCGTTGCGTTGCGCTGGAGGCACGCTAGGGAAAGGCTTTGATCATGAAGGTACGCACTTCGCTCCGCTCCCTCCGCCGCAAGCCAGGCGCGAAGGTCGTCCGGCGCCGCAACCGCATCATGGTGCTCAACCGGAAGAACCCGCGTTGGAGCGGGCGCCAGGGTTAGTTTTCCGGCCCACGAAGAACGTGCGCGGGGTGCGGTCGTCAGAGGTCACCTCGGTGACCGCCTCCGCCGCGAAGCCGTGTTGCCGCAACAGCCGCAACCAGGTGTCGCGCGGGAACAGGCCGGTCACATGGGTCTCCTGGGCCGCGCTGATCCCGCCGTCGGCGTCGCGCAGCAGGAACGCGTAATCGGTCCTGGTGGTGGTGTCGGTCGGGTCGGGGTCGTAGGTCCAACTCAGGTAGCGCGCCGCGCGGCCGTCGTCGCCGTCGACCCCGCCGTGGTCGGTGTCCGGCTCGAAGGTCTCCTTGACGTCGTCGGGCACGAGCACCACGCGGTCGGCGTGCGCCGCCGCGGTCGCGATGGCCTTGCTCAGGTCACCTTCGGTGGTCATGTAGGTGATCGCGTCGTGGATGAAGACGGCATCGAACGCCCTGCCGAGGCGCAGGTCGCGCATGTCGCCCCGGTGATGCGGCAACTCTGGGTTGATCTTCCGCGACTGCTCCAACATCCCCGGCGCGATGTCGACGAGCGTGAGATCAAACTGCTTCTTCAGGTGTACGGCGTTGTGCCCGCCGCCGCTCCCCAGCTCGAGCACGGTGCGGGCGCCGCACAGCAACGAGGCCGCGAAGGCGGCCTCCTCGGCGTATTCGTCGGCCGGCGAGATCAGCGGCCACCAGGGTGCGAGGTCACCGTAGAAGCGATGCTCGGTCACGCTCCGATTCTCCCAACCCTGTCGCCCCATTTCTCGGCGTCCGTTTTGCCCGCTTGGCCGCGACGACGCGCCGGGGGTACCCCGAGTTGGCAGTTGCCGGGGGCCTCGGCTAAAGTTCACATCCGTCGCCAGGAACAACAAGGCGACATGCGGACGTAGCGCAGTTGGTAGCGCATCACCTTGCCAAGGTGAGGGTCGCGGGTTCGAGTCCCGTCGTCCGCTCGGCACGTCGAGGCAAGACCTCGGTGGAGTGGCCGAGAGGCGAGGCAACGGCCTGCAAAGCCGTCTACACGGGTTCAAATCCCGTCTCCACCTCGCACAAAAGCGAGGGCGATTGGCGCAGTGGGAGCGCGCTTCCTTGACACGGAAGAGGTCACTGGTTCAAACCCAGTATCGCCCACCAGCTCAGAGGCCATGTCCCATTGATGGACATGGCCTCTTTCGCGTCCTGAGTAACTAACTGAGTGACTACGGTTCTTCGGCTGTCGCGTGCGCAAAGATCTTGTCCATAGTCGCGGCGCCGTGGAGCAGCACCGGGCGCAGCTCGTGCCGGTAGACCGCCTCCGTCACCCGCGTTCCGGCGTGGCCCACGAGCGGCGCGATCTCCTCGACGGTGACGCCGGCCTCCGACATGAGGGACACGAAGCTGTGCCGTAGTTCCCGTGGCGTCCAGTCCCTCGGGTTGAGGCCCGCGGCCTTGATCACGCGTCGGAATGCGCGGCGGACGTTGGCCGGGTCGAGCTGGGTCCCGACCGTGCTCGTGAAGACGAGATCGCTCTCGTGCCAGTCCTTGCCCGCGGCCTTCCGATCTTCAATCTGCCGGTCGCGCTGGCGGGTGAGGGCGACGACGCAGCGCTTCGGGAGCGCGAGGGTGCGGCGGGACTTGCGGGTCTTAGTGTCGCCACCCTCCCGGACCGAGCGCCAGACCATCACAGACGGCGGTACGGGCGGGATCTGCTCCGGTCTGCCGATGAGGTCGACGTGATCCCAGCGGAGCGGCCGGAGTTCTTCCGTGCGTGCACCGATCAGCATCGAGAGAACGATGTATGCCTCAAGAGCGGTCCCGTCCGCAGCGTCGAGAAGCGCTTGCGCCTCGACGAGGGTGAGCGACTTCGAGGGGCGCCCTTCCTGGCCCTTCGGGATGGCGCAGAGTTCGACGACGTTGCGCTTCACCTTGTCCCGCGCCATGGCGCGACGGACAGCGCGGTTGAGCATGGAGTGGAGGATGCCAACAGTGCTGCTGCTGAGCGTCTTCGCGTTGGCGGCGAGCCACTTCTCGACGTCCTGGGCGCTCAATTCGCGTAGCTTTCTCGCGCCGACCTCCGGAACCACATGGGTCGCGGCCAACGTCCGGTACTTGTCGATGGTGGCTTGCGAACGATTGCTGAGACCGTAGGCGAGCCAGTCGTTCACCGCGTCGGCAACGGTGTATCCGGTCGCTGCGATGGCCAGCCCGTCTTCGTAGTCGCGGATGACTTCCTTGAGCTTGGCTTTCGCTTCGGTCTTGGTCTTGCCGCTTCCCCGCCGGACGATCCGCTTGCCCGCAGGGGTGTAGCCGATGGTGACGGAGGCGATCCAGCGTTGCCGCTTCTTGTCCCAGTGCAGTCCGCCGTCGCCCCGGCTGCGTCGTTCGGTCATGCCGCTTTCCTTTCGCTGGCTTCGGATTCGAGGAGGGCGACGTATTCGGCGATGGCGCTTGCCGGGACGAGTCGCGTCCGTCCCTGGGTCACGGTGCGGAGGCGACCGGACCGGATCTGCTCGTAGATGACGGAGCGGCTGAGGCTGAGTAGCCGCATCGCCTCTGGGACGCGGTACATCGCCTTCGGTTGATCTCCGTCGCCCGGTATCAGCCGCAACGGTTGTGTCGCTTGTTCTTCCACGGGGTCGCCTCCTCTCAGCGGTTGCCATCGCGGTGGATGCGGAGTGCTTCGTTGATGAGGTGTGCGCCAAAGCGCAGCCGTAGTCCGGTGGCGTCGCAGCGTCGGCAGGTTCGGAAGGTGCGTCCTAAGCGGCGCCGGATGAGGCCGGTTCCGCCGCATGTACGGCAGCGGCGGAACGGGGCGATCCAGCACAGGGTGAGGTAGCAGACGGTGAGCAGGGGCAGGGCAGCGCAGCCGATGCTTCCTAGCAATGTCGAGTGGTCCATGACCTTCTCCGGCGGGTTTGAGGAGGGGTGGAGCGCTGACCGCTAGAGCGCTAACGGCCAGCAGGAGGCCGGTTCGAGGTGCTAGCAGCGGTGCTAGGTCTTGCACGGAGGAGCGCTAGACCTAGCACCGTGCAGCGGCTATGCCGCGTCTTGCCCGCGGTTGCGTTCGGTGATGGCGGCGATGAGGTGTGCGTGTTCGAAACCGCGCCGGTTTGCGCCCTTGCCGGTGAATGCGTCGCTGCCCCAGATCTGAGTGACCCGCACGCCGAAGGGCTTGAGTGCGACGGTGACCCTTTCGCCGTCCCATCCGGCGTAGACGTCGGGGCGTAGCTCGGCCAGGCGGGCTGCCACGGTCTCGCACCACACCTTCGCTTCTCCGGTAGGCACTACCGCGGCGATGTCGTCGAGCAACGAGACGGATGCGGCGATGGCCTTGAGTGCGCGGACGTCGCCGATGGCGTGACCAGTCAGCGTTCCCGCCTTCTGTCGCAGGGCTTTGGCGCGTGCGACAACGGTTTCCGCTGCCGGTCCGTCCACATAGTAGGTCCGGGTGATCTGCGGGTCTTCAGATTCACCTGCGAGATAGCCGATTCCGAGGTCGCGTCGGCTGAACATGGTGGCGCGGATGCCGTTGCGGTAGGCGCTGGTGCCGAGCACCATGTCGTTCTCCATCTGGCCCATGACTTTGAGGCAGAAGCGGAGTACGGCGTTTCCGGAGATGCCTGTCGGTAGCGACTTGGCGTCGGGGCGTTGGGTGGCGAAGACGGCGATGATTGCGGCGGCCGGTCCGCGGCGCACGAGGTCTTCCGCTATCGCTCGCAGCTCGTCGCCGTAAACGGGGTGTTCGAACCACCGTTGGCATTCGTCGGCTACCAGGACGATCGGGTGTAGTCGGAACGTCCGGCGTGCGGCGAGTTCCGGGGTTACTTTCGACTCCGGGCACACCTCTCGCGGCAATGCCCGAATGGCCTTGCTACGCCGTGTCAGCTCTTGGGCCAGCTCGCGCATGTCGGCTAGGCCGTAGGCGATGTCGTCGTCTTCGGAGCCGGCGCGGTAGCGGTGGCAGACCGGTTCCAGAGGCGCGAAGTCGCCCATGCCTTTGAGGTCGTAGGCGTGGATCTCGGCCAGCACATCCAGCGATGCGCCAAGGAGAAGCAGGCGAGCGGCGAAAGTCTTGCCGACACGGGGAATCGAGCCGATGACCATCGAGGCAAACATGAGCGTGACGACAACGGGGCGCCCCCGGTGGTCGGTGCCGAACGGGATCGGCTTGAACAGGTCGACCGTTCCCGCCTTCAACAACGGCCAGACCGGACGACGCGACTTGGCGAGGTCTTCGTCCCCGACCCACAGCACCAACCGCCCGGGGTGGACGTCGAGGTTGCCGTCGGGCCAGACGCAGCCGAGTGGACGTCCAAGCGCGGACGCGAGTTCCTTGCGCCGGTCGGCGACCTGGTCGACGGTCGTGCCGGGCGGCAGGTCGACAACGGCGCGCCAGCCGGGACCGTCACGGCTGATCGGTTCGACGAACCGGACGGCTTCTTTGGCGCCCTTCTTCGCGTACGCCTGGTTGATGCTCGCGACACCGATCGAGCCGAGCGCCGCGAGAACCACGTCGGAGGTGAGCTTCGGCGATCGGCCGGTGGACACGGCAGCGTCGAGCAGGGGCCGATCGGCGGGAGCGCCGATGGCACCGAGCAACGCGACTGCCGCCGTGAGCGCGATCCACCAGTGCTCTCGGGTGCCGAGCAGCAACAGCAGCGCTAGGCCGCTGAGCGCGACGCTGCCGGCCGAAAGCGCGAGCAGGGTGCGTAGCCGCACCCGAGCGTCGCGTTGCCGGGAGAGCTTCAGGTATTCCTCTGCGTTCTCCCGCCGCACCGCTGCCGCGCGCACCGGGCCGCCTTCGGCGTCGCTGACCCACCAGGCGGTCCCGGTCGTGAGCCGGACGACTCCGCGCGGTGCGCGGAGGACCAGTCGGACGGCGTACTTGGGGATGCGGATGAGGTGGTAGACAACTACGTGTGCGGAGAAGCCGAGCAGCCACCGGGTCTGTATCGACAGCTCCGGCCACGACCGTGCCCACGCGGGCACGACGGGGCGCCGCTTCGACGTCCGGATTCCCGCGACGCTCCACCGCTGCGAGTCGTCGGCGTCCGGCCCGTCGACCGGCACGGCGTGCCGATCGGTTCGTGCCGCGTCCAGGTCGACGATCTCGGCTTCATGCCGGTCCCAGTCGAAGTCTTCGGGGTTTGCCATGATGGTTGTTCCTCCGTCGATGTCCAGATGGGTTGACCGGGGGCCGGGGCGCGGCGGGTGGTTTGCGAGGCCGGTTGGCCGCGCCCCGGGCGTGGTCAGCGCTCGATGTCGTCGATGGCTTCGCCGTCGCCGCGAGTCAGCGTCGCGGCGAGTTCGTCGTAGGAGCCGGTGTCGAAGGCGGTGACGAACTCGGCCGCGCCGACCGGCAACGAGGCGTCGACGGTTTCGCCGCGGGTCGAGATGACCTTGATGCGCTGGAAGCTCGTGGCCGCGACCTCGATGTCAGGCAGGACGCTGACGACGTACTTGGAGACCGGGCAGGCCAAGCCGTCTTCGCGCAGCCCCGTCCATCCGCCGGCGAGCAAGGTGTCCGCGACCTCATCCGCCGTCGCGCCGAGTGCGGCAAGCGCTTTGGTCAAGCGCTGATACGTCTTGCTCATCGAGTCGTCTCCTTCGCGTGTGCATTGGCTTTGGGCTTTGAGGCTTTGAGGTGGCGACGCACGGTCCGGTCGGTCACGCCGACCCGCCGCGCGATGTCCGCCGTGGACATGTCCGGGTGTCGGTCGCGTATCCGGCGGACGGCGGTACCTGTGTCCTGCGTCGGAAGTGGCTTCCGGGTGGCGGGCCTGCGAGCCGGACGCTTGCGCGACGGCTGAGGCGCCGCGTCGGAGGCCTTGTTCGGCGACAGGTCCGGGACAACCTCAGGGGCCGCGTCCGGCGTGCTGTCCGTGTCCGGTGTCGTCGCTGGCACCGCGTCGACCGGCGCCGCGTGCGGCTGCATGCGTCCGGCCAGCTCGACCAGGCACACGGACGCGACGACGACCACGCCGTCTACGGACAGCGGGATGAGATGGGACGCGAGCCCCTGTTCGCCGTAGCGGGCGGCAACCGCGACCATGTGGGTGTAGGACACCCACGCGGCGATGCCGGCGATCAGTGCTGTCGCGGACAGCCGCACCACGGCCAGTGACCGTCGATGCACCGGGACCCGCGAGATCAGCTCGACGGTCAGCAGCAGCGCGAGCGGCGGCCACGCCGAGATGGCTTGCGAGATCGGGTTCGGGTCGGCGTGCAGCATGTTGGCCGCGACCGAAGCCGCGACGCCCAGGGCCAGGGCGCCGCGGACTCCCCACCGGACACGAACCAGATGCCGATCGGTCATCGGTCACCGCCGAGCGCCGCCCCGACGGTCGCCATCCCGGACCGGACGCCGTCGATGATGGCGTGCGCCGGTCCGGCGAGGATGCCGTCCGAGCCGGCGACGACCAGCCCGAGCATGAACGCCAGCACCGCCGCGAACGCGATCCGGCCACGGGTCCGCCGGTCGACGAACAACGTCGCGAGCAGGACGATCAAGATCAGGGAGAAGATGCCCAAACTCATCGGAGGCTCCTTTCCGCGTACGGAGGTGTGTGGTCACGCGGCATCGCCGAACACCTCGCCCACTCGGGAGTGCACGAGAGCCGCGACCTCGCGGAGGACCCGGCGCTCCGCGGCACGTAGGCGGTGCCAGTCGCGGACCGTCGGCTGAGGTTGAGCGGTCAGAACGCGAATCTCGGCCGCGACGAGTGCCATCTCCGCCTCGATGAGCGGCCACTCGCTCTGAATCGCGGCGAGTTCGGCGCTCGACGGTCCGTCGTCGCTCGGCTTGGAACGAACAGGCTTCACGGCGATCTCCTTGGTACGAACTACAAGCTGACGTTGTATTCGAGCTAGTGCGTACGCCGCGAACGAGCGGATGGTTGTGACGTACGCTCCCCGGTGATGGCCGAGACGACCGGCGAGTTGCCTACCGACTGGTGGACCACCGAGGACGTGTTGGCGTACCTGCGTTCAGTGGGTGCGCCGATTAGCCGCGTGACGTGGGCTGCTTACGTGTCCCGTGGCCAGGCGCCCGCCGCGGACCGCATGTTCGGCCGGTCCCCCGCGTGGCGACCGGCGTCGATCCGGTCGTGGCAGGCGTCGCGTCCGCGTCGCGGATCGGTTGCCGTGGAGTCGAACATCGTGTCTTCACCTCCTTCGGTTGCGCGTCGTTCCGGTGAGGACAAGTCAACCGGGAAACGTCCGCGCCGCCGATGAGGCAAGTGACCATCGCCGATGCACAGCGGATGCAGTGTCGGTGCAGTTCGCCGCCGAGCAGGCGGAAGGCCCCAAGCGAGGTTCGCTCGGGGCCTTCCGGCCATCCGTCGCTAGCGAGGCGGACGGAGAGCCTCCCAAGCGATGTCCAGGTAGTCATGCAGGTTGCCGACATCGTCGGCGTTGAGGAACGCTATGGCCGGTGCGTGGCCGGGCGCGTAGTAGCCGAGTTCGACGCCGTCACCGTTCGCTGACCGTGTCAGCGTGACCGAGATCTGGTCGGTGCCGTCCGAGTGCAGTTCGCCGACGCACTGCGCGTGAAACCCGTTGCCGTGCGAGTGGTTGGCGCCGCACCAGGCGGGGCAGTCCGAGCCATTGACGCCGGTAGGCGTGGATTCTGTCGTCATGCTTCCCTCACCTTCGTGCCCGATCGATTAGCTCGCATACACGTCTAGACGAATATACCACCCGACGTCTAGTCGGACCTACGTACGGTGATCTCATGATCACGCCATCCCGCGAAGGCGCCGCATACATGCAGCTCGCCGCGGTGTTGCGTGACCGCATCCGCAACGGGACCCTCCCATCGGGCGGGCGGATGCCTTCCGAGAAGGATCTCCATGACGAGTTCGGCCTAGCGCGGGAGACCGTCCGCCGCGCCCTGGCGGTCCTACGCCAGGAAGGCTTGATCGAAGTCCGGCAAGGTCACGGCACCTACGTCGTCGACACGCCACCGGAGGTCAAGCTTCACCGCGGTGACAGCGTCACATCGAGCACGGCGCTCACCGTCACCCGAGCGTCAGGGGATTCCGAGACCTTCCCGGCCGGCACGAACCTAACGGTCGCCGACTAGGCACACGGATGGACCGCCGTCGCGCAGCCTTCGATCGCAAGGCTTCGCGATGAGCCAACCCGCGCGGCACACCGTCATCGACCAATGGACAGGCCGATACGCCAGCGCGCTCCAAGCCGCACTGCGCATGTCACAGGACGAGATGGCCGCACTCATCGGCGTCGCCAAGCGAACCGTTGCGGCGTGGCACGAGCGGCCGGCGATCGTCATCCGGCCCGAGCTCCAACGAGCGCTCGACACCGCCTACGAGCGGGCGGACGAGTCAGTCAAGGTGCGCTTCGCGCGGCAACTCCGCGCCGACGACCGAGCCGAGATCGAAGCCGCACCCAGCAGCGTCACGCTCACTGTCGCGATCGCCGTGGTCACCAACGAAACCGACGTCCTACTCGTCTGCCGACGCGAAGACGATCCGAACGGCATCACCTGGCAGTTCCCCGCGGGCATCGTCAAGCCAGGCGGGAACTCCCGGACCGTCGCCATCCGAGAAACCCTTGCAGAGACCGGCATCCACGCCTCCGTGGTCCGGGAACTCGGAAGCCGCATCCACCCCATCACCGGCGTCTTCTGCGAGTACTTCCTCTGCCTCTACCTCACCGGCCGGGTTGAGAACCGCGACACCGCCGAAAACGTCGACGCGGTCTGGATTCCACGGCAACGCCTCGACGACTTCATCCCCGCCGACCGCCTCTACCCACCCATACAGCAAGCACTGAACGAGGAGCCATGACCGAGCCCATCCGACCCACCATCGCCGCCGCCGTCATCATCGACGACGGCCGGCTTCTCCTTGTTCGCCGACGCGTCAGCGAAGGCCAACTCTCATGGCAGTTCCCAGCCGGCGAAGTCGAACCAGGCGAGTCCAATGAGGACGCAGCAGCACGTGAGGCTTACGAAGAGACTGGATTGACGGTCCGAGCGACGAAGTCGCTCGGAAGTCGCGTCCACCCGAACACCGGCCGGACCATGGACTACATCGCATGCGACCGGGTCGACGGGACCGCCTTCGTCGCCGACGAAGAAGAGTTGGCCGAGGTGGCGTGGTGCGACCGCGCCACCGTAGCCAAACACGTGCCCTACCCGTTCTATGGCCCAGTTCAGGAGTACCTAGACGCAGCGCTGCGCTGACCTCAGCCGGCGAGCAAGTCAGCCAGGCGAGACCGGACCACGCCATCGTGGAAGTGGTCCGGCAACGGCACCCCACCGACCGACTGCCGCCCCGATGCCACGTGATCGAGGCTGGCAGACGGCAGCCGCTCGGCCAACTCGACACAAGCTCGCGCGTACTTCCGAGCCTCGTCTGCTTGACCAGCCTCGCGCAGCCTCACAGCAAGCGCGTACGCGTACTCCGCCGCGGAGCGCTCTTCCTCGTAGAACAGCTCCTCGTCGTACAGCCCCTGCAACTCGGCGATCGTCGGCGCCCCGTCGTCAGCGGCCACTAGAAGAGGAACTTTTCGGCCACCGTCTGGTAGTCGTGCAACTCCGAACCGTCGAACCACAGGTCGACCTCGTACTTGGCCTCGTCCGGCTTGCCTGACGCGTGCACAAGGTTCGCGGCAGCCGTGTGCTTCGACTCGGTGTAAGCCTTCGAGGTGTGCGCGAAGTCCCCACGGATCGTGCCGGGCGTAGCCTCGTTCGGGAACGTCACACCAACCAGACGACGGACGGTCGCTACGGCCTCGACGCCCTCCAGTACCAGGGCGATGACCGGCCCGGTCTGCATGAAGTTCGCGGTGACGTCGAAGACCGACTTGCCGAACCGCTCCTCCAGGTCGAAGTAGTGCTTCTTCGCCAGCTCAGCGTCGATCTGCACCATCTTCGTTCCGACGATCTTCAGACCAGCGTCCTCAAACCGTTGGAAGATCCGACCAACCAGACCGCGTGCAACCGCGTCTGGCTTCAGCAGTACGAGGGTCCGCTGTAGCGCCGCCATGTGTTCGCTCCTGAGTTCCGAAGATCGGGCAACGCCTACAGCCTGCCCGATGTCCGTAGGGATCCGCTTGCTGGGGTCAGGAGGCACGTATGGGATGCCACTGTTTGGTTCCCCAAGCGGGGTCGACCTTTGAAGCCGGCCACAGGATCGCTTCGTACAGCGTTGCCCTGCGTGGCGTCCTCATCTACTCCCGATCACGAACAGATCCCCAGTTTGTTCTACCACTGCAGCCCTCACTGCAAAGAGAAGCGAGTCCAGCAACATCATTCGGAGAGCGTCCGGCGTATTAGTGCCCACTTCGGCACGCGCACGGGCAGCCTGCTGGCTCCGGTGGGTTACATGTGGTTGCACAATTGCTACGTGGGCGTTGTCTTGCGGTCCCCTGTAGCGCAGCATCTCCAGAAGTTCGCCGCGGTCAGTTGTCCTCCGACCATCGGTCCAACAGGCAGGCCGGGCGATCGAAGGCCTCGCTAGCCGCAATTCCAGGTGCTCGCCAGAGATGTAGCGAACGTTCTTTACAGCTTGGCTCGCCACTACCTCATACGGTCCAACGGCTATTTGCCTGCGTGGGCTAATGCTGCCAGCACCCTTGACATGTATAAGAGTGAGTTTGCCATCCGGGTCCAAGTGGACGAAGTCAGAAACTTCGCCTGCACCGTCGTCACAAGTGAGCCAACCATGCGTATAGGAGTTTACTACCCACCCAAACAGCGAGTCATCGCCTTCGCCGCCAATCGCGTCGTGAATCTCCTGTGTGCTAGCTACGCGATCTTGATCTATCAGGGGCTTCTCGGCAGTTACCCGATAGCCCGAGAAGTCTTCGAATCTCCAGTTCGGAAATGCCGCCGACCGAATCTCCATCTTCCACATCTGGGAGTTAAGGAAGGCGTGTCCGGACTGATAGTGGGCGGTCATCAGATCTTGGCCATGATCTCTGAGCGCGTCGAGAATTGGCCGAACAGAAGGGAGATTGGTGGGATCGCCATCAAAACCGAATTTGCAGACAAGCCTATTTCGAACTTCCCTCACAAAGCACTTCAACGTTCCGCCGAGAGAACCATCCAATCCTACATGCAAACGGAAATCGATGCCTTTCGGATCGCCCTCTACCTCGATGAGAGCTTGCTGCAACAGGGCAGCGGCCGACACTCTTTCCTCGCTCACGCCAACCACCGACAAATCCTCTGGCTGCAAAAACGAGACGTCGAACGCGCTTGTAACCGAAGAGAGGTCTTCTTCTCGCTGAGCCAGCAAAGGATAGGGATCATCTGGGGCGGCTTGGTCAGCCATCGCCTCTTCTACTAGAACGAGTGCTTCGTTCGCTTGCGCGAAGAAGTGGGCCACGCCGTCTGAACCCGAGCCCCACATCCGAGACTTGTCCGGCGCAGCGCCAACTGTGCCTCTTAGTGCAACGAGGCCGGCGTCACGAGGCACCTCCGCTCTAGCAGCGCTCATGGCGAAAGAACCATCACCTGGAACTAGTAGATCTTCGACTCGGGTACCGCTCAGCGCCTTGGTGTCTGCCTTGGTGGATCTCTTCGAATGGATTCCGCGCAGCCAAATGCTCCGGGTTTGACTCCCACGCAAGAATGCTGCTTTTGAGAAAGCCTCTGGTATCCGCTGGTACTGTTTTCTGACGGGCTCATCGAGCCAACGCTGCATCGACTCTTTGATTGATTCAAAATCTGTATAGAAGGCGATCAACCGACCTCGCCTCAATCCAAGGAACAGTCTGTAGCTGACGTTCGTGTAGGGGACATCGGATGCCATCCACGAGGGGTGCTTGTCGTGGCGGAGAATGAATGCATCGACTTGGTATAGATCGTCGCTGAGCCAGGAGAGGTCGGGCGACTTGCGTAGGGCTTCGCCAATGCCGTCTGCGACAACGTTGCGGACGTCATCGCGGCGTTTTCGACTTCTCCGTCTGACTTCCGCCATGAATCGGTCGAATGCTCTCGGCTTGTCCTCGGCCTCGATCTGGACAATGGTGAGCGACAGAAATGGGCGAAGCAACGTCAGAGCGACCGGCTGAACGCTCTCAACTTCGTCCATCTATTGAGCGTATCTAACCGAACCCACCGCCTCGCGTCCAAGTAACTCGATCGGGTTACACGAACTGGCCACCTTACGATGGCCAACTAGGTCGACTCCGCTTCCAAGAGCACCATGAGTTGCGGGCGTTCAGCGGGCACAGGCGCGGGTTATGACTCGATTGATCCAATCGGGCTACGCCGGCGCAGCGCCGTCGTCGGTGGAGCGATGATGACCTTCGCCTTCTGTTCCTACTCGTCCAACCGCGTCTTCCGGCGTCACTGCACTAGGCGCGGCGCCTCGACGGCGTTTGCCGAGATAGGCCGGTACGAGGGTCCCGTCATCGATCACAGCCAGAGCAAGCTGTTCGTGTCTGAGGCCCTTCACTTCGGTTAGGTCAACGCCACGAAGGTCGGCCTGCTGTAGCGATGCGCCTTTCAGGTTGCAACCGCGCAACACGGCGCTACGGAGGTCGGAACCGTCCAAGCTGGAGCCACGTAGGTCCGCCCACCGGAGAAGAGCGCCAACCAGGTTTGCGTCGGAGATGTGTGATGCTGGCAACCGCGCACCGCTGAGATTTGCCGCCCGGAGGTCGCATCCATGCAACGCCACACCTTTAATGCATCGGGCATTAACGAGGTCCGCACCCTGTAGGTTCGACCCTTCGAAATGGAGATTGTCAATCCAGCCATGAAGGAGGGCAGCGCCCGGCAAATCTGTTGGGCCCAACTGGATCCAAGGAGATTCGTAACGACGGGGCCGGTTGTTTAGGGCTGTGAGTGCAGTTTGCACATCGATCGGCAAAGGATTGCCCACCCAATGCAAACTAGATTCATAGCTGTCATCGAGTTCGAGGTCGGCGTCGTCTTCAACGTATTCGTCTCGCGGTCTAGCGTCGCGGACAAAGCCAGCCAGCAAGTCGACCACCGCGCGATGATCGCGCGGAGAGTCCCGCATCAATCTCGACAGAGCATAGATGGCGCCGATACGTTCAGCCGGGTGGGATGACACTAGTTGTGTGGCCGCTTTGGTGTACCGGTCTGCTACCTGCCCCGACCGCGTAAGAAGGTAGCTTCGTGCGGTAAACACGATGGTTGCGAGGCCGCCGAAAGCGAGGGCGATCTGCAGTAGCGTCGTTCTGCTAGACGTGACCGCCTGTGCCTTCTTCTCAGGATCTTTTATTGAGTCGATAAGCTGCGCATCAAACCAAAATGGTCCACGCCAGATGAGGAGCGCCACCCCTGTCAGTGCGGCTAGCGCCGCACAACTGATTACAAACCGCCTTAGCCATACAGGTACCTCATGCCGCAACCGACGGCGGACCTTGAAGGCGTTGAGTGATAGGACCTCATAGGGTTTCGCAAACCAGCGAGGCAGTCGAGCCATGCTTGAGCACCTTAGGCGACTCCGCCGCTTCCGTACATGCTCAGCGACTACCCGCGCCATTGGGGCGTGTTCGCTCCCCGCTCTACCGGGACGCTGGAAGTTCGCCTGGGGCATCCGTTTGCCTCCGGCGGGTAAGGCATCCGGCCTGCGACCCGGAGGTAGCGGCGGGCGGCCCGGTTACTCGCCCCTGGACCTTCGGCGACTCTGGGATGGCTTGCAGATCCCGAGAGCTCGCCGCACACCACAGGCAGCCAAACCGCGCCCGCGCTTCGGGTTCCTCGTAGCTCCACATGCAACAGAGGTACGCTCGCGCCGTGACGCTTCTCGCCGAAGTCATCGATGGTGCCGCCGGGCCTGCCGATGTGTCGACGCTGCTGCGAAAGCTCAAGGTCGTGGCGTCCAGAACCCGCTCTACAAAGCTGGCGGACTGGGTTGCCAAAGAGCTTGAGGGCTACAAGAACGAGGACATCCTCCCCGAGTACCGCGGCCCCGTCGAGACGATAGTGCTGGGGCACTTCGTTGGGATGGGCAACCGCCAGGCACAGAACGTGCCGATCCCGCCGAGCACATTCCCTTCTGATATGCGCGAATCGTCCCTCTTTATGCTTCGCATCTTCCACCCTGTCGCACAGATCGCAGACATGGCCGAGCGAGACAGCGTCGAGTTCGCCTGGCCAGCAGACGCGATGCGGTACTACAACTACGGAACTGCCACCGGAATCATCCACCGAGTGCTGCAGGACGACATGGCGTTGATGACCGCGCATCGGCCGATCATGCGACAGGTTTGGGTCGGCGTGCTCGACGCCGTCCGCAACCGCATCCTGGATCTCGCCCTTGAACTCGAACGGGTCGCGCCAGAGGCCGGCCAGGGAGACGCGACAGCAAGCGCTCGCGAAAAGGCAGCAGCCGTCGCGAATACGTTCAATTTTTACGGCACGTCCAATGTTGCGGTCGGAAGTACCGACTTCGAACAGTCGGTCAACGTCGAGCGCGGGGACGAACGTTCACTCTTCGAAGCGCTCCGCGCGCTTGGCGTGATGGACTCGGCGATCTCCGAACTGCGCGCCGCTCTCGCCGCAGACCGGTCCGAGGCCGGCACCGCCCCGCAGCGCGAGCCAGGCTCCCGCGTCCGCGGCTGGCTGGCCCAAGCGTCTACTCAGTTCGGAAGCGGCGCCGCCGCTAACCTCGTTGCTGAGGCCGTCAAGGCTTTCTTCGGGTGAACGTGTGGGTAGGTCACCAATATATGCCAATGATTTCGGAATCTAGGAATACTTCTCGCGCAAGCGTGCTTTGCTTAATGGGCGAGATAGCAGGTAGGGTCGGTTTTGCGTCCATGGTCAACCCAGCATTGGTCAACGCAATGCTACGAAGGTATGCAGCCTTGGTGGCGTCGATTTCGACAGCGACTCGCGATCGCAGGAATTCCCTTATCGCCTCGAACGCAGCGCGACGTTTGGCGAGGTCCTCGTACGATCCGCCCAGTTCCCTTGACAGTTCCTCGATCTGATCCTGGACTTCTGGCTCTAACCCGATGCCCGCCTCGTCGCCGATTAGGCGGGCATACTCAATGAGCGCTGTCGCCATTCCATCCGCTCTTTCGCTATCCGTGGTGACGTTCCTATTCGCGCCCGAGAGGATGCTGAATGCACTCTCGCCAAACTCAGACATGGCGCGGGGAAGATCTGGTGCCAGCCCGCCTAACAGGTCCACCATCTTGACTGGGCGCCAATCGTTTGCAAGCTTATCGTTGGACATGCGGCAGAGCATCTTATATCGAGCGTCTGAGTACAGGACTTGGCGGACGTCTTTCCAATAGAGCCGCTGCTCTGTCACACCGACAACGACCAAATCCCGGACGTTTAGCTCATCTAAATCTTCGACTTTACGCAAGACCTCGACGTGCGCAAGCGCCTTCTCGCCATTAGGCAGGTTGATGGCTTTATAGTCCAGCGCCTTTCCTCTCACAGGGATCAACCCAACCATCATCCGCTCCAATACTCGATTGATCGCGGTAGGCGTGGTCAGTTGCCCCGTCATCGACGTTGGGAAGAGCTCGGGGCTTTCGCTTATGATGTCGACCACTGCGGTCAAGCTTGAGCTCATCCTGAAAATCGGATCCGCCAAAAGCTCGACCTCAATTTCGAAAAGTTGACCCCGGCGCCACTCCTTTTCGTGGATTAACCATCCGTCAAACTCGGGTTTGCCAACCCTACCTTGGAGTCCCTTGGCAGTTCCGACTTGAGGCGGACGGTCACTGCCACCTGCCAATGATCCAATCGCCAGATCTTCTACTTCCAGCTCATAGAGTTCCTTAAAGTGAGTCTGCACGGTCGCCTTTCGCAGGACCTGAGAGCTTCTAGTCTGCGCACTCTCGAACCTCGACTTCGTTTCGCCTTTAACTACGCCGACTGTGGCGCCGACGGTTCCTTGCATCTCGGTCTTCAGTGCGTTCGCTTCGGTATCCGTAAACTCGGATGCCACTGGCCCTAGACGTGATGCAATTAGGCTAAACACGCTGACCTCATCTAAGTAGACAAATTCTCGTAATTCCGCGCCCAACCTACGGGCGGCACGCTGCCGCCGCCGACGCCTGAGCCAACCCCGAAAACGGGCCGCTAGATTCACTTGGACTCTCCATTCTTGGAGATACGCAAAGTTTGTCGCTTTTGCTTCTCGACTCTTTCAAAACCGCCGATTACGTCTTCGGCCATTATCGCTTTACGTTCGTCGGTTACCGCAAGGAGGGCGGCTTCGCTCCAGATTGCAGCGAGTTCTGCCGCAGACCAAGAATCCGTACGTTCTGCTAGAAGCGGAAACGGCAATGGTCCAGCCGTCTGCAGCTTTTTCGCTGACGCCCTTAACATCTCTTCGCGATCGCGTTGGGCAGGTAGCGGAAATTCGATTTCCCAGTCGAATCTGCCGGGACGCCGAAGTGCTAAGTCGATGTCTTGGGGTCGGTTTGTCGTTGCAATTACCACGACGTTTGATTGCGCAGAGAAGCCATCCATCAGAGTGAGCAGCTGAGCGACAATTCGACGGGATGCCTCGTGTGCGTCCTCAGAACGCTGCGTTGCGACACTGTCAATCTCGTCGAAGAAGATTATGGCGCGATCCTGGTTCGCAGCGTGTTCGAAGATCTTCCTAAGGAGCTGCTCACTTTGGCCGTACCATTTGCTGATGACCTCGGGGCCGCTGATCTGATAGAACACGGCGTCCGCCCTGCTGGCAATGATGCGAGCCAGCATTGTCTTTCCGGTTCCCGGCAATCCAGTGAACAGAACGCCTTTGATCGGCCGAGCTCCGATCGCCGAAAGTGCTTCCCTATACTTTAGCGGCGTCTCTATAAGTTCACGGGCGCGCTCAACCACGCTTTCCAACCCGCCAAAGTCGTGGAAGTCAAGGTCGTAGTCGGTGTTCTTAACAAACTGTTCTACTTGATGCTCGTCAACCTCATCATCAAGAAATCGCAGCGGCTCTTCCGAGAGCACTCGTACGACGCCGCGGGAAGCAAGTGCTTCTACCGTGTTCCCCTCGCGGTACTCGACATCGTTCCGCGTTGGGACAATCTTGCGGGTGCCGGATTGGTCGACCACCGTGACGTCAGGAAGCTTGATTTTTACCACCGCGACCCACGAGTCTTCGGGCCACAGCTCGGACGGAGCCTTTTCGATGCGATCCGAGTAGATCAGGATCACGTCGTGCGCCTTGAAGCTGGAGTGCTCATCAAGCCGAACCCATCCTGTTGCGCCACCGCTCAGATCGAAGTAGAGAAGATGGCCTTCGTCCGCGACGAGCCGCACGCGTCCAAGAGTGCCGCGCTCGCCGAGTTCTATGTAGTCACTCACGCCTGCATGCTAGAGGTAGGGCACGACAGTTCTGCGTCCTGATCATCGCCATGATGCCTTGTCGGAACTGGTCGAGTTCTGAACCGGTTGGGCGCGTTATTCGACGCGTTCGGCCGCACGAGCTGAAGATTCGCCAGATTTGAGGCTTCCGTGACTCTCGCCCGGCGTCGCTCACGCCACCTGCGCCAGACGGACCAGCTCGGTGACGGACCTCGAAGACGACGGTGGACCCGCAGGCGATCGAGGACCCGCAGGGTTCGGGTAGCCCGCGACGGCGCCGTCTTCGCCTTCGACGGTTGCCGACGCTATCGCCCTAAACCGACAGATGGGGATCGCTGCGGTCGGAGTCACGTGCGGACCCGGCGCCGCGCGGAACCTAAACACTTGGGATCGTTAGGGGCATCAGGGATGGGGCTGCGTGTGGGTGTGAGTGACCAACTGAGTGACAATCGCCAGCGGCATCGTTGGACTTGCACGGACTGCTGCGGACGGTCTCGCAGCTCCTAACCCGCATCAGCCTCGGCGCAGCGAGCATCAGGATTCCTTGACACGGAAGAGGTCACTGGTTCAAACCCAGTATCGCCCACCAGATAGACCAGCAGGTCAGAGCCGGTTTCCCCGAAGCGGGGGGCCGGCTCTTCTGCATCGTCATCGTTCCTCGGGAGAACTCTGGGAGATGACCTTGGCAGGCTCAGAGCTTGCGCCGCTCTCCCAAGAGCAGCCAGCCAGAGTTCGGCGAAGTACCCCTGTAAACGATCTCCGTTGGGCAGTCTGCGGGCCGTCCGGGCCGTCGGCTGCTACCAGGAGGGTGACGGGCGAGTCGGCCTGTACGCCGGATTCTGTCTCTGTCGCAAGGCTCAGGGGAGAAGGTATTCCTCTGCCATGTCGAGGATTGCCTGCCAGAGCCAGACCAGGTGCACTGCGCCAACGTGGCCGGCGTTGGGGTCGATAGCCACCAACCCATCGAGGCCAAGCGGTCGTACCCCGAGCCGGCTCCCGCCCGTCTTGCTGATGGCTTCGAATCTGGTCTGGGCCTGTTCGAGGATGGCGTAGCCCGCGATCGCGTCGAAGGTCGGTAGCTCGTCGCCTATCCACCCCGATCTGGTCCTTCGGGAAGGCGGGGACCGCCATGACCCGGCCGCAGCCGAAACGGCCATCCGATAACGGCAGGGCCCAGTACTGCCCCGGACGCAGGTGGACGTTCGACCGCGGCGCGCACGGACTCCCACTCGCGGCGCCTGTCGCCTGCGCGCAGTTCGTCGAGACCCTCAAACATCCCGAGCACCTTACAAACAGCCGGATCACTATCCACTGCACGAATACATCTCGACGGAGTTCGATCGATGAGTTGTGCCCGTGGCGGTGGGCGGCTGTGCGATGGTTAGCGCATGATCCGTTCGGTGGCTGAGGATCCGGTCGCTGTTCTGGACGAGGCGGTCCACCGTTGTGGCGGCAGATGACTGACCCGACCGCGGACCGGTCACCGGGGCGGCCGATCGATCGCGGTCGCGAGCAGGGTGCGCAGGTCGCTCACGAGGCCGTCGCGGATCGTCAGGACGTCGACGCCGCGGGCGACCGGATTGCCCGGCGGCCCGAAACGCCACGCCTGCGCCGCCGTGTCGGGGCCGAGGTAGGCGGGGCCGTCCTCCTCGAACACGAAACCGGGCGCACCGTCGAGCAGTTTCTGGGCCTGGTTGTCCAGCGCTTCCCGCCCTCGGTAAACGCCGTCCGGGTCGGTGAAGGTCACGTCTTCCGTGTATGTCCGGTCGATGGCCGCGCGCCGGCGTCGCGGGTCGCGTTCACCGAAGACCTCGTGCAAATTGCTGTGCAGCAGTTCCTCCGCGCCTGGCATGCGCCAACCCTCTCGTCATGGTCCGGCCGGTACATCGAGCCTAGCTCCGGAGGCCGGCGCCCCACGGGCGTCAGCGCACACCGCGGACCAGGCAGGGACGGGCCCGCCAGGGACCGGCCCGTTGCGCGCGGGAGCAAGCGGTCGTGCCCCCGACGGCCGCGCGCACCTGTGGCTCTCGGTTCGGTTCGCTCAGGGGTTGATGTCTGTCTATCTCCATGTCGCCGGATGGATGTGTCTGGGGAGCAGGATCCGACGTGTTCCTCCACTCCGGACGCGGGAGCACAGATATGCGTGTAAGAGGCAGGTTCCTGGCCACGAGCCTTGTCCTGACCCTGGTCGGCGCGAGCGCGCTCACCACCTCGACCCCGGCGGCCGCCGCCGTCAGTCGGGCCGAGCTTGCCCTTCGTTGGGCACCGATCCACTACCAGGACGTCGACGCCACCGGCAGCCACGCCATCGGTGGCAGGGGCGACTTCATCGCCGCCGTTGACTTCGACGGCAACCTCGACGGGCGTGACAACTGGGACCACGCCGGGGCGTCGGTTGCCGCACACGCCTACTACTCGGTCGTCGAGACCAGCGCCTACTGGTATCTCACCTACCTGTTCTTCCACCCCCGCGACTGGGCCGATCACCCCTTCTTCGAGACCGAGCACGAGAACGACGCCGAAGGCGTTCTGCTGGCGGTCGAGCGTGACGGGTCCACCTACGGCACGCTGCGCGGCGCGGTGACGGTCGCGCACAGCGACTTCTACTCGTACACCCCGGCGGGTAGCACCTGGACCTCCGGGCGGGAGGGCGTCGACGGCACGCTGCAGTTGGCGACCTCGCCGCACGACGGGTTCACCCACCCCGTCACCGCACAGGAGTCAAAGGGCCACGGTCTCAAGGCCCGCCCGCAGTACGACATCGTCGGCGACGGCATCGTCTACTATCCGTCCACAGTGGCCGAGTCGCCGAGCAGCGGTGACGACCGCGACGTGCGCTACAAGCTGGTCGACCTGTTCGCCGCCGGCGGGCTGTGGGCACAACGGGCCAACACCAAACTGTTCGCCAGCCTGGGTACGTTCGCCGGCGACACCACCGGCGGTTGCGGCTCGGGCACGTTCGGGTGCTCGGCCAACTCGGCCAACGCGCCGTGGGGCTGGGACGACGGCGACGACCTGCCCGGCCGTGGCGAGATCGCCAGCGACCCGGCGAAGCTGTCGGCCGAATACTTCACGATCCCGGGCGGGGTATCCCGTGCCTACACCTACAACCCCTACAGTGATGCGGCGGCAGCGTTGCAGGAAGCCGCCCGGACGGCGCCACCCACGGTCGACTGACGCTTCGCCGAGGTGGCCGGCCCGCGCGGGGCCGGCCACCGTAAGATGGTCGATCATGGCTACCTGGCAGGAGTTCGTCGACGAGGCACCGCGGATCGCCGAGATCTTTCAGCGGCGACACGCCGCCACCGGAAAGCTGTGCATGCTCGCCACGGTGCGGGCCGACGGCTCCCCGCGGATCAGCCCGATCGAGCCGCGGGTCTTCGAGGGCCGGCTGGTGCTGGTCGGGATGCCCAACACCCAGAAGTTCCGCGACCTCGGTCGCGACCCGCGGTTCTGCCTACATACGGCCACTGTGGACCCGCAGGTCGGCGACGGCGACGTGAAACTGTTCGGTGCGGTGTTCAACGATCCTGACAGGGCGATGCACCAGCGGTTCGCCGACGACCTCTACGCGGAGATCGGGCTCGACCTGCGTGGCCAGGAATTCGACACGTTCTACGTGGCCGAGTTGCACAGCGCGTCGTCGGTCACCCTCACCGACGGCCACCTCGTCGTCACCATCTGGAAGCCGGGCCAGGGCGAGCGGGCCGTCGCCAAGTCCTGATCGGCCGGCGCGGCCCCCTCGGGGTGCGAGCCGGACGCGAGAGCGTCAGCTGCCCGTGGCCGCGGTCGCCGTCGCCACCCTGACGGCCGTGCCCGCCGATGCGACCCCACCGGGCATCCCGTCGAAGGCCAGCGCGCAGTCGCCGCTCAACGGGCTGACCGTGGCCACCGAAGGCTCGTCCAGCGGCTACAGCCGCGACCTGTTCCCGCACTGGATCACCATCCCCGGCGCCTGCAACACCCGCGAGACCGTGCTCAAGCGCGACGGCAGCGGCGTGCAAGTCGTCCTGGGGCCTGCGCCTGCAGTCGTCGGAGAAGTCGGCCTTGCAGACGATGCTCGACACCTGTCCGTCCTAAGAAGACACAGCGGCAGCGTTCCACACTGGAGGGGCGTACCCGGCCGGCTTGTCGCCGATGCCCAACCCCGGGCTGACGATCCACGACTGGTATTCGGGCGTGAACATCGAGTACGGCGCGCCCCAGACCGGTTTGCTGGCCGCGTCGAGGCGGGCGCGTAACGCCGGCGGGATCTCGAAGTCGAGCGCGGCGAGGTTGCTGTCGAGCTGGGCGGGCCGGCTCGCGCCGACGATGACGGAGCCGACCCCGGGCTGGGTGGCCACCCAGTTGATCGCGACCTGGGCCATGCTGCGGCCGAGTTCACCGGCCACGTGGTCGAGTTCCTTGACCACCCGCCACTCGCGCTCGCCGACGGGACGCTGGCCGTCGAGCGCCAGGCGGCCGTCGCCGGCCACGGTTCCGTCGCCGCTGGGACGGTACTTGCCGCTGAGCAGCCCGCCACCGATGGGGCTCCAGGCGGTCAGGCCGAGGCCGAGGGTCTGCGCCATCGCCGTGTACTCGGCCTCGATGTCGCGGGCCACCAACGAGTAAGGCAGTTGCACGGTGACCATCGGGGTCAGCGCGTGCGCTTCGGCGAAGGTCTGGGCGCGGGCGGCGTACCAGGCGGGCACGTCGGAAAGGCCGGCGTAGCGCACCTTGCCGGCCCGCACCAGGTCGTCGAAGGTCCGCACGACCTCCTCGACCGGCGTGATCCGGTCCCACGTGTGCAGCAGGTAGAGGTCGAGGTAGTCGGTGCCCAGCCGGCGCAGCGACGCCTCGACCGCACGGATCATGTGCTTGCGGCCGTTGCCGCCGGCGTTCGGATCGGCCGGGTCGACGGTGTTGGTGAACTTGCTGGTCAACACCAGGCGATCGCGTACGCCGCCCGCGGCGATCAGCTTGCCGAGGATGGTCTCGCTCTGCCCGGCGGTGTAGAAGTCGGCGGTGTCGATCAGGTTGCCGCCCGCCTCGACGTAGCGCCGGAAGATCGGCTCGGCCTCCGCCTCGGTCTTGCCGTAGGGAGCGTGGAATCCTTCGACGCCGAAGTTCATGGTGCCGAGCGCCAGCCGGCTCACCCGCAGCCCGGACCGCCCCAACAGGTAGTAGTCGTTGTTCATGTTGCCAACCCTGCGTCGCGAAAAATGGACCCGCAAGTCCAGAATTCAGCGGCGGCGCAGACCGGCGATCCCAATGTCGAGCGCGGCTTCGAGGTGGCCGATCTGGCCGGTGGCGAGCAGCACCATCACACCGCCCTGAATCCCGGCGAGCAGCGCCGCCGCCGACCGGTCGGAGTCGAGGCCGGGGTCGATCTCGCCGATGCCCTGCATGTGTCTGATCCCGGCGGCGATCTCGCCCTGCCACTGTGCGATCAGCTCGGCGACCACGGCCTGGGCACCAGGGGAGCCGCGGCCGAGCTGGGCGGTGAGGCCGCTGAGCGGGCAGTCGCGCCCCTGCGCGAGATAGCGGGCGACGACCCGGTCGCGCCAGGCCTGCCAGGCCGGCCACGAGGTGAGCGCGCCGAGCTGGGGTTGCTGGTCGGTGAGCACGCGGTCGGCCTCGAACCGGGCCACCGCGAGCAGCAACTGGTCCTTCCCGTCGGGGAAGTAGTGGAAGAGCTGACCCTTGCTGGTGCCGGTGCGGGCCCGCACGTCGTCGAGGGTGGTGTCGGCGATGCCCCGCTCCCTGATCTCCGCGGCGGCGCCTTCGACAATCCGCTGCCGCGTGGCGACCCCTTTGCGGGTCAGCGTCCGCTCCATGCCGGCGGTTCCGGTTTCTGGACTCACCGGTCCACTTTACTGCGCGCTGGCCCGCATCTCCTGGCGGTGAGCGAGTACCTTACGCAGGTCGAAGATGGCAGCGATCGGACCGATCACGCCGAGGAGAAGCAACCACACCGACACCCGGTACTCGCCGTCGACCGGGTTCAGCCACAGCAGCCCGAGTCTAACCACGCACCACCGTGCCCCCGCCATTACGTCAGCCTTGCCCCGAGGGGGCGGACTGGGAGCGGCAGGCACAGACGAGTCGTTGGGTGACGTTGACTGTCCGGACACTGTCGATCTCGGACTGGCTTGTGGCAACCTGGTCGATCTCTAAGGGGAGGGGCCAGTGCCGGTCATCAAGGATCGTGTCGTCCTCAGAGCTTGGCGACACAAGAACCAGTCAGGGCGGATTCACTTCGTGGTGGCCCGAGCCGATGGAAGTCAGCGCCGGCTTTGGGTCAGTGAAGGTCACTTCCTATACGAGGTCCTGGATAGCCACCTGCTCGCGACGGGGTACACGGGCCCGGCGAGCGGCAAGACCGATCCCGAAGAGATCAACGACGACACGGAGGAAGCCGAGCCGTCCGCCTGATCGGCTGCCCTGGCGTCGTCACTGCTCGGGGTTCGGCGGCCCGAGGTAGGGGAACTGGGCCAGCATGTCGTCGTGCGGTTGCAGGCCCGTCGGGCCGATGCGGCCGTTGGTGAGCCACGCGAAGCGCATGCTGAAGACGTCGTCCGTCAGGCTGCGGCCGTTGGGATAGGCCGCCGGCTTGGTGCGGTCGTAGCGCAGGATGTCGGGCAGGTCCTGCATCGCCGCCGCCTTGGCGTCTTCGGCGGAATAGCCGCCCTCTTCCAGGACCTTCGACCACGGGCCCAGATAGTTGGCCACGTCGTCGGACGGCTGCCGGGCGTTGTAGAGGTTCTTCTGCCCGTCGGGATTGATGAACGGGTTGATCGTCGGGTTGCCGCCGCGGTCCATCTGCTCGAGTTTGCCGTTGTTTCGGCGGCTGATCGTCGCCCAGACGCCGATGGTCGGGCTTGGGCCCAGCATGGAACTGGGCACTTCCAGGGCGATGCAGTCGACGTTGTTGCCCGCGAAGTCGTCGTGGCCGGTCCATTCGAGGCCGTGCAACGCGCCTTCCACGTCGGCGAAGAAGGGGTCGCTGCGCAGGCCGGTGAACAGGCGGATCTGGTCTTTCTCGACCGGCTTGACCGAGCCGTCGAAGGTGACCGGGATCGCGTCGGCGATCACCTCGCCGGCCGGCTCGGGCCGGCGGGCGTCGGCGCCGGTGGCATACCAGGCGGTGCCGGTCTGCGTGCCGTCCCGGTAGTCGGAGAACACGAACGTGAAGGCGACGTCACCCCGGGTGTCACCGTCACTGTCCACATTGATCCGATAGACGGCGCCGGGGTAGAACTCCGGACCCTGGTGCTGCTCGGGGATCGGTGGCGGGGCGCCGGTCGGGTTGGCGTCCATGATGAGCACGGTCTTGTCGGGGCTGCTGGACGAGGTGAACGCGAAGACGTCGGTCAGGTCCAGACGCCGGTCGTCACCGGGGAACTTGAGGTTGTCAGCGCTGAAATGATTGGACATTCGGGTTTCCCTGTCTGAGTTGGCTTCGCGCATCGGGTTCCCGTTGTCGAAGGATCTAACCTCGATCAGCGCCACACGAAGACCGCTACCGTGACGGCATGCAGGTGCAGGTGATCGTGCTCAACGGTGGGTCCAGTTCCGGCAAGTCCGGCATCGCGCGGTGTCTTCAGGCCGTGCTGCCGGAGAGCTGGCTGGCGCTCGGGACCGACGCGTTCGTCGAGATGTTGCCCGCGACCAAAGGCCTGATCGAGTTCCCGCCGGACGGGACGGTGGTCATCGCGCCCGAGTTCCGCACGCTCGAGGCGGCCTGGCGGGACGGCGTCGTCGCGATGGCTCGCGCAGGCGCTCGGATCATCGTCGACGAGGTGTTCCTCGGCGGGGCCGACTCGCAGAACGAGTGGCGGCGGGCGTTCGGCGATCTGCCCGTGCTGTGGGTCGGCGTCCGGTGCGACGCCGCCGTCGCGGCCGGCCGGGAGGTCGCCCGCGGCGACCGGGTCGCCGGCATGGCCCGGGACCAGGCCGAGATCGTCCATCGCGGGGTCGTCTACGACCTCGAGGTCGACACCACGCACACCGAGGCGATGGAGTGCGCCCGGGCCATCGCGGGCCGCGCGCAGCGCCAGGAAGGGTGACCACGCGGCGCGCCTGCCGGGGACATATCCCGCGCCGCGCACAGGGCCGAATGATGGTCAGGCGCGACATCCACCACGCGCACCTCGGGGGCGCTCGGGCTGACGTACCCCATCCAGGATCCGGCTGGTCCGCAAGGCCGGCCCTGGCTCCGCGCACCGGACCCGGGTCGTCGACATGGCCGGCACGACCGGTCACCCGGCGCTGTTGGTTGCCCTGCGCAGCACGAGCGTGGCGAACCCGAGCACGTCGCGGTAGCCGCGCAGCCACCCGGCCCGGTGGTCGCGCGCGACGGCGAGCACCTCGGCGGCGTCGGGGTGCCCGGGGTTGTCCAGACCCCACCCGGTCAACGAGCCGACCCAGGACCACTCGTAGTCGTTCCACTCCTGCGCATCGCTGACGTGCGCGTAGACCGGCGTCCAGCCGTCTTCCTCGGCCGCGTCGACCAGGCCGGCCAGGTCGGTGTAGTCGGCCGGCTTCACGTCGAGCGCCGCCAGCGCCGCCGGTGTCGGCGGGACCTGCCAGAAACCCTCGCCGACCAGCAGGACGCCGTCGGCGTTGACATGCCGGCCGGCCTGCCGCAGCGTGCCGGCGAACCCGCCGAAGATGTGTGTCGCCCCGACACACAGCACCAGGTCGTAGTCGCCGTCGGGCACATAGTCGCGGGCATCGCGTTCGTGCAGGGTGAGCCGGTCGGACAGGCCTCGTCCCTCGGCGGCGGCGGCCGCGCGTTCGAGGACATAGGGGTTCAGATCGACCCCGTCGGCGTGACCGTCGGGGTAGTGGGCCAGCGCCTGCATCGCCCAGGCCGCGTCGCCGCAGCCCAGGTCGAGGATGCGGGCGGTCGGCTCGCGGCCGGCCCGCCGGAGCAGCCGGTTGACGTTGACGCCGGAGACCGGCGCCGCGATCGGGTGCCGTGAGTGGGCGATGCTGCTGAGCCGTTGACGATCCACGACCCAAGTCAACACCGTCCCGGCGTACGCCTCATCCGGGTTTCGAAGGCTCAAGAGTTTCTCAAGATCGTTGCGATCGGCCCGTGAGGACAGTCAGGCTGACCGACACCGATGGCTTGATCTAGGAGTTCCCCCCGGGGTCCCCCCAACCTGGAGGATTCATGAAACGACGGCGGCCTACCGTCATCGCTCTCTCCGCCTTGCTCGCTGCCAGCTTCGCTCCGTTCGTGTCGTCGACCTCGGCGTTCGCGGCAGAGCCCAACCAGGTCACCAACCTCTCGGTCACCCAGGCCGACGGGTTCGCCACCGTCGCCTGGACGCCGGTCGACGGTGCCACCGACTACCAGATCGAGCGCACCGCGGTGGACGCCGCGAACGAGCCGACCGGCAACCCGACCATCGTCGGTGTGTGGCGGCCGAACCGTCAGATCAACAACGAGAAGCCGACCTTCGCCGACTCCGGGTTCAACCCCGGTGACCGGTTCGAATGGCGGGTACGGGCCCGGATCGGCACTGCCGAGCAGCCCTACTCGACCCCCGTATTCGACGCCACCCGCGCGCCCTGGGGTGACCCGAACGTGGCCGGCCAGAACCTGCGTACGCAGTGGGAGACCACCCAGGCCGCGCAGTTCACCAGCGACGTGAACGAGTACGCGTACACCGCCGCCGTCGACGAGATGAGCGAGCGGGTGCGGGTGGTCGAGATCGGCCGCACCGTGCTGGGCCGCCCGATCAACATGTTCGTCATCGGCTACCCGACCCCGCCGGCGACCCCGGCCGCGGTTGCGGCAACCTCGCCGCTGGCCGTCAACTGCAACGTGCACGGCAACGAGCCCGGTGACCGCGAGGCCTGCCTGATCATGGCCCGCCAGCTGGCGTTCAGCAACGACGCCCGCACCCTCGACCTGCTCAAGGGCACGACCGTGCTGATCGTTCCGTCGATCAACGGTGACGGCCGGGCCGCCAACACCCGGGGCAACTCGACCGGGCAGGACCTCAACCGGGACTACTCGCTGATCCGCCAGCCGGAGACCGCGGCGTACGTGCGGATGCTGCGCGACTACCGCCCGGTGGCCGGCTACGACGGTCACGAGTTCGGCAACAGCCAGGCCGGTGACCTGCCGATGCTGCCGCCGCGCCACCAGAACGTGGCCCAGCCGATCTACGACGAGTCGCTCGACATGATCGAGAACCACATGTACGTCGAGGGCGCGAAGTCCGGCTGGTGGCCCTGCCCCTACGGCTGCCAGAACGGCGGCCAGGTCGGCCTGTCGGAGGAGACCATCCTCCGCAACACGCTGGGTCTGAAGAACACCATCAACTCGCTCCTGGAGCTGCGCAGCTCCGGTGGCCAGACCCGCCCGGACGAGGGCAACGCCGCCAACAACCGGCGCCGCAAGACGTTCTCCGCGCTGTGGACGTTCAACTCGTTCATGGACTACCACCACGCTCAGCTCGGCGACATCAAGGAAGCCCGGACCGAGGCGATCGAGTTCCAGGCCGGCAACTCCGGCCGGATCGTCTTCCGCGGCTCGCGGATCATCCCGGCGCACCCCGCGCCGCACCCGGGCGAGTCCCCGCCGCCGGCCGACCAGCCGGACGCGGAAGACATCCTGGACAACGCGCCGTGTGCCTACAAGCTCACGGACGAGCAGTACAACGGTGCCCGCACCGACGGCCCCGGCGGCGTCGGCGCGACCGTGGCACAGCGGATCGCCGACCACGGCTGGAAGGTCGTCAAGGTGGCCGACGGCTACATCGTGCCGCTGGCCCAGCCCGAGCGTGGCCTGATCCCGCTGCTGCTCGACGGTCAGGGTGCCGAGGAGTGGGTGTCCGGCGAGCGGGTCTACCCGACCCTCACCGGCAAGCACAACGGCCCGCTGACCGTCTCCGGCTTCGCGTGCATCGAGGACGCGACGGTCAACGGCCCGGTCAACGTCCGCCCGGGTGCGACCCTGGTCGCGACCCACACGACCATCAGCGGTCCGGTCAACGCGGTGGGCGCCAGCGGCGTCTTCCTCGGCGACAGCACGGTGGGCGGCCCGCTGCGGGTCACCAACACCAACGGCCCGGTCACGGTCATCGGCACCACGGTGTCGGGCCCGGTCAACCTGGCCGACAACACCGGTGGCGGCGCGCCGTACCTGGCCGGCAACAGCGTCAGCGGCCCGCTGAGCTGCTCGGGCAACAGCCCGGCCCCGACCAACCTCGAGGTCCGCAACACGGTCAACGGACCGAAGGCCGGTCAGTGCGCGACACTGTGACGTCGCACTGACGTAGGAAACGTTCGCACCGGCGGGTCGGACCGGGACCCCCGGCCCGCCGGTGCGACGCCCCATGCTCGTCTGGAGATTCTCATGTGGACTGTCTCGCCCCGCCGCGCCGCGCTCGCGCTGACCGCGGCGGCCGCCCTGTTTCTGGCCGCCGGCTGCACCGGCTCGGCCGAGGGTAAGGCGGAAGCCGGCGTGCAGGGGCCGCTCTGCGACGCGTTGCCCAGCGGCACCGAGCCCGGCAACCCGACCGCACTGGCCACCGAACCGGTCGACAGCGCGCTGTCGTGGATCCCGGTGCTGACCACGTTCGAAGGCGCGATGCGGGCGTCCGACCTGCTGCCCGAGCTCAAGGGCAAGCCGGGCATCACCGTGCTGGCGCCGAGCGACGACGCGTTCGCTGCCAAGTTCTCCAGCGACAACCTCGACGAACTGATGATCAAAGACAAGGACACGTTGCGTACGCTGCTGCGCGCGCACCTCGTCGACCGCTCGCTGAGCCTGGCCGACCTGATCGACGCCGGCTCCGTCAAGACGCTCGACGGCACCACCGTCACGGTCGCGAAGGCCGACTCGATGGCCCGGATCGGCCCGGACGCGCAGACCGTGTGCGCCGACTACCGGATCGCCAACGGCCGCATCCACATCATCAACCACGTGCTCGGCAACCTGCCGACCACCGCGGGCACCGGCAGCGACCCCGGACACTGACTCGACGCAGCTCAATGTCGGCAGCCGGGCGCATAACCGGCGCGATCGCGGGCAGGCGTCCGCACATGGAGTACTACCTCGATCCGGAGTTGGCGGCGATGTTTGCCGGCGGGTTCCCGAGGTCGGACCTCGCGGACCTGGCCACGGCCCGAAAGAACAGCGCCGCCGCGCGGGAGGGGTTGCCGGGGTACGAGTCACAGCGGGGCATCAGCGTGACCGACGTGGTGTTGCCGGGCTATCAGCGCGACGACGGGGTGGCCGGACGGCTCTACCGGCCCGCCGGGGTCGGCGGCCCGCTGCCCGCCCTGATCTACCTGTTCGGCGGGGCTTTCGCGCTCGGCTCCATCGACGCGATCGACGGCCGGGCCCGACAGATCGTCGATCGGATCGACGTCACCGTGCTGAGCGTCGCCTACCGGTTGGCGCCGGAAAACCCGTATCCGGCGGCGCTCGACGACGCGTACGCCGCGCTGCTCTGGCTTTCCGGCGCGCCGGACGTCGACCCGGCGCGGGTCGGCGTGCTCGGTGAGAGCGCGGGCGGTGGGCTGGCCGCCGCACTCGCGCTGGCCACCCGGGACCGCGGCGGGCCACGGCTGATCGCCCAGTTCCTCGACGCGCCGACGGTCGACGACCGGTTGACCAGCCGGTCGATCCGGACGCTGACCGACGTGCCGGTCTGGCAACCGCGCAACTCGCTCTACAGCTGGAGCTACTACCTGCGCGGCACCGCCGAGCCGGGAGCGGCCTACGTGCCCATCTACGCGGCGCCGGCCCGCGCGCCGATCGAGGCCCTGGCCGGCCTGCCGCCCGCGTACGTCACGTCCTACGAGGTCGATCCGACGCGCGACGAGGGGCTGGACTACGCGCTGTCGCTCATCCGCGCCGGCGTGCCGACCGAGTTGCACCACTACCCGGGTGCCGTGCACGTCACCCACTCGATCCCGGGCACCGCCATCGGGGCCCGGATGACCGACGACCGGCTGGGCGCGATCGGGCGGCTGCTCACGCCCGGCGCGTTCGTCGCCGTCGTCAGCGCCAGCTGACCGTCGCTCAGCTGACCACCGTGATGCCCAGGGCCTGGGCGAACGTGTGTGACAGCGCGGCCAGGTCGGCTGCGGCGATCGTGGCGCCGGCCAGGCTGGTCACGCCGCCGAGGCCGGCCACGTCGCAGCGGGTGAAGTGGGCGCCCGCGCAGTTGGCGTTGGAGAGTTGGGCGCCGGTCAGATCGCAGCCGGTGAACTCGGCGCGGCGCAGGTCGGCGTTGGTGAAGTCGGCGCCGGAAAGGTTGCAGTCGACGAAGGAGACGTGTGCGAACGAGGTGAAGCGGAAGGCAGCCAGGTTGGCGCGACAGTCGGCGAACGTCACCTCGCGCAGCGTGCCGGCGGCCCACTGGGCGCCGGTCAGGCGCACGTCCGCGAAGCGGACCCGGAGCAGTGTCGGCTTGTTGAACCGGGTGTTGGCCCAGTCGCCCTGCTCGGCGACGCAGTCGGTGAAGCGCGGCTGATCGAGCACCGCGGCCGCCAGCGAGGTGCGCTCGAAGCGGCACTGGTCGAACTCGACCACGTCGGCCTCCTGGCCGGACAGGTCGCGGCCGGCGAAGCGGAGCCGGCGGAAGAGCGCCTCGTGTTCGAGGTCGTCGGTGGTGTCGGTGAGGGTCAGGGCTGGTCGACCGGGCACGCCGACCACCGTAACCTCAGCCGGCGATCGACCGGGGGAGGGGCCGGTTGTGCAGGATGTCGAGGCGCGACACGGCTCGGGTCAGCACCACGTAGAGCCGGTTGAGGCCGCGGGGTTCGGCGGCGACGATGTCGGCCGGCTCGACGACGATGACGTGGTCGTATTCCAGGCCCTTGGCCAGGCCGGCGGGCAGGATCGTGACCCGCGGGCTCGGCGGCAACCGCTGCGAGAGGCCCGCGACCGCCGCATCCGCCGCGATGACGCCGACCGAGCCCGGTTGGCACAGGGCCGCCCGCACCGCCGCGGCGGTCGCCGACGGCAGGTCGTCGGTCCGCTCGACCCGCAGGACGCCGTCGTCGCGGACCGGTCGGGTGGCGGGCACGTCGACGTCGAGAGCGGCCAGCAACCGGTTGGCCAGCGGGACCACGGCCGCCGGCACCCGGAAGCCGGCGGTCAGCGCGACCACCGGCGCGCCCGGCTTGCCGAGGTGGGCCAACTGCTCGGGCCAGGCGGTGGCGGCCCACGGTGTGGTGCCCTGCGCGAGGTCGCCGAGCACGGTCAGCGACCCGTGGGTGCTGCGTCGGGCGACCGCCCGGCACTGCATCGGCGAGAGGTCCTGCGCCTCGTCGACGATCACGTGCCCGTAGCGCGGCGGATGGTCGACCAGCCCGGCCACCTCGTCGACGAGCAGCAGGTCGGCGGAGGTCCAGCGGGGCGTGCGGCGCACGATCGCCGCCTGCTCGGCCGGGTCGAGGACACCGTCGGCGGCCTCGGCCAGCGCCGCGGGGTCGCCGAGCAACCCCGCGACCAACCGTTCCGGGCGTACGGGCGGCCAGAGCTGGTCGACGACGGCGCGGACCGGACGGCTGCGGCCGATCCGCTGTGCCCAGGCGGCGCCGAGTTCCAGGCCGCGCGACTCGGCCTGGCGCCGCAGCCGGTCGACGATCCGGGACCGCAGCCGTTCGCGCCCGATCCCGTAGAGCGGTGACTCGTGCCAAATCTGGGCCATCAGCCCGGCGAGCACGCCTTCGGAGATCCGCCAGCGGAACGAGCCGTCCGGCACCGCCAGCGGCCCGGTGGGCTCGCCGAGCCCGGCGTAGAGGGCGCGGCTGAGCACGGTCGCCATCCGCGCGTCGTGCTTGACCGCCGCCGCCCGATCAGTGTCCACGGCGGACGGACGACGGTAGTCGAGGAGCTGGTCGAGGGTGCGCTGCTCGACGTCGACCTCGCCGAGGGCGGGCAGCACCGCGCCGATGTAGGCCAGGAAGGCCGGGTTGGGCCCGAGCACCAGCACCCCGCCGCGGGCCAGCCGCCGCCGGTGCGCGTAGAGCAGGTAGGCCGCCCGGTGCAGGCCGACGGCGGTCTTCCCGGTGCCCGGCGCGCCCTGCACGCACAGCGACGCGTCGAGGCCGGCGCGGACCAACTCGTCCTGGTCGGGCTGGATGGTCGCGACGATGTCGCGCATCGGGCCGACCCGGGGGCGCAGGATCTCCTCGGTGAGCAGGCGGCTGGTGGTGTCGTGGTCGAGGGGCTCGTCTTCGAAACCGGTCAACTCGCCGCCGCCGGACCACCCGTACCGCCGGCGGACGGCGACACCGAGTCGATCGCGGGCGCTGGCCCGGTAGAAGGCCCGGGACACCGGTGCCCGCCAGTCGACCACGAGCGGCTCCTCCGGCGGCTCGGCGACGTGCCGGCGGCCGATGTAGTAGCGCCGCCCGCGATGCTCGCCGGAGTCGAACGTCAGGCGGCCGAAGAACAGCGGGCCGTCGGGCTCGGCGGCCAACTCCTTGGCGTGGGTGCGCAGCATCCGGCCCAGCGTCTCGGCGGTGTAGCGGTCACCGGCGACCTGGGCGCCGGTGGCGACCCGCATGCGCGCGGTGTCGAGCATCCGGGCCAACGCGGCCCGTGAAGCGGCGAGGTGCGCCCGCTCCTCGGCGAGCTGCTGGTCGAGGCTCACAGGGCATCCTCCAATGCTTAACCGAGTAAAGATTAGCGTGCAGTCAAAAATTTGCCCAAGTTAGTCGTCCTTCCGTAAACTCGGCGCGTGACCGAACAGGCGGGCCTCCGCGAGCGCAAGCGGCAGCGCACCCACGACACGATCTCGGCGACCGCCATCGCGCTCTTCCTGGAGCGGGGTTTCGACGCCGTGCCGGTGGCCGACATCGCGGCGGCGGCCGAGGTGTCCAAGCCGACCCTGTTCAAATACTTCCCGACCAAGGAAGACCTGGTGCTGCACCGGATCGCCGACCACAGCGGCGAGGCGGCGCGGGTGGTCGCCGGGCGGGCCGCCGGTGAGCGGCCGCTGGCCGCCCTGCGCCGGCACTTTCTCGACGGGCTGCGCGACCGCGACCCGGTCACCGGCCTCAACGACCACCCGCAGGTGCTGGCCTACCACCGGATGGTGTTCGAGACGCCGAGCCTGGCGTCCCGGGTGGCCAGCTACACCGAGGCCGACGAGGCGGCGCTGGCCCACGCGCTCGACCCGCGCGGGGGTCTGCCCGCCCGGCTGGCCGCCGGGCAGATCCTGGTGGTCCAGCGGATCCTGGCCCGCGACAACTGGCGGCGGCTGATCGGCGGCCGCACGGCCGCGCAGGTCCACCGGCCGGCCGTCACCGCCGCCAACCGGGGCTTCGACCAGTTGGAGTCGGGGCTCGCCGCGTCGTGGTAGGCATGGATGATGCCAACGACCATCGCAACGTGGCGGGCCGCACTCGAGGCCGGTGACGCCGAGGCGGCCGGCGGCTGCCTCGCCGCGGACGCCGTCTTCATCTCGCCACTCACCGAGAAGTTCCGGTTCCACGGCCGGGAGCAGATCACCGAAGTGCTGCGTTCGGCCGTCGAGGTGTTCGACGACGTCCGGTTCCACACCGAGGTCGGCGAGGGCTCGACGTACGCCCTCTTCTTCCATGGTCGGGTCGGCGCTCAGGCGGTGGAGGAGGCACAGCTCATCCGGCTCGACGACGCCGGGCTGATCGGCGAGCTGACGTTCTTCGGCCGGCCGTTGCCGGCGCTGACTGAGACCATGGTCGGGCTCGGCCCGCGCATGCTGCGCCGGCAGGGTCAGCCTGGGCTCGGCCGGCTGATCGGGCTGGCGGTCAAACCGCTCGCGGCGATGACGCGGTTCGGCGAACGACGGATCGTGCCGCTCGGCGACCCCAACCGGCCCCGACGCCGGTAGGACCTGCCGCATCGACGGCTGACAACGCCCTTACGTTCCTCGTACACGGCTGGCCTAGGGTCCACCCATGGCTGACCGCGCGAGGATCGCCCACCTGCTGCGCCGCGCCACCTTCGGGCCGACGGCCGAGGAGGTCGACGCGGCCGAGCGGGCCGGCTACGACGCCACCGTCCGGCGACTGGTGCGACCGGCCGGTGCGGATTCGGCCGCGCCGCCACCACCGGTCTTCGCCGCGGTCGCCGAGTTGGGCAAGGACGCCGGCCGCGCCGACAGGCAGAAGGCCAACCAGCAACGGCGCCAGCAGGTCGCCGCGACCATCGAATGGTGGCTCGACCGGATGGTCGCGGCCGAGCACCAGCTCGCCGAGAAGATGGTGTTCTTCTGGCACGGGCACTGGGCGACCAGCGCGCAGAAGGTCAAGGCCGCACCGCTCATGCTCGGCCAGTTGCAGACGTTCCGCGACCACGGCCGGGGCGACTTCGCCGCGTTCACCGCCCGCATGGTCCGCGACCCGGCGCTGGTCGTCTGGCTCGACGGGCAGAAGAACACGGTCAAGGCGCCCAACGAGAACCTGGCCCGCGAGCTGATGGAGCTGTTCACGCTCGGCATCGGCAACTACACCGAGGGCGATGTCAAGGCCGGCGCCCGCGCGCTCACCGGCTGGACGGTCGACCGCCGCGCCGGCACCGTCAGGTTCGTGGCTCGCCGGCACGACCGCGGCGCCAAGATCATCCTCGGCCGCACGGCGGCGTTCGACGCCGACGGGTTCGCCGAGCTGGTCGCGACCCAACCGGCGACGACGGCGTTCGTGGCCCAGCGCCTCTGGTTCCGCTTCGCCAGCGGCGAGCCGATCGCCGACGAGGTGAAGGGCCGGCTGGTCGCCGCCGGGCGCGACATCGACGACCTGCTGACCGCGCTGTTCACCGACGCTGGCTTCGAGGGAACCCGCGGCCAGCTCGTCAAACAGCCGGTCGAGTGGGCGGTCGGCGCGATGCGGCAGCTCGGGGTCCGCCCGGCCCGGCTCTCCGAGCAGCAGCGCAAGCAACTCGTCAGCGGACTCAACGGCCTCGACCAGGTGCCGCTGCGGCCGCCGAGCGTGGGTGGCTGGCCGGCCGGCGCGGCCTGGCTGACCACCAGCTCGCTGCAGGCCCGGTTGCGGCTGGCCGAACTGCTCGCCGACTACGCGGCGCCGCCCGTCCTCGACAAGCTGCGGGCCGCGCCCGCCGCCGGACGCACCGACGCGCTGGCCCGGCTGCTGGTCGTCGACGGCTGGACCGACCGGACCCGCGCGGTGCTCGCCGGCGCGGCCGGCAAGCCCGAACGGCTGCTCCAGCTCGGCCTGGTCAGCCCCGAATACACGATCCACTGAGGAGCAGACCATGGACGCGCTCACCCGGCGGAAGTTCCTCATCGCCAGCGGCGTGGTCGGCGCGGGTGCGCTCGCGGCCGGCGCGACCGCCTACACGCTGGCCGACATCCTCGGCACGGCCGGCGACGGCGACCGGCCGGCCGACGCCGGCACGCTCGTGGTGGTCACCCTCTACGGCGGGAACGACGGCCTCAACACCGTCGTGCCCTACGCCGACCAGGCCTACCAGGACGCCCGGCCCGACATCGCCTACGACGCCGGCGAGGTGCTCCGGCTCGACGACAGCACCGGGCTCAACCCGGCGCTGAAGGGGTTCCACCGACTCTTCACCGAGCGCCGACTGGCGGTGGTCCGCGGCGTCGGTTATCCCAAGCCCGATCGCAGCCACTTCCGCTCGATGGACATCTGGCAGACCGCCGACCCGGTGCGTCCGGGCACCACCGGCTGGCTCGGCCGCTGGCTCGACACGGCCGGCGGCGACCCGCGCCTCGCGGTCAGCTTCGAGCCCGCATTGCCGCCGCTGCTCGCCGGCGCGACCAGTGCCGGTGCCGCCGTGCCGACCAACGCCCGCCGCGGCGCGAAGGGCGTGACCGGGCTCGGCCGGCCGGCGGCCGGCGAACCGGCGCTCCAGGCCCGGGCCGCGCGCTGCTTCGCCGACCTGGACAGCATCGAAGCGATGATCACCGAGGTACGCGACGCGCAGCCGGCCGATCCGGACGCCGACGAGGGCGACGACCCCGCCACCGGCACCGGCGGCCGCGCCGAACTCGGCGCCCAACTCGACCTGGTCGCCCAGTGCGTCGAGGCCGGCGTCGCCACCCGGGCGTTCTCGGTCTCGCTCGGCGGCTTCGACACCCACGCCGACGAGAAGCAACTCCAGGAGATCCTGCTCGCACAACTCGACAAGGCGGTCACCGGGTTCGTCGACCGGATGGCCGGCAGGCCGGTGACGGTCGCTGTCTACTCGGAGTTCGGCCGCCGGGTGCGCGCCAACGCCAGCGACGGCACCGACCACGGCACGGCGTCGAACGTGTTCGTGCTCGGCTCCGGCGTGCGCGGCGGCCTGCACGGCGAGCAGCCCAGCCTCACCGACCTCGACGACGGCGACCTGAAATACACCGTCGACTTCCGCGACGTCTACGCCGGCCTGCTGACCGACGTGCTGGCCACCGACCCGCAGCGGGTGCTGGGCGGCTGGACCGGCAAGCTCGCGCTCACCGGCTCGTGAGCCACGCCATCGCGTCGGGGAAGCGGCGCAGGATCGACACGTGACCGTCTACCTCGGAGGTTCGCAACGTGGCCTCCGGGATCCGCTCGGCGAGCCACGCGCTGTGGGTCGGCGGCACCATCCGGTCCCGTAGGCCGGCCAGCAGCAGCACCGGCGCGGTGACGGCGGCCGGATCGAAGCCCCAGGGCGCCACATAGGCGAGATCGTCGTCGCCCGCGGCCACCGGGCCCTGGGCCAGCGCCGGCCGCACCACGTCGAGCACCCAGGCCCAGTCGGTCTCCAGTGCGTCGCTGTCGGCGTCGACGAAACCGATGTCGGGGTCGGTGGAGGGGTTGTCGTCGTAGGCCGCGCGGGCCGCCGGCCCCTCGATCGCGGCGTGCAGCGATGCCGCCGCGCCCGGCGCCATCCCGCCGAACCAGTCGAGCCCGGCGGCACCCCAGGGTGCCAGGCTCGACCCGATCAGCACCGCGCTGGCCCGCTCCGGCAGCAGCGCGGCGACGGCGAGCGCGTGTGGCCCACCGCCGGAATGCCCGACCACCGCGAACCGGTCGAGCCCGAGCGCCTGGACGACCGCGGCGGTGTAGCGCGCGGCGGAGGCGACATCTCGCCCCGGCAACCGGGTCGAGCCTCCGTAGCCGGGCCGGTCGTAGGAGACCCAACGGATCCCGTCGCCGAACAGCGGCACCGGCGGTGCGCCGAGGTTGGGTGTGCCGTGGTGCCAGAACACGGTCAGCGGTGCGGCCTGGGCGGTGTCGTAGACATGAAGGGTCTGCCCGCCGCCGAGGTCGAGATCGAACTCCTTGGTCACCCGGCCGACCTTACCCCCGACCGGGCTGACAACCGATGGTTGGCGAGGACGACAAACATTCGTTGGACCGACGGCGGACGGGCTGGTCTGCTGGTCTTATGTAGTCGAGGTTTGGGGGAGACAGCGATGAGAGTCCTGTTGGCAGGAGCTTCCGGCGTTCTCGGACGGCACATGGCCGCCGCACTGACCGGGTCCGGGCACGAGGTGGTCGGGCTGACCCGGTCGCCGGGCGGCGCCGGGCGGCTGCGCGACGACGGCGTCGAACCGGTCGTCGCCGATCTGATGGACCGCGACGGCCTGCTCCGCGCCGTGCAGGGGTTGCGGGCCGACGCCGCGATCCACGCCGCGACAGCGCTGCGGAAGGTGCCGATGCGGCATTCCGGCATGACCGCCACCGACGAGTTGCGGGTGCGGGGGACCCGCAACTTCATCGAGGCGGTCCAGGCCGTCGGCGCCCGTCGGCTGGTCGTCGAGTCGATGCATTTCGGTTACGGATACGGCGACTTCGGCGACCGGGTGATCACGGAATCCAACACTCCGTTCGCGCCGCCCGGCCGCACCGCCGCGCTGGAGCGCCACCTCGAGGGATTCCGGGTCAAGGAGCGCCTGGCGTTGCACACCGAGGGCATCGAGGGCATCGCGCTGCGCTTCGGCGCCCTCTACGGTCCCGGCTACGGCGCCGGCGGCACCGACCAGATCGTGGCGATGCTGCGCAAGCGGGCGCTGCCGGTGGTGTCCGAGCGGGTCCGTGGGTCACTGCCGTGGACCCACCTGGCCGACGCGGGCACGGCCACCGTGGCGGCACTCGAACGCGGCCAGCCCGGCGAGGCCTACCACGTTGTCGACGACGAATCGGCCTCGATGACCGCGCACGTCCGCTTCCTCGCGCAGACCTTCCGAACGCCGGCGCCGATGACCGTGCCGCTGTGGGTGATCGGCGCCATCGGGCCCTACCTGCACGCGTTCCTGACGTCCGTGGCGCATCTGTCCAACGCGAAGGCGCGTGACGAGCTGGGCTGGGCGCCCGCCTACCCGACCTACCGCGACGGCATCAGGTCGCTGGCGCCCGCACGTTGACATCGGGGTGGGATCGGCCATCGTGGACGGGTGGACTTCGACCTGGCTCAGGTGCGCGCGTTCCTCGCCGTGGCCGAGTTGCGGCACTTCGGGCGCGCGGCCACCCGGCTCAACGTCACCCAGCAGGCGCTGTCCAAGCGCATCCAGCGACTCGAACAACTGCTCGGTGAGCCGCTGCTGGTGCGCGACAGCCGGGCGGTGGAGCTGACCGACGCGGGCGCGCGGTTCCTGCCGCACGCCCGCGCCCTGCTCATCGCCGCCGACAGCGCGGTGGCCGAGACCCGGTCGATCATCCGGCCGGTCCGGGTCGATGTCTGGGGGCACCTGCACGAGCCGCTGGCCTGGATGCGCCGGCTCAGCGCCGCTGAGCCCCGGCTGACCATCGAGGTCAGCATGCGGCGCGGGCTGCCGGCGGCCATCGACTCGCTCAGCCGCGGCGAGATCGACGTCGCGTTCGGCCGGGTGCACGACCTGGGTCAGCCGGTGCCGGCCATGCTCACACACGAGTTGGTTCGGCTGGCGCCGCTCGGCGTGCTCGTCGACACCGGGCACCCGCTGGCCACGGCGGCCAGCGTCACACCGGCCGACCTGGCCGACTGTGGCATCTGGCAGCCGATCTCGGACGCGGCGGCCGAGCTGACCGGCTACAAACAGCGGTTCGCCAAGCACTTCGCGGTGCCGCTGGTCGGCGGTGGCTCCAACCTCGGTGCCGAGCACGCCGCCGACTACCTGCGGGCCCATCCGGCGCACGCGGTCCTCGTGCCGGCCGCCCTCGCCGTGCCCGCCGACGCGAAGGTCCACGTCGTCCCGTTGACGGCGCCGGTGCCGCGCTGGCCGTGGTCGATGCTGTGGCGCGATGACGACCACAACCCGGCGGTCGGCCTGCTCCGCGGCCGGCTGGTGGAACTGTCCCAGGCCGAGAACTGGACCCGCTTCGACCCGGCGCGCGACTGGCTCCCGGAGCTCGACCTGGCCGACCTCAGACCTTGACCGGGCGGCCGTCGCGGCAGGCGATGCGGACCCGCAGCACCGGGTCGAGCAGGTTGAGCACCGGGTTGAGGGTGACCGTCACGGTGTCTTGGGGGCCGTTCGGGTAATCGGCCTCGTAGCCGAGCAGGCTGGCGCCGAGCACCTCGGCCCGGTCGCCGACGCAGCGAGCCGTGATCCGCATGCCGGGGAGGGGCGACAAGGTGACCGTGCGGCCGGGGGTCGGGCCGGGGTTCGCGGTCGGTTGTGGACCACCGCCGCCGCTGCTGGCGCCGCCGTCGCCGGCTGAATCGCCGCCGGTGCCGGTGCCGGTGCCGGTGGCCGGCCCGCGGGTCGCCTCGGGCGCGTTGCCGGGCACCTGGCCGCCGCGGCCGGTGCCGTCGTTGCCCACCGCGGCGGTGGCGCTCGGCACCGGCTCGCCGACCGAGGCGCTGGTCGGCGGGGTCGGCTTCGGAGCCGACGAGGTCACGGACGGGGTCACGGACCCGGTCGCGCCGGCCACACCGCCGGGCTCGTCACCGGGCACGACCAGGGCGGCCACCACCGCACCGGCGACCAGCACGGCACCGGCCGCGCCGAGCAGCGCGCGCCGCCGCCGATCGCCACCGCGCACCGGCACGGCCTTCACCACCTCGGTGGTCAGCTCGGGGTCGGCCTTCGGGCGCGCGCCGTCGACGACGTCGGCCGCCAGGGGCACGGCGGCCGCCGCCTGGGTGGTCGCGTCCATCGCGGCGACCAGGCCGGCCAGTGCCGGGTCGTCGTCCTGCGGCGGCGGCACGATTCCGGCGGCGTTGGCGAGCACCGCCGCCACCTCGGCCGCACCGGGCCGGTCGGCCGGTTCCTTGGCCAGGCACCGATCGCAGATCGCGTTGACCTCGGCCGGGATGTCAGCGAGCGGCGGGAGCGGTTCGGGCTCGACGTACACATGCGCGTCGAGCATCTGGGTCGTGGTGTCGGCCAGCCAGGGCAACCGGTTGGTCAGCGCGCGGTAGATCAGCAGGCCGAGCGCGTAGATGTCGGACGCCGGCGAGACCTGGCCCAGGGTGAGCCGCTCCGGCGCCAGGTAGGCCGGGGTGCCGAGCAGCAGCCCGTCGGCCTCGAGTTCGTCGCGGCCGACAACCGCGGCGATGCCGAAGTCGACGACCTTCGCGCCCGACGGCGTCAGCATCACGTTGCTCGGTTTCACATCGCGGTGCACCAGGTCCTGTGCATGGGCCGCGGCCAGGGCGGCGGCGACCTCCGACAGGATGCGCAGCGCGACCCGCGTGGGCAGCGGGCCGTCGTCGAGGCGCTGCGCGAGCGTGCGGCCGGGCAGCAACTCCATCACGACGTAGGGCACCTTGAGCCCGTCGTCGTCGACGGTCTCGCCGTAGTCGAAGACGCCGGTGACGTTGGGGTGCCAGAGCCGGGCGGCGGCGCGGGCCTCGGCCCGGATCCGCTGCCGCGCGGCGACGCTGACCGCGTGCCGGGTCGCGAGCACCTTGACCGCGACCTGGCGCTGGAGCACGAGGTCGTGGGCGCGCCAGACGACGGACATGCCACCGGCGCCGAGTCGGTCGTCGAGCCGGTAGCGGCCGTCGAGGACCTGTTGGGACCGCACTCGCACAGCTTGCCAACATCGGGCGGAAATGGCATCCCGGCGACGGGACCGGCATCGACGGCCATGATGACCGAATCATGCCGTCCTGGGGCGGACGAGGTAGGTTGGCCTGGTGCATCTCGACGCGCTGATCCGGCCGCTCCGCCGGATCGTGCGCCGATCTGCCCGAGTTCTTTCTGGTTTGGCCGCTTTGGCGCTAGCCGTAGGCATCGGTGTGTCGACGCCCTCCGCGCCGGCCGTCGCCGGGCCGCCGGCACCCGCGGTCGCGACCACTCCGGCCGTCGCCGGCGAGCCGATCATGGTCACGACGCCGGCCGCACCGACACCCGCGCCCACGGTCGCGGCCACCGCCGCCCGGCCGGTGACGGTCGAGGCGACCCCGCCGCACCCGTCCGCGCTCGTCGAGAAACCGGCACCCCGCGCCCCACCGGCAGGCGACGACACCACCCGCTGAGCCCCCTCGGCCCGTCGTCCCTCAGTCACTACCGGTGAGGTGTCCCCATGCACACGGCAATGCAGCTTTTCCTCGTCGGCGTACCGCGCGCCGCCGTCATCTGGTCGATCCTCCTGGGCCTGTCGATCCTGGCGATCGCCGGCCTGCGGCTGGTCGGTCCTCGCGCCCCCAAGCGTCCGGGCGTCCGTGCCCGGCTGCGCGCTGCCCGCGCCCGCAGGCAGGAGCGCGTCGTGGCCGCGGCCGAACTGGTCCGCTACGCCGACGAGGTCGGGGTCGCCGCGGAGCGAGCGGAAGCGACCGCCCGCCGCCGGCACGACGACTGGCTCGTCGCGCAGGAGAAAGCGGAGAAGGCCTGGACGGCCTTCGAGGCGGCGGACCTGACCGCGAGCCGGATGTCCGCGGCCGCGTTGCTGCCGACACCGACCACACCGCAGACGCCACAGGAGTACGCCGAACGGGAACGCTGGCTGCACCGCGCCGCGATGGCCGCGTGTGCCCACAATCAACTGTCCTTGATGGACCTGAACGACGCGCTCGCGGCCCGCAACGGCTGGGATCCGCGCCGCCACCCGGTCGAGCAGGAGGCCATGCTGCGCCGGGCGATCCGCGACACGCTGCGCGCCGCCGAGCGGGTCGCCGCCCGTACCGAGCGCACCGCGTGGGAGTCGGCCGAGACGGCCGCCGCCGCCGCGCACAGCCTGCGGGCCGAGGCCGCGGCCGCCAAGGAGCGGGCCGACGCCGTGCGCCACCTGGTGCGCGCCGGCACCGTGGCCGCAGCGGCACGGCGGCAGCACCGGCCGCGTACCGTCGTCGCCCGGCAAGGGGTGTGACCAGTGAGCTATCGAGACGACGGCTGATGTTCCTCGACCACCTCGCCTGCCCGCGGTGCGGCCGCCGGCACGACGCCGAGACGCTGACCAACCTCTGCGACTGCGGCTCGCCGTTGCTCGCGCGCTACGACCTCGACGCCGTCCGGTCGGCGGTGACGCCCGCCGCGATCGCCGGCCGCGGCGCCGACCTGTGGCGCTACCGCGAGGTGCTGCCGCTCCGCGACGACACGCACCGGGTCACGCTCGGCGAGGGCTGGACGCCGCTGTGGCCGGCCGCGCGGTTCGGCGCCTCGATCGGCCTCGACCGGTTGCTGGTCAAAGACGAGGGCCTGGTGCCGACCGGCTCGTTCAAGGCCCGCGGTGCGGCCGTCGGCGTCTCCCGGGCCCGCGAGTTGGGCGCCCGGCACGTCGCCATGCCGACCAACGGCAACGCGGGCGCGGCCTGGGCCACCTACGCGGCCCGCGGCGGGCTGCGGTCGACGATCGCCATGCCGCTCGGTGCCCCGCTGATCACCCGCAACGAGGTCGTCGCCGCTGGCGGCGAGCTGATCCTGGTCGACGGGCTGATCGGCGACGCCGGGCGGCGGATCGCCGAACTGCTGGCGGCCTCCGGCGGAGCCATCTTCGACGCCGGCACGCTGCGCGAGCCCTACCGCCTCGAAGGCAAGAAGACGATGGGGTACGAGATCTGCGAGCAACTCGGCTGGCGGGTCCCCGATGTGATCATCTACCCGACCGGCGGCGGCGTCGGCCTGATCGGCATCCACAAGGCCCTTGACGAGATGCGCGCACTCGGCTGGATCGGCGAGCAGGTGCCGCGCCTGGTGGCGGTGCAGTCGACCGGCTGCGCCCCGATCGTGCGGGCCTTCGAGGCCGGCGCCCGCCGGGCCGAGCCATGGGCCGACGCGCGAACGGTCGCGTTCGGCATCACCGTGCCGGCGCCGCTCGGCGACGAGTTGATCCTCGACGCGCTGGCCGCGACCGGCGGCACCGCGATCGCCGTCGACGACGCCGAGCTCCTGGCCGACCTGCGGGCGTTCGGCGAACGGGAGGGCCTGCTGCTCTGCCCCGAGGGCGCCGCCTGCCTGAGTGCCGCCCGCCGGCTGCGCGCCACCGGTTGGCTGGCGGCCGGCGACGAGGTGGTCGTGCTCAACACCGGCGCTGGCATCAAATACCCCGCGACCGTCTCAGTCGCGGGCCCGTAGCCGGCGCAGCATCCGGGGGTCGTCGAAGCCGACCGCGCGGGCGGCCGCGTGCACGGTGCTGCCGTGGCCGATCAGGTGCTCGGCGCGTTCGAGCCGCAGCGCCTGCTGGTAGCCGAGCGGCGTGAGCCCGGTGGCGCGGGTGAACTGCCGGGTCAGCGTCCGCTCGGAGACCCCGCCGGCGCCGGCCAGCTCGGCCAGTGGCAGGCGCTGCGCGTACCGCTGGTCGATCAGGTCCTGGATCTTGTGCACCGCGTCGCTGAGGTGGCCGCGGTGCCGCAGCATCGCGCTGCTCTGGTGTTCGTCGCCGTTGCGGCGGGCGTAGACGACCATCTCGCGGGCGATCCGCGCCGCGACCGCGGGCCCGTGCCGGACGGCGATCAGGTGCAGGGCCAGGTCGATCCCGCTGGCGATGCCGGCCGAGGTGACCACCCGCCCGTCGACGACGTAGAGCACGTCGCGCACCACCGTCGCCCGCCGGTAGCGCCGGGCCAACTCGTCCTGGAGGTCGTGGTGGGTGGTGCAGCGGCGGCCGTCGAGCAGGCCGGCCCGGCCCAGCACGTCGGCGCCGGAGCACACGCTGGCGACGGTGCCGCCGGCGGCGTGGTGCGCCGCGACCCAGTCGAGGGTCCGCGCACCGAGCCGGCCGGTGCCTCGCAGCGTCGGCGACCGCCAGCCGGGCACCAGCAGCAGATCGGTCGGCGCCAGCGGAGTCAGGTCGGTCTCGGCACGGACGGTCAGGCCCTGCGCGGAGGGCACCTCGGCCTGCTCGCCGACATAGCGCAGCGAGTAGCCGTAGCCGAAGTCGGCCGCGGTGGAGAACACCTGCGCGGGCCCGGCCAGGTCGAGCAGGTGCAGGCCGGGCACCAGCAGGAAACCGACGGTGGTCACGATCCGGTCATCATGCCACGAGCGCGGCGCCGACCACCTCGGCCGCGGTGCGGACGGTCGCGAACCGGCCGTCGAGGACCCGTTCGGTGCGCGCCACGATGTCGGCGTTCCCGAGCGTCCGCGGGTCGGCGAGAATCTCCTCGACGCTGGCCGCGGCGGCGTCGCGGTGCGGGATCGGGAAGGTCAGCGTCGCGTCGGTGACGAAGGTGACGGCATACCCCAGATCGCCGCCGACCCGAGCGGTGGTCTCGACGCACTGCTCGGTGCGGATGCCGCAGACGGTCAGGTCGAAGATCTGCCGCTCGGTGAGGAACTGGCCGGCGTTGGTGGTGGTGAAGACGTTGTGCGAGGTCTTGACCAGGGTGGGCTCGCCGGGCCGGTGCGGGTTGACGCCGTCGAGCAGGCGGACGTGCCCGTTGGCCGGGTCGAAGACGCCACCCGTGCCGGGCTCGCTGTGCAGCACCCAGACCACCGTCCCGCCGGTGGCCCGGAAGTGGTCGACGAGCGCGTTGACGTTGGCGACGAAGTCGGGGTTGGAGCCGGCCCGCCAGATCTCGCGTTGCCGGAAGGACTCCTGTGCGTCGATGACGAAGAGTGCGCGGTTCATGCTCCGATCGTCGTCGCCGTGCGGGCCGTCGCGGAAGGCCGGATCGGGTCCGCGGACGGACGGATCCGGTCATTCCCGGGGTGGCGCGATAGACAGGAGGCGGCGGTGCGCACGCGCTGAGTGCTTTCATTGGGGGCATGGCGAATCCGGCGATCCTCACCGTTGACGACGACCTTGCTGTCTCCCGGGCCGTCGCCCGTGACGTGCGCCGTCAATATGGCGACCGTTACCGGGTCGTGCGGGCCAACTCGGGCGCCGAGGCGCTCGAGGCCCTCAAAGAGCTCAAGCTGCGCGGCGAGCAGGTGGCGATCCTGCTCGCCGACTTCCGCATGCCGCACATGAACGGCATCGAGTTTCTCGAGTCGGCGATGGATCTCTACCCGAGGGCCCGGCGGGTGCTGCTCACCGCCTACGCCGACACCGATGCCGCGATCGACGCGATAAACCGGGTCGACCTCGACCACTACCTGCTCAAGCCGTGGAACCCGCCGGAGGAGAAGCTCTATCCGGTGCTCGACTCGCTGCTCGACGCCTGGGCCTCCTCGCCCGAGGCCGCGGCCGCGGTCACCCGGGTGGTCGGCCACCGCTGGTCGGCGCCGTCGTTCAAGGTGCGCGACTTCCTGGCCCGCAACCTGGTGCCCTACCGGTGGTACCTGTCCGACGAGCCGGAAGGCGCGCGGCTGCTGGGCGCCGCCGGCCTGACCGAGGTCGACGTGCCGCTGGTGATCACGTCCGAGGGCAAGTCGCTGGTCCAGCCGTCGGAGACCGACCTGGCCACCCATGTCGGGCTGTCCACGACACCGGCCAAGGACTTCTACGACCTGGTGGTGGTCGGCGCGGGCCCGGCGGGGCTGGGCGCGGCGGTCTACGGCGCGTCCGAAGGCCTGCGCACCCTGCTGGTCGAGCGGCACGCCACCGGCGGGCAGGCCGGCCAGAGCAGCCGGATCGAAAACTATCTGGGCTTCCCCGACGGCGTCTCCGGCTCGCAACTGGCCGAACGGGCCCGCCGGCAGGCGGTGCGGTTCGGCGCCGAACTGCTGACCACCCGCGAGGCCACCGAACTCGACGTGCGCGGCACCACCCGGGTGCTGCGGTTCGGCGACGGCAGCGAGGTCGCGTCGCACGCGGTCGTGCTGGCCACCGGCGTCTCCTACCGGATGTTGGAGGCGCCCGGCCTGTCCGACTTCCGGGGCCGCGGCGTCTTCTACGGCTCCGCGGCCACCGAGGCGCCGAGCTGTTCGGGGCAGGAGGTCTACATCGTGGGCGGCGCCAACTCGGCCGGGCAGGCCGCCGTCTACTTCTCGCGCTACGCGAAGAAGGTGCACATCCTGGTCCGCGGCGACGGCCTCGGCCGCACCATGTCCCGCTACCTGATCGACCAGATCGAGGGCCACGACAACATCGACGTGCACTCGTTCACCGAGGTCTGCCAGGCCAGCGGTGACGAGCACCTGGAACAGCTGGTGCTGCGCGACACCCGCACCGGCGAGACACGTCCCGCCGACACGTCCTGGCTGTTCATCTTCATCGGCGCCGAGCCACGCACCGACTGGCTCGACGGCGTGATCACCCGTGACAACCACGGCTTCGTGATCACCGGCCCCGACCTGATCGCCAGCGGCAACCGCCCGGTCGGCTGGGACCTGCCCCGCGACCCCTACCACCTCGAGTGCAGCGTTCCTGGCGTGTTCGCCGCCGGCGACGTCCGCTCCGACTCGGTCAAACGGGTCGCCTCGGCGGTCGGTGAGGGCGCGATGGCCATCTCCCTGGTGCACCGTTATCTGGAGGCGCAATGAGCACCGAACTCGCCGGACACGCCGAGGGCGACCGGCTTTCCCCGGCAGAGCTGCGCAAGCTGTTCCTGTTCGAGAAGCTCGACCCCGAGCAACTCGACTTCCTGGCCAGCCACGGCTCCGTCGAGACACACTCCGGCGGCAGCTGGATCTACCGCGAGGGCGAGCCGGCGACCTGCTTCTACGTGCTGCTGAACGGCACGGTCGCGCTGAGCCGCACGGTCCGGGGCGACGAGGTCGAGACGACCCGCACCGACCAGGTGGGTGCCTATGCCGGTGCTACCCAGGCCTACATCGAGCGGATCCCGCAGATCTACGTCAACAGCATGCTGGCCGTCTCCGACGTCGAGCTCTACCAGCTCCCCGCCGACCAGATGGCCGCGGCGCTGCGCGACTGGTTCCCGATGGCGATGCATCTGCTCGAGGGCCTGTTCTTCGGCATGCGCTCGATGCAGACCGCGGTCAGCGAGCGCGAGCGGCTGCTGGCCCTGGGTTCGCTGTCGGCCGGCCTGACCCACGAGCTCAACAACCCCGCCGCGGCGGCCGTACGCGCGACCTCGGTGCTGCGCACCCGGTTCACCGGCATGCGCAACAAGCTCGCGCTGATCGCCGACGGCCGGGTCGACGGCACCCGCCTGCACGCGCTGGTGGGCCTGCAGGACGAGGCCATCAAGCGGGCGGCCAGCGCTCCCGAGCTGACCCCGATGGAGACCAGCGACGCCGAGGACAAGCTCGGGGAGTGGCTGGAAGACCAGGACATCGCCGGTGCCTGGGACATCGCGCCGACGCTGGTCTCCGGCGCGATAGACAGTGAGTGGCTGCAGAAGGTGCGCGACGAGATCGGCCCGGAGAACTTCGAGCCGGCGTTGCGCTGGTTGACCTACACGCTCGACACCGAGCAGCTGATGACGGAGATCGACGACGCGGTCACCCGGATCTCGTCGCTGGTCGCGGCGGCCAAGCAGTACTCACAGCTCGACCGTGCTCCACATCAGACGGTGAACGTGCACGAGCTGCTGCACGCGACGCTGGTGATGCTGCACGCCAAGTTCCCCAAGGGCATCAAGCTGGTCAAGGACTACGACCGCACGATCCCCGAGATTCCGGCGTACGCCGCGGAGCTCAACCAGGTCTGGACCAACCTGATCGACAACGCGATCAGCGCGATGGGCGAGTCCGGCACGCTGACCGTGCGCACCTCCCGCGACGGCGACAACGTGGTGGTGTCGATCGGCGACACCGGCCCGGGCATCCCGAAGGACGTGCGACCGCGCATCTTCGACCCGTTCTTCACCACCAAGCCGGTCGGTGAGGGCACGGGCCTCGGCCTCGACATCTCCTACCGGATCGTGGTCAACAAGCACCACGGCGACATCCGGGTCGACAGCAAGCCCGGCGAGACCTGGTTCCACGTCGTGCTGCCGACCGACGGGTCCGAACCGGATTCGTCCGGCGACGCTGAGTGAGCCACCTGCTCTTCGACTTCTTCGGCACCCTGGTCGACTACGACGACGGCCACGCACGGTCCCCGGTGCGGTCGGCGGCGCTGGCCGGCTCGCTGCTCGGCGAGCCGCTGACCGCGGCGTCGTTCACCGCGCGGTGGGACGTCGTGTGGGCCTCGTGGGAATCGCGCTGCGCGCCGTCGTGCCAGGAGTTCTCGATGCGCGACGTGGCGGGCTCGTTCCTCCCCGGCGTGCCGGCGGCGTCGGTGGAGGCGTTCATCGAGGTCTACATCGCCGAGTGGAACACCGGCGTGCGCTACCTGCCCGGGATCCGCGACCTGCTGGGGTCCCTGGCCCGCACCCACCGGCTCGCGGTCGTCTCAAACACCCACGAGCCCGACCTGGTCCCGGCCCACCTGGCCGCGATGGGCGTGGCCGACCTGGTCGACACGGTCGTCACCTCGGTCGAGGTGGGCGTCCGCAAGCCGTCGCCGACGATCTACGCGGAGGCACTGTCGCGGCTCGGGATCGGCCCGGGTGCGGCGGTGTTCGTCGGCGACAACCCGACGGCCGACTACTTCGGACCGCAGGCGGTCGGGATGCGGGCGTTGCTGATCGATCCGGCGGCACGGCACTCGGCCGTACCGCCGGCTGATCGACTCTCTTCGGTTTTCGACCTGCCGGGCCGGCTCGCCTAGCGGGCGCCTTGGGCGGTGCCGTCGTGCGGGCCGCCTCGGGCGGTCGTCCGCGCGGGGTGGTGCCGTCGTGCCGGGCCGCTCGGCGGTCTAGCGGGTCGTCCGCGCGGGGTGGTGCCGTCGTGTTCGGCCGTTCGGCGGTCTAGCGGGTCGTCCGCGCGGGGTGGTGCCGTCGTGTTCGGCCGTTCGGCGGTCTAGCGGGTCGTCCGCGCGGGGTGGTGCCGTCGTGCTCGGCCGTTCGGCGGTCTAGCGGGTCGTCCACTCGTGGGCGGTGCCCTCGTGCAGGGCCGCGTAGACGCGGTCACGGATCTCGTTGGCCTCCATCGTGGACAGTGTGCGGTCGAGGTCGCGCAGCACGAGGCGGAGCAGCACGTTCTTCTGGCCTTGGCGCAGGCCCATCCGGCGGCGGGCCGATTCCGGCAGGTCGTCGTGGCCGGTCTCGCCGCGTACCTCGATCTCCTCGATGGCGGCGGCGTCCGCGCCCAGCACGGCCCGGACCCGGTCGCCCAGTTGCTCCGCGTCCTGGTCCTCGGCGACGGCCAGGGAGAGATCGCGATTGGTGGCCGGCATCGCCGAGACCGGGTGGTATGCCGCGAGGTCGCGCATCTGGTCGGCGACCCGCGGGTCGGTGGCCCGCAGCAGGCGGATGTCGTCGATTCCCTTGACCAGCATGGTGATCCGGTCGAGGCCGAGGCCCATCGCGAGGCCGGTCACGGTCGCCGGTAGGCCGCTGCCGCGGAGCACGTCAGGATGGGCCAGGCCGCACTCACCGATCTCGACGCCGTCGACGTAGATCTCGCGTCCGTGCAGCGTGTAGGGATGCGGGCTGGGCGGCGTCGCGATGCTCCGACCGGGAAGCACGGCGGCGACGACGGCCCGGACCATCGCGTCGAGGTCGTCGGTGGTCAGCGGTCGTCCGTGACGGATCCGCCAGAGATCGAGTTGGTGCGGTTCGCCGACATGCTGGCGATCGATGGCGTCCCGCCGATAACACATGCCGGGAACGGAGAGCAACACGTCGTCGGGCGCCGCGCTGCCGTTCCCGGCCGAGGTCGCTGTGCGCGCGGCGGTACCAGCCACAGCCTCCACCCCTGCCGCGGCCCCGGCGAGTTGGTCGAGCAGGGCGGGTATGCGGGCGGTGGTGTGCGAGCGCAGCATGCGGTCGGCATCCACATAGCGGCTGTAGCGGCGGTCTCTGGTGACGGCGGCACCGTCGTACCCCAGGCGGTCGTAATTGTCTTTGACCGTGACGATGCGTGGCCCAGGGTCCCGGCGGACCGGGACGCCCCAGGCGGCCGCCAGCGCCTGCTCGATGCGGGCGACGACATGTTGGACGGCGTGTTCGCCGGCGGCGGGGTCGGTCAGGTCGCGGCGGGCGAGGGCGGCGTCGAGTTGGGCAGGGGTCAGGTAGGACATGGCGGATCCTCACGGTGCGAAGGGAGACAGGCGGAAACGAAAAACCCCCGGCTCGCACCGGGGGTTTCGTGGTCTCCCGCGTCCGCGGGGCGCTCTTTGGGAATCAGCGCACGACAACCAACCCACCGGCGAACCGGGGGCGGCTAAATCGGATGCTCTGATGCCTCACGCCAACCAGTGTAGACCCTGATCCGTCTCCCGGTCGGCCGCCTAGGCGGCGGCCGCGCGGATCTCGGCTTCGAGGCGACGGCGCAGGTCGGCGAGTTCGACGCCGGCCTCGGTCAGCACCAGCACCCCGAGGCCTTCGCCCTCGCGGATCAGGCCGAGGAGCACGTGCTCGGTGCCGATGTAGTTGTGCTTGAGCCGGATCGCCTCGCGGAGCGAGAGTTCGAGCACCTTCTTCGCCCGTGGTGAGAACGGGCCGCCCGCGATGTAACGCCGGCGGCGAAGACCGAACAACCCACGCGCGGGCGGCCGGGTCCGCGGTCGCAGGGCGCCTTCGCCGAAGGTCGCTTCGATCTTCTGGCGTACGGCGTCGAGGTCGATCCCGATCTGCCGCAGTGCCTCGGCGTCGGCCTCGTCGAGCACCCGCGGCGCCTCGTCGAGATGCGACTTGACCCGCGCCCGGATGTCGTCGGCGTTGGCGCCGGCGTCGCGCAGCACCCGCCCGGCCACGCCGCCGCTGGCGCCCTCGGGGTCGTCGTGGAGCATCGCGAGGAGCAGATGCTCGGTGCCGACCTTGTCCTGCTGCAACTCCTTGGCCTCGGTCACGGCACCTTTGACGATGGACCGGGCCCGATCCGTGAACCGCTCGAACATCACGCCTCCTGTGACGGACGCACGACCGGACGCCCGGCGTGCTTCTTGTGTACGGCCTGCCGGCTCACTTCGAGCGCGGCGGCGATGTCCTGCCACGACCACCCCTGCGCCCGCGCGTTGTCGACCTGCACCGTCTCCAGTGATTCCAGGAGCCGGCGCAGCGCCAACACCGCTCGCAGCCCGACCTTCGGGTCGGTGCTGCTAGCCGCCGCAGCGAGATCCACTGCCTGAGTCATGATGTCAATGTACGTTGACAGTGCCAGAGTTGTCAACTCTGGTTGACGGGCTCCGGCGCCGGGATCACGTCACCGGTCTCCAGCAGCGTCTTGAGGTTTGAGAGGATCTGCGGCCAGCCGCCGTTGATGGCGTCGAGCACCGCGCTGCCCGGCTCGAAGCCACCGTGGATCACGGTGAGCTTGACCGCTGCGCCGGCTGGTTCGAGGTCGAAGGTCACGGTGGAGCGCGGCTCGGCGGCGAAGGTGGCCCGCTGTGCCTCGTCGATGCCGGACGCCGCGGCCCAGTCTTGGGTGAACGTGTGCCAGGTCAACGACAGCCGCCGCGGTGGATCCGACTCCAGCACGACCTGCTCCGGGTCGGCGATCCGGGCGCCCTCCTGTGCCCAGACGACGGGGGAGCCGGCGGACCAGTCGGTCTCGAAGGCCACACCCCAGTAGCGCTTGGTGAAGGCCGGGTCGGTGAGCGCCTGCCACAGCCGTTCCGGCGTCGTGTTGATGTAGGTCGTGTAGACGAACTCGGGCTTGTTCATCGGGGTCTGCTCCAATGCGGTCTTGAGGTCGGCGAGGGCCTGGGCGCGGCCGCGGTCGTAGCGGTTGATCCAGCGGTCGGCGATGGCGTTGACCGGCGCGGCATTGAGGTAGTGCAGCTTTTCCCGGCCGCGCCGGACGGTGGTCACGAGTTCGGCTTCGGCCAGCACGGCCAGGTGCTTGCTCACCGACTGCCGGGCCATGTCGAGACCGGCGCACAACTCGCGCAGGGTCTGGCCGTTGCGCGCGTTCAGCGAGTCGAGCAACTGCCGGCGGCTGGGGTCGGCCAACGCCTTGAAAACCAGGTCCACGGGACTTCACCTCACATGCAGCCGTTTGGCTGCCTATCCGACCATAGGCAGCCTATTGGCTGCATGTCAACTGCGCAGAAAACTGTCGTACGTACGTTCTAATCTGCCTGCATGAATGCGGAGATGGCCACCAGGGGTGGCGACGGCGGTCCGTGGGGCGACGGCCCCCAGTGCGGGTGAGGTGACGTGATGATCCGGTCAGCGCAGGCGGGGCAGCAGCGCGGGCACCTCGCGCATGTGGTCGGCATAGCCGCTGCGGCGCTCGAGCGAGCGGCGGTCCATCAGCGGGATGCTGGCGGCCACGAAGAGCACCACCATGGCCACCGGGCCGATCACCGTCCACCACCAGTCGGGCGCGGCGGCGAGGCCAAACAGAAACAGGCCCCACCAGAACGCGATCTCACCGAGATAGTTCGGGTGGCGCGTGCGCCGCCACACCCCGGTCGCGAGGATGCGGCCGCGGTTCTCCGCCGCGGCCGCGAAGCGGTGCATCTGCAGGTCTGCCACGGTTTCGAGCGCGATCGCCGTGGCGGTCACCACGATGGCGACGACATCGAGCAGGCCGAAGGGGCGTGAGCCGGCGAGCGCGGGCCAGACGGGGAGCAGGCCGAGAAACACCACGAGCGTGGGCATGAGTTGGATGCCGCCCAGGTTGACCACCCACCACGGCACGCGTCCGCGGGTCGCGCGCAACTGGTCATAGCGCCAGTCGACGTGGTGCAGGCCGGTCCAGCCATAGGTCCAGTTGCCGGTGAGCCGCACGGCCCAGATCACGACGAGGAGGAGCACGAAGGCCTGGCGCAGCCCGTCGCCCGTGTCGGTGGTGAGGGCCCACCAGGCCGCGACGACGGGTGGGGCCACGCTCCAGTACGGGTCGTAGAGGCTCGCGTTGTCGACCACCATCGACAGCACGAATATCACCAGCGTGGCGACGAGGTCGGCGACGAAAGCGACCAGCAACGGATGCCAGGAGGGAGGTGACAGGGCCACGACGGCCCAGGCCGCTCCGAACGCGAGCAGGTAGGCACCGAACACCACGGACAGTGAGCCGGCGCGCGAGAGGCGTGCCGCACGCGAAACCACAACCCCGTCCACGCGACCCCTTCCGCCACCGGATCGCGATCATCGTAGGCGTCGATGGGGATCGCGCACCAGGTGAGAGCCGCCGGCGGGCGTTCCCATCGCGGGCACCGGTCATGCCTGAAAGTGGGGATGCGCACCCGAACGTGACCCGGCTCGCCGAAATCGTTGCGGTCCTGCACACTTTCCTGCGTGGAGGCAAGCCGTCACGGGGTGCGTTCGGCTGTTGTGGTCAACCCGGCGAAGCTGGGTGACTCGGCCGATCTGCGCGCCGTCGTGAGCAAGGCCCTGAAGAAGGCGGGCTGGCCGGAACCCGAGTGGTACGAGACGACCGTGGAGGATCCCGGCCGCGGTCAGAGCCGGGCCGCGGTCGAGGCCGGTGCGGAGGTGGTGTTCGCCTGCGGCGGTGACGGCACGATCATGGCCTGCGCCTCGGGGCTCGTCGGCACCGACGCCGCCCTGGCCGTGCTGCCCAGCGGCACCGGCAACCTGCTGGCCGCCAACCTCGGGTTGTCGACCGACCTCGCGGCCGGCATCGCGGTGGCGGTCGAGGGCGGTCGGCGCCGGCTCGACCTCGGGCTGGTCAAGGGGCGCGACGAGAAGCGCTACTTCACGGTGATGGCCGGCATGGGGTTCGACGCGCAGATGCTCGAGTCGACGTCCGAGGTCACCAAGGCCCGGATCGGATGGCTGGCCTACCTGTTCGGCGGGCTCAAGCACCTGCGCGACCGGCCGATGCGGATCTCCGTGCGGATCGACGACCGGCCGCCGATCCGGCGGCGGGCCCGCTCCGCGCTGGTCGCCAACGTCGGGCGGCTGCAGGGTGGCGTGCGGCTGTTCAAGGAGGCCGAGCCCGACGACGGCTGGCTCGACATCGCGATCCTGACACCGCAGACCGTCCGGCACTGGGCGGCCCTGGGCTGGGCCGTCCTGCGGCGGCGCGGCCGGGTGCCGCGGATGGAGACCTACCGCGCCCACCGGGTGCAGATCACCAGCAACCGACCGCAGCCGCGCCAGCTCGACGGCGACCTCATCCCGCCCGGCCGGGCGCTGAAGATCGAGGTGCAACCCCGCGCGATCTGGCTCTGCGTGCCGCGTCCCGACGACGCCGACGACCTTGCCTACGACGCCGACGCGGCGGCCAAGCGAGGCAGGCGCCTGGTGGGCACCGAATGAGCTCGACGCGGATCATTCCCGAGACCCGGCTGATGTCGGCCGAGCAGCTGACCGCCGACGACGCGTGGCACACCCTGCGTCGGCACGGCGGCTGGCAATTGCTGCGCGACGCCTTCGTGCGGCTGCGCTACGGCGACGGCTTCAGCCACGCCCGGGCCTTCGCGTTTCAGCTCTGCCTCGCCGTCGTGCCGTTCCTGATCGCGCTCACCGGGCTCACCACCGACCTCGGCGTCGAGGCCGGCGGGCGGGTCGTCGCCGACACCGTGATCGCGCTGACCCCGGGCGCCAGCGTCGACGTCGTGCGCGACCTGCTCACCGACAACGACCGCACGGAAGACGCCGGTGAGCTGGCGCTCGCGCTCGGCCTGATCACCGGCCTGGTCGCGCTGACCATGGCGATGTCGCAGGTGGAGCGCGGCGCCAACCGGATCTACGGTGTCGAGCGCGACCGGCCGGCCCTGCTCAAATACCTGCGCGCGGCGGTGCTCGCGATCGCCGCCGGCCTGCCGATGCTGCTCGGCTTCCTGATCCTGGTCGCCGGTGGGCCGATCGGCGAGTCGGTGCAGCGCGAGTACGGCTGGGGTGAGTGGGTGCACCACGTCTTCGACGTGGTCCGCTGGCCGCTCGGCGCCGCCCTGACCGTGTTCGCCATCGCCGTGCTCTACCGACACGCGCCGCGCCGACGCCAGCCGGGGCTGTCCTGGCTGCTCTTCGGCGCCGGCATCGCCACCGTGCTCTGGGTCGGGGCCAGCCTGCTGCTGGCCCTCTACGTGAGCCTCGCGGAGAGCTTCAACCAGACCTACGGCGCGCTGACCGGCATCATGGCGCTGCTGATCTGGGCCAACCTGACCGGCGTCGCCTTCTTCTTCGGGCTCGCCTTCACCGCCCAACTGGAAGGGCTCCGGGTCGGCGCGCCCGAGCCGGCCCAGCCCGACCGGTGGGAACCCCTGGAAGAGCGCGAGGGTGTGCGCGAGGGCGCATCCGGGTAACGAACGCCGCATGACGGACGACACCGACGGCCGCCTCGACACCGACGGCCGCGTCGACGGCGGCGCCTGCGTCGACGGCGGCGCCCGCCCTGATCGCGACGGCCGCCTCGACGGCAGTGCCCGCTCTGACGGCGGTGCCCGCTCTGACGGCGGTGCCCGCTCTGACGGCGGTGCCCGCTCTGACGGCGGTGCCCGCTCTGACGGCGGCGCTGGCACTGACCGCGACGGCCGCGTCGACGGCGACGCCCGCACTCACGGTGACGGCCACGCTCACGGTGACGGTCACGCTGACAGCGATTCCCGCACTGACCGTGGCGGCGACCCCCGTGCCGACGACGCCCGCCCTTACGGCAAGGGTCGGCCCAGCGGCGACCGCGGCCTCGGTGGCGACGCCAGCCCTGACCGCCACGGTCGCCGTGACGGCGACCAGGTCGAAGCCCGGCCGCTCGAGCATTTCACCGCGCGCAGCCTCGCGGGCCTGGCGGCCGTGGTCGCCGCCGGGATCGCCTTCGGCGTTCTGCTCGCGTTGGTGCGGTTCCGGTTCGGGCCGCTCTACGACCTCGACCACGGTGTCGCCGCGTCGGTCAACGGCTATGTCGCCGGGCACGAGGGGCTGCTCGGCCTCATCCGGTTCGTCACCGGGATCGGCGGCCCGCTCAAGGTCTGGGTGGTCGTGCTCGCCGTCGCCGTGCTGCTGATCCGGCGGCGCTTCCGGCTGGCCGTCTTCCTGGTCGTCGCGGGTCTTGGCGCGCTCGCCCTCGACCCGACGATCAAGCTGCTGGTCGGCCGCCTGCGGCCGGTGGTCGACGTGCCGGTCGCGCACGCGCCGGGTAACAGCTTCCCCAGTGGACACGCGCTCGGCTCGTTCGTGGTCTACGGCGCCCTGCTGCTGGTCTTCCTGCCCGCGGTGCCGAAGCGCTGGCGGCCCGTGGCGATCACGGGGGTGGCCACCCTCGTCCTGCTCATCGGGGTCAGCCGGATCGCGCTGGGCGTGCACTTCGTCTCCGATGTGCTCGCCGGCTGGCTGCTCGGCGCCGCTTGGCTCGGTGCGACGCTCTACGCGTTCCGCCTCTGGCGCCGGGAAGACGGCCGCCGGGCGCCGAAGATCACCGAAGGGCTCGAACCCGAGGCGGCCGGCGACCTGCAACCGGCGCCGGACGAGCGCGCCGTCCTGCCGCACCCGTGGGTCGAGACGGCCGAGGTGCTGGTGGGCTGGGTGCTCGTACTCGGAGCGCTCTTCGGATTTGGCATGTACGCCAGTTACCACGCCGACGGCACGCTCCTGGCGACGTTGGACACCGCCGTGCCGCGCTGGTTCGCCGAGCACCGCAACCCGACCCTCGACGGCTGGAGCCACTGGGCCAGCAAGGCCGGTGACACGCACACGATCCTCGCCGTGTCGCTCGTCTTCTGCACGCTGGTTCTGGCACGCTGGCGCCAATGGCGGCCGATCCTGTTCCTGACGCTGGTGATGGTCGGCGAGCTGACGCTGTTCCTCGCCTCGGCCGCGGCGGTCAACCGGCCCCGCCCCGACGTGCCGCACCTCGACCAGAACCTGCCGACTTCGTCGTTCCCCAGCGGGCACATCGCCGCGACCATCTGTCTGTGGACCACGATCGCGCTGATCGTGCTGGCCCGCACCGACCGCTGGTGGCGCTGGCTGACCGTGGTGGCCGCCGTGGTCATGCCGCTGATCGTCACCACCTCGCGGTTCTACCGCGGCATGCACCATCCCAGCGACCTGCTCGGCGCGATCCTGCTCACCGCGCTCTGGGTCGGCCTGCTCTACGTCGTGGTCAAGCCCAACGCCGAAGCGGCGGCCAGCCATGCGGATGATGACCTACAACATCAAGACCGGGGGGTACGACGGCTCGCGCGGCACCCGTCTTGACGCCATCGCGGAGGTCATCGCGACCGCCGTGCCGGATGTGGTGGCCCTGCAGGAACTGCGCGGCGACTCCGGCCCATGGCTCGCGGAGCGCCTAGGCATGCGGATGGTCCGCGCCCGATCCTCCTGGGGCCAGCCGGTCGCGGTCCTGATCACACCGGACCTGACCGTGCTCGCCGAGGGCACCGTGGCCCGCCCGTTCCACCACGCCGCCGCGCGGGTCGAGATCGCCACGCTCGGTGGCCCGCTCACCGTGATCTCCGCGCACCTGCACCCGCACTGGGGGTGGCGGCGGCTACACGAGGCCCGCTGGCTGGTGACCGCGGTCGGCAAGGCGCGGCTCGCGCTGGTGCTCGGCGACCTCAACACGCTCGACCCCTGGACCGACCACCAGGAGAAGCTGCGCGCGCTTCCGCCGACCTACCGGGTGCGGCACCTGCGCTGGCGCCCGCTCGGCCGCCGGCCGAGCGACCGCGACATCGGCACGATCGCCCGGGTCGACACCCGGGCGATCGCCGCGCTCGACGCCGCCGGCCTGGTCGACGTCTTCCGCGCCGTGGGGGAGGGCCCGGCCGAGACCGCACCGACCGCGCTCGGCGGCGCCGAGTTCTCCGGGATGCGCCTGGACTACCTGTTCGCCACCCCGGGCCTGGCCGAGCACGTGCGCTCCTGCCGGATCGTCCGGACGCCGCTCGCCGACCGGGCCAGCGACCACTACCCGGTCATCGCCGATATCGACATCTGAGCCAGCACCGAGATCCACACCCGAGCCAGCACCAGATCGACAACTGACCAGGCGCCGACGATCAACACCTGACCAGGCGCCGACGATCAACACCTGAGCCAGCACCGAGATCGACAGCTGACCCACCGACGACATTGACAGTCGCCGAAACGCGATGGCAACATGGGAGCGCTTCCAAGGATGTTCATCAATCTATGACGGCGAGGGAACCCCGTGATACGTAGCCGCCTCGGCGCCGCAACCGTCCTCGCGCTGGTCGCGGCCGGCCTGGTCGGGTCGGCGGGCAGCCCTGCGGCCGCCGCGCCCGTGGAGCACATCACCAACGGCACCTTCGAGACCGGCACCGCGCCCTGGTGGTCGACCGCCAACACCACCCTCGCGGTCCGCGACGGCCGCCTCTGCGCCGACGTCCCCGGTGGCACCGCCAACCCCTGGGACGTCGCGCTCGGCCACAACGGCATCCCGCTGGTCGACGGCGCCGCCTACACGCTCAGGTTCACCGCGACCGCGCCCGTCAGCGTGACGGCCAACGTCCAGCTCAACGAGGCTCCATACACGACAGTGCTGTCGACGGCGGTGACCGCGAACGGCACGGCGCAGACGCACACCTTCACCAGCGGCCTGACCGCCGCCGACGGCACGTTCACCCTGCAACTGGGCGGCAAGCCCGATCCATACACGTTCTGCCTCGACGACGTCAGCCTGACCAGCGACAGCGACGGCGACCCGGCACCGGAGCAGATCGAGAACGGCGACTTCGGCGACGGCACCGGCGGCTGGTACTCCTACGGCACCACGAGCACCGGGGTGGAAGACGGCCGGCTCTGTTCGGTGGTTCCCGGCGGACTGGCCAACCCCTGGGACGGCGGTGTCGGGCAGAACGACGTGCCGCTAGTCGCCGGCTCCGCGTACACGCTGAGCTTCGACGCCGCCGCCGACCCGGCCTCGACCGTGCGGGTCGCCGTGCAACTCGGCGCCGACCCCTACACCGGCTATTTCAGCCGTGACCTGGCGCTGACCGCGGCCGGCGACCACTACGAGTTCACCTTCACCGCGCCCGACGACACCTCGATCGCGCAGGTCGCGTTCCAGGTCGGCGCCAACCCGGCCGGCTACCGCTTCTGTCTCGACAACGTCTCGCTGCGCGGCGGCGAGGCCGAGCCGCCCTACGTGCCCGACACCGGTCCGCGGGTGCGGGTCAACCAGGTCGGCTACCTGCCCGACGGCCCGAAGCGCGCGACCCTGGTCACCGACGCCACCACCGCGCTGCCCTGGCAGCTCAAGAGCAGCACCGGCACCGTCGTGGCGAGCGGCACGACCACACCGCGCGGCATCGACGCGGCCTCCGGCCAGAACACCCACACCATCGACTTCACCGGGTACGCCGCACAGGCGCGCGACCTCACGCTGGTGGCCGACGGCCAGACCAGCCACCCGTTCGACGTCACCAAGGGCGTCTACGACCGGCTGCGCTCCGACTCCCTGCAGTTCTTCTACATCCAGCGCAGTGGCATCGCGATCGACGGCGACCTGGTCGGCGCCGAGTACGCCCGCCCGGCCGGCCACCTCGGCGTCGCACCCAACCAGGGCGACACCGACGTGCCCTGCCAGGCCGGCGTCTGCGACTACCGGCTGGACGCCCGCGGCGGCTGGTACGACGCCGGCGACCACGGCAAGTACGTGGTCAACGGCGGCATCGCCACGGCCCAGTTGCTGAGCGCCTACGAGCGCACCAAGACCGCACCGACCGCGGGCTTCGGCGCGGCCCTCGGCGACAGCACGCTGCGGGTGCCCGAGCGCGGCAACGCCGTGCCCGACATCCTCGACGAGGCCCGCTGGGAGCTCGACTGGATGCTGCGCATGCAGGTACCGGCCGGGCAGCCGCTGGCCGGCATGGTGCACCACAAGCTGCACGACCAGAACTGGACGGGCCTGCCGCTGGCGCCGACCGCCGACCCGCAGCCGCGCGAGTTGCACCCGCCGTCGACGGCCGCCACGCTCAACCTCGCGGCCACCGCGGCACAGGGCGCCCGGCTCTGGGCACCCTACGACCCGGCGTTCGCCACCCGGGCGCTCACCGCCGCCAAGACGGCCTACGCCGCGGCCAAGGCCCACCCGGCGCTCTACGCCAGCGGCGCCGACGGCAACGGCGGCGGCGCATACAGCGACAACGACGTCACCGACGAGTTCTACTGGGCCGCGGCGGAGCTCTACCTGACCACCGGTGCGGCGACCTACCGCACCGACCTGACCGCCTCGCCGCACCACACCGGCGACGTCTTCGCCGCGACCGGCTTCTCCTGGGGCAGCACCGCCGCCCTCGGCCGCCTCGACCTGGCAACCGTCCCCAATGGACTGCCGGCCGCCGACCGCAACCGGGTCCGCCAGTCCGTCCTGGAAGCCGCCGACGCCTATCTGAGCACGGCCGGCGGCCAGGCCTACGGGCTGCCAATGCCCGGCACGCCCGGCTCCTACTTCTGGGGCGGCAACAGCAACATCATCAACAACGCGGTGGTGCTGGCGACCGCCTACGACCTGTCCGGCCGGGCCGCCTACCGGACCGGCGCGATCGAGGCGATGGACTACATCTTCGGCCGTAACGCACTCAACCAGTCCTATGTGACCGGTTGGGGTGAGCACGCGTCGGAGAACCAGCACACCCGGATCTACGCGCACCAGCTCGACCCGGCACTGCCGCACCCGCCGGCCGGCTCGATCGCCGGCGGCGCCAACGCCGGTCTCGACGACCCGTTCGCCAAGCAACTGCTCGACGGGTGCCGGCCGATGTTCTGCTACGTCGACGACATCAACTCCTACGCCACCAACGAGGTCGCCATCAACTGGAACTCGGCGCTGGCCTGGATCTCGTCGTTCCTCGCCGACCAGGGCGCGGCGCCGGCACCGGCGATCAGCTGCAAGGTGGTTTACACCGACTACGGCACCTGGCAGGGCGGCAAGGGCTTCACCGGCCAGCTCGACATCACCAACACCGGCACGGCACCGGTCAACGGCTGGACCGCGCGGTTCGCGTTCACCGGCGACCAGAAGCTGCGCGAGGCCTGGCTGGCCCAGGCGAGCCAGACCGGCGCGGTGCTGACCGCGCGCAACGAGTCCTCCAACGCCCGCATCCAGCCCGGTGCCACCGTCATGTTCGGCTTCAACGCCACCCAGTCGTCCTCCTACGCCAACCCCGCGCCGGGCCTGGTGACCGTCAACGGAAGCCGGTGCTCGTCATGAGGAAGGTCGCGGTCGTGACGGCGACCGCACTCCTCGGCGCGAGCCTCGCCGCCGCGGTGGGCACCGCCGCCGCGGCGGCGGGGTGCCGGGTCGACTACGCGGTGAGCGACCAGTGGCAGGGCGGCTTCGGCGCGAGCGTGACCGTGACCAACCTCGGCGACCCGATCACCGGGTGGACGCTGACCTGGAGCTACGGCGCGGGCCAGACCGTGACCCAGGCGTGGAACGCGACGGTGACCCAGGCCGGCGCCGCGGTCACGGCGCGCGACGCCGGCTACAACGCGGCCCTGCCGACCAACGGCACCGCCACCTTCGGCTTCAACGGCGCCTGGACGACCAGCAACCCGGCTCCGCAGTCGTTCACCCTCAACGGAACGGCCTGCACGGGCACCAGCACGCCGAGCGACCCACCGCCGACCACGCCACCGCCGACCACGCCGCCGCCGACGACCCCGCCGGCCGGCGCGAAGCAGGTCGAAGACCTGGACCGCGGCGCGATCAGCGTCCACTCCGGCACCGGCAACCTGGTCTCCTGGCGGCTACTCGGCACCGAGGCCACCGACACCGGCTTCCACGTCTACCGCGGCGGCACGAGGCTGACCAGCACCCCGATCACTGCCTCCACCAACTACCTCGACGCCGGCGCGCCCGCCGACGCCACGTACACCATCCGTGCCGTCACCGGTGGCGTGGAACAACCGGCCGGCCCGGCCGCCCTGCGCTTCGCCAACGGCTATCTCGACGTACCGTTGCAGCGCCCGCCCGGCGGCACCACCCCGACCGGCGAGGCGTTCACCTACAGCGCCAACGACGCCTCGGTGGGCGACCTCGACGGCGACGGTGACTACGAGATCGTGCTCAAGTGGGACCCGTCCAACAGCAAGGACAACTCGCAGTCCGGCTACACCGGCCCGGTCCTGGTCGACGCCTACCGGCTCGACGGCACCCGGCTTTGGCGGATCGACCTCGGCCGCAACATCCGTGCCGGCGCGCATTACACCCAGTTCCAGGTGTACGACTACGACGGCGACGGTGCCGCCGAGATCGCCATGAAGACGGCCGACGGGAGCCGCGACGGCACCGGCCAGGTGATCGGCAACGCGTCGGCCGACTACCGCAACAGCGGCGGCTACGTGCTCAGCGGGCCGGAGTTCCTCACCATGTTCGACGGCCGCACGGGAGCGGCGCGCAGCACGATCGACTACGTGCCGGCGAGAGGCACCGTGTCGAGCTGGGGTGACAGCTACGGCAACCGGGTCGACCGGTTCCTCGCCGGCACCGCCTACCTCGACGGCACCCGGCCGAGCCTGATCGTCTCCCGCGGCTACTACACGCGCACCGTCATCGTCGCCTACGACTTCCGCGACGGCACCCTGCGCCGCCGCTGGACGTTCGACTCCAACAGCGCCGGCTCGGCCTACGCCGGCCAGGGCAACCACGGCCTCACCGTCGGCGACGTCGACCGCGACGGGCGCGACGAGGTGGTCTTCGGCGCGATGGCCGTCGACGACAACGGCGCTCCACTGTGGAACACCGGTAACAACCACGGCGACGCGGCCCACCTCGGCGACCTCGACCCGGCCCGACCGGGCCTGGAGTATTTCAAGGTCTCCGAGGACGGCAGCAAGCCCGCGTCGTGGTTCGCCGACGCGCGCACCGGCCAGGTGCTCTGGTCGACCGCCCCGGCCGGCGACAACGGCCGCGGCGTGGCCGCCGACGTCTACGCCGGCAGCCCGGGCGCCGAGTCGTGGTCGGCCGCCGTCGACGGGCTGCGCTCGACCAGCGGCGCCAACCTCGGCCGCAAGCCGTCGTCGACCAACTTCGTCATCTGGTGGGACGGCGACCCGGTGCGCGAGCTGCTCGACCAGACCCGGATCGACAAGTACGGCACCGGCGGCGACACCCGCCTGCTCACCGGCTCCGGGGTGGCCGCCAACAACGGCACCAAGGCCACCCCGGCCCTGGCCGGCGACATCCTCGGCGACTGGCGCGAGGAGGTGATCTGGCGGACCAGCGAGAGCACGGCGCTACGGATCTACGCGACACCGACGCCGACCGACCGCCGCATCCACACGCTGGCACACGACCCGCAGTATCGGGTCGCGCTGGCCTGGCAGAACACCGCGTACAACCAGCCACCGCATCCCAGCTTCTTCATCGGAAACGGGATGGCGGCGCCGCCGCGGCCCAACGTCTACACCCGCTGATCGACCAGCGTCCGCACCAGCTCGAAGGAACGGATCCGGTCCTCCACGTCGTACACCATCGTGGTGAGCATCAGCTCGTTGGCCTGGGTGGCCTCAAGCAGGGCGCCGAGCTGTCCGGCCACCGTCGACGGCGAGCCGACCGCCTGCCCGACCTGGCGGTCGGCCATGAACGCCCGCTCCACGTCGCTGAGCGGGTAGGCGGCCGCCTCCTCGGGCGTGGCCAGCGGCTGTGGTTTGCCCTGGCGCATCCGCAGGAACGAGAGCCCGGCCGGGCCGGTCAGGAACTGCGCGCGCTCGTCGGTGTCGGCGCAGACGGTCGACACCGCGACCATCGCGTAGGGCTCGTCGAGCCAGCGCGACGGCGTGAACCGGTCGCGGTAGAGAGCCAGCGCGGGCAGCGTGTTCTGCGCGCTGAAGTGGTGTGCGAAGGCGAACGGCAGCCCGAGCAGCCCGGCCAGTTGGGCGCTGTAGCCGCTGGACCCGAGCAGCCACACGTCGGGCGACTCGCCGGCCCCGGGCGACGCGACGATCGGGCCCGGTGTGTCACCGGTGAAGTAGTTGATCAGGCTGGCCAGCTCCTGGGGGAACTGCTCAGCCGAGAGTCCCTCGGCGGTCCTGCGCAGGGCCAGCGCGGTGGCCTGGTCGGTGCCGGGCGCCCGGCCGATGCCGAGGTCGATCCGGCCCGGGTGCAGGGCCGAGAGGGTGCCGAACTGCTCGGCGACCACCAGCGGGGCGTGGTTGGGCAGCATCACGCCGCCGGACCCGACCTTGATGGTCGACGTCGAGGCGGCGAGATGGGCCAGCAGGACGGCCGGCGCCGACGAGGCGATCGCCGGCATGTTGTGGTGCTCGGCGACCCAGAAGCGGCGGAAGCCGAGCTCCTCGGTGCGCCGGGCGAGCGCGGTGGTATGGGCGAGCGCCTCGGCCGGTGAGCCGTTGGCGGCGACGGGCGCGACATCGAGCACGGAAAGCGGAACGTCGATCACAAACCAGCTACAACGCCGGAGCCGCCGATTAGCTTCCCCCTACAGCTGCTTCAAACGCGGAATCAGCTCACTCGCGGCCCAGTCGATGAACTCCGGCTGGCTCTCGTCGCCGATCTGGAGCAGCGAGACGTGGGTGAAACCGGCGTCGGCGAACTTCTTGACCGCTTCGACGTGGGCGTCGACATCGGGACCGCAGGTGATGCCGGCTGCGACGTCTTCCTCGCGCACGAACCGCGACGCCTGCTCGAACGCGGCCGGGTTGGGCAGGTTGGAGTTCACCTTCCAACCCAGCCCGAACCATGGGAACTGCTCGTGGGCCGTCTTCCGGCAGGCCGCCTCGTCGGGACCCCAGCACATCGGCACCTGGCCGTAGCGGGGCCGCCCGGCGCCGCCCGACTCGTCGTAGAGCTTCATGAGGCGGGCCTGCGGCTCGGTCGCGATCGCGCCGTCGCCGTATTCGCCGGCCAGTGAGGCGGACTCCGGCCCGGAGAGGGCGACGGCGATCGGCACGCGCGTGTCGGGACGGTCCCAGACGTAGGCCTCCGGCACCTCGAAGTACTCGCCCGAGTAGGTGAGCGTCTCGCCGTCGAGCAGCGGCCGAATGATCTCCAGTGCCTCGGACAGCATCGCGTGCCGCTCGCGCACGTGCGGCCACGGCCCGACGACGTGCTCGTTGAGGTTCTCACCGGCGCCGACGCCGAGCGTGAACCGCCCGTCCGCCAGGATCTGCATGGTCGCCGCCTTCTGCGCCACCACGGCCGGGTGATATCGCCGGGTCGGGCAGGTGATGTAGGTCATCAGGTCGGCCCGCGAGGTCGCGTGGGCCACCGCGCCGAGCACCGCCCAGGCGTACGGCGAATGTCCCTGCGCGTCGAGCCACGGGTAGTAGTGGTCGGAGATGGTGATCTGGTCGAACCCGACCTCCTCGGCCCGGATCGCGTAGTCGACCAGATCCTTCGGCCCCGACTGCTCGCACAGCAGGGAGTAGCCCACGGCGACCATGTTTCTCCTCCTCGAGAATGTCCGCTTTCGGCCCGCATACCCTGCTTTCGCGGCCCCAACCGTCGGCCGGGCCGATATCCTCGCCCGCGTGCCCCCGCTGATCGCGGCGATCCTGCCGCCCGCCGTCGTCTCCGTCGACCGCCGCGACGACAGCGACCCGGCACCGCTGTTCCCGGCGGAGGCGCAGATCGTGGCGGCCGCGGTGGCCAGCCGCCGGCAGGAGTTCGCGACCGTGCGGCTGTGCGCCCGGGAGGCGCTGCGGTCGTTGGGTGTCGCGGCCGGCCCGCTGCTGCCCGGCCCGGGCGGCGCGCCGGCCTGGCCGCCGGGCGTGCGCGGCAGCATGACGCACTGCGCCGGCTACCGCGCCGCGGCCGTGGCCCGCGCGACCGACCTGGCCGGGCTCGGCATCGACGCGGAGCCCGACGAGCCGCTGCCGGCCGGCGTGCTCGATCTGGTCGCCGACCGCGGGGAGCGGGCCGCGCTGCCGACGGACGGGCTGTGCTGGGACCGGCTGCTCTTCTGCGCCAAGGAGGCGCTCTACAAGGCCTGGTACCCGCTGACCGGTCGCTGGCTGGGCTTCGAGGAGGCGCGGGTGGGGCTGGCTCCGGACGGCACGTTCACCGCGCGGGTGCTGGTGCAGCGCGCGCCGATCGGCGACACGGTGCGCACCGAGTTCGCCGGCCGCTGGCTCGCGGCGCCCGGCCTGCTGCTCGCCGCGGTGGCCGTGCCGACCGATTGACCGCTCCGTGCCAGCGGCCCTACTGTGAGTCGACGCCCCAGGGAGCCGGGCGGCAGCTGTGGGCAAGCTGCCAGCCCTTGTCACGTCTCCCTTGTGAAGGCAGGCTCCACATGCGACCCCGACTCCTCGCCGCCGTGACGGCGCTGTCCGCCGCCGCGCTCGCGGCCCTGTTCATCCTCACCATCGGCTCCCCGGCCCGCGCGGCCGCCGGGTTCACCGTCGCCAACGGCCGCCTCTACGACGCCAACGGCACCGAGTTCGTCATGCGTGGCATCAGCCATGCGCACACCTGGTACCCGAGCCAGACCCGGGCGTTCGCCGACATCAAGGCGACCGGGGCCAACACCGTGCGGGTCGTGCTCAGCGGCGGCCGCTGGCCGGCGAACAGCGCCGGCGACGTGTCCAATGTGATCAGCCTGTGCCGGCAGAACCGGCTGATCTGCGTGCTGGAGAACCACGACACCACCGGGTACGGCGAACAGAGCGGCGCGGTCACCCTGGCCGCGGCGGTCGACTACTGGATCAGCCTGCGCGCGGCGCTGGCCGGCCAGGAGCGCTACGTCATCATCAACCTCGGCAACGAGCCGATCGGCAACAACGCCGTCAGTCCAACCTGGACGCAGGCGACGACCGCCGCGATCCAGCGGATGCGCGACGCCGGCTTCGACCACACGCTGATGGTCGACGCGCCCAACTGGGGCCAGGACTGGCGCTTCGAGATGCGCGACAACGCCGCCGCCGTGTTCGCCGCCGACCCCGACCGCAACACGGTCTTCAGCATCCACATGTATGGCGTCTTCGACACCGCCGCCGAGATCACCGACTATCTCGGCCGGTTCCGCACCGCCGGGCTGCCGATCGTGGTCGGCGAGTTCGGCTTCAACCACTCGGACGGCAACCCCGACGAGGACACCATCATGTCGTACGCGCAGGCCAACCGGATCGGCTATCTCGGCTGGTCGTGGAGCGGCAACGGCGGCGGCGTCGAGTATCTCGACATGGTGACGAGCTTCGACCCAACTAGGCCGACGAGTTGGGGACAGCGGATCATCGACGGTGCCAACGGCATCCGGTCGACCTCGCGCGAGGCGACCGTGTTCGGCAGCGGCCCGACCGGGTCGCCGACCGTCGGGCCGACCCAGTCGCCGACCGCGCAGCCCACGACCCAGCCGCCGGCCCGCGGCTGCACCGCCGCCTACAAGGTGATCGGCCAATGGCCGGGCGGCTTCCAGGCCGAGGTCACCGTCACCGCCGGCAGCGCCCCGGTCAGCGGCTGGTCGGTCGGCTGGACCTGGGCCAACGGCCAGCAGATCACCCAGTCCTGGAACACCACGCTGACCACCTCGGGCAGCACGGTGACGGCCCGCAACGTCAGCTACAACGGCACCCTCGGTGCCGGGGCCAGCGCGACGTTCGGCTTCCTCGGTTCGTCGACGAGCAGCAACACGGCGCCGGCGCCGACCTGCACGGCCAGTTGAAGCCCAGCGCCGGGGTCGGCGTCAGTCGACCTCGGCGCTGCCGGTCACCCGGAGCTTGCGGCGGGCGCGCTCGGAGAACGTGGTGTGCCCGAGGCGGATCACCCGGGCCGCGCCGGGCACCGCGTTGATCTCCAGCTTGTCGCCCGGGCCGACGTAGGTGGCGACGCCGCCGTCGACCTCGACCGCCAGCCGGCCGCTGCGTTCGAGCACGTCGAGGCTGAGCGTCTCGTCGACGGAGAGCATCAGCGCCCGGTTGTAGGACGAGTGCGGCGACGACGGCACGACCAGCACGCCCTCGAGGTTGGGGGAGACGATCGGACCGCCGGCCGAGAACGCGTACGCCGTCGATCCGGTCGGGGTCGCCACGATCACCGCGTCGGCGGCGTACCGGACGAACGGGACGCCGAGGATGCCGACGCCGATGGCGGCGGAGCCGTCGCCGGGCACCCGTACGAGCGCGATGTCGTTGAAAGCCGTGACGTCCCGACCGTCCGGCAGCGTGGTGTGGACCGCTAGCCGCTCCTCGAGGGTGTATTTCCTGCCGTCGATCGAGGAGAGCGCCCAGGGCAGGTCTTCGACGTCGATCTCGGCGAGGTAGCCCAGCTTGCCCATGTTGACCCCGAGCACGGGAGTCTTGGTGTAGGCGGCCAGCCGCATGCTGCGCAGCATGGTGCCGTCGCCGCCGAGACTGACCAGGATGTTGGCCTTGTCGGCCAGGGTCTCGGGGTCGACCGGGATCGCGTTGCAGTCGATCCGGGCGATGTCGTCGGCCAGCCCCAGCACCGAGGCGCCGTGGCTGCCGGCCCACTGGAGGATCGTTTCCATCGCCGGGGCCGAGTCGCGCTGCGGATGCAGGACGATCCCGACGGTATGCACCATTCCCACACGGCAACTGTAGTGCGCGCGGACGGCGGAGCGCCCGGTCCGCGAGGGACCGGGCGCTCGGCCGGATCGGGTCAGCGGTGGCTGGCCGCGATCTCGTAGAGCTTCTCCGGGCTGACCGCGCCGATGAACACGCGGCCGTCGTCGGTCAGCAGCCCGGTCACGAGCCGGCTGCTGAACAGGTGACCGCTGCCCCACCCGCCACTGACCTCGGGCAGCGAGCCGAGCAGCCCACTGATCTCGGCCGGCGCCTTGTCGGTGCCCTGGTCGAGCTTGGCCATCACGACGGTGGTCCAGCCCTTCCCGATGATCGTCGGCTCGGCGCTGACCGGCGGCTTGCCCGCCCTCTCGGGCTGTGACTTCTCCAGATCCTTCAGCATCTGGTTGCCCTCGGTGACCTTGGTGCCGGCCGGCGGGTTGAAGGCGAACTGCGCGTCGTCGGGCCGGGCGAAGCTGACCATCGTGAACGCGGCCTCGAACGCCGGCTTGTCGGAGGCGGTCGGGTAGACCCGGAACCGCAGCGGCACGTGCTCGGTCGCGTCGATCGCGACGGAGATCTGCCCGACCAGCGACTCGTGGTCACGAGGGGTCAGGTTGAGCTCGTAGGCGTCGCGCCCGGCGATCTTGGTCGAGCGCCCGACGCTGACCTGGGTGCTCGGGTCGATCGCCTTGAGCGCCAGGTCGGCCGCCTCCTGCGGGGTGGCGGGGAAGCCGGCGGGCGGCGCCCCGTGGTCGCCGCTGCCTTCCTTCACCGTCGCGTGGGTGGCCTGCTTGGCCTTGCTGCTCCAGACCCAGGCGTCGGTGCCGTTGCGGATCAGGTCGGTCTGCGCGTTGGTGCCGACCAGCGAGATCCGGGCCTTGTCGGGCCCGGCGTACCAGACCCGCAGGGTGTGCTGGCCGCTGACCAGCGACACCAGGTTGTCGTCGCCGAGCATGCCGGCCATGTTGAGGATCGGCGGCAGCCCCAGGTCGGCGCGCTGCACGACGGTGCCGGAGATGCCGTCGAGGCGCGCGGTCTGCAGGTCGACCAGGAGTTGGGCGGCCGAACGGTCGGGGAGCGTCGGGTCGGCCGCGCCGGCGACGGTGGCCACCGCGGCGCCGCCACCGATCACCGCGACCGCGGCGGCCGCGGGCACCAGCCAGCGCAGCACCGGACGTTTGGTCAGAACAGACATGGGTGGTTACCTCCTGCGGAAGATGATGCCGGGTTGACGCTGTGACCCGGCTGAGAGTGCTGGGAAGCGGTGGCCCCGGGATGGCACGCTTTGCTGGTGCGGTTGCTGGTGGTCGAAGACGAGGCGCGGCTCGCGTCGGCGTTGCAGCGTGGGCTGCAGGCGGAGGGCTTCGCGGTCGACGTCGCCGGCGACGGCCCCACCGGGCTCGAGTTGGCCCGGCACGGCGAATACGACGCCATGATCCTCGATGTGATGCTGCCCGGCCTGTCGGGCTACCGGGTGGTCCGGGCCCTGCGGGCCGAGGACCGCTGGCTCCCGGTGCTGATGCTGTCGGCCAAAGACGGCGAATACGACCAGGCCGACGGGCTCGACTGCGGTGCCGACGACTACCTGACCAAGCCTTTCTCGTACGTCGTGCTGCTCGCCCGGCTGCGCGCGCTGCTGCGCCGGGGCGCGCCGGCGCGCCCGGCGGTGCTGGAGGCCGGCGACCTGTGCCTCGACCCCGCGCAGCGCACGGTGACCCGGGGCGGGGCCCCGATCGGGCTCACCGCCCGCGAGTTCGCGCTGCTCGAATACCTGATGCGGCGCACCGGCGAGGTGGTCTCCAAGACCGAGTTGCTCGACCACGTCTGGGACGCGAGCCTCGACACGGCGCCCAACGCGGTCGAGGTCTACGTCGGCTACCTGCGCCGCAAGATCGGTCGCGAGCGGCTGGAGACGGTCCGCGGCGCCGGCTACCGGCTGGCCTCGTGAACCCGGCCCGGTTCTGGCGCCGGCTGAGCCTGCGGGCCCGGCTGATGGTCGTCGGCGTCACCGGCCTCGTCGGCGGGCTGCTGGTGGGCGGCATCCTGCTGGTCTCGGTGCTCGGAAGCACGCTGCACCGCGGCGCCGAGGAAGACGCCGCCACCATCGCGTCCGGGATGGCCGACCTGATCGCCAACGACTCGCTGCCCGACCCGCTCCCGGTCTCCGGCGACGACGTACGCGCCCAGGTGATCGACGGCCAGGGCCGGGTGGTCGCCGCGTCGCTTGAGGCCGACCGGCTGGTGCCGTTCCTCTACCCCGACGAGCGGCCGGCGGCCGGCGCCACGAAGTCGTCCACCGTCTACGTCCCGGGCGACCGGATCGGCGTCAACGGCCCGGTGCAGGTGGTCGCGGTCCCGGCCGGCACCGTCGACCAGCCCCGCACGGTGCTGGTCGCCAAGTCGCTCAACGACCTGGTCCGCAGCGTCAACCTGCTCAAGGAGTCGCTGCTGATCGCCTACCCGTTGCTGGTGCTCCTGCTCGCGGCGATCGCCTGGCGGGTGATCGGCGCGACCCTGCGCCCGGTGGAGACGCTGCGGGCCGGCGCCGAGGCGATCGACGCCACGGCCGGGGCCGGCCGGCTGCCGCTGCCCGAGTCCCGCGACGAGATCCACCGGCTGGCGGTCACCCTCAACGGCATGCTGACCCGGCTGGAAGGCGCGCGGGCGCGGCAGCGGGCGTTCATCGCCGACGCGGCACACGAGTTGCGCTCGCCGCTGGCCAACCTGCGCACCCAACTCGAGGTCGCACAGCGGATCGGCGACCCGCCCGACACCGACGACCTGCTGGCCGACGTCGGGCGGCTCGGCCGGTTGGTCGACGACCTGCTGCTGCTGGCCCGCGCCGACGACATGGCCGGGCGCCCCGACCCGGTGACCGGGCCGGTCGACGTCGGCGCGCTGCTCGCGGCGGTTGCCTCCCGCTACCCGGCCACGGTCGTGCTCCGGCCGAGCGAGGCCGCCCTCTGGACGGTGGGCGACGAGTCGGCGCTCGACCGGGTGGTGGCCAACCTGCTCGACAACGCGGTGCGGCACGCACAGAGCCGGGTCGAGTTGACCGCGACGGCCGTGTCCCGCGGCTGGGTGGAGATCACCGTGACCGACGACGGGCCGGGCGTGCCCGAGGCCGACCGTGACCGGGTGTTCGACCGGTTCACCCGCCTCGACGACGCCCGGGCCCGCGACGCCGGTGGCGCCGGCCTGGGCCTGTCGATCGTGCGGGAACTGGTGGCGCGGCACGGCGGCACGGTCGCGCTCGGCGACGCGGAGCCGGGCCTGCGGGTCGCCGTCCGGCTCCCGGCGGCCGAGCCGATGCTCGAACCGGCACCACCGCTCGAGCCCGAGCCGCCGCGCGAGCCGGCCGAGCCGCCGCGGGAGCCGGCCGCCCCGGTCGAGCCCGAGCCGCCCCGCGAGCCGGCCGAGCCGCCGCGGGAGCCGGCCGCCCCGGTCGAGCCCGAGCCCGCGCGCGAGCCGGCCGCCCCGGGCGCGGCCGCAGAGCCAGCGGTCGAGGGCCCGGCGGCGGTTCAGCCGCGGTCGGTGCAGACCGGCTTGGCGTTGCCGACGACGCCGCCGGAATACACCACGCCGACCACGAAGCAGTAGTCGCCGGTGGTGCCGAGGCCGTAGACGACGTAGTTGTCGGTGCCCGCGGGCAGCTCCTCGATCGGGCGCGGCCGCTGGCCGGTCGGGCCGGCCGAGACCACCACCGGGCCGCCGGCGCCGGCCGGATAGGTCCAGCGGAGGGTGACCTGTTCGGTGCCGTCGTCGAGGGAGACCCGGCCGGGCGGCGTGCCGGGCCGGACGGCCGGCGGAGTCAGCGGGGCCGACGACGTGGGCGGCGGCGTGAGGCTCGGGCCTGCGGTCGGCGTCGTGGTGCGCCGGGCTACCGGTGTGCCCGGGTCGATCAGCATGAAGCCGGCGATCACCGCGGCCGCGCCGAGCACCACGACCAGCAGGCCGGCGATCACCAGCGGGGCCACCCGGCGCTTCCGCCGGGGCGGCGTGTAGGGGACCGGCAGCGGCGCGACCCGCCGCTCGGGCCCGGCACCGGACTCGATCTCTCGCGGGTAGGCGGCCGGCGGCGGGGCCACCTCGGCACCGCCCGGGAGCGCGGCGGCGGGCGGCTCGGTGCCCCACGCGTCGCGTTCCCAGCCCTCGTCGGACGGCTCGGTGCCGGGGGCGGCCCAGCGCTCGTCGTCGCCGGCCCGGCCGGACCACGCCTCGTCGGCCCACTCGTCGCCTTCCCACGACTCGCTGGTCGTGCGGTCCCAGGTGGCATCGGACCCGCGCCGCCACCGCTCGTCGGCGGCGGCCGGCCCCGGCTCCGGCTCAAACTCCGGCGCGGTGCGCTCGGCCGGCCGGTCCCAGGCGGCGTCGCCGGTGTGTGCGGGCTCGGCGATGGCCGACTCCCAGCCCGTCGCGGCGGTGGCCCAGGCGGCCTGCTGCTCCGGGTCGGGCGTACGCCAGGTGTCGCGGGATTCCCGGTCGGACCAGGCCGGCGCCTCGTCGGCCGGCCACAGCGGGCGCTCGGGCGCCGTCCGCTGCGCCGGCGGTGACCAGCCCTCCTCGGGCTGCTCGGCCTCGGGCGGGTAGACCTCGGTGGCGTAGGCGTCGCGCAGGTCGGCGCCGGGCGCGAAGAGGTCGGGCGGGTGGTCGGCGGCGGCGTGCCGCGGTGTTCCTGGGCCGTCGTCGAGCGCCGAGCCGCTGTCGAAGCCGTCGCGCAGCGTCGGGGTGACCGGGCGCGGCGCGACCGGCGGCGGGGCGACCGGCACCGGCGCGACCGGCGGCGGCGCGACCGGCTCGGGGTCGACGGGCGCGACGTGCTCGGGCACCGGCGAGAACGGGCGGGCATAACCGGCCGGCGCGCTGGGGGCCCGCGGCGGCGGCGGGCCCGAGTCGCTGGCCAGCCGCACGCTGTCTTCGACCGCGCAGACATGGTCGGGGTTGGCCGCCGCCCGGGACAGCGCTGCGACCTGGGCCAGCAGCGGGTGGTCGGCCGGCAGGTGCGTGCGGCCCAGCTCCTGGGCCAGCGCGAAGTGGGCGTGCGAGTCGGCGGTGCGGCCGCAGTCGCGCTCCATCGCGCCGAGCTTGGCCAGCATCCGGATGCCGGCCGGGTGGCCGTCGCCGTAGACCTCGCGGTGCAGCTCCCAGGCGTCTTCCAGCCGGGTGCGGGCGGTGGCGCAGTCACCCCGGGCGTATTCGACGGTGGCCAGGTCGGCGTGTGCGGCCAGCACCCGGGCCGACTCGGGGCCCTCGGCCGCGGACAGCTCGAGGATCACGTCGTGGTAGAGCCGGGCCGCCCGCTCGTGTGCGCCGACCCGGTGCAGCACGGCGGCGAGCGTGGTGGCGGTGTCGGTGGTGCGCGGGTCGTGCGCACCGTAGAGCCGGGTGGTCGCCGAGTAGGCGTAGGAGGCCCAGCCCCGCGCCGCGTGCGCCTCGCCCAGGGCGAGCAGCACCTTGCCCTGCAGCGCGGCGGCCAGGGCGAGCTCGTCGGTGGCGGTGGCCGGCGAGGGGTCGGCCGTGGCCAGCGCCGCGCCGAGCAGCTCTTCCGCGCCGGCCAGGTCACCGGCGTGGATCCGGTCCTGTGCCCGCGTGGTGAGGTCACCGAGGCCGATGGACATCGCCTCATCGTGCTTGCCCGGCGACGTTCTGTACAAGAGCCAGTTGGCGGAGATATTGACCGGACACGACGTGACCTGGGCCGCCGCGCTCCGAAGTCGTCCGTTCGTGCGGATGGCGTACGCCCGATATGTCTATCGGCTTTCCTTGATCTCCCCCAGGATCGCGTCGCTGATCCGCTTCAGCTCGCCGACCTGCGCGGCGCTGAGTGGATCGAACAGATGCCGGCGTACGCCCTCGACGTGCCCGGGGGCCGCCTCCTCGAGCCGGCGGTAGCCCTCGTTGGTGAGCACCGCGACCTGGCCGCGGCGGTCGGTCGGGCAGTCCTGGCGGCGCACCCAGCCGGACTCCTCCAGCCGGGCGACCGCGTGGGACAGGCGGCTGCGCGACGAGCCGCACGCGTCGGCCAACTCGCTCATCCGCATCTGGTGGTCGGGTGCCTCGGAGAGGCGGACCAGGATCTCGTAGTAGGCGTGTGGCATCCCGGCCTCGTGCTGCAACTCGCGGTCGAGGGTGTCCATCAGCGCCCGGGTGGCGCCGAGGAACGCACGCCAGGTGGCCTGCTCCTCGTCGTCGAGCCATCGGGTCATGAGCGGCATCATACTCGCATAGTTGAACTCTCAACCAATTAGCGCTACTGTTGGGGCATGGGCATCCACCGTCTGAACCACGCGGTCCTCTTCGTCAGCGACCTCGCCCGCAGCGTCGCCTTCTACCACGACGTGCTGGGCTTCCGGCAGGTCGCGATGACGCCCGAGGGCTTCAGCGGCGCCGCGTTCCTGCAGGCGCCCGACTCGACCAACGACCACGACCTGGGCCTCTTCGAGGTGCCCGGCGCCGGCCCGTCGACGGCCGGCCGGGCCACCGCCGGCCTCTACCACCTCGCGTGGGAGGTCGACACGCTCGACGAGTTGTCCGCCACCGCCGAGCGGCTCGCCGCCGCGGGCGCGCTGGTCGGCACCAGTGACCACGGCAGCACCAAGTCGCTCTACGGCAAGGACCCCGACGGGCTCGAGTTCGAGATCGTCTGGCTGATCCCGGCCGACCGGCTCGACGACGCCGCCCTCGAGGCCCGGCGCCGGATCGGCCGGCTCGACCTGGCGGCGGAAAAGGCCCGCTACGGAGGCCAGACGCGAGGCGGTGTCGGCATCTCCGTTCCCGCGTAACGGCTTTTCCGCTAGAAAGATGGCATGAGCGGGCCGGTCGACGACGTCGTACGCGAGATCCTGGTGCGGCAACTCGACGCCTGGGGGCCCGCCGCGCTGCACCGCTCCAAGCGGGCCACCTTCGCGCAGGCCTACAGCGGCCCACCGGCCGGGCTGGCCGAGGCCGCCCTGCGCGTCTTCGACGAGTTCACCGACCTGCTGCGGGGGCGACGACTGACCGCGCCGGTCGTCTCGCCGGCGCCCGACCGGGCCGCCCTCGACGCGGTCTACCAGGAGCTCGACCGTCCGTCCGGGTTGGACATCCACGCCGTCGAGGGCGGCGTCGACACGCTGCCGGCCGTGCTCTCCGCGGCCTCGGCGGCCGGCGCGCCGCTGTTCGCGTTCCTCGACGCCGCGACCGGCCCGCCACCGTCGGCCGGCACCCTCGCCGCCGTCGCCAAGGGCAAGCCCGGCGAACTCCTGCTGGTGCTCGCGGCCGGTGCCGCTGACCACCGGACGATGCTCGGCACGGCCGGCTTCCCCCTCGTCGCCGACGTCGAACTCGTCGCCCGTGACGGCACCGCCCGGCTGGTCGCGTTCGCCACCGCCGCCGGCAAGAGCCTCGACACGTTCAAAGACGCGATGTGGGCGGTCGACGAATACGCCGGCGTCCGCTACCGCGACCCGCACGACCCGGAGGGGCACCTGCTCGACATCTCCGAGCGCCCCCACCCCGGCCCGCTGCGCCGCGAGATCCTCGCCCACCTGGCCGAGGTCGGGCCGGCGACGGTGACCGACCTGCGCCGGTTCACCGTGACCGACACCGTCTACCGCGCGGCCGACGCCAACCGAGTGCTCACCACCCTGCTGTCCGCCGGCCAGGTCACCCGCGACCCACCGGCCGGCCGCCTCGGCGGCGACGTGGTGATCACCGCCGCCTAGGGCTTGTCCCGCCGGCTTTTCCGCACGCGGGCGGTCGCCTGGTTGACCAGCAGCGACGCTCCGGTGGCGAGCACCCCGATGTTGAAGACCATCTGGAAGATGACCAGCACCCGGGCACCCTGGCCGGACGCGTGGATGTCGCCGAACCCGACGGTGAACAGGGTCGACAGGGCGAAGTAGAGGGCGTCGGTGCGGGTGTCCATCCCGACGAACTGGTCGTGGGCCGAGACCGCGAGCACGTAGTCGGCCAGCGCGAACGCGATCGCGCCCGCGACGAGGGCCACGGCGAGTCCTTCCAGCGGCAGCACGTCGCTCCTCAAGCGGCGGCGGATCTGCCAGATCACCAGCGCGACGGCGCCGCCGACGAACACCACGGCCGCGGTGATCCGCAGTGCTAGCCGCCAGTCGTGGGTGGACGCGTTGACCGGCACCACGTAGTAGAGCGCGACCAGCAGGACGACCGCTCCCAGCACACGGAACCAGGCCGCCTTGGTCATATCGGACAATCTACTAAGGGCCGGACGCACTCGCGGCGCCCTTCCGGTGTTCCCGGGAAGGGCGCCGCGAGGGGGGAGGGGTCAGCTCTTGTCCTGTTTCCAGGACAGCGGCCCCGGCAGGTCGACGCGGTGCGCGCGAGCCCGGGAGTTCCACGACCAGCGACCGATCTTGATGCTCCAGGAGCTGAAGCCGTTCTCCGTGAAGTTCAGGATGATCGGGCCGATCTTCTTCCGCTTACGGAACATCAGACCCATGATGATCAAACACCCTTCGTCTCGGCCCGCGGCGTCCGGTGCGCGCCGGGGTCGGGCAAGGATGTGCCCAGAACGGCCGTTCGCGAAACCGGCTCGGGCCGCAGTGGACGGTCCTGCTAGCGCATGATTCGGCGCCAGGCCGCCCACGACATGATCGAGCAGGCGGAGGCGGCCGACAGCAGGGTGAAGGCGCTGGCGAACGAGCCGACCGAGAAGGCCGAGAACGCCGAGCCGACGGAACCGATGCTGCCGATCGACCCGATCGAACCGATCGAGAGGATCGAACCCTTCGAGCCGATGCTGAGTACGGAGTCCTCGGAGCGGATGGAGAGCATGGTTCCTGAGTGCCCCGTACGCGCGGCGCTATTCTCGAACGGTGAGCCGCGCTCGGATCGCGCTGGTCGTCGTGACGGTCGCCATCCTCGTCGCCGCCCTGTTCGGCGGCGCCGCGGCCTGGCGAGGCTGGTTCAGCGACCCCTCCGTCCCGTCGGCGCCCGACGCGCGGGCCAGTGTGAGCGACGTGGTGACCGACCTGCGGGCGCCCTGGGGGCTGGCGTTCCGGCCCGACGGCTCGGCCCTGGTGACCGAGCGCGACAGCAAGCGGATCCTGTCGGTCCAGGGCAACACCGCGCGCCAGGTGACGGTGGTCGACGAGGCGCGCCCGTCGGGGGAGGGCGGCCTGCTCGGCATCGCCGTCGCACCGGCCGGCGACTGGGTCTACGTCTACTACACGGCGGCCGACGACAACCGGATCGCGCGGTTCCGGCCCGACCAGCCCGACGCCCGGTCGACGATCTTCACCGGCATTCCCAAGGCCGGCAACCACGACGGCGGCCGGATCGCGTTCGGTCCCGACGGGATGCTCTACGTCGGCACCGGCGACGCGGGGCAGCGCGACGCGGCGCAGGACCGCGCCAGCCTCGGCGGCAAGATCCTGAGGCTCACGCCGGACGGTGCGCCGGCGCCCGGCAACCCGTTCGGCGCCACCCCGGTCTACAGCTACGGCCACCGCAACGTGCAGGGGCTGGCCTGGGACGCGAGCGGCGCGATGTTCGCCTCGGAGTTCGGCCAGAACACCTACGACGAGCTCAACCGGATCGAGCCGGGCCACAACTACGGCTGGCCGCAGGCCGAGGGCACCTCGACCAACCCGGCCTTCACCAACCCGGTCGCCACCTGGAGAACGGCCGACGCCTCGCCGAGCGGCATCGCGGTCGGCCGCGACGGCAAGGTGTGGATGGCCTGCCTGCGCGGCGAGCGGCTCTACACGATCAACACCGACGGCAGCGGCGCACAGGCGCTGCTGCGCGGCGAGCACGGCCGGCTCCGGCACGTCGCGACGGCGCCCGACGGCTCGATGTGGGTGCTCACCTCCAACCACGACGGCCGGGGCGACCCCGCGCCGGGTGACGACCGGATCCTGCGCCTCACCACCTGACACCGGTGATTTCGCCGATGCGCGGCTGACCGGCCGCGCCAAACACTGGTCTGCGTCGATGTCCCCCGACGGACCAGGAGCCCCCCACGTGAAGACAGCCATCCGTCTCGCCGCCGCCGCGGCGGTCGCCAGCCTCGCCGTCGGCGTCGTGGGCGTGCCGAACGCCCTCGCCGCCGACAACCCCTACGAGCGCGGCCCCGCTCCGACCACCTCGATCCTGGACGCGTCGCGCGGCCCGTTCGCGACGTCCCAGGTCTCCGTCTCGTCGCTGGTCACCGGCTTCGGCGGCGGGATCATCTATTACCCGACCAGCACCAGCGAGGGTACGTTCGGCGGCATCGCGATCTCGCCGGGCTACACCGCCGCGTGGTCGAGCATCAGTTGGCTCGGCCCACGACTCGCGTCGCACGGTTTCGTGGTCATCGGCATCGAGACCAACAGCCGGTTCGACCAGCCCGCCAGCCGTGGCCAGCAGCTCCTAGCCGCGCTGGACTACCTGGTCAACAGCAGTTCGGTGCGGTCCCGGGTGGACGGTACCCGGCTCGCCGTCGCCGGACACTCGATGGGCGGCGGCGGCACCCTCGAAGCGGCCTCCGACCGGCCGTCGCTGCAGGCCGCGATCCCGCTTGCGCCGTGGAATACCGACAAGACGTGGTCCGAGGTGCAGGTGCCGACGCTGATCATCGGCGGCGAGAGCGACACGGTCGCGCCGGTGGCGTCGCACTCGATCCCGTTCTACAACAGCATCCCGGCGTCGGCGGAGAAGGCCTACCTGGAGCTCAACAACGCCAGCCACTTCTTCCCGCAGACCGTCAACACGCCGACCGGCCGGCAGATGGTGGCCTGGCTCAAGCGGTTCGTCGACAACGACACCCGTTACGAGCAGTTCCTCTGCCCGGGCCCGAGCGGCAGCGCGATCGACGAATACCGCAACACCTGCCCGAGCAGCTAGCCCACCGCGTTCACCAGATACAGGCAGAGGCGCCCGTCGATCGACGGGCGTCTTTGTTGCGGGGAGCTTTCGGATAGGTGACACTGGATACATGCTTGTTGCACCGGCAGTGCAGATTCCTGTGCTGCGCGGTCGCGCCCGGGAGCAGGCGGCTATCGGCCATCTGCTGCGGCGGGCGGCGCACGGGCATGGCGGCGTCCTGCTGATCGAGGGCGACCCGGGTTCCGGCCGCAGCGCGCTGCTCGCCCACGCGGTGCGGCAGGCGCCGGGCTTCACCCGGATGCGGGTGCTCGGGCTGCCGGGCGAGGGCGACCTGCCCTACGCGGCGCTGCAGCGGCTGCCCGTCGCGCCGCCGGCCCGCCGCCCGCGCACCGCCGACCAGCGGCTGCGGCTGTGCACCCGGGTCCTCGACGCGCTGGTCGCGCGCAGCCGGGAGCGGCCGGTGTTGTGCCTGGTCGACGACGCCGAGCGGGTCGACCCGCCGTCGCTGGAGGTGCTCGCGTTCCTCGCCCGGCGGGCCGGCGAGCACCGGATCGCGGTGGTCTTCGCCGGCACCAGCGGCCCGCCGGTCGACGGCACCACGCTGCGGCTGGCCCCGCTCGACCCGACCACGGCCACCGACGTGCTCGCCGACCACGGCGTCGGCGGGCAGCTCGCGGAGGTGCTGGTCGGCCTGGCCGGGGGCAACCCGGCGGCGCTGCACGACCTGGCCCGATCGCTGACGCCCGGCCAGCGCCGCGGTGCCGAGCCGCCACCGGCCGGGCTGCCGGCCGACGGCGCTCTGCGCGGGGCCTACCGGATCCGGTTGCGCTCCTTGCCGCCGACCACCCGGCGGGCGCTGCTGCTGCTCGCCCTCGACGACGGTCTGGACCCGGCCGCGCTGGCCCGGCTGGGCGGCGGCGCGCTGGCCGCGGCCGAGCGCTGCGGCCTGCTGCGCGGTGCCGGTTTCACCCACCCGGCGGCCCGCGAGGTGGTCTGCGACGACGCCACCCTGGCCGAGCGCCAGCGGGCCCACCGGGTGCTGGCCCGGCTGCTCACCGGCGACGCGCACCGGCTGCGCCGGCTGCTGCACCTGGCGGCCGCGACCCCGCCGCCGGACGCGCGGCTGGCCGCCGAGATCGAGCGCGCCGTCGGCTCGGTCGTCGACTGCCGGGTGGGCTCGGTCGCGCTGGAACGGGCGGCGGAGCTGACCCCTGACGCCGGGCCGGCCTCCGCGCGCCGGGCGGCCGCGGCGCGGTTCGCCTGGCTCGGCGGCGACCCGGTGCGGGCCCGCCGGCTGCTGGCCCGCTCGGGCGCCACCGGCTCGCTGCTGGCCGGCGAGATCGCGCTGCGCGGCGGCACCGCCTGCGCCGCGTTCGAGCTGTTGCTGGCCGCGGCCGACGAGCTCACCGCGACCCTCCCCGACCGCGCCTGGCGGGCGCTGGTGCTGGCCGGCGAGGCGGTCTGCCTCGACGGCAACCACGGCCGCTATGCCGCCGTGCTCCGCCGGGCCGCCGTGCTGCGCCGCCGCGGCGATCTCGACCCGCTGCGCTCGGCGCAGGTCGCCGGGCTCGCGGCGGTGCTCCGCGGCGACCACGAGCGGGCCCGGCCGGCGCTGCGCTCGGTCCTCGACGCGGCCACGTCCGACCCCGAGGAGCTGACCTCGGCGGCGACCGCCGGGCTGCTGCTCGGCGACGACGCCGCCGCGCACCGCACGCTGGAACGGGCGGCCGAGCTGGCCCGGTCCAGCGGCGCGGTCGCGCTGCTGCCGCGGCTGCTCGAACTGCGTACCTTCGTCGATTATTGGCTGGGCTCCTACGAGGCCGCCGCGGCGAGCGCCCGGGAGGGCCTCGAGGTGGCCCGGGCCTGCGGCCAGCACGCGGCGGCCGGCAACCTGGTCGGCCTGCTCGCGTTGCTCGGTGCGCTGCGCGGTGACGCGCCGGAGTGCATGCGCTGGATGCGCGAGCTGCGGTCCGGCTCGCACGCCAGCCGGCCACGGGCCCTGGTGCAGTGGGCCCTCGCGGTGCTCGACCTGGTCGCGGGCCGGTCCGCCGACGCGCTGCGCCGGCTGGTCACCATGGCCGACGCCACCGTGCTGATCCAGATGACCGCCGCGCCCTACCTGGTCGAGGCGGCGGCCGCGGCCGGCGACCCGGGAGCCGCCCGGGCCGCGGCCGGCATGTTCGACCGCTGGGCCGCGGCGACCGGCGACCCGACCCGGCGGGCGCTGGCGGCCCGCTGCCGCGCCCTGCTCGCACCGCGCGGCAGTGCGGACGCGCTGGAACAGTTCGAGCAGGCGTTGCTCCTGCACCCGGCCGACGGCGGCGAGTTCGAGCGGGCCCGCACCGAGCTGTTGCTCGGCCGCGAGCTGCGCCGGGCCCGCCATCCCCGGGACGCCCGGCCACACCTGCACCGCGCCGCGGAGGGGTTCGCGCTGCTCGACATGCCGGTCTGGGCCGCACAGGCGACCACCGAGCTGCGGGCGGCGGGGGAGGCCTGCGACCTGCCCACGCCGGCTGGTCTCACGCTGACCGCACAGCAGCAGCGGATCGCCCAGTTGGTCGCCGGCGGCGCGACCAACCGGGAGGTGGCGGCCCAGCTGTTCCTCTCCACCCGGACCGTCGACCACCACCTGCGCAACATCTTCAGCCGGCTCGGTGTCCGCTCGCGGACCGAGCTGGCCCGCACACTGTGATAGGCATCGTTGCGTGGTGTCGGTGCGGGTGGAGACGACAGCGGTCGGCGTGGCGCTGATGCGGGCGCTGGAGGTCGACGTGCCCACCCGGCAGCGGCTGCTCGACGACCCGATCTCGGGACGGTTGCTCAGTGGTTGGCCGGGCCTGGTCGCCAAGCATCGGCCGGCCCGCGTCGCGCTCGGCCGGCTGGCGGAGCTGGCCATGCCGGGGATGCGGGGCACCGCCGTCTGCCGGACCCGGGTGGTCGACGACTGGTCCCGGTCGGCGGTCGCCGACAGCGCCGCGCAGGTGGCGATCATCGGGGCAGGCCTCGACACCCGGCCCTACCGACTCGCCGAGTTCGCCACCGTGCCGGTCTGGGAGGTCGACCTGCCGTCGACCCAGGCGCGCAAGCGCGCGGCCCTGTCCCGGGCGGTCGGCACCCCGCCGGCCAACGTGCGCTACCTGCCGGTCGACCTCAACGCCGGCCCACCCGGCAACGCGCTTGGTGCGGCCGGCTTCGACCCCGCCGCGCCGGCGCTGGTGCTGTTCGAGGCCGTCGCGCAATACCTGCCGGCGGCGTCGGTGTCGGCCGTGCTCGACTGGGTCGGCTCGCTGGCGCCGGGCAGCCGGCTGGTCTTCACCTACCTGCCACGGCGGGTGATCGAGCAGCGGGCTCGCGGTGCCCGCCGCTACGGCTGGCTGAGCAGCTTCGACCCCGGGCGGCTCGCGGTCGTGCTCGCCGGCCACGGGCTGGTGCTCCGCGACGACCTCGGCGGCGCCGACTATCCGGCCCGCTATCCCGAGCTGGCCGGGCGGCGCCTGGCGTTGCGCGAGATCGAGCGGGTGGCGCTGGCCGAGGTGAACCCGGCCAGCAGCTGACGCACCGCGGTGGCCAGGTCGGCGCGGTTCTCCGGCGTGCCGGGCCGCGGGGCGGTCAGCGCGCCCGCGCCGGCCAGCCGGTCGAAGAGCAGACCGTCGACACAGGCCACGAAGTGGTCGCCGGCCTGGGCGGGGTCGGCCACGCCGGCCGCGGCCATCAGCGCGCGGGCCTGCTCGCGCGACGTCCGGCCGTACTCCAGGATGGTCCGCAGCTCCGGGTGGTGGGTCGCCTCCAGCAGGCAGGCGTAGCGGGCCAGGGTGCGTTCGCGGCCCGTGGTCAGCCAGCCGTCGAGGACAGCCGCGACCGCCTCCGCGAACCCGGCCGGGTCGGGGGTGCCCGCCGGTGGCAACGCACCCGCGGCGACATCGGCGTTGTCGAGCTCGGCGAGGCGGCGGACGAGCGCCTCGATCAAGGCCTTGCGGGTGCGGAAGTAGGCCGAGGTCGTTCCGGCCGGCAGCGCCGCCCGCGCGTCGACCGCCCGGTGGGTGAGGCCGCGCATCCCCTGCCCGGCCACCACGGAGATCGCGGCGTCGGCGAGGTCGGTCAACCGGGTCACGAGGTGTATTCTACGGCTGTAGAAGATTCTACAGATGTAGAAGGTGGGTCATGGCGACGGCGGTCGTGGTGGGTGCGGGAATCGGCGGGCTGAGCGCGGCGATCGGGCTCCGCCGGCGCGGCTGGCACGTGACGGTGCTGGAGCGGGCACCCCGGATCGAGGCCGTCGGCGCCGGGCTCACGCTGCTGGCCAACGGTCTGCGGGCACTCGACGCGCTCGGCGTCGGCGACGCGGTCCGGGCGCAGGGCCAGGTCGAGGCCGCGGGCGGGCTGCGCACCCCCGACGGCACGTGGCTGACCAGAGTCGACGGTGCCGCGATGACCCGGGCGCTGGGCACGAGCGCGCTCGGCATCCACCGGGCCACCCTGCACCGGGTGCTCGCCGACGCGCTCCCGCCCGGCACGCTGGTGCTCGATGCCGAGGTCAGCGAGGTCGTCGCTGGCCCGCGTCCGCGGGTCGACGGTCGCGAGGTCGACCTGGTGGTGGCCGCCGACGGCATCAACAGCGCGGTTCGGGGGCTGCTGTTCCCCGGCGTTCCGGGGCCGGTCTACGCCGGATCGACCGCGTGGCGCGGGGTCACCACCGAGGCCTGGACGGGCGCGCCGCTGGTCGGCATCACCTGGGGTGAGGGCGCCGAGTTCGGCATGGTGCCGCTGGGTGACGGCCGGGCCTACTGGTTCGGCGCGGTCACCTCGCCGCCCGGCGCGTGGCACGACGACGAGCTGGCGGCCGTGCAGGAGCGGTTCGGCCACTGGCACGACCCGGTCCCGGCCCTGATGGCGGCCAGCGACACGGTGCTGCGCGACGACATCTACTGGCTGGCCACCCCGCTGCCGTCCTACGTGGAAGGCGGGGTCGCGCTGCTCGGCGACGCCGCGCACGCGATGACGCCCAACCTCGGGCAGGGCGCCAACCAGGCGCTGGAGGACGCGGTCGTGCTGGCGTCGGTCTGCGACCCGGCCGGCGATCTCGGCCCGGCGCTGGCCGCCTACGACGCCCGGCGCCGCCCGCGGTCACAGGCGGTGGCCAGGGCCGCCTTCCAGATGGGCCGGTTCGGCCAGCAGTTGCGCAACCCGGTCGCGGTGGCGCTGCGCAACACGGTGATCCGGCTCACCCCGCCCCGGGCCGGCCTCCGCCAGATGGTCCGTTACGCCGGCTGGACCCCGCCCGAGCTGCCGTAGGCTTGTCGGATGGCCGACAGCACGGTGGAGCGGCTGCGCGCGGAGCGCCGCGAGACGGTCGCGCAGATCGAGACCCTCGGCCAGGTGGTCGAGGGCATCGTGACCGCGCAGACCGGCACGGCCACCGACGACGAGCACGATCCCGAGGGCCAGACGATCGCCTACGAGCGGGCGCAGGCCGGCGCCCTGCTGCAGCGGGCCCGCGACCGGCTCGTGGCGATCGACCGCGCGCTGGAGCGGGTGGCCGACGACAGCTATGGCCGGTGTGAGCGCTGTGGCCGGCCGATCGACCCCGAACGGCTGGCCGCGCTGCCGGCGACCCGCACCTGCATCACCTGCGCGGCGGCCAGGCGCTAGCCTTCGCGGGCCGCCGCGAGGTGGCTGAGCGCCTGGGTCTCGGTGCCCGCGTTCTGTGACTCGACGCCCAGCGCGCGGAGTTGGCCCTGCATGAACGCGACGAGTTGCGCGCGGTAGTCGCGGTCGAACTGCTGCAGACCCTCGATCTCCTGCTGCAACGCCTCGCGCTGGGCCTGCAGCCCACCGACCGCCTCTTCGTAGCGGCGCTGCGCGTCCTGCTCGAGCGCGTCGGCCGCGTCCTGGGCGTCCTGGGTGATCTGCTCGGCGTTGGCCTGCGCGTCGGCGACCAGGCGCTCGGCCGTGTCGTTGGACTCGGTGGCGAGTTGCTCGGCGTTGGCCTGGGCGTCGTTGAGGACGCGCTCGGCCTCGCGGCGGATGTCGTCGGAGTGCGCGGCCGCGTCGCGGGCGGACTGCTCGGCCGAGGCGCGCGCGTCGGCCAGCACCTTGTCGGCCTGGCGGCGCATCTCGTCGGAGTAGCCCTGCGCTTCGCGGGCGACCTGGTCGGCGGCCTGACGCGCCTCGGCCACGATCCGCTCGGCCTGCCGCTGGGCGGCCGCGACGTGCTCGTCGGCCGTGCGCTGGGCCAGCGTCAGCACCGCGAGCGCCTGGTGCGAGTTGGGATCGGTGAAGGTATCGCTGGGCTCAACCAGCGGCTGCCCGTTGTCGGGAGCGACACTACCGAACAACCCCTTCACACGGCCCTTTACCCGGTTGTCAGTCACCGGTCGACCTCCGTCCTCGAGCGGCCCGGTCGGCCGGACGCTACCAGGCCGGACCTGCTTTGTTCGAGGGGGAAGTCGACAGGTTCAACCCTTGACCAGTGTCGTTCGCCCCGAATGTCCACGATGAGCGGAGTGAATTCTCCGCGCTAGCGGACGATTCGCTCGGCGAGGCCGGTCGCCAATCTGTCGACATCGCGTCGAAGGTCACGGTGGACTTCGGCGCGCCGCCTCGCTCAGTCGACCGCATAGCGCCGGCCGAACGATTGGTCGCCCAGGGCACGGAGGAACTCGAAGCTGTCCGCGGTGTGCGAGCCGGGCTGCGGCCGGAAGATCACCAGTCGCTGCCCGGTGCTCTCGCTGCGTACGAAGTCACATTGCACGTCGAGGTTTCCGGCGCGCGGGTGGACGATCACCTTCCGGGTGCTGTGCAGGGGTGTCACCTGCATGTCGCTCCAGTAGGCGGCGAACTCCGGGCTCGCCGACCGCAGGTCCGCGACCAGCCGCTCGACGTCTGGGTCCGGGCCGCGCCGGGCCGCGGTGGCGCGCAGGTCGGCCGCATAACCGCGACCGAGCGACTCGTGCTCCTCGGGCGCGTTGAGGGCGCGCGACTCCGGGTCGGTGAACCAGCGCCAGATCACGTTGCCGGACCGCTCGTCGCCGTCGGTCCACGCCCCGAGCAGCGCGCGGCTCAGCGCGTTCTGCGCGAGCATCGTGGTCAGGTCGTCGATGACGTGCGCCGGCACGTCGGTGAGCGCGTCCAACAGGAACATCAGGGCCGGGTCGACGTAGCCGCCGACCGCGCCGGCCGCCGGCGGCGAGTAGCCCGCCAGCCGGTAGAGGTAGTCCCGCTCGTCGACGGACAGCCGCAGCGCGCGGGCCAGGGCGCCGAGCAGAGACTGCGAAGGCTTGTCGGCGCGGGACTGTTCGAGCCGCTCGTAGTAGTCGACGGAAAGGTTGGCCAGCAGCGCGACCTCTTCCCGGCGCAGACCGGGAGTGCGCCGCCGGCCGCCGGAAGGGATACCCACGTCCGGCGGCCGGAGCGCCTCCCGGCGGCTGCGCAGAAAGTCGCCTAGCTCGCCGCGTGCCACAAGCTGTCTCACTCCTCGATCGCGGCCATCGCCACAGGGGTGTAGCGGGCGCCGACCGCGGCACCGACGGGCGCCGCGGCGTCGAGCTCCGCGCGGATCGCCGGGCTCAGCTCGACCTGCGCGGCGGCCACGTTCTCCGCGAGGTAGCCGCGGCGCTTGGTGCCCGGTATCGCGGTGACGCCCTGTCCCAGTACCCAGGCTAGTGCGAGGCGCGCCGGGCTGAGGTTCTCCCGCTTCGCGATGTCGCTGATGCGGTCAACGATGACCAGGTTGCGGTCGAGATTGTCGCCGGCGAGCCGGGGCCAGGTCCTGCGGAAGTCGCCGTCGGGCAGGTCGGCGAGGTCGCGCACACCGCCGGTCAGGAAGCCCCGGCCGAGCGGCGAGTAGGCGACGAACCCGATGCCCAGCTCCCGCACGGTGTCGAGCACGCCGTTGCTCTCGACGTCTCGGGTGAACAACGAATACTCGGTCTGCACCGCCGACAGCGGCGCCGTCGCGTGCGCGTTCGCGATGCTCGTGGGTGCGGCCTCGCTGATACCCAGATAGCCGACCTTGCCCGCCGCGACCAGCTCCCCGAGCGCGCCGAAGCTCTCCCGCACCGGGACGGCCGGGTCCACCCGGTGCAGGTAGAGCAGGTCGATGTGGTCGACGCCGAGCCGGCGCAGCGAGCGGTCGACCGCGGTGCGCAGGTAATCGGGACGACCGTTGGCGGGACCGACGATCGATCCGGTCTCGTCCAGCGTCACGCCGCCCACCTTGGTGGCGATGACCGCTTCGCCGCGCCGTTGCCCGAGCGCCCGCCCGAGCAGCTCCTCGGCCGCTCCGGCGCCGTACATGTCGGCGGTGTCGAACATGGTCACGCCCAGGTCGAGCGCCCGGTGCACAGTGGCCACCGCTTCGGCGTCGTCGCGGGTGCCGTAGGCCGCGGTCATGCCGAAAGTGCCGAGCCCCTCGACGCCGGCCACCAGGCCCTGGCTTCCGATCGGGTGTTGTCGCAACGTCATCGTGGTTCCTCTCGTCTGTGCGATCTCCACCCTGCGTCGCGCCGGCGCGGTCTGCGGCGCCCCGGTTATCCCCGACCCGCCAGGGCGACGCTTGCCGGAATGTGTCGAGGACGTCTCATGGCGTCGCCGCGGTTGACACCCCGGCGCGGGCGACCGTAGCGTCCGGGACGAAGTGACGATGGTAGGAAGCCGGTGGAAGTCCGGCACGGTCGCGCCACTGTGACCACGTTCGCGCGTGGGAGTCAGACCCTCCGCCGTCACCGAAACCCGTTGTGGGACGCGTGATCCCGAGGAGGTTCGTTTCGTGTCCAGTCTTTCGTCTTCCGCCACACCCACCCCGGCCGTCGTGCCGGTGGCCCTCCCATGGCGCCAGCTCCAGCCCTGGCTACTGTTCGGTGCCGTGCTGGCGCTCGGCCTGCTCTACTTCGTCGGCAGCGAGCAGGGGGTCTTCCACCTGGTCGGTGGCAGCGGCGTGCACGAGTTCGTGCACGACGGCCGCCACCTGCTCGGTTTCCCCTGCCACTGATGCTGTCACCGCGTTCTCTGCTGATCCGCGGCATGCTGGTCGGGCTGGCGGCCGGCGTGCTCGCGTTCGGGTTCGCCTACCTGGTCGGCGAAGGCCCGATCGACGCGGCGATCGCTTTCGAGGCGGCGCATGCCGAGGCCGGCGAGCCGGCTCTCGTCAGCCGCACCGTGCAGAGCACCTTCGGGCTGCTGACCGCGACGCTGGTCTACGGCGTCGCGTTCGGCGGCATCTTCTCGATGGTGTTCGCGGCCGCATACGGGCGGATCGGCCGGCTCGGCGCGCGGGCGACCGCGGCCCTGGTCGGGCTGGCCGGCTTCGTCACCGTCGCGCTGGTGCCGTTCCTGAAATACCCGGCCAACCCGCCGGCGACCGGTTCGGAAGACACCATCGGCCGGCGTACCTCCTTGTATTTCCTGATGGTGGTGATCGCACTCGCGACGCTGGCGTTGGCTGTCTACATCGGACGATCGCAGGTCGCGCGCTTCGGCGCCTGGAACGCCACGCTCGTCGCGGCCGGGGCGTTCGTGGCGGTGATCGTCGTCGCGCACATCCTGCTGCCGCCGATCGAGGAGATCCCGGAAGGTTTCTCGCCGCTCGTGCTGTGGAACTTCCGCCTCGCCTCACTCGGCACGCAGGTGGTCGTCTGGGCCGCGCTGGGGCTCGGCCTCGGCGCCGTCGTGGAGCGCGACATCCGCCGCGCGGGGGTCTTCAGCGCCTGATCCCGCCCGCCGGCCGCCACCGTCAATGATGGTGGTGGTCGGCCGGGTGGGAGTGTGGCAGTTGGGCCGCGCCGACCGCGCGCTCGTGGAACGGCAGCGCCACCCGGTATTTGCAGGTGTCGCAGTTGGCCCGGATGTCGCCGGCCAGCGCCTCCGCGTAGCGCTCGGCCACGATCTCGGCCAGCCCGTCGCAGTCGCCGATCACCTCGGCCGCGCGCACGTCGGCTCGGTGGTCCTGCGCCCACTGGCGTGCCTGCGCTTCGACCCGGCGGGGGAGGACACCGGTGAAGAGGAAGTAGGGCAGCACCACGATCCGGTGCGCCCCGAGGGCCCGGCAGCGGTCCAGGCCCGTCATCACGCCGGGTTGGGCGAGCGAGACGAACGCGTACTCGACACCGGCCACCGGCGTCGTCTCGGCCAGCAGTCGCGCGACCTTGGCGACCTCGGCGTTGGCGTCCGGGTCGGTGGAGCCGCGGCCCACCAGCAGGACGGTGGTGTCCGGGTCCACGCCGGTGCCGGTCAGTCGTTCCCGCAGCAGACCCAGGACGCCCGGGTGCGGACCGAGCGGCCGGCCGTAGGCGAAGGACAGCCCGGGATGCCGTGCCCGTTCGGCGGCCAGCGACGCGGGGATGTCGCCCTTGGCATGGCCGGCGGCAACCAGCATCAGGGGTACGCAGGCCAGCCGTCGCGCGCCGGATCGGACCAACTCGGCGACCGCGTCCTTGACCGGCGGCGGCGAGAGTTCGATGAAGCCACCTGCGACCGGCACGTCGAGGGTCCGCCCGACCCGGGCCGCGAAGCGGCGGAACTCGTCGGCGCCCTGCGGGTCGGAGGTGCCGTGGCCGGCGATGAGCAAGGGAGTCATGCGAGCGGGTCTCCGTAGAGCAGAGCGTTCACGGCGGCGGCGGCGACCGCGGCGCCGCCGCGGGCCGAGCGGTTGGACAGTTGCGGAAGGGCGGTGCGGCGCAGCGCCGCCTTCGATTCGGCGGCGCCGACATAACCGACCGGCAGGCCGATCACCAGGGCCGGTCGCACCGTGCCGGCCTCGGCCAGCCGGATCAGTTCGGCCAGCGCGGTCGGCGCGTTGCCGATCACCCAGACGGCGCCGTCCGGGTGCCTGCCCGCCGCGAGCCTGATGCCGGCGGCCGAGCGGGTCAGGCCGGTCTCCCGGGTCGGGTCGGCAGGATCGGTCGGCCCGGCCGTGCGGGCCAGATCGGCCGCTTCGGGGGCCGCGACCAGGCAGGTGGCCGGGTACGCGGTGACACCCGCCGCGACCATCGTGACGTCGGTGACCAGCGCCGCACCGCCGGCCAGCGCGGCCGCACCGGCCACCAACGCTCCCTCGTCGGTGACCAGGTCGTCTCGCCAGCCGGGGTCCGCCGTGGTGTGGATGATGCGCTCAACCACGTCGCGGGTGTGCCGCGGCAGCCCGGTGGTGTCGGCCTCGGCGCGCAGGATCCGGTAGGACTCGGCCTCGATCGGGTGCACGGCGCGCTTCACGACAGCCACGCGTACTCCCGTGGTGTGACCATCCGCCCGGCCACCAGCCGGGTCCGGCTGGAACCCACCAGCACCACCGACCGCATGTCCACGATGGATGGGTCGGCGGTCAGCGCGGCGAGGGTGGTCAGGCACACGCGCTGGCCAGGGCGGGACGCGTCGCGGACGACCCCTACCGGCGTTTGCGGCAGCCGGTGCTCGCGGAGGATCGCGAGGGCGTCGGCGAACTGGGCGACCCGGGTCCGGCTGCGCGGGTTGTAGAGGCAGGCGACCAGGTCTGCGGCGGCCACCGCGCGGAGCCGGTCGACGATCACCGGCCAGGGTGTGTGCAGGTCCGACAGCGAGACATAGGCGTGGTCGTGGCCGAGCGGCGCGCCCAGCAGCGCACTCGCCGCGAGGGCCGCCGTCACTCCCGGCACGGCCTCGACGTCGACGTCGGCGCCGGCCAGTTCGAGCGCCGGCGACGCCATCGCGTACAGCCCGGCGTCCCCGGAACCGATCAGCGCGACCGCGTGCCCGGCGGTGGCCAGTTCGACGGCCTCGCGGGCCCGCTTGGACTCCTCGCCCAGCACCGACGCGACGATCCGGGCCCCGGGGGAGAGCAGGTGGCGCACCTGGTCGACGTACTGGTCGAGGCCGACCACGACCGACGCCCGCCGCAGGGCGGCGGTGGCCCGCGGCGTCCGCAGGTCCTCGGCGCCCGGCCCGATCCCGACGATGGTCAACCTTCCGCGCGGCACGAGCCGTGCGACAGCGGCGGTCGCGGTCGGCGTGACCTGCTTGGGCACCACCAGCGCGGCGCCCCGGCCGGCGTCGCGGGCGGCCCGTACCGCGGCGGCCTCGGCCACGCTCGGCGTGCCGACGGCGGCCCGCACCACCTCCGACGGCGTCGGCACGTCCTCGACCGCGAGTTCCGCCGCCGGGAAGGTGAGCACCGCCCAGCCCCGCTCGGCCGCGAACTCGAGGATGCCGGCCTCGTCGGCTTTGGCGTCCACTGTGGCCAGTGCCCGCACCGCGCTCGGGTCGAGCCCGCCGGCCGCCAGGGCGGCATCCACCACGGCGGCAACCGCCTCGGCGGTCACGCCCCGACTCGCGCCGACCCCGACCACCAACGAGGGCGGCCGGTAAACCAGATCACCGGTGACCTCGCGCAGGTCGGAGACGGTCAGCCGGACCGACGCGCGGTCGCCGGCCGCCGGCAGCGCGGCATCGTCTCCCGCCGGCAGTGGTGGCAGCGGCCAGGTCGCGTCGGCGACCACGGTCGCGCCCGCGCCGTCCAGCAGGGCCCGGGTCACCCGGGCGACCGGGTTGGGGTCTGCGAGGCGGAAGCCGAGGTCGGCGCCGAAGCCGTCCAGCGGCGGGAAGCCGACGCTGTCGGTGGCGGTGGTGATGACCGGCTCGGCGCCGATCAGGGCTCCGATCCGGTGTGCCGCCTCGTTGGCGCCGCCGTCGTGGCCGCCGGTCAGGGCTACCGCGAAGCGGCCGGCCTCGTCGACGCAGACGACGCCCGGGTCGGTGTGCTTGTCGGTCAGCAGCGGCGCGATCAGCCGGACCGTGGCGCCGGTGGCCAGGAAGCAGACCACGACGCCGCCGTCGGCCCAGGCCGCCGCCAACTGCGCGCGGACCGCACCGTCGTGGGTGCGGACCTCGTCGGGCCAGGCCTGGGCGAGCCGCGCGGCCAGCCGGCGACCGGCGACCGTCGGCGCCACCACGCCGATCATCGGCTGCCCCAGACCAGCGTGACCGGGTTGGTCGCGGCCAGGCGATGCCGGCCGGCGATCTGCGCCAGGCGGTTGGCCTGCACCTGGACGCCGCCGGCGGCGTAACCCGCGGCGGTGAGCGCGTCGGCGGCCGGGCCGACCGGTTCCAGCGCGGCGAACGCGGCCACCACGGTCGCCGGGCGGCGCGCGAGCACCGCCGCGAGCACGTCGGCGCCGCCGCCCCCGACGAACACGGAGTCGGGCTCGGGCAGGTCGGCGAGTGCCGCCGGCGCCGCGCCGGTCAGCACCCGCACGTGGACGCCGTGTCGGGCGGCGTTGGCGCGGGCCAGGTCGGCCGCGGCCGGGTCGCGGTCGACGGCGACGACCGCCGCGCCGAACCGGGCGCACTCGACCGCGACCGAGCCCGATCCGGCGCCGATGTCCCAGACCAGCGTGCCCGGTGCGGGGCGGAGGTGGGGCAGCGCGACCGCGCGTACCTCGGCTTTCGTGATCATCGAGGCGCGATGGTCGAACGCGTCCTCGGGCAGGGCCCAGCCGTCCGGCGTCCGCGTGCCGCCGGCCAACCAGCCGGCCGGGCCGCCCTCGACCTCGCCGGCCAGTGAGATCACCACGTTGGGCTCGGCCCAGTCGCCGTCGGGGGCGGTCAGTCGCTCGTCGGGGGCGCCGAGGCAGGAGGCCACGATCAGCCGCCGCGGCCAGCCGTCCAGGGCCGCCGCCAGCACCGGCGGCTCCGCGCCGGGACCGGTCAGGACGGCCACCTTCGGGTAGGCGCGGCAAACGTTGGCCGCCCGCCGCAGGCCGCCGTCGCGCCCGTGCGCCGACACCACGACCGCGTCGTCCCAGGGCAGCCCGAGGCGGGCGAAGGCCTGCGCCACCGACGACACCGCGGGCCGGACGACCGGGTCGACACCGGCCCGGCGCAGGGACCGGACGATGCCGAAGAAGCCGGGATCACCGCTGGCCAGCACCGCGACTGGTCCACTGTGGTCAGCCAATCGGGTGAGGGCCGCGCCGACATCGCCCAGCACCACGCGCTCGGCGGAGGAGTCGACGGCCGCCAGGTGTCGTGCGCCGCCGACGAGCAGCGTCGCGTCCGCGACCGCCACGGGCAGCGGGCCGCCGTCAAAGCCGAACACCGTCACGTCAGCCACGGCGGGCCTTGAGCTGGTCGCGCGCGGCCGGATCGGCCCGCCGGTGGCCGTGGAAGTGGCCGGGGTGGTAGAGGTGGCTGCGGGTGCCGTGGGCGGCGAGCGCCGGCCCGACCAGGAACAGCGTGTGCTTCCAGAGCTTGTGCGCCCGCACCGTCTTGGCCAGCGTGCCGATGGTGCACCAGGCCAGCAGCTCGTCGGGCCAGCTCACCCGCGAACCGACGACGACCGGCGTCTCCGGCGGATAGCCGCCGTCGAGGAGTTGCTCGGCCAGTTGCTTGGCGCGCGCCGCCGACAGGAACACCGCCATCGTCGTGCCGTGCCGGGCGAAGTCGGCGATCCGCTCGCCGTCGGGCATCGGGGTCTTGCCGCCCTCGAGCCGCGTCAGGATCACCGACTGGGCCACCTCGGGCACGGTCAGCTCGCGGCCCGCCGCCGCGGCGACCGCGGCGAACGCCGAGACGCCGGGCACGATCTCCGTGGTCAGGTCGAGCCCCGCGCACGCGTCGAGTTGTTCGGCCACCGCGCCCCACAGGCTCGGGTCGCCCGAGTGCAGGCGCACCACGTGCAGGCCCTCGGCCGCGGCACGATGGTAGATGGCGACCACCGCCTCCAGCGGCACCGCCGCCGAGTCGACCACCTCGGCGCCGGGCCGCACGTGGTCCAGCACCTCGGCGGCGACCAGACTCGACGCCCAGACCACCACGTCGGCCTCGGCCAGCCGGCGGGCGGCCCGCAGGGTCATCAGGTCGGCGGCGCCCGGACCGGCGCCGACGAAGGTCACCCGACCGGTCACAGCTTTCCTCCGCGTCGATGGCGGACGGCCGGGATCAGCACCGTCGCCAGGTATGGCAGCGCGCCGTCGACCGAGTCGAGCGGCTGCACCTTCTCGTCGGGCAGCCCGAGGTGGGTTCCGACCAGCGCGCCCCGCCAGGCCGCGGCGTCGGCGATCGCGGCCATGTGCCGGCCGCCCTTGTAGACCACGACCGTGGCGTCCCGCGCCAGCGCCTCGTGCAACGGAGCCAGGTCGCCGCGGGCCATCGGCAGCAGCACGAGTTCCTCGCCGCCTTCGACCAGCGGCCGCCCGGCCGTGGCGGCCAGCGCCTGCATCGCGGTGATCCCGGGGACGGTGGAAACCTCGACCGACGGCACGAGGCCGCGCACGGTCGAAGCCAGGTAGCCGAAGGTGGCGTACACGTTGGGATCGCCGATCGTCGCGAACGCGGCCGTGCCGCCGGTCTCCCGCAGCCACTCGGCGACCCGGCGCCCGGCCGCGTCCCAGTAGCGCTCGCGCCGCCCGGCGTCCTCCCGCTCGTTGAGCGCGAACACCAGCCGTTCGATCCGCTCGTGCGCGGCGTGTGCGCGCACGGTCGCCTCGGCGCGCCCGACATCGGCTGGGTCCAGCACGGGCACGAACACCCGCCCGGCGGTGGCCAGGGCGCGTACCCCCTTGAGGGTCATCAGCTCCGGGTCACCGGGCCCGACGCCGACTCCGATCAGGCGCATGCCGCCACCAGCCGTTCCGCGATCTCGGGCGTGCCCGCCCAGTGCAGGTGCAGATAGGAGGCGTGCACGTTGCCCGCCACGAAGCCTTCGGCCGGCTGCTCGCGCCAGGCCCAGGCCGGCATCGCGCCAGAACCGGGTGTGGTCGCCGTCCGGTGGAACTCGTGCCCGGTCACCCGGGTGCCGACCGGAGCGAACCAACTGGGTGAGATGGCCACCGCGTCGCGGTAACGGAGGGTGAGCCGGCCGGTCATCGCCGCGTCGGCCGGCAGCACGCCGCACATCGGCGCCCCGTCCAAGGTCCGGGAAAGCCAGAGCAGCCCCGCGCACTCGGCGGCGATCGGGGCGCCGCTCGCGGCCAGTGCCGCCACGGCCGACCGCAACGGTACGTTGGCCGACAGCTCGGCGGCGTAAACCTCGGGGAAGCCACCGCCGACCACCAGGGCGGCGGTGTCGGGCGGCAGGGCCTCGTCGTGCAACGGGTCGACGGTGACGACGTCCGCGCCGGCGGCGGCCAGCAGCTCGGTGGTCTCCGCGTAGCCGAAGCTGAACGCGGGCCCACCGGCGACCGCGACCACAGGCCTCCCGGCCACGGCGGCAACCGGCGGTGACCACGGCTCCACCGGCAACGGGGGCGCGGTTGCGGCGGCGGCGGCCACGGCGTCGAGGTCCACACTGGACGCGACGAGCGAGGCCAGCGCGACCATCGCGGCGGCCGCCTCGGCGCGGCGTTCCACCACCGGCACCAGGCCGAGGTGTCGCGTCGGCGCGGCCACCGCGTCGCTGCGCCGCAGCACGCCGAGGACCGGCGTGCCGGTCTCCTCGAGGGCCTCGCGCAGGATCGCCTCGTGCCGGTCGGAGCCGACCTTGTTGAGCACCACGCCGGCGATCCGCAGCGTCGGGTCGAAGCCGCGGAAGCCGTGCACCAGCGCGGCGACCGACCGGCCGACGGCGGAACCGTCGACCACCAGCAGGACCGGCGCCGACAGCAGCTTGGCCACCTGCGCGGTCGAGCCGTGCTCGCCGGCGTGCGCCCGGCCGTCGAAGAGCCCCATCACGCCCTCGACCACGGCGAGGTCGGCACCGGCCGCGCCGTGCGCGAACAGCGGCGCGATCCGTTCCGCGCCGACCATGACCGGGTCGAGATTGCGGCCCGGCCGGCCGCTGGCCAGCGCGTGATAGCCCGGGTCGATGTAGTCCGGACCGACCTTGAAACCGGCCACCGTCTCGCCGCGCGCGGCGAACGCCGCGAGCAACCCGCCGGCCACGGTCGTCTTCCCGTGCCCGGAAGCCGGCGCGGCCACCACGATCCGTGGGGTGGCTACCACTCGATGCCCTGCTGACCCTTGCGGCCGGCGTCCATCGGGTGCTTGACCTTGGTCATCTCGGTGACCAGGTCGGCCGCCCCGACCAGCGCGGGCGCGGCGTCGCGGCCGGTGACCAGCACGTGCTGGTTGCCGGGGCGGGCCCGCAGCGTCGCCACCACCTCGTCGACGTCGACCCAACCCCATTTCATCGGGTACGTGAACTCGTCGAGCACGTAGAACCGGTAACGCTCCTCGCGCAGATCCCGCTTGACCTGCGCCCAGCCCTCCGCGGCCTCGGCGGCGTGGTCGCGCTCGTCGCCCGGCCGGGCCAGCCACGACCAGCCCTCGCCCATCTTGTGCCAGGTGACCGGCGCGCCCTGGCCGGTGGCCGCGTGGTGCGCGCCGAGTGCCTTGAGCGCGGTCTCCTCGCCGACCCGCCACTTGGGACTCTTCACGAACTGGAAGACGACGATCGGCCAGCCGGCGTTCCAGGCGCGCAGCGCCATCCCGAACGCGGCCGTCGACTTGCCCTTGCCGATGCCGGTGTGCACCGCCAGCAACGGTTGCCGCCGGCGCTCGCGGGTGGTCAGCCCGTCGTCGGGAACCTGTTCGACCTTGCCCTGAGGCATCGCGTCACACCGCCTTCAGCGCGCTGGCGGACAGCGCCGACAGCGGCAGGTATTCGGCGTCCAGCGCGGTGGCCAGCGCGCGGGCCATGCCGAGCCGGACCGGGCCGCTCTCGCAGTCGACCACCACGCTGGGCACGCCGGCCAGCGCCGGCGCGACCGTGCGCGGGTCGGGCCCGCGGGTGAACCGGCCGTCGGTCACGACGACCAGCAGCGGGCGGCGCAGCGGGTCGCGGCGGCGCTCGCCGGCCAGCGTGCGGGCCGCGGCGGTCAGCCCGGCGGCCAGCGGGGTACGCCCGCCGGTGCGCAGGTCCGCGAGCCGGCGCACGCCGACCTCGTGGCTGGCGGTGGGCCGCAGCACCGTCGTCGCGTCGGAGTCCCGGAACGTGATCATGCCGACCGTGTCGCGGCGCTGGTAGGCGTCGCGGAGCAACGACAGCACGGCCTGCTTGACGGTCGCCATCCGCTGCCGGGCGGCCATCGAACCCGAGGCGTCGACCACGAACAGCACCAGGTTGGCCTCGCGTCCGATGTGGACGGCTTCGCGCAGGTGCTGCTGGCGGATCGCGATCGGGCCGCCGCGGTGGTCGCGGGCGGCGGCGAGCACCGTGTCGGGCAGGTGCACCGCACCGATCCGGCCGCGCGGCGCCCGCGAACCGGCGACCCGGCCGCGTGCCGCGTAGGCAGGGGAGCGCCGTCCAGCGTGGCCGTGCCGGCCGCGGGAACGCGCGGTGAGCGTGCGGGTCCGGTAGGCGGCACCGACCGTGGCGGGTGTGGCCGGCGGGGCAGTGGCGGGTGCGCCACCCGGCCGATCCTCGGCATCGGGCGCGGCGGCGCCGCCGGCACCCGGTCCGCCGCCGTGCGGCCGCGGATCGTCCGGCCCACGCTCGCCGCCGCCCGGTCCGCCGTCATCCGGCCGCGGATCGTCCGGCCCGCGGCCGCTGTCGCCCGGTCGGCCGTCGTCCGGCCCACGGCCGCTGTCGCCCGGTCTGCCGTCGCCCGGTCTGCCGTCGCCCGGTCTGCCGTCGTCGGGTCGCCGGTCGTCCGGCCCGCCGCTCGGGCCGCTGCCGTCGGCATCGGGTCCGTCCGGTTCGGCGGCCGGACCGGCCTGGGCCAGCGCGTCGTCGAGGGCCTGCCGGTCGGCGCCCGGCGGGTCGAACGGGTCGCGCCGGCGCCGGTGCGGCAGGGCGAGTCGGGCGGCGTCGTCGACCTCCTGGTCGGTCACCGCCGGCCGGTCCCGCCACGCGGCCAGCGCGACCGCGGTGCGGGCGATGACGATGTCGGCGCGCAGCCCGTCGACCCCGTACGCGAGGCAGATCCGCGCGATCCGGTCCAGTGCCGGGTCGGGCAGCGTGACCTTCGGCAGCCGGGCCCGGGCGGCGACGATCCGCTCGGCCGTCTGCGCGTCGGCGCCGGCGAAGCGGGCCGCGAAGCCCTCGGGGTCGGCCTCGTAGGCCAGCCGGCGGCGGACCACCTCGGCCCGGTCACCGGCCTCGGCCGGCGCGCCGACCTCCACGACGAGCCCGAACCGGTCGACCAACTGTGGCCGCGGTTCGCCCTCCTCCGGGTTCATCGTGCCGACCAGCAGGAACCGGGCGGCGTGCCGCAGCGAGACGCCGTCGCGCTCGACGAACGCGCGCCCCATCGCGGCCGAGTCGAGCAGCAGGTCGACCAGGTGGTCGGGAAGCAGGTTGACCTCGTCGACGTAGAGCGCGCCGCGGTGCGCGGCGGCGAGCAGGCCGGGCTCGTAGGCCTTGGTGCCCTCGGTCAGGATCCGCTGCACGTCGAGGGTGCCGACGACCCGGTCCTCGGTGGCACCGACCGGCAACTCGACCAGCCGCGACCGCCGCACCAGCGGTGTCACCGAAGCGTGCGGGCCGTCCGGGCAGGCCGGATCGGGCACGGCCGGGTCGCAGGCGAAGCGGCAGCCGGCGACCACCGCGATGTCGGGCAGCAGCGCCGCGAGGGCGCGTACCATCGTCGATTTCGCGGTGCCCTTCTCGCCGCGCACGAGCACGCCGCCGATCACCGGCGAGACGGCATTGAGCAGCAGAGCCAGGCGCAGGTCGGCCAGGCCGACGACGGCGGAGAACGGGTACGCGGTCATCCCGCGTGCCGGCACGACAACATGGCGCACGATCCCTTCCGCGGGTGTCCACGCCCGCGATGGTTAACGGCGAGCGGCCGAGTGTCCTGGCTCCCGGATCGACGCTCCCCCTCGGCCTTCCAACCCTTTCGGGCCGTGACCATCAGGTGAGGGATCGCTCCCCGGTGACAGTGGCGGGACCGCCCCGGAATCGCACCGGGTTCCTCCGCACCGCTCGCTAGACATGCTGACCCACGGCACGGGGCCGCGTCAAAGGGAGGCGGATCACGCCCCCTCCGACGCCTGGTCCTTCGGACGGCGAGATCAACACCTAAGGCCCTTCGAGGTCACCTTCCGTCCGGAGATATTCCGCACGCAACGCATCGATGGTTTCGGGTGACGGTGCCGTCCACAGGCCGCGGTCGGCGGCCTCCAGCAACCGCTCGGTGATCCCGCGCAGGGCCCACGGGTTGGACTTGTCGAGGAACTCGCGCACCGACGGGTCCAGCACGTAGGCGGCGGCCAGCTTCTCGTACATCCAGTCGTCGACGACGCCGGCCGTGGCGTCGTACCCGAAGAGGTAGTCGACCGTCGCCGCGAGTTCGAACGCGCCCTTGTAGCCGTGGCGGCGCATCGCCTCGATCCATCGTGGGTTGACCACCCGGGCCCGGAACACCCGCTTGGTCTCCTCTGCCAGCGACCGGGTGCGCACGTCGTCGGGACGGTGCGAGTCGCCGATGTAGGCGGCCGGGTCGGTGCCACGCAGCGAGCGCACCATCGCCACCATGCCGCCGTGGTACTGGAAGTAGTCGTCGGAGTCGGCGATGTCGTGCTCGCGGGTGTCGACGTTCTTGGCCGCCACGGCCATCCGCCGGTAGACCGTCTCCAGGTCGCCGCGCGCCGCCCGGCCGTCGAGCCCCCGCCCGTAGGCGTAGCCACCCCAGACCGCGTAGACCTCGGCCAGGTCGCGGTCGTCGCGCCAGTTGCGGGCGTCGATCAAGGGCAACAGCCCGGCACCGTACGCGCCCGGCCTGGAGCCGAAGATCCTGGTGGTGGCCCGCCGCCAGTCGCCGTGTTCGGTCTCGTCGGCCAGGGCGTGCGCGCGCACGAAGTTGTCCTCGGGTCGCTCGTCGAGGGCGGCGACCGCCGCGACCGCGTCGTCGAGCAGCGCGATCACGTGCGGGAAGGCGTCGCGGAAGAAACCGGAGATGCGCACCGTGACGTCGATCCGTGGCCGGCCCACCTCGTCGAGCGGGACCACCTCGAAGCCGGTGACGCGGCGGGACGCGTCGTCCCAGACCGGTCGGCAGCCGATCAGCGCGAGCACCTCGGCGATGTCGTCGCCCTGGGTACGCATCGCGCTGGTGCCCCACACGGTCAGCCCGACCAGGGCCGGCCAGGTGCCGGTGTCGTCGCGGTGCCGCGCCAGCAGCGAGTCGGCCAGCGCCCGGCCGACGTCCCAGGCGTTGCGCGACGGGATGGCCTTCGGGTCGACCGAGTAGAAGTTGCGTCCGGTCGGCAACACGTTGACGAGGCCCCGGGTGGGCGAACCGGACGGTCCGGCCGGCACGTAGCCGCCGTCGAGGGCGTGCCGCACCGCGGCGATCTCGTCGGTGGTCGCCTCCAGCCGGGGCACCACCTCGGTCGCGGCGAACCGCAACACGTCGACCACGCCGGCCGGGGCGCTGCCGAGGGCTTCGGCGGCCGTGGCCTCGGCGGTTTCCGGATCCCAGCCGGCCGCCTCCATCGCGACCACGAGCCGGCGGGCGACCTCTTCGAGCGCGTCGACCAGATCGGCCGAGGTGGTGCCGGCCCGCTCGAGCAGGGCGGCCGCGCTCCGCGTCGCGTTGCCGCCGACCAGGTCGGTCTCGTCGAGGCCGAAGTGCGCCGCCAGGGCCTCACGCAGGCCCGGGACGGCGCCGCGGCGGCCGCCCCAGACCTGGCGGGCGCGCAGGATCGCCAGCACCATGTTGATCCGGGCCTCGCCCGCCGGTGCCGCGCCCAGGATGTGCAGGCCGTCGCGGATCAGCGAGTCCTTGATCTCGCACAGGTAGCCGTCGACGTGCAGCACGAAGTCGTCGAACTCGTCCTCACCGGGCTGGTCCTGCACGTGCAGGTCGTGGTGCAACTCGGCGGCCCGGATCAGCGTCCAGATCTGGGCCCGCAGGGTCGGCACCTTGTCGGGGTCGAGGGCGGCGACGGTGGCGTACTCGTCGAGAAGTTGTTCGAGCCGGGCCATGTCGCCGTAGGTGTCGGCGCGGGCCATCGGCGGCACCAGGTGGTCGACGATCGTGGCGTGGCCGCGCCGCTTGGCCTGGGTGCCCTCGCCCGGGTCGTTGACCACGAACGGGTAGATCAGCGGCAGGTCGCCGAGCACGGCGTCCGGCGCGCACTCCCGCGACAGCCCGAGCCCCTTGCCGGGCAGCCACTCCAGCGTGCCGTGCTTGCCGAGGTGGATGACGGCGTCCACGTTGGACGCCAGCCAGCGGTAGGCGGCCAGGTAGTGGTGCGACGGCGGCAGGTCGGGGTCGTGGTAGATGGCGATCGGGTTCTCGCCGAACCCGCGCGGCGGCTGGATCATCAGCGTGACGTTGCCGTAGCGCAGGCCGGCGAGCACGATGTCACCGTTGTCGACGTAGAGCTCGCCCGGCGCGGCTCCCCAGTGCCGGGTCATGTCGGCCTTGAGCGCGGGCGCGGTCTGCTCGAACCAGCGCTGATACGTCGCACCGGGCACCCGGATCGGGGCGTTGGCGAGCTGCTCCTCGGTGAGCCACTCGACGTCGTGGCCGCCGGCCGCGATCAGCGTGTGGATCAGGGTGTCGCCGTCGGTGGGCACGTCGCCCACGTCGTAGCCGGCGTCCTTGAGCGCGGCCAGCAGGGCCACGGCCGACGCCGGGGTGTCGAGGCCGACCGCGTTGCCGACCCGGGAGTGCTTGGTCGGGTAGGAGGACAGGACCACCGCGATCCGCTTGTCGGCGTTGGGAATCGCGCGGAGGCGGGCGTGCGCGACGGCGATGCCGGCCACCCGCGCGGCCCGCTCGGCGTCGGCGCGGTAGACCGGGACGCCGTCGGGGCCCGGCTCCTTGAACGAGAACGGCACCGTGACCAGGCGGCCGTCGAACTCGGGGATGGCCACCTGCATCGCGGCGTCCATCGGGGTCAGGGCTGCGCTCGACTCCAGCCACGCCGCCCGCGAGGTGGTTAGGCACAAACCCTGCAGCACGGGCACGTCGAGCCCGGCCAGCGCCTCGACCGACCAGGCGTCGTCGGCGCCGCCGGCGGAAGCGTCGGCCGCGGTCGTGCCGCCGGCCGCGAGCACCGTGACGATCAGCGCGTCGCAGCCCTGGAGCAGTTCGTAGAGGCCGGTCTCGGCGGAGCGCAGCGAGGCGGCGTAGACCGGCAGCGGCGTGCCACCGGCGTGCGTGACGGCCTCCGCGAGGGTGTCGACGAACGCGGTGTTGCCGGCGAGCGCGTGGGCGCGGTAGAAGACGATGCCGATCGTCGGGCCGGTCTTCTCGGTTCTGGGGCCATGCAGGCCGAAGGCGGGGAACTCGACCGGCGCCGCGAACCCCTCGCCGGCCATCAGCAGCGTGTCGGCGAGGAAGCGGTGCAGCTCGCGCAGGTTTTCCGGCCCGCCGGCGACCAGGTAGCGCTGCGCGTCGGCGACCACCCCGGCCGGCACGGTGGACAGCGCGGTCAGCTCGGCGTCGGGCACGGCCTCCCCGCCGACCGCGACCACCGGCAGGCCGGCGGCCAGGATCGCGTCGAGGCCCTCGGGCCAGGCGCGCCGGCCGCCGAGCAGGCGCAGCACCACGCCGGCCACGCCGTCGAGCAGGCCGGGGAGGTCGTCGGGGGTCAGCCGGGCCGGGTTGGCAACCCGCCAGGTCACGTCCGTGCCGGTGGTGCTGGCGGCGCTCGCGGCGCTGGTGCCGCTCGCGGCGCGGGTGGCGCTGGTGGCGCTGGCGGCCAGCAGGTCGGTGTCGGCGGTCGAGAGCAGCAGGAACGTCGGGGTCACGCCCCGGACAGTAGTTCGCGCACCCGCGCCGCGGCCGCCTCGGGTGTGTCGACGGTGGGCAGCGCGGCCGGTCGCGGGCGGTCGACCAGGATGACCGGGACGCCGCGGTCGCGGGCGGCGTCGAGCTTGGCGCGGGTGGCGTCGCCGCCGCTGTCCTTGGCCACGACGACGTCGATCGCGTGCCGGCGCAGCAGCTCACGCTCGTGGTCGAGGGTGAACGGGCCACGCTCCAGCAGCAGTTCCACGTTGGCCGGTAGGTCGGCGCCGGGTGCGTCGACGCAGCGGACCAACAGCAGCGGCAGCGCCGCGCAGGCGGGGTCGGTGAGGAATGTCGCAAGCCGCTGGCGGCCGGTGGTGACGAAGGCGCGTGCGCCGTGTGCGGGCAGCGCGGCGGCGGCCGTCGCCAGGTCCGGCACCCGGTGCCACCGGTCGCCGGGCTGCGGTGTCCATCCCGGACGGACCAGGCGCAACCGGGGTACGCCACGGGTGGCGGCGGCGTGCGCGCTGACGGTTTCGGCGAAGGGGTGTGTCGCGTCGACCAGGATGGCCGGCGCGTGCCGTTCGAGCCACGCTTGCAGCCCGTCGGCGCCGCCGAAGCCGCCGGTGCGGGTCTCGCCGGCCGGCGGTCGCGGTCGGCTGGTGCGGCCGGCGAAGGAGGTGACCACACGGAGGTCGGGGTCGGTCACGAGCAGGGCGGCGAGGTGGCGGGCCTCGGTGGTGCCGCCGAGGATCAGGACCGTCGTCGTCACCGGTCGCGGCGGCGGAGCAGGTAGGTGTCCATGATCCAACCCTTGCGGGCGCGCGCTGCGGCGCGTACGCCGTCGATCTCGTCCTTGGTCTCGTCGAGTTTGCCCGCCAGTAGGATCTCGTCGGGGGTGCCCAGGTAGGCGCCCCAGTAGATGTCGACGTCGCCCCCGACCTCGCGGTAGGCGTTGCGGGCGTCGAGCATGACGACCAGGTCGTCGACGCCGTCCGGGATGCCGTGCGCGGCCAACCGGCGGCCGGTGGTGATCTGCACGGCCCGACCGACCCGGTTGAGCCCGATCCGGTGCCGGGCGGCGAGCGCGCTGACGCTGCTGATCCCCGGGACGACCGCGTAGCTGAACTCGACGCCGACGATGTCGTCGAGGATGCCGAGCGTGCTGTCGAACAGAGCCGGATCACCCCAGACCAGGAAGCCGCCGGTCTGGCCCTCGGCCAGGTGCTCGCGGATCACCTCGCCGAAGGCCGCCGCCCGCTGCCGGCGCCACTCGTCGACCGCCGCCGGGTAGGCGCGGGCCGCGCGGTCGCGTTCCGGGTCGTCGACGGTGACGACGCGGGCCGTCGGCGCGTGCTGTTTCAGCAGGTCCCGGCGCAGGTCGGTGAGTTCCCGTTTCTCGTCGCCCTTGTCGACCAGGATGGCGACGTCGAGCCGGGCCAGCGCCTTGACCGCCTCGATGGTGAGCTGGTCAGGGTCGCCGGCCCCGATCCCGATGACGAGCAGGTGCCGCATGGAGTCAGTGTCTCCCATCGATAGGTCTACTCTCACACGCGTGCCGCTCCACCGAACCGCCGCCGCCGGTCCGGCGTTAGCAGCCGCCGCGGCGGTCGGTCCCTACTTCGCGTGGGAGGCGTGGTCGGCAGGTTCGGGCTGGCACCCCTACACCGACCTGCTCACCCCCTCCGTCGCCACCGCCCGGGTCGCCGCGGCGCGATCCACGCTGGTCGGTGCCTTCGGGCTGGCCGAGGAGGACGTGCCGACCCGCGTCGTGGCGTCGGTCTTCTTCATGGGCGTGGCCGCCCGGCTGCTCTCGCCCCCGCTGGGCGCGGCCGTCGCCGGGGGCGCGCTACCCCTGGCGACCCGGGCCAACCTGTGGTGGAGCCCGGTGCCGGCCGGCCCGATGCCGATCGCCTACGGGGTGGTGCCCGCGCTGCCGGCGGCCGACCTCGACCCGGCCGAGGTGGCCAGCGCGCTGGTCGACGGCCCGCTGACGGAGACGGTCACACCGTTGCTCGACCTGTTCCGCTCGACGTTCACCCTCTCGCCGCAGGTCCTGTGGGGAAACGTGGCGTCGTCCCTGGCCGGCGCGGTCGGCGTCCTCGCCGACACGATGCCCCGCCACGCCGACCGCGCGGGCCAAATCCTGGAGCAGGCGCTGACCCTGCCGCCCCTGACCGGCACAGGCAAGGTCGTCCGCCCCGACCCGACCCGCGCCCGCCGTTTCCTGGTCCGCGACAACTGCTGCCTGTACTACCGCCTACCCGGCGCCGCCACCTGCGCAGACTGCGTCCTAACCCCCGCACCCACCCGCCGCCGCCACTGGAACGCCCTACTGGCCGGCTAACGCCCCCACCCGGGGCTCGACCCGCGCCTCTCGGCCTATTCGGTGAACGCGGGGAACGAGCGCATCTTGTCGAAGCGGCCGGCGGCCAGGTCGTCGAATCTGATCAAGAAGCGTCCGAAGTGAACAGCGGATTCGGTGGGGAACTGGGCGAGCGGCACCCATTCCTGGATCAGTCGGGATTCCTCTTCGCGGCGCCAGCGGATCCTCTCGGACCGCGGAAGGTCAGGTTCGGTCTCCAGCCGGGCCCGGAGGCTCGCCCGCGCCATCTGCTCCTCCGGAGAGTACGAGCCTCCGATTCGCTTCGTGTATCCACCGATGCGTAGGGATGCCAGGCCCATCTCCGTCTTCCAGAGATCCTGGACCAGCGCGACGAGTCCATCGGTGTGCGTCAGCTCACTGACCAGCTGCTTCACGGTGTCCGACGCGACCATGAGGCGGTCGTCCAGATCCTCGCCGTCGGGCTCGAGCCCAGGTGGCAGCTCCGGCACGACCTCGGCATAGAGCCTGTACTCCGGGTTCGGGCCCGGGCTCTCAGCGTCGGACGGCAGCTGCCGGACCGCTGTCTCGGTGCCTGCGGGGACGTACAGGACCCGCGCGTACGCGTCGTAACCGCGACTACACGCGTCAAAGGCCATCTCAGGATCCAGGAAGAAGAGCAGCGAGCCGTCCACCGGCAGCGGAAGCTTCTCGACCTTCGGCAGGGCCGCGCAGTCGAGGGACGCGACGAACGGCAACGGCATCCCGCGCTCGGACGGCCACTCCGTGCCGGCAGGTAGCTGCGGCAGCCCGCCGCTCTGCCCGACAACATCCCCGCCCTGGTCACCGCCACCTACCCAGATCGCGAATCGCAGCTGCTCGGCGAACCTGTCAACCTGATCCGCCGGAATGCCCCGCTCAATCGCCTCCCGGCGAAACGCCCCGGATAGTTCCATAGCGAACGATCATGGCAGATGGGCGTGCCTGCTCCACCACAGGTTTTCGCCGACGACCCGTGGCCGAAGCTCGTCGATGTGGCCCGCCGTGCCGGCTTGAGTACAGACACCGCCTCAGCGACGCTGAATCATCCGGAGCTGGTCTCACGGGGCTGTGCCAGGCAGCACTGGAGGCGCGGCGGACCTTCGACATTGGATCTCGACCGCTGAGACGCACCGAGACGGGCCAGAGATGGGAAAGAGGCCGACCCCACGACGGGGATCTGGCCTCTGACCTGCTGGACTACGCGTGGGCGATACTGGGATCGAACCAGTGACCTCTTCGGTGTGAACGAAGCGCTCTCCCGCTGAGCTAATCGCCCTCAGCGCGCACGACAATACCTGATGTCGGCATCGCCGTGCACATCCGCCCCGCCCGACCTCACCAGCCGAAGAAGTCTCGGGTTTCGGTGATCAGGTCGATGTCGAGGCTGACCTTGACCGACGCCCATACGACGAAGGCGACGAAGACGAGACCCACCACGCCGATCACGGAGCGTAACGGCCAGGGTTGGCGGCCGATCCAGTGTGTCCAGGCTCGGACGTTGCGGCGGGTGAAGTCGAGGAGCTTTCTGGCCCAGGTGAACTCCACCGCCCAAATGGCCAGGCCACCGATCACGATGAACCAGCCCGGGCCGGGTAGCGGTATGAGCAGAATACCCAGGGCGACCACCGCCAGGCCGGCAATCGCGACCGAGATACGCAGGATCATCCGTCCGGTCGGATTCGCCCGGATTAAGTCAAGAGTCTCGCCTACGCGACCGCGTTGTGCCTGTCTCGGCAGCGAAACGCCGTTCTGGGCCTCGGGTTCCGATTCCGGCGCCGGACTACTCCGATCGGGCGTCACCCCGTATCCCAGCTCGCCATCCCCTTCGGTTGTCGCCGCCTGCTCCGGGCCGCTGTCCATTTGCTCCATTGAGGATGGTTTCATCGCCCAATCCACTCCGGCTCCGCCTCGGCCCGTCACTCAACGGGACTGCTCGACGTTACCGAACTAAGTCGACGTCTGAGCTACCCGACGCCGGACGGTGCGCAGTACCACAGCAAGTCGGGCATTATACGCATTTTGCCGGGCTTGTAGCGCAATACCGCGCCGTCTTCCCACTACTGGGTGAGATCAGCGATTGACGGAGCGTAAGTAGAAGTATCACCTGAGTATGGGAAACGCGGGGCAAGCGCGTCCCGCAGCGGTGCCGGGGGGAGAACGTACATGAGTGTCATCCGACCGACGACCGTTGAGGTCGAAACCTCACTGCGGCTCGTCGCACCAGACGCCACCGCTCTGCCGGTGCGCGCCAGCCTGCGCTACGACCCAGCCGACCCGTACGCGGTCCACGTCCTGTTTCACGCCGACTCGGCCGGCGGCGAGGCGGTGAGTTGGTCGTTCGCCCGTGAGTTGCTCGTCACGGGCCTCGACGAGCCCGCCGGCATCGGCGACGTCCGGGTCTGGCCGTGGGCCACACCGCGGGGCGACTTCGTCGCGCTGGCCCTGTCGTCACCGGACGGGAACGCCCTGTTCGAGGTACCGCGCAGCGTCCTGGTGCGGTTCCTGCGGCGGACCTACGTCGTCGTGCCCCGTGGCCGGGAAACCGACCACCTCGACGTCGACGCGGCGGTAAACCGGCTGCTGGCCGGTCGCTGAGAACCAAGAAGACGGCGCCGCGCGGATCTGCCGACTCCGCGCGGCGCCTTCTTTTTATGCGTGTACGGCTTCAGCCAGGCGCGCCAACCGCGGCACCACGACGTCCCGCCAGCCGGGCCCCATCTTCTCGAACGCCTCCCGGTCGCGCGGGTTGTCGAAGTCGAAGCCGCTGTGTTCGAGCAGCAACCGGGTGCCGGCGCCCTCGGCGACCAGGCGCCAGGTCAGCGTCCACGAGTCGTTGAACGTGTAGACGAACTTCTCTTCCGGGATCACCTCGACGACTTCGCAGGGTATCGATCCGTAGACCGGCATCTGGAGATCGAAGCGGTGCCCCACGATCGGTGCGATGTCACCCGGCGCCCACCAGCGGGCGTGCAACTCCGGATCGGTGAGCGTGCGCCAGACCCGGCTCGGTGGCGCGGCGACGAACTGGTCGACGGCGATCGTGTCCGTACTCGATGCGGTCATGTCTCCTCCTCGGCGACATCGGCGAGCGAGCGCAGCCGCTCGCGCCAGAAACGTTCGAACGGATGCAGCCAGTCACCGACCTGGGCGAGCGGCTCGGCGTTGAGGTGGTAGTGCCGTTGCCGGCCCGAGGGCACGTCGCGCACCAGCGCGACCCGGCGCAGCACCTGCAGGTGCTCGGCGATCGCCGGCCGGCTCAGCTCGAACTGGTTGGCCAGATCTCCGGCGGTACGCGGCCCCTCGGCCAGCAACCGCAACAGTCGCCGCCGGATCGGGTTGGCGAGGGCCAGGAACACGTCGTCTTCGGCCACGCCCAGAAAATACGTCGGAGACTCCCGACATGTCAATGATTCCCGACGCTTCCGCCGAAGCGGCTCAGCGCGGCAGCGCCCGGCCGTGCTGGCGGGCGAGCTCCTCGGCCCGGGTGCGCATCTCGCCGGCCAGCTCTTTGAACCGGTCGAGATTCGGGTCGACGCCGACCAGCGTCAGCTCGGTCTCGACGACCTCGAGGTCGAGTTGCCAGACATCGGCCAGGATCCGGCGCATCCACGGCGTCGCGTGGTCCCAACCGGCGCGGGGTGTGCCCGGCCCGTAGCCGCCGCCGCGGACCGTGACCAGCACGGCGGGCTTGCCGGCCAGCAGCGGCGGGGCGCCGGCGGCCATCCGGGTGTCGGCGAGCACCGTGTCCACCCAGGTCTTGAAGTGCTGGGAGACGCCGTAGTTGTAGAGCGGCACCGCGAACAGCAGCGCGTCGGCACCGACCAGCTCGTCGAGCAGCCCGCCGGCCAGCGCCACCGCGGCACGCTGTGCGGGGCTCTGCTTTTCCGGCGCGACGTATCTGGCCCAGGCCGCGTCGGCCCAGGCGGTCGGCGGGAGCACGTCGACGCCGATGTGGCGGCGCACGATCGGGTCGTCGGGGTGCGCGGCTCGCCACTCGTTCTCGACGATGTCGGCGATCTCGCGGCTGTGCGAACCCTCGACGCGGATGCTCGCGTCGAGCCGGAACAACGACATGGCAGGTCCTTCCACACGGTTTTGCTGACGTGTCAGCAAACCTAGGCCGAGGATGCTGACGCGTCAACAAAGGGCGGGTAAGATCGGCCACATGACCGAACCCCGCTGGCTCGACCCGCAGGAGCGGCGCCTGTGGAGGGCCTACGTGCGCATGCAGCGCGCGGTGGAGGTCGCCCTGGTCCGGCAGCTCGCCGAGTCCGGCATCTCGCGCACCGACTACGAGGTGCTCGTGCCGCTCTCCGAGGCCGACGACCGCACCATGCGCGTCCGCGACCTGGCGAGCTGGCTCGGCTGGGACCGCAGCCGGATCTCGCACCAGCTTCGCCGGATGGAGCAGCGGGGCCTGATCACCCGGGAAGACTGCGTCGACGACGCGCGCGGCACGATGGTGCGGCTGACCGAGCAGGGCTACGAGATCACCGTCACCGCCGCGCCGGGTCAGGTGTCGACCGTCCGCCGCGTCCTGGTCGACCTGCTCGACCCGCGGGAGATCGACCAGCTGACCGCGATCGCCGAACGGGTGGCGGCCGCGGCGGGCTACGCCCACCTGCCCTACCCCGACAACGAACTAACCGAGTAGCTGCCCGACCAACGCGCCGGCGAGCGAGGTTAGACGGCCACGCCGTTGTCCACGGACAGGCCGGGCGCCAGGTCCCCCGAGATCGCGTCGACGTGCCGGCGGAACGCTCGCTCCCGGTTGGCGGCGATCACGCGCAGGTCCGCGGCGATGTCCGGGTCCACCCGCGCCGCCGTGCACGACGTCGAAACCGGCGGCAGGGAAGCGGTGCGCGCCCGGTGGCTGATCGCCGCCGACGGCGCCCGCAGCCGCGTCCGCGAGCGACTGGGCATCGCCACCAGCGGCGCGCCGGACCTCGGCCGCCAACGCCTGGTCGCTTTCCGCGCCGACCTCAGCCGGTGGACCGGCCCGCGGCCGCGCGGCATCTACTTCTGACCGAGACGGGTGCGGTCCTGATCTGGACCCACCCCGACCACCGCTGGATGATCAGCCTCCCGAAGACCGCCGATCTGATCGACCTCGGCGTGCCCGTCGAGGTGCTGGCCAGCAGCACGTGGACGGCGGCGGCGGTGACCGCCGACGGCCCGTTCTTCCTGGTCGGCGACGCCGCACACCGCTTCCCACCGGCAGGCGCGACGCGCCTGAGCCTCTTCGGGCGCCGTCCTGGTCCGCCCGGACGGCCACGTCGCTTGGCGCCACCCCGGCCCACCGACCGACGGGGCCTCACTGGCCGCCCTCACCACCGCTGTGGCCCGCTGAACCGACCCCATCATCGACGCGCGGCCAGACGCGATCGCGCGGCGGGAGCGCCGTTTCCCAGTGGGTCTCGCCGCCGGGCCCGACCGTGATCGGTTCGACGCCGGTCCCGGTCAGGCGCCAGGACTCGTATTGGCGGTCCGGCCCGACGTGCAACTCTGCTCCGTCGTCAAAGGTCAGGTGGAGGGCGCCCCTGTCCCGGATCTCGACGCTCGTGACGGTCCTGCGGAAAAGGTCCATCACGGGTGCGAGGGACGATCCGGTGCCGGGGTCGAGTTCGTGCCAGTCACCGGCGGCGTCACAGAGCAGGAACGGTGTCTCGATGAGGAGTTCTGCGTCCAGTCGATAGCCTTCGACCGGATCGAGGGCGGAGAAGCTGAGGCGGACCTGATAGTCGAAGGCGGTGCGATCGACCGTTGAACCGACCAGCGTGGCTGGGACCCTCATGACACCTGCCCCGTGCGCGATTAGCTCAGCGGGAGTGCGCATCGTCGCCCAGGGCGGCCAACTCCGGCACCGCAGGGTCGGCGCCGTGGGCTAACCGCCGACGTGGATGGCGGGGCGGCGGGTCGGGTCGGGCTCGACCTCCCGGATGATTTCGCGTACGACCGGAGCCGTGTCGCCTCGGCCCAGCAGGAGGTAGCGGAACAGGTGCACCAGCGGGCTGCCCTCGGCCCACTCGAAATGGCAGTGCGGCCGGACTCCGGTCGCGTCCCGCAGTGCCAGCAGGACCGCCGCGATCGCGTTCGGCGCCGCCGGGCTCTGGGCCCGCAGGACGCGGTGGCGACCGACCGACACGCCCTGCACGCGCAGCGCCGTGCTGAACTCCGACGGGTCGACGATCTCGATCTCCAGGAACAGGACGTCGGCGCGGCCGGGCACGGGGTTCATGCCGCGCTGCTCGCCCTCCTTGGCGTCGTACTCGGCGACGTCGCCGGCCTGCCGGCGGTTGGCGATGATGTTGATCTCGCCGTCGTGCGCGAGCGAGTCGGTGACGAACTGGCGGGCCGGGAGGTCGAACTCGATGTGTTCGGCCCGCAGCTCCGTGGTGCGGGTGACCCGGGAGATGAGCGAGACGACCACGATGCCCAGGATGAACATCGCCGAGATCGCGATGCCGTCCGGTTTCTCGCGGATGTTCTCGACCAGGGCGTAGAGCAGCACCAGGGTGAGCACCGCGAAGCCGGCCGTCGCCAGTCGCTGCCGGCGGCGCAGGACGGAGATGGTGACCGCGACCGCGCCGGAGACCATCATGGCCAGGATCCCGGTGGCGTACGCGCCGGCCTGGGCGTTGACGTCGGCGCCGAACGCGATCGTGATCAGGACGCTGATCACCGTGTAGACCAGGACGACCGGGCGCACCGCGCGGCCCCACTCCGGCGCCATGCCATAGCCGGGCAGGTAGCGCGGCACGATGTTGATCAGGCCGGCCATCGCCGACGCGCCGGCGAACCAGAGGATCAGCACGGTGCTGATGTCGTACGCCGTGCCGAAGGCTTCACCCAGGCGAGCGTGCGCGAGGTAGGCCAGGGCGCGGCCGTCGGCGGCTCCGCCGGGCTGGAACTCGGCCGGGGGGATCAGCACCGTCGTGACGAACGACGTGGCGATCAGGTAGCCGCTCATGATGACGGCCGCGGTGGTGAGGAGCTTGCGGGTGTTCCGTACCCGGGACCGCATCGTGTCGGGACCCGCGGCGGCGACCAGTGGCATCATGCTGACCCCCGTCTCGAACCCGGACAGGCCGAGCACGAGGAGCGGGAACGCGATGACCGCCGGCCCGACGATGTCGCCGAAACCGGTGCCGCCCGCGGTGAGCGCGTCGGTCCACGACGACAGCGCGCCGGCGGTGGTGAACACGTCGACCAGCCCGACCACCACGATGACGGCGTTGAGGGCCAGGAACACACCGACGAGCGGGATGGCGACGCCGACGGCCTCGCTGAAACCGAGCAGGAACACCCCACCGAGAATCAGCAGGAGTACGACGGTGATGAGCACCTCGTGGCCCGCGAACGCGCCCGGCGTGTAGGGGTTCTCGACCAGGTGCACCGAAGCGTCGGCGGCGGACAGGGTGATCGTGATGATCCAGGACGTCGCGACGAAGCCGAGCAGCCCGAGCACGAACAGCTTGCCCCACCAGAATGGCAGCAGGTTCTCCAGCATCGCCACCGAGCCCTGGCCGTGTGGGCTCTCCTTGGCGACCTTGCGATACATGGGCAGCATGCCGAGCAACGTCAGCGCGACGATGAGCAGGGTCGCCAGCGGGGACAGCGCCCCGGCCGCGAGCGCGGCGATGGCCGGCAGGTAGGCCAGCGTCGAGAAGTAGTCGACGCCGGTCAGGCACATCACCTTCCACCACGCGTGCGGGGTGGTGTGTGCCTCCTCGGCCTCCGGGCCGACCGGCTGCACGCGGTGCCGGAGCAACCAGCCGGCCAGACCCCGCGACGGCACGGCCGTCCGGCCGGGCCGGTCCACCTGCGCCGGGATCGCCAACTCGGGCAGGACGCTCATCACACCTCCAGATGCGCTCGTCGGGCGCGGTGCCCGGCCGACAGCATGCCGGGTTTTCCTGATGCCTCTTATACAGGCCCACCGAGGTAACCGTAGGTGATGAATTCGATCCGTTCGGTTACTCCTCGATGTGCGTCCAACCACATCGGACAGTCACGTCGGTCAAGACCCGTCCATCGGGTCCTCGCCGACCAGGCCGTCGACCGACTCGCGGATCAGGTCGGCGTGGCCGACGTGCCGGGCGTACTCCTCGATCATGTCGATCAGGTGGCGGCGCAGGCTGGCCCGGCGGCCGTCGGGCCAGGCGGCGACGCCGAGATAGTCCAGGCCCCCGGCGGCCAGGGCCTCCGCCACCAGGGCTCTCGACCGTGCCACCGACGCCTCCCAGAGCGCCATCAGGTCCGCGGGTGGGTCGGAGGTCGCGGAGTGCCACTCCCAGTCCGGGTCGCCGTCCCAGTCGACGGTGTCGAACGGTGCTGCCATGTCGCGCCCGAAGAGCTTCACCGCGAACGTGTGCTCCTCGACCACGGCCAGGTGTTTGAGCAGGCCGCCCAGGGTGACGGTGGACGGGCCCAGGGTGGCCCGCAGCCCGGCGGCGTCGAGGCCGCCGCATTTCCAGGCGATGTAGCGGCGCTGCCGTTCGAGGGCGCCGAGCAGGGTGTCGAGGTCGTTGCCCGCCGCCGGCGGTTCCGTGAGATCGAACATGTGGGGGAGGCTAGCGGCGATCCCGGACGGGATACTTCCGGGATGCGAGACGACCTCAGCCCGACCGCGCGGGCCCTGTTGACGCTGGAGGCGATCCAGAACAATCCGGGCATCACCGCGCAGCGGCTCGGTGACCGGCTGGGTGTCAGCGAGCGGGCCGCCCGGCGCTATGTCGGGATCCTCCGCGAAGCGGACGTGCCGATCGAGTCGACGACCGGCCCGCACGGCGGCTACCAGGTCGGCCGCGGCCTGCGCCTGCCGCCGCTGATGCTGACCGCCGCCGAGGCGATGGGGTTGGCCATGGCCGTCGTCGAGGGCCATCCGGGCGCCGCCGACCCGGCCGACCTGGTGGGCGCCGCGCTGGCGAAGATCCTCCGGGTGCTGCCGCGCCGGGTGGCCGAGCCCGTCCGCGAGACGGCGAGCGAACGGTCGGGCCGGGCCTCGCCGGTGCGCCAGGAACTCGTCGCCGACCTGCTCGCCGCGTGTTCCGGCGCTCGCCGCGTCAGGATCGGCTACCGGGCCCGCGAGACCGAGCGGGAGATGGAGGTCGACCCCTGGTCGGTGGTCCTGCGGCACAGCCGCTGGTATCTGCTGGCCTGGTCGCACACCCGCGACGCGTTCCGGGTGTTCCGGGTCGACCGGATCACCGCGGTCGCACCGACCGCACACACCTTCACGCCGCCGGCCGACCTCGACGCGCTGCGTACCCTCGAAGATCATCTGTCCCGGACCTGGACCCACCCGGTCGAGGTCGTGATCGACGCGCCGCCGGCCGAGGTGTCCCGCTGGATCCCGCGCAGCCTCGGCACGCTGCTGGAAGACGGCCCGGACCGCAGCCGGTTGCGGGCCACGACCGACAATCCACACTGGTACGCCCGCCAGCTCGCCGCCCTGCCGATGACCTTCGACGTCGTGGCCGGGCCACAGCTCCGCGCCGCCGTCGCGGCACTGGGCGAGCGCCTCGCCAAAGCGGCCCTTGATGTCGATCAAGCCGCCACGCCCGTCCGGCGTGGCGAGGGCGGCAGCGGGGTAGTGGTCCCCGCGTGTCGGTGATGGAGTTGCGGAAGCGCGCGGTGGCGGGGTGGACGGGCGCCCGCCGCCGCCACGGCTGGCTGGATCACCTGGCCCGGGCGGTGCTGCGCTACGACCAGGCCGACGGTGGCCGGCTCGCCGCCGCCGTCACCTACTACGCGTTCTTCGCCACGTTCGCCATGGCGCTGTTCGGCTTCGCGGTCTTCGCGTTCGTCCTCGACGACCCCGTGGTGCTCCAACCGGTGCAGGCCTATCTCGAGGCGAACCTGCCGCGCATCGACGTGCAGTCGGTCCGCGACGCCCGCGGCACCGTCGGGGTGATCGCGTTCATCGGCCTGCCGATCTCCGGCTGGTTCTGGGTCGACGCGCTGCGCTCGTCGATCAGGGCCGTCTGGCGGCTGCCGGAATATCCGGGCGCGTTCGTCGTCCGCGTTTTGATCGACCTGGCGGTGCTGCTCGGGCTGGGCGTGCTCCTCGTCGTGTCGCTGACGGCCGTGTTCGTCACCGCCACCGGAGTGGGCTGGCTGTTCACCGCCGCGGGCGCCCGGTGGCTGGTCGGTCCGCTCGGTTTCGTGCTGGGCGTCGGCGTCAACACCCTGCTGGCGATGGCCGTGCTCACCGCACTGCCCCGGCTGCGCATGCCGCTGCGCCGCGTCCTCGGACCGGCGTTGTTCGTCGCCGGTGGGCTGGAGCTGCTCAAGACCCTCGGCCGGCTCTACGTGCACGGCACCGAGACCAACCCCACCTATCTGGTCGTCGCCGGCGCCGTCGGGCTGCTGGTCTTCCTCAACGCCGTCAACCAGCTCATCCTCTTCGCCGCGACGCTCGCGGCGACCAGCACCGCCGGCCAGGTCACCGACCTCGCGGCCCCGCGCGGTCGGTGACCCGGCGACGGCTGACCGCTACGGCTCGGTGCCGCTGACCCGGACGCCGTCGACGTAGACGGTGATGCGGGCGTTGGTCGCGTAGCCCGGCGCGTTCGGGCGGAAGCTGTGGTCGTTGCTCTCGTCGAACGCCGACCAGTCGGGCTTGGCCATCCGCAGTTGGATCTGACCCGTCGAGGAACTGGGCGCCAGCGAACCAGAACCGAAACCCACCTCCAGGTACGCGTCCGCGCCCGGCCGGGCCGCCGGCAGGGTGACCACCCGGCGGGTGACCGTCCCGCAGCCGACGGCCGCCCAGTCGCACCAGACGTTGACCGTCGGCGCGCCGCCGTCACGGGTGAACCAGTAGCGCGCCGCCACCCGGCTCAGCGGCACAGCCGTCGTCCCGCTGTTGTCGAGCTGGATGCCGGGCTTGATCTGGTTGTCGCCGGGCGCCCAGTCCAGGTTGAGATAGCGCGCCGTCAGTGACGGTGCGCCGGGGCGGGGAGCGGTCAGCACGGTCAGGCCCGGCGAGGCGACGGATTCGTTGCCGGCCGCGTCGCGGGCGCGGACCGTGAAACGGTATTCCGACGAGGGTTGCAGGCCGGTCACCGTGACGCCGGGAGTTGCCGACGTGGCCGCCTTGTAGACGTAGTCGGTGTGCTGGGCCCAGACGTCGTAACCGACCACGCCGGTGTTGTCGGTGGACGGTGGCCAGGCCAGCGTCACCGAGTCCGGGCCGATCGCCGACGCCACCGGGGTGCCGGGTGCGCTCGGCGCCGCGCCGTCGACGACCGGGCGGCCGAGCACGAACAGGGTGATGCTGTCGGCCGGGAACGTCGCGTCGAACCCGCCGCCGGTGACCGGTTGGTCGGCCGCCCGCACGATCGCGCCTGGGTTGGCCGCGCCGTAGCGGTAGACCTGGGCGCTGGAGGCCGGGTGACCGGCGATCGACACCGGCGCCGTCCGCTCAGCGCCGCTCTTGTTCACCACGACCATGGTCAGCGCGCCGTCACTGGACCGTGTCGCCGCGTACACCGAGAGCAGTCCCTGGTCCTCGCTGGTGGCCCGGACGCCGACGTCACCGAACCGACCGCCGGCGCCGTCGTAGTTGCGGTAGATCCGGAACGCGAACGCGCCCGGGTCGGTGGCCGCCGGCGGCGACCACAGGGTGGCCAGGTCGAGCCGTTCGCGGCCGAAGATGCCGAGGATGTCGGCCTGGGCCAGCGCGCCGTTGACGCTGTCGAGCGCGCCCCAGTTGTATTCGGTGATCGCCGTCTTCGTGCCGGGATAGGTGGCCGCCACCAGGTCGCGCATCCGCGGCACCAGCCGCACCTGGGTGTTGATCCAGCTTTCGTCCACATAGGTGGGATCCCAGAGCGCTCGGGTCGAGCGCAGCCGCAGGGCGTTGGTGGCCGGGTCGGTGCCGTTGCCGAACGCGACGCCGTTGGCCTGCGGGTAGAAGTGCATGTCGAAGTAGTCGAGCACCCGGGTGCCGTGCGCCTGCTCGTACGCCTTCATCTGTTGCAGGTACCAGGTGGTGAACGGCAACCCGCCGCGGGCCGCGCGGTCCGGCGGGTCGGCCCAGCAACCGGTGCGGCCGCAGGTCTCCTGGTCCAGCCCGGAATAGTCCCAACTGGTCCAGCCCCAGCCGACCGGGCCGAGGGTCGCGGCGCTCGGGTCGGCGCTCTTCACCGCGGCGCCGATCTCGTAGGCCCGGTCGCGCAACTCGAGGGACCCGGCGCCGAGCGGGTGCACGTCGCGGTGGGTGCTGTGCCAGATGTCGGGTTCGTTGTCGAGGTTGTAGAACTGGACCCCACCCTCGGCGGCGGTGCCGTACTTGCCGGTCAGGTGGTCGACCCAGCCCTCGACGTAGTCGGCGCCGACCGGTGCGCTGGTGTCCCGCGGGTCGTTGCCGGTGATCGGCGTGCCGTCGGGCCGGATGCCGTTGCCGCAGTCCGGCCGCCACTCGTCGGTGCGCTGCTGCGGCCCGTATTTGGCGACGGAGAAGCCGCACGAGGCGTCGCGGGCCTTCGGCGCCCAGCCGATCAGCGGCACGGTCAGGATCGTGTCGGTGCCGGTGGCGCGGTCCTGCTCGACGAACTCGTCGGTCGACGAACCGTCCGGCAGCGCGGCCGGGTCGGCGTTCTCCTCGGCGATGTTCTCGAAGAACCAGTCGCTGGCCCGGTTGGTCGTGTCGTTGCGGTAGTCGTATCGGGTGGTGGCGTTCCCGCCCCAGCGGCGCACCGGCAGGTCGAGTTCGTCGGCGAGCGCGGCGTCGGCGAAGTTCATGCCGTAGACGTAGGGGCTGATCGGGTGCCGGTCCTGGGTCGTGTCGACGGTCAACGCCGGGCCGTCGGCGGCGAACGCGACCGGCGCGGCGGCGGGGGAGGCGGCCAGCAGGGCGGCGGCCAGGAAGGTGATCGGGCGCATGCGGGAATCCAAGAGGTGTCGGGCGCGCCCGTCGCCGGGCGGCAGCGTGAGATGCCCAGCCCGGACGACCCGAGATTAACCGACGTCCATCGATATCGCTACCGCTAAAGCGGGATCCACCCCGCTCGTGGGATGCGCGCGGGCGCGTCCCCGGCTACCGTCGGGCGATGGCCCTAATCGGTCAACCGGCCGGCGACAACTCCGGGCCGGCGCCCGCACCGGGTTGGGCGGGGGTCGGCACGGTCACTCTGCGCGAACTGTCCGGCCAGCCCAACCTGACGGCGGCCCGGCGCAGTGACCACCACGTCCTCGTGCTGGTCACGGTCGGCCATGGGCAGCACGAGATCGACTTCCGGCCCTACCCGTGCCGGCCCGGCACGCTGCTCTGGGTGCGCCCGGGCCAGGTGATCCGGTTCGGTGGCGGGGCCGGCCTCGACGCGATCGTGGTCTGCTGGGAGCCGGCGGCCGTCGCCGAGGTCGCCGACGACCCCGGCCTGCTCGACGGCGCGCTCGGCCCGGCCTTCTGGCAACTGGCCGGCGAAGACGAAGACGCGGTCATCAACGAGGTGAGCCAACTCGTCGTCGACTGCCAGCGGCACCGCTCCGGCACCCTCGCCGCCGGCCTGCTGCGCCACCAACTGGCGGTGCTGCTGCTGCGCATCGCGCTGCTGCCCGGGCGGGGGCCGGCGGAGCGCAACGACGCCTACGTGCGCTTCCGCCTGGAGGTCGACAAGGACTTCACCCGCACGAGACGGGTCGAGGAGTACGCGGAGCGGATGGGCTACTCGGTCCGCACGGTCACCCGGGCCTGTCTGGCCGCCACCGGCCGCAGCGCCAAGCAGGTCATCGACGACCGGGTCACGCTCGAGGCGATGCGGTTGCTGGCAGTGACCGACGACCCGATCGCCGACATCGGGCGGCGGCTGGGTTTCCCGGAGCCGACCAACTTCGGCCGTTTCTTCCACCGCGAGGCCGGCATCAGCCCGGGCGCGTTCCGCATCGCACAGCGCGGTGTTCCGAGGGGCCTGCTGCCGGCACAGCGGCGGGCTCCCGTGGCCGATCTCCATGGGCGCCCGGCACCGCGGGCCGGTGGCGAGGCATGATGGTCCCGTGCAGATATCGGCGCGCGGCGACTACGCGGTGCGGGCGGCGCTGAGCCTCGCCGCGGTGCATCCGTCGGTGATGTCGGCCCAGGCGCTGGCGGCCGACCAGGACATGCCCCGCAAGTTTCTCGAAGCGGTGCTGGCCGACCTGCGGCGGGCCGGCATCGTCCGGGCGCAACGCGGTGCCGAGGGCGGTTATGTGCTGACCCAGCCGCCGAAGGAGGTCACCATCGGCGCGATCCTCAGGGCGGTCGACGGGCCGCTCGCCGGGGTCCGTGGCATGCGGCCGGAGGAGACCGAATACGCCGGCTCCGCCGAGAACCTGCCCCGGGTCTGGGTCGCCGTGCGGGCCGCCGTCCGTGAGGTGGTCGACGAGACCACGCTGGCCGACGTGCTCAGCGGCAAGTTGCCCGCACACATCAAGAAGCTGACCACGCTTCCCGACGCCTGGCAGCCGCGCTGATGTCGGTGCTGGTGGCGTTCAGCGTGACCCCGCTGGGCGTCGGCGAAGGGGTCGCGGACCTGGTCGCGGAGGCCGTCCGGGTGGTTCGCGCCTCGGGCCTGCCGCACCGCACCGACGCCATGTTCACCACGGTCGAGGGCCAGACCTGGGACGAGGCGATGGCGGTCGTCCGGGACGCTGTCGCCGCCGTCCAGGCCCGCGCACCCCGCACCTCCACGGTCATCAAGGTCGACTGGCGGGAGGGCGTGACCGGCGCCCTGGACAGCAAGGTCGCCGCCATCGACCGCCTGCTCGGCTAGCCGACCGCTCCCACGTAGCGCACCCCGGTGAGCGCGACCCCGGCGGCCCGCTCGGCGGACTCGTCGATGGCGAGGTCGGCGAAGAAATAGGGTGCGGCCGCCAGCGAACGGGTCTGGAATCGCCGGCCCAGCGCCGCGACGATGGCGTCGGCGCGGTGCAGCCGCTCGGCTTCCGCCCACCCGTCGAAGTAGGCCGGCCAGGGTAGGCCCGACTGGTGCCAGCGCTGCGTGTGGTGGTGCAGCCAACCGTCTTCCTCGCCGGTCGGCAGCCGGTCGAAGCACCACGTGGCGGTGCGCTCGTCGAAGCGTTCGCGAGCCCACTCCACCATCACCAGCACCCCGCCCGGACGCAGGGCGGCAGCCATCCGGTCGACCATCAGGTCGAGGTCGTCGACGTGGTGCAGGGCGGTGCAGGTGACCAGCGCGTCCACCGGTTCGGGCGGCGCGTAGTGCTCGAACCGCAGTCGCCGGAACCGCTCGCCCGCGGGCCCCTCCGGGTCGACGCCGACCGCGTCGTATCCGGCGGAGTCGAGGAACGGCACGAAGCCGCCGGCCGGCCCGCAGCCGATCTCGATCACCCGGGCCGGCGCGGGTGGCAGCGCGGCGCTGACGAAGCGCCAGCCCGCGTCGAGCCACCGCCGGTCGGCCTCGGTCATCGCGCGTCGACGAGTTCGACCGTCGCCGTGCCGGTGACCGTGACCAGCGCGAACGCCTCGGCGGCGAGCGGCAGCCGGGCAGCGGCCGCCGCGTCGGCATCCGCGTCCGAGTCCCAGGTCCAGGCGTCCGTCCACGAGCCGTCGGCGGTGCGGGTCAGGGTGGTCGCGGTCGGGCCCGGGAACGCGGCCCGCACGGTGGCGATCAGTTCGGCGCGCTTGGCCAGCATGCCGTCGGTGTCCGGGGTGTTGGCGGTGAACCGGGTGATCCGTACGATCGACATTTCGATCTCCTCGCTAGAGTCGCTCACTAGTGACTGACTCTAGAGTTACACTAGGTCCGTGACGACAGTCAAGGGCAAGGCGCCGAACCGGCGCGCCGAGAAGGCCCGGGAGACCCGCACCCGGATGCTCGACGCGGCCCGGGAGCTGTTCGTCGCGCAGGGCTACGGCGCGACGACGCTCGCCGACGTGGCGAAGGCCGCCGGCGTCGCCGTGCAGACCATCTACTTCACCTTCAACAACAAGCGGTCGTTGCTCAAGGAACTTGTCGACGTCACCATTGCCGGCGACGACGAGCCCGTGGCGACGATGGACCGGCAATGGTTCCGCGACGCGGTCGCCGCACCGACCGCCGTCGAGCACCTGCGCGGCCAGGTCGCGGGCTCGCGGGCGGTGCTCGACCGGATCGCTCCGATCATGAGCATGGTCGGCGTCGCCGCCGCGTCGGATCCGGAGGTCGCGGCGATCTGGCCACGCGACGTCGACCCGCGCTTCACCGTGCTGTCGACCTCGGCCCTGTCCCTGGTGGACAAGCCCGGCGCCCGCTCCGGCGTCAGCGCGGCCGAGGCCGCCGACCGGCTCTACGGCATCCTCTCGCCGGAGCTCTATCTCGTCTTCGTGCGGGATCGCGGCTGGTCACCGGAGCGCTACGAGCAGTGGGCCTTCGAGACACTTCGGCAGCAGCTCTGCGCCTGACACCGGCGGTACGGTGATGCGATGGAGTTTCAGGATGTCGTCCGCAAGCGCCGGATGGTGCGCGCCTACGATCCCGACCGCCCGGTGCCGCCCGACGTCGTCGAGCGCATCGTCCGCAACGGCCTGCGCGCACCGTCGGCGGGCTTCTCGCAGGGCTGGGGCTTTCTGGTCCTGGACGCGCCCGACGACCACGACCGGTTCCGGGCGGCCATGCGGCGGTCCGCCGAGCCGGAGAAATGGTTCGCCGCCAGCTACGCGGCGCCGCTGTTGATCGTCCCGTGTTCGCACAAGGACGCTTACCTCGACCGCTACGCCCAGGCCGACAAGGGCCACGACGACCGCTCCGACGCCTGGTGGCCGGCGCCCTACTGGGACATCGACACCGGCATGGCCTCGCTGATGATGCTGCTGACCGCCGTCGACGCCGGGCTCGGCGCGTGCTTCTTCGGCCTGCCGATCGACGCGATCGAGCCGTTCAAGAAAGAGTTCGGGGTGCCCGCCGGCTTCGCACCGATCGGTGCGATCTCGGTCGGCTACAGCGACGAGCCGCCCCGCGACCTGCGTCACCGCCGTCGCCCGACCGGCGACGTGGTCTTCCGCGGCAACTGGGGCCAACCCGCGTCAGGCGACTAGCACCGGCTCGCTCTCGTTGTTGTTGCGGTCGAGCGCGGTCACGCAGTAGCTGCCGAGCGGCCCGATCCAGCTGGGCAGGTCGGTCGCGCGGACCGTGGCCACGAGGTCGGCCTTGCCGGTCTCGGGTTCGGCGCGGTAGATCGCGTACCCCGTCACGCCCTCGGCCGGCCGCCAGGTCAGCACCGTGCGGTCGCCGTCGCGCCGGGCCCCGGTCGGGCTCGGCGCCGGCGGCCGGGCGTCGACCAGCCGGCTGACCACCGGCACCAGGGCCGGCTGGGCATAGTGCGCGTCGCGATAGCGGGACACCGCACCGAGCCGGTCGGCCTTCACCTGCTTGGCGCTGAAGTGGATGCTGCCCGCGACGCCGTAGCGGTCGTTGAGGGCGAGCTGCCGGTCGAGTTCGGCCGGCTTGCTCCACGGGCCTTCCTCGCCGATGCGGTAGTCGGCCTGTCCGATGTAGAGCTGGGTCCCGGTGCCCTTGACCGTCTCCGCCCACCACGGCAGCAGCTTGGCGTAGTCGGCCTTGTCGAACCCGATGTTCCAGTAGAGCTGCGGCACGATGTAGTCGAGCCATCGCTCCTTGACCCACTTGCGGGTGTCGGCGTAGATGGCGTCGTAGCTCTCCAGGCCGTGGGTCGGCGAGCCGGCCGGGTCGGTAGCCTGGTTGCGCCAGATCCCGAACGGGCTCAGGCCGAAGCGTACCCACGGTTTGAGCTGGCGGATCCGGGCACTGATCTCCTGGATGAAGGTGTCCACATTGGCCCGCCGCCAGTCGGCCCGCGGCCGGCCCTCGCCGTAGCGCGCGTAGCTGCGGTCGTCGTTGAACTCGTGCCCCTCCGGATAGGGGTAGAAGAAGTCGTCGAAGTGGACGCCGTCGATGTCGTAGCTGTTGACCGCTTCGAGGATGGTGTCTTCCACGTAGCGGCGGGCGGCGGGGACGCCCGGGTCGAAGTAGAAGCGGCTGTTCTTCTCACCCTCGGGAAACGCCACCGCCCAGTCCGGGTGCTTGCGCAGCGGGTGGTCGGGCGCCAGCTTCGCGAAGTCGGCGCCGGCACCGCCGGAGGTCGCCGGCTGGCTGCCCCGGTAGGGGTTGAACCAGGCGTGGAACTCGAGGTTGCGGGCGTGGGTCTCGGCGATCATCCAGGCCATCGGGTCCCAGCCCGGGTCTTTGCCGCGCACCCCGGTGAGCCACTCCGACCAGGGCGCGTAGGCCGACGGCCAGAACGCGTCGCCGCTGGGCCGGACGTGGACGAACACCGCGTTGTGGTTCATCTTCTGGGCCAGGTCGAGCCACCCGAGGTATTCGGCCTTGACGGTGGCCTCCGGCAGCCCGGGCTTGCTCGGCCAGTCGATGTTGCTGACCGTGGTGAGCCACATCCCGCGCAGTTCGCGCTTGGCGACCAGCGACTGTGGGTCACAGCTGACCGTGGCGGCACCGGCCGCGCCCGGGTCGGGATCCGATTGGGAGGCGCGCCCGAGCAGCGTGGCGCCGGCCGGCACCGTCACGGCGAGCGCGACGACCACCAGCCCGATGAGCAACCGACGCTGCACGGCACAGACGGTAGGGCTCGACCATGCGGAGGGTCAACCGAGCAAAGGCGTCCATAAGGTTCCGACGGCCACCGGCCACCGTACGGGTCAGGGCTGGTTGAATCGGCTCATGATTCACATCCGACCGACCGAGCTCGGCGACGCGCCGGTGCTCGCCGCCGCCTACACCGCCAACTGGCCGTTCCTGGCGCCCTGGGATCCGGTGCGCGACGAGGTCTTCTTCACCCCGGCCGGGCAGCGGGCGCGCATCGAGGGCATGCTCGCCGACCGGGGCGCGTACCCCTGCGTCATCGAACTCGACGGCGAGGTGGTCGGCACCGTCACGCTCACCCAGATGGAGTACGGCCCGGCCCAGTCGGCCAACCTGGGCTACTGGGTCGCGCAGGCGGTCAACGGCCGCGGCATCGCGTCACGCGCCGTCGAGCTGATCGTCGAACGCGCGTTCGGCGAGCTGGGCCTGCACCGGCTCCAGGCCGGCACGCTGGAGCACAATTTCGGCTCCCAGAAGGTGCTCGCCAACAACGGGTTCGAGCGGATCGGCATCGCCCGGGACTTCCTGCGCATCCAGGGCCGGTGGCAGGACCACATCCTCTTCCAGCGGGTCAACGAGGGCTGGGAACCGGCGTGACCGGGCGGCAGACGATCACCAGCGGTTCGACCTTCGAAGAGCGCATCGGGTACGCCCGCGCGGTGGTCGACGGCGACCACGTCTACGTCTCCGGCACCACCGGGTACGACTACGCGACGATGACGATCGCCGACGGCGTCGTCGAGCAGTGCGCGCAGGTCATCCGCAACATCGAGGCGGCGCTGGCCGAGGCCGGCTGCACGCTCGCCGACGTGGTCCGGGTCCGCTACCTGCTGCCCGAACGCGCCGACTTCGAGCCCTGCTGGCCGACCCTGCGGGCGGCGTTCGGCGGGGTCCGGCCGGCCGCCACGATGATGGTCTGCGGCCTGGCCGACCCGGCGATGCGGATCGAGATCGAGGTCGACGCCAGGCGATGATGGTGGGGTGCGCACACCCCCAGAGCTGCTCGTCGGAACGCCGGGACGGTATGCCCGGGAGGTCTTCCACCAGCGCCATCCGACCCTGATCGACCGGGTGGCCGCCGCGCACCCCTACTCCGCGGCGCAGCGGGCGGCCCTGGGCGCACTGCTCGACGAGTCGCTGACCGGGGAGATCCGGCCGCTGCCCGACGACGCGCCCGACCTGCCCGACTGGGCCGCCTGGGACCGCGGCCACGTCGGTCGCCCCTGGGCCGACGCGCCGTTCCTCTGGGCGGAAAGCTACTTCTACCGCCGGATCCTGGACGCCGTCGACTACTTCCGCCCGGGTCCGTGGCTCGGCGTCGACCCGTTCCGCCCGATGAAGGACGCCGAGTTCGCCGACCCCGGGCTGGACGGCGACTTCGCCTGGGTCGCGGCGCTGGGCCGGGAGCCCGACGCGGCCGGGCTCGCCACCGTGGTGAAAGCCGCCGTGTTCGGCAACCGGGCCGACATCAGCTTCCGGTTGCAGGAGCCGGACGGGGGCGACGCCAATGCCGAGTTGCTGGTCGACGACACGGCGCGGCTGCTGACCGAGTTGGCCGGCGGGCCCGGCGCGGTCTGCCTGATCGCCGACAACGGCGGCCGCGAGGTGATGGCCGACCTGGTGCTGGCCAACTGGCTGCTCGACACCGGCCTGGCCGACCGGATCACCCTGCACGTCAAACCCGTGCCCTACTACGTGTCCGACGCGACGGCATCCGATGTGGACGCCGCTGCCGCGCGGCTGGGCCGGCCGCTGGACTCGCGCGTGGCCGTGCGTACACACGCATTCTGGTGTGCACCGCTCGACTTCGGCGCCATGCCCGCGGACCTGCGCGCCGACCTGGCCGGGCACCGGGTGGTCGTCGCCAAGGGTGACCTCAACTACCGCCGGTTGGTCGGCGACCGCGACTGGGACCCGACGACGCCGATCCGCGCCGCGGCCACCGACCTGGGCGTGCCGGTCGTCGCGCTACGGACCTGCAAGTCGGAGGTGGTGGTCGGGCTCGACCCGGCTACCGTCGCCGGCCTCGACGCCGCGGAGCCGCGCTGGCGGGTCAGTGGCCGGCACGGGATGGTGCAGGCGCGCTGACCCGGGTGGCCAGGTCGACCAGGAGCACCTCGCCGGTCGGCGACAGGCAGGTGACCCGGCCGCGGGGGTTGAGCCGGTCGTCGGCCGCGTAGCGCCGGGCCAGCTCGTCCGACGCACCGTCGTCGCCGTCGTCGGCGGCCAGCAGCAGGGCGGCGATCTCGTCGGCGAGTGCCGCGCCGGCCTCGTCGAAGGTCTCGGTCATGTCGCCCCAGACGTCCCAGAGCAGCACCTCGTCACCCTGGAGGGCGGCGAGTTCGGCGATCACGTAGCTGCGGATGAACGAGGCGCCGCGGATCGGCATCGACGGGTCGACGCCGTAGGTCTCGGGGTCGATCTCGCCCCGCCGGTAGGCGGTCCACACCGCCGCGGCGGTCGCGAACGGGGTGCCGGCGCCGTCGGGCCGGGGCATGTCGTCGGGGTCGAACGGCCAGTCGCCGGGGCCGATCTGCGGGTCGGCGAGCACCCAGCGGCTGCCGTTCCAGTAGTCGGCGACGACGTGGTCGTGGTGCCAGCCGGGCACGAAGAAATAGTCGGCGAAGCCGATCCGGACCCGGGCCGGCACGCCCTGGTGGCGCAGTGCCGAGACGGCGAGCAGCGAGAAGTCGCGGCAGCAACCGCCGACCCGCTCGGCGGCGGCACGGGGCGCTTCCAGCGGTGCGTCGTGTCGCTCCTGGTCGGTCGCCAGCAGCCGGTCGATCCAGCGGTGGTTGATGTCGTCGGCGTGCTCGGGCGGCAGCGTGACGTTGGGGTCGCGGTAGTGCGTGACCACGTTGCGCACCACGGCCATCAGCTCGCGCGGGTCGGTGGGCAGCTTGTCGAACAGGGTCGCGTAGCCGCCGGGGTCACTGAACGCGGTCTGCCGCGTGTGGTTCATCGGTCCTCACTCTCCATTGTGGTCTCGACTGGGATCGCCACGTGCATGAACGGGTCGGTGTCGGTGATGTCGCGCCACTCGGCGAAATAGATCTCCCGGGGCGCGCCGGTCGTCACCAGCCCGGTGTCGCGCAGATGGTCCTCGACGTCGTCGTACGCCAGCATGATCTTGGGGTAGAAGCAGTCGCCGCGGGTCACCGTGGCCGCCGCGAGGGTCTGCGCCGGCTCGATCCGGATGAGGATGTCGTCGGTCGGCTCGACGCTGCCGGTGAACGGCAGGCCGATCTCGACCGTGGCCTCGCTGTCGGGCGTGACGTGGCCGTGGAACAGGATCCACCGCTCGCCGACCGGTTCGGCGCCGGCTGCCCGCAGGTAGGTGTCGATCTCCGCAGCGCGGGCCAGCGTCGTCGGCACCAGCGACTGCTGGTCACACTCGCTGGTGATCGCGGCGACCTTCAGCCTGGGGCGGTCGATCAACCTGATCGGGTACGGCGTCCGCGGCGGACCCGACCGGGTGAGCTGGGCCCGCAGGTAATCGGCGCTCGCCCGGTGCGACCGCACCTGCGCCTCCCGGGCCTGCCACCAACGGTCGAGCCGGATCGCCGCCTCGGTGTCGGAGCCGGCGAGCACCTCGGCCACCACGGCGAGCGGCATGTCGATCTGGCGCAGCAGGCTGATCCGGCGGGCCCGCTCCACCTGTTCCACGCTGTAGCGGCGGTAGCCGGTGGCGGGGTCGACGCTGGCCGGTCGGAGGAGGCCGGAGACCTCGTACAGGCGAAGCGCTTTTGCCGACAAACCGGTCCGCCGGCCGAACTCGCCGATGGTCAGGTCGCGCACGTCCATGACCGCCAGTCTTCACCTTGCCCAAGGGTCAAGGTAAAGAGCGCAACGAAGTGGGTATCCGGATGCGTCTCTTTAATGAGGCGGGGAGGCCGCGATGCCGGAGGAGATCGAGAAGCCCGAACCGAAACGCAAGCCGTCGACCGTCCCGCGCTGGGCGCGGGTCTGCGTGATCGCCGGCGCCATCCTGATGGTCGTCAGCGGCGGCCTGATCGTCACCTCGCAGGCGCTGCTGGCCCGCTACGAGGGCGCGGTCACCACCGAGGACCTGTTCGGCGAGGGCACCGAGGTCGAGGCCAAGAGCGACATCAAGGGCCCACTCAACATCCTGCTGGTCGGCATCGACCCGCGGGAGGAGACGCAGCAGCCGCTGGCCGACTCGATCATGATCATGCACATCCCGGCCGGGCTCGACCGGGGCTATCTGTTCTCGCTGCCGCGCGACCTGCTGGTCGACATCCCGCCGTTCCCGAAGACCGGCTTCGACGGTCGCCGCGACAAGCTCAACGCGGCCATGGCCTTCGGCAGCAAGGTGCCCTCCGGCAAGGTGCCCGACCGGGCGAAGGGCTTCGAGTTGCTGTCCAACACGGTCAGCGGTTACACCGGCATCAAGCGGTTCGACGCCGGCGCGATCGTCAACTTCAACGGCTTCAAGAAGATCGTCGACGCGATGGGCGGCGTCACGATGACGGTCGACCAGGATGTCGTCTATTCCGAGCACCTCAAGCCCGACGGCACCCATCGCCCCAACGACGGCTCCGGCGACGAACACCCCTACTACGGGCCGCAGGCCAAATACACCAAGGGCACCCATAAGTTCAAAGGCTGGCAGGCGCTCGATTACGTACGGCAGCGCTACAGCGTCAAGGGTGGCGACTACGGCCGGCAGCGGCACCAGCAGCAGTTCGTCAAGGCGATGGCACAGCAGGCGCTGAGCAAGGACGTGATCACCGACCTGCCCAAGCTCGACCGGGTGATCCGGGCGGCGGGGGAGTCGCTGGTGTTCAACGGGCGCGGGCACAGCGTGACCGAGTTCGCCTTCGCGCTCAAGGGCATGCGGCAAGACTCGATCACGATGGTCAAGCTGACCGGGCGCACGATCTACAAGTCCGGCGGTGGTTACGCCGGCGAGGAGCTGAACGCCGACGCGAAGCAGTTCTTCGCGGCGGTGCGGGGCGACACCGTCGACGCGTTCATGGCTGGCCATCCGGAATTCGTCAACAAGTAGCATCCGGGAATGACGGAAAGCCGGATCCGTGCCACGTACGACGCGGTGGCCGCCGCCTACGACGCGGCGTTGCGCGACGAACTGACCGGCAAGCCGGTCGACCGCGCGCTGCTCGACGTGCTCCTCGAGCTGAGCCCCGGGATCGTGGCCGACGTCGGCTGCGGCCCGGGGCACGTCACCCGCTACCTGGCCGCCCGGCACCGTGCGGTGGTCGGCGTCGACCTGTCGCCGGCGATGGTGGAGATCGCCCGCGGCGCGGCGCCGGGGCTCAGCTTCGAGGTCGGCTCGATGCTCGACCTGCCGGTCGCCGACGACGCCTGGTCCGGCATCGTGGCGTTCTACTCGATCATCCACTTGACGCCGGCGGAGCGGGCCTCGGCCTTTCGCTCGTTCGCCCGGGTGTTGGCGCCGGGCGGGTGGGTGCTGGTCTCCTTCCACGTCTCGGCCGACGGCAAGCCGGCCGGCTCCGTGCAGCACCTCGACTCGTGGTTCGGGGCCGCCGTGGATCTTGACTCGTTCTACCTCGATCCTGCCGACGTGGTCGCCGACCTGGTGGCGGCCGGTTTCGTCGTGTCGGCCACGACGGAGCGCTCGCCACTGCCCGATGTGGAGTATCCGAGCCGGCGGTGCTATCTACTCGCCCAGCTGCACGCGTAGTCCGTTCAGGCGCCAGGTGGCCGGGTCGGGGATGCGGCCGGCTTCTGACGTGACGGCCAGCCGCGGGTAGCGGTGGAACAGAGTGGTCAGCGCCACCTCGGTCTGGAGCCGGGCCAGCGGTGCGCCCAGGCACAAGTGCGGTCCGTGTGCGAAGCCGAGGTGGTTGTTGGGCGCGCGGTGCACGTCGAAGCGCTCCGGGTCGGCGAAGGCGCGCGGGTCCCGGTTGGCCGCGGCGAGCAGTGCGGTCACCGGCTCGCCCTTCTTGACCGGCTCGCCGCACAGCTCGACGTCTTCCTGGGCCCGGCGGGGGATGGCCAGCAGCTGCGGGCCGCACCAGCGGATCAGCTCGTCGACCGCACCCGGCGCTCGGCCGCCGGTCATGGCCGTTCGCTGGTCAGGGTGGTCGAGCAGCACCGGCACGGCGTTGGCGATCAGGTTGGTCGGCGTCTGGCCGGCGAGCACCAGGTGCCAGACGAAGGTGACCAGTTCCGTGTCGGTGAGCTGATGGCCGGTTCCCTGTAGGCGGCTGATCAGGTCGTCGGCCGGCTGCTTGCGGTCGACGGCGTTCCGCGCCGCCTCGATGATGGCGGGGATCGCTTCGGTGAAGGCCTTGCCGTGTCCCGCGGCGATCGCCTGCCCGTGCGTGCGCCACTGTGGACGGTCGTGGTCGGGCACACCGACCAGCTCGCAGATCACCTCCATCGGCAGCGGGGTCGCGAAGTCGCGCAGGAGGTCGACGGTGCCGTCCGGGTCGGCGGCCCGGGCGAGGTCGTCGAGCAGGGTATCGACGATGCGCTGCACGGTGGGGCGGAACTCGGCGGCGCGGCGCGCGGAGAACTCGGGCGTCACCAGCCGCCGGAGGCGGGCATGCTCGTCGCCCTCGAGGTGCTGCATCGTGCGCAGGTGGGGGCGGCAGTGCGCGGGCACGTCGAGGCGCTGGAAGCTGTCGTCGCCGAGCGCGAACCGCGGATCGGCCAGCATGGCCCGGGCCTCGGCGTGCCGGGTCACCGCCCACATCCGGGGCAGGCCCGATGCCACCAGCGCGGCGATCGGGGCCTGGTCGCGGGCCCGTCCGTACCCCTTGACGGGGTCGCGCGTCAGTTCCGGATCGGCGAGTTGGATCGTGGCGGTCATCGGATCCTCGGATGTTAGGGTCAGATGTTCTCATCATCTGAATGGTGGCGATATCTTGACACGGACATCCGCGGCGGCGCCAGCCCTGGTGCCGCCCGAGCGTGCGACGGGAGTGGGATGGCGAGGCTCAGCCGGGCCGAGGCGCAGGAGCACAACCGTTCGAAGGTGCTGGCCGCGGCGCGCGCCGAGTTCATCGAACGCGGCTTCCGGGCGGCCAAGATCGACGCGATCGCCGAGCGGGCCGAACTCACCCGGGGCGCGGTCTACTCCAACTTCCCCGGCAAGCGCGCCCTCTACTTCGCTGTGCTGGCGGAGGCAGCGGTGACGGAGCCGGATTCCGCACCGTCCGCGACAACGCCCGGCGAGGCGCTGGCGGCGTTCGCCCGCACCTGGGTCGCCCGGCTGCCCTTGTCCACCGACGACGAGCGTTCGCCCGCGCGGCTGGGCGCCGACGTGCTGCCGGAGATCATGGCCGACGAGCAGATCCGGTTGCCGTACGCCCAACTTCTGAAGCTCAACGCCCTGCTGCTCGGCCTGGCCCTGGAGAACCTGGCGTTCGCCGACCTGCGCACCCGCACCGGCCGCCGGGTCCGGGTGGCCGAGACGGCACTGACCACATTGCACGGTGCCAGCCAACTCGCGGCGGCTGCGCCGGGCTTCCTGGAGCCGTTCGACGTGGTCCGGGCCTGCGCCCGGCTGGCCGACCTCGACCTCGACGACGCCTGGCTGCCGCCGCACCTTCCCTACGCCGTCAAGGCCCGCCCCGTCGACGAGCGCTGGTCACCCCCGGCGGGCGCGCCGACCGGCGGCGTGGTGGCGATCCTCGGCCTGCACCGGTTGGCGTCGGTCGAGGAGGCGGTCCGCGCGGCACCGGCGGGCGTCCCGGTCACGGTCGCGCTGGTGACCAGCTCGCCGGACGAACTCGCTCCATTGGCCCGGCTGGCCCTGGCCGAGGTCGCGGGTTGCCTGCGGGAGGCGTTCCCACCGGCGGCGCTGCCGCGCCTGCGGGTGCTGCACGACGACGCGGGTGCGCTGGCCGCGGCGGCGGGCCTGCCCGCGGTGAGCGACACGACCCAGGCGGCGGTCCTGGTCCGCGACGGCCGCGTGGTCGCCCGCGCCGAGGGCTACGGCGCCTGCCACGCGGCGGCCGAGGCGGCTACCGGGTGACCACCACCTTGCCGATCGTGGCGGAACTCTCCACCCGGGCGTGCGCGTCCCGCAGCGTCTCGGCGTTGAGCGGCCCGAGGCGGGTGGTCGCCGTGCTGCGAACCTTGCCGGCGTTGACCAGCTTCGCCGTCTTCTCCAGCAGCTCGTGCTGGTAGGGATCCTCGGGCAGCAGGATCGGCCGGGTGAACATCAGCTCCCAGTGCCAGGCGACGCTCTTCGGCTTGAGCGGGAGCAGGTCGAGCCCGGTGGGCTCGTCGATCGCCGCGATGTGCCCGAACGGCCGGATCACCGCCGCGTAGTTGTCGATGTTGCCACGGGAGAACGGGCTCACGATGTAGTCGACGCCGTCGGGCGCCACGGCGTGCACCGAGTCCACAAGGTCGTGCCGGTCGACGATGTGGTGCGCACCCATCTCGGTGGCCCACTTCTGTGACTCGCCCCGCCCGGCGGTGCCGAGCACGGTGAGGCGGGTGCGGGCCCGGGCGAGCTGCAGCACCATCGATCCGACGCCACCGGCCGCCCCGATCACCAACAACGTGCCGGCGTCACCCGGTTGGAGTCCAAAGTGGTCGAACAGGATCTCCCACGCAGTGATGGTGGTCAACGGCAGCGCGGCCGCGTCGCCGAAGTCGATACTGGCCGGCTTGTGCCCGACAATGTTCTCGTTGACCACCTGATACCCGGCCGCGCTGCCCGGCCGGTCGATCCGCCCCGCGTAGTAGACCTCGTCACCGACCACGAACCGGCTCACGTTGGGTCCGTTGGCGACGACCACCCCGGCGGCGTCGTTGCCGAGAATCCGAAAGCCGTGCGGGTCGGCCTGCCTGCGGGTCTTGACGTCGGCCGGGTTGACCGAGATCGCCTCCACCCGCACGAGCAGTTCGTGCGCCGCCGGCGTGGGCACCGGTACCTCGGCGTCGACCAGGCTCTCCGGATCGTCGACGGGCAACGGCTTGCGGTAACCGACCGCGTGCATGAGATCACCCATCAATTCACCGTAGCTCTGCTTCCGTGCCGTCCTGCGCTCCACTGCGTAGGCCGAATGCCGCTCGGCGGACGACGCCGCGCGGGCGCGGCCGCGGGACCGTCGGAACGTACCGGTTCCCTAAGAGGAGGAGCTCACGATGTTGGCACAGGTCACGACCTACGCCGCCGACCCCGCATGGCACAACGGACCCTGGAACCACGGTGGCCCCGGCTGGTGGATCGTCTTCCCGATCCTGTTCTGGGTGCTGGTCCTCTCGACGATCGGCTACGTCATCTGGCGCCGCTCGCCGATGCAGAGCGCCCGCCACGCCGGCGAACAAACCCTGGCCGAACGCTACGCCCGAGGCGAGATCGACGAGACGGAACTCCGCGAACGCAGCGCGGCCCTCCGCAACAAACACTGACCCCGCCGCGTTTTCGTGAGGCCTGAGGCACGTCGCCACCGCGAGCACCGCGCGGCGCTGAGCACTACGTAGCTGGCGGCCGCGCGGGCTTGCGGCGTGAGGAGCCGCACGGCCCTCAGCAACAAACACTTACCCGCCGCGTCTCCGTGCGGCCTGAGGCACGTCGCCACCGCGAGCGCCGCGCGGCCCTGAGCACTACGTAGCTGGCGGCTGTGCGGGGCATGCGGCGTGGGGAGCCGCGCGGCCCTGGGCCCAATTTCCAGGCGGCCTTGCGGTCTGAAAGCGGCGCGCCGCCCGGCTCCCCGTATTGCTTGCAAGCCGGGCGGCGGACGGGCCCGCTGCTGTGTTGCAGGGCCGCCGAGGAGACAGGCGGCTCCCGGACGTTGGGTGTCGTTTGAGCCGTACATGTTCTGGCATGTAGCCACATGCAAGAACATGTACGCGCCGAGAGCACCCACGGGTCGGAGTCGCCCCGGGTGGCGGTGGCGGCGGCGGACCTGGCCATGGCGGCGGACCTGGCAGCGGCGGCGGACCTGGCAGCGCAGCGCTTTATCGCTCGGGCACGGCCGTGGTCAGCGTTAACCCGGGCCGAGCAGCCGATGGTTCAGGCGAGCGCCTGCTGGATGGCCAAGGTGTTCTGGTATTCGCGCCAGCGAGCGATCTTGCCGTTGCGGGCCGTGAGGACCGCGATGAAGGCCGCCGTCGCCTGCCGGGCGGTGGTGGTCGACGTTCCGGTGAGTTCGTATTCGACGATGATCGTGTCGGGGTCGGTGGTGTCGTGGATGGCCGTCGTGTGGCAGGCGTCGAAGCGGACGGGGAAGGCCGCGCGCTGGGGGTTGGCGAAGTCGAGGAACTGCTGGCGGCCCTCGATCCGGTGTGGACCGCCCGCCGCGAAGGGTGTCTCGATGACCACGTCTTCGGCCAGTAGGTCGCCGGTCAGCGGTGCGACGCCGCCGAACCAGTGCTGGCGCATCTGCTCGAACAGGTCGCGTGGGGTGGTGGGCACGGTCCGACCTCCACAAGGTGAGTGACGACTCAGGAAACCGACGATAGTGAGTCGAGACTCATTTTGTCTACGGCGAGCTGCCTACTCGAACTCGGCGGGCTCGGTCAGGTCGTCGCCGCCCCACAGGTCGTCGTCGGCCGCCGCAGAAGCGACGGGGGCACGGGCAGCGGCGGGGGCGGGGACGGCGGCGGGCAGGGACTCGGCCAGGACGTCGAGCACCTGCTGGCCGTATTTGGCGAGTTTGTTCTCGCCCACGCCGCTGACCTTGCCCAGCTCGGCCAAGGTGCGCGGGCCGTCGTTGGCGAACTGGCGCAGCGTGGCGTCGTGGAAGATGACGTACGCCGGGACGCCCTGCTCCTTGGCCGTCGCGGCGCGCCACGCACGGAGGCGCTCGAAGGTGCCGACCGCGTCGCCGGACAGCGTCGCCGCGGCGGCCGCGGCCTTCGGGGTTGCCGCGCGCGCTGACTGCCGAGGGGTCTTGGGTGGATCGCGGCGCAGCATGACCTGGCGTTCCTTGCTGAGCACGGACCGGCTCGCGTCTGTCAGCAGCAGCGTGCCGTAGTCGCCCTCGACCGCGAGCAGGCCCTGGGCCAGCAGTTGGCGGACCGCACCGCGCCACTCGGCCTCGGACAACTCGGTGCCGATGCCGAAGACGCTGAGTTGGTCGTGGCGGAAGCGGGTGACCTTGTCGGTCTGGCGGCCGAGCAGGATGTCGATCACCTGGCCGGCGCCGAAGCGTTGGTTGCGTTCGCGGTCGAGGCGGAGCACCGCGGACAGCAACTTCTGCGCGGCGATCGTGCCGTCGAAAGACGACGGTGGGGTCAGACAGGTGTCGCAGTTGCCGCACTGGGACTCGCCGGGCTCGCCGAAATAGGCCAGCATCTGCGCCCGCCGGCACGAGACCGTCTCGCACAGGGCGAGCATCGCGTCGAGATGGGCGGCCAGCGCGCGGCGGCGGGTGCGGTCGGCGTCGGACGTTTCGATCATCTTGCGTTGCTGGACCACGTCTTGCAGGCCGTAGGCCAGCCACGCCGTCGACGGCAACCCGTCGCGGCCGGCGCGGCCCGTCTCCTGGTAGTAACCCTCCACCGACTTGGGCAGGTCGAGGTGGGCGACGAAGCGCACGTCGGGCTTGTCGATGCCCATGCCGAACGCGATCGTCGCGACCATCACCAGGCCGTCTTCGCGCAGGAAGCGCGACTGGTTGCCCGCGCGGGTCACCGCGTCGAGGCCCGCGTGGTAGGGCAGGGCCTGGATGCCGTTGGCGACGAGCAATTCCGCCGTGCGCTCGACCGACGCGCGGGACAGGCAGTAGACGATGCCGGCGTCGCCCTTGTGCTCGGTGCGCAGGAAATCGAGCAACTGGGTGGTCGGGCTCTTCTTCGGCACGATGCGGTATTGGATGTTGGGCCGGTCGAAGCTGGCCACGAACCGCTGTGCGTCGGTCAGGTTGAGCCGGGTGGCGATCTCGTCGCGGGTCGCCGTGGTCGCCGTCGCGGTGAGCGCGATCCGGGGGACGTCGGGCCAGCGTTCATGTAGGACCGACAGGCCCAGGTAGTCAGGGCGGAAGTCGTGGCCCCACTGGGCCACGCAGTGTGCCTCGTCGATCGCGAACAGGGCTATCCGCCCGCGCTCGAGCAGGCGCATCGTGTTGGGCGAGCCGAGCGCCTCGGGCGCCAGGTAGAGCAGGTCGAGGTCGCCGCCGACGAACGCGGCCTCCATCTCGCGCCGCTCGCTCCACTCCTGGGTCGAGTTGATGAACCCGGCCCGCACGCCGAGCGCCCGCAGCGCGTCGACCTGGTCCTGCATCAGCGCGATCAGCGGCGAGATCACCACCCCGACACCGGGACGGACGATCGCCGGAATCTGGTAGCACAGCGACTTGCCGCCGCCGGTCGGCATCAGGACCAGCGCATCGCCCCCGCTCACGAGCCGGTCGATGATCTCGGCCTGCTGGTTGCGGAACGTGTCGTAGCCGAAGAGCCGCCGGAGCACCTCAACCGGCGCGGCCCCCACCATCTCCGCTGACGTCGCCACCCGGCGATTCTATGGGGCCGGCGGCCCGGCGCATTTCTGCCTGTGGATAAATCAATCGATACGCATGAGCGTACAAAATCGGGGCCTTGACCGCTCGTCCAGGAGGGATATCGTAAGCAGGTGCGTACGGACTTTGAGGTGGACATCGCGCGCCGGATCAACGCCGGCGTCGCGGCCTACACCGAACGGGTCCGGTCCAAGCGCGCCGGCCTGCTGACCTTGACCCAGACGGCGGTGCTCGGTCAGCTCTACCGGCACGGCGCGATGACGCCCGGTGAGATCGCCGAGCGCCTGCGCGCCAAGCCGCAAACGCTCACCCGGGTGCTCGCCGCACTGCAGGAACGCGGCCGGATCGCCCGCACGCCCGACCCGAGCGACGGCCGCCAGTCACTCATCACCATCACCGTCGGTGGCCGCGCCGCCCTGGGCGAGGAGATGCGCCCGCGCCACCTCTTCGCCGCCGAGCTCATCGCGAGCGAGCTCACCGATGCCGAACGTGACCTGCTGACGATCGCCGCCGGCCTGCTGGAGCGGCTGGCCGCCGCCGGTGACCCACCGGTCCGAGCCGAGCCATGACCCAGACACGAACACCACCAGCAGGGGATACGCGCGGCCGTGCGCGACCCGCTCGAAGGAGCGCACAGGGCCGGGCCGAAGAGCCCGACGTCCGCCCTCCCTTGCGGAGGGTGACCGCACTTTTCCGCGCCCACCGCTGGTGGGTCGTCGCCCTGGTCGTCTCCGCGTGCCTGGTCGGCGCGGTCAACGTCGTCTCACCGTTCCTGCTCCGCGCGATCATCGACCGCGGCCTGCCGGAGAAGAACGCGACGCTGATCTCCTACCTCGCCGCCGGCATGATCGTCGCGGCTCTGGTCGGTGCCGGGCTCGGCGTGCTGACCACCTGGCTGGCCAACCTGATCGGCCAGCGGGTCATGCACGAGTTGCGGGTCCGGGTCTTCACGCATCTGCAGCGGATGTCGCTGCTCTACTACGTGCGCACCCGCCCGGGCGAGCTCCAGTCGCGGATCGCCAACGACGTCGGCGGCGTGGAGAACGTGGTCGCCAACACCGCGGCCACCGCCGTGCAGAACGCGACGAGCGCGGCCGCCGTCGCCGTCGCAGCCCTGATCATGAGTTGGAAGCTGGCGCTGATCTGCCTGCTGGTCGTCCCGCTGTTTCTGCTGGCCGCGATCCGGCTCGGTGGCCAGCGGCGCCGGATCGCCCGCCGCCGGCAGGGTCAGCTGGCCAACCTGACCTCGATCGTCGAAGAAGGACTCTCGGTGGCCGGCATGATGCTCGCCACCACGATGGGGCGGCGGGCCGCGCTGGCCGAGCGGTTCACCGCCGAGTCCAAAGCGGTGGCCGACAGCGAGATGCGCGCGGCGATGAGCGGCAAATGGCTGCTGTCGACCCGGCGGGCCAGCCTGACCATGGTGCCGGCTGTCGTCTACTGGGTGGCCGGGCTCGCCTTCGCACACGGCGCGGTGATCATCTCGATCGGCACCGCGGTCGCGTTCACCAGCATGCTCAACCGCCTGGTCGGCCCGGCCAGCGCGCTGCAGGGTCTTGGCCTGCAGGTGTCGACCTCGATGGCGTTGTTCGGCCGGATCTTCGAGGTGCTCGACGAACCCGTCGACATCACCGAGAAGCCCGACGCCCGCGCGCTGCCGACGGTGGCCGGCGAGGTGCGGTTCGAGGGCGTCGCGTTCCGTTACGCCGACGACCAGGCGTGGACGCTCGACGGCATCGACCTGCACGTGCCGGCCGGCACCACGACCGCGCTGGTCGGTGAGACCGGCTCCGGCAAGACGACGCTCGGTTACCTGGCTGCCCGGCTCGTCGACCCCGGCCGCGGCGCGATCCGGATCGACGGCGTCGACCTGCGCGACCTGCGCCTCGACGCGATCGCCGGCGCGGTCGGGCTGGTCTCCCAGGACACCTACCTGTTCCACGACACGGTGCGGGCCAACCTGCTGTTCGCCGCGCCCGACGCGAGCCAGGAGCAGATCGAGGCGGCCTGCCGGGCAGCCAGGATCCACGATCTGGTCGAGTCGCTGCCCGAGGGATACGACACCGTGGTCGGTGCCCGCGGCCACCGCTTCTCCGGTGGCGAGCGGCAACGTCTGGCGATCGCCCGGATGCTGCTGCGTGACCCGCCGGTGCTGGTGCTCGACGAGGCGACCAGCGCGCTCGACAACGAGACCGAGCGGGCGGTGCAAGCGGCCCTCGACGAGCTGTCCAAAGGCCGCACGACGATCGCGATCGCACACCGGCTGTCCACCGTCCGGCACGCCGACCAGATCGTGGTGCTCGACCGCGGCCGGATCGTCGAGCGCGGCCGGCACGATGAGTTGATCAAGCTGGGCGGCCGCTACGCCCGCTTGGCAGCGGCGCCCGGGCCGGGCGTTTGGGCCGCCGGGGCCGGGGAATCCCCAGTTGATGAGGCAGTTGCTGACCAGACTCGAACAGGCGTCCGGTCTCGACCGGATCAGTGATCCACTTCAGCGTGGCCTGCAGGCGGTGCTCAAACCCCGCTTCCTGCGCGACGCCCTGCACGGCGTGCAACTCGGCCACCCGCTCCACCCAGCGCTGGCGATGTTCACCGTCGGTTCGTACACCAGTGCCAGCATCCTTGATCTGATTCGCGGCCAGGAAGTGGCCGCGACCACTATGGTCGGCCTGGGTGTCGCCAGCTCGCCGCTGACCGCCCTGGCCGGCGCCAACGACTGGGCCGAACTCGACAAGGAGCAGCGCCGGGTCGGCCTGGTGCACCTGGCGTCCAACGCGGTCGCGGCCGGGCTCTACGCCGCATCGCTCGTCTCCCGGCTCAACGGCAACCACCAACGCGGGCGGTGGCTCGGGTTCGCCGGGTTCGGGGCGGTCAACCTGGGTGCCTTCCTCGGCGGCCACCTCGCCTACGCCCAGGGCGCACAGGTCAACACGGCCGCGGCCGAACTGCACCGGATCAGCGACGGCTGGCACCCGGTCGCCGACCTCAGCGCGCTGCCGCACGGAATGCCGGTCGCCCGCAGCATCGGCGAGGTGCCGGTGCTGGTCTACCGCGACGGCGACCGGGTCTCGGTGCTGCTGGAGCGCTGCGGCCACGAGACCGGTCCGCTCGGCGAGGGCCGGGTGGTCGACATCGACGGCGACGCGTGCGTCGAATGTCCCTGGCACGGCAGCACGTTCCGGCTCAACGACGGCCTGGTCATGCACGGTCCGGCCGGCAGCGATCAGCCGGTGCTGCGTACCCGCGTGGTCAACGACGTGGTCGAGGCCAACCTGCCGTAACCGCGGTCGGCTCGCCGGCCATGGAATGCTGGACCGGTGACCGCCGCCTCGGAGACCGTGCCCGAACCGCCCCGCCAGCCTCGCCGGCGGTGGCGGTTCGTGCTGACCATCGTCACCATGCTGGTCCTGCTCTTCGGGGTGCCCTGGTGGTTGCTCGTCTTCTCCGGGCAGGACTGGCCGACCTGGGTGCAAGCGCTGGCGAGCGGCATCTTCGCGGTCGTGCTGTTGTCCTTCCCGCGGCTGATGATGCTCGGCCACGGCCGCCGGCACCAGGACTGGGCGGCCCGCATCGCCGACACCACGCTCGGCGTCATCTGGGTGCTGTTCACCTGCTCGATCCTCGGCAACCTGGTGCGGCTCGGCCTCTTCCTCGGCGGGGTCGACGATCCCGCCCGCTCCCGGATTATGGACGCGGCGGTCGTCGGTGTCGCCCTGGTCGCGCTGCTGTGGGGCAACCACGAGGCGATGAAGGTTTCCCGGGTACGCCGCGTCGACGTCACCATTCCCCGCCTGGGCGCGGGCCTCGACGGCCTGCGGGTGGTGCTGCTGACCGACACGCACTACGGGCCGATCGACCGGGCCCGCTGGTCGGCCGGCGTCGTCGACGTGGTCAACGGGCTCGACGCCGACCTGGTCTGCCACACCGGCGACATCGCCGACGGCACGGTCGCCGAGCGGCTCGCCCAGGCCGCGCCGTTGGGTCAGGTCAAGGCCAAACTCGGGCGGGCGTACGTGACGGGGAACCACGAATACTTCAGCGAGGCGCAGGGGTGGCTTGACCACATGCGCGAACTCGGTTGGGACGACCTGCACAACCGACACATCGTGATCAGCCGGGACGGCGCGAGCCTGGTGGTGGCCGGTGTCGACGACCGCACCGCCGCGTCGTCCGGCACCCCCGGCCACCACACCGACCACGCCGCAGCGCTGGCCGGCGCCGACCCTGACCTGCCCGTGCTGCTGCTGGCGCACCAGCCCCGCCAGATCGACGGCGCCGTGGCACACGGCATCGACCTGCAGATCTCGGGCCACACCCACGGCGGCCAGATGTGGCCGTTCCACTACCTGGTGCTCACCGACCAGCCCGTGCTGCAGGGCTTGAGCCGCCATGGTGCGCGGACCCAGCTCTACACCAGCCGGGGCACGGGCTTCTGGGGCCCACCCTTCCGCATCTTCGCGCCGAGCGAGATCACGCTGCTCACGTTGCGCTCAGGTCGTTGAACCGGTCGCGGCTCGCCCGCGCGATCCGGGCCGGCACGCCGAGGTCGTCGAGCAACGCGGCCGCCGCGGCCATCTCGTCGGCCCGGCGCTTGGCGTGCGTCACGCCCGGCGGTGCGGAGACCCGCGGGTCGAACCCGCTGACGGTCGCACCGGCGCCGACCAGGTCGACCGCGAATCGACCGCCGGCCTCGCCCAGCCCGAGAACCGCGACAGCGCGCTGTGCCATGGCGCGACGGTAGGGCCGCGCCCCGCCAACCGAACAAGATGGACGCGCCAGCCCGGGCGCCCGCGAGGCGCCGATCTCGCCGCGGCCGCGCATAGGTCATTACAGGTAGCAGATGCTGACCAGGCCGGATGCGATGCCCAGCGAGAGCGCGTTGCGGAAGTTGCCACCGAGGTCGCGGGCGCGGATGTGCATGGTGACCGCGATCGCGAAGTAGGCCGCCAGCGCCGCGCAGGTCAGCACGCCCAGGTAGGGGACGACCAATCCGGCCAGGAGGCCGGTCGCCGCGGCCAGCTTGATCGGCGTCAGGAGGCGGCGGACCGGCGGCGGGGCGTGCACGTCGTCGAGGCAGCGCTGGACCGCGGCGATCGGGCGCCAGCAGATGGCCGCGTCGACGCCTTGGACGGCGGCCAGCACCACGACCGGCCAGACGGGGTCGGCGAGGATGGGCATGGTCACAGGACGAGATCGCCCGGTGGAATGTGACATAGATTCGTCAGGGTGCGATGGGTGATCGTGGGTGGGGGCGCCGTCGGTGGCGTGGTCGGTGGACGGCTGGCCGCGAGCGGCCACGATGTGGTGCTGGTCGCGCGCGGCGCGCATCTCGACGCCATCCGCGCCGGCGGGCTGCGGCTGCACTCGCCGGAGGGGCGGCAGACGCTGCGCCTGCCGGCGGTGGGTGCGGTGACCGAGCACGAGTGGCGTCCCGGCGACATCGCCGTGCTCGCGGTCAAGGGCATGGACACCCCGGACGTGCTGCGGCCGCTGGCTGCGGTCGCTCCACCTCAGACTCCCGTCGTCTGCCTGCAGAACGGCGTGGCCAACGAGCGCGCGGCGTTGCGGTCGTTCGCCAACGTCTACGGCGTACACGTGATGCTCCCGGCCAGTCATCTCGCGCCCGGTGTGGTCGTCGCGCACAGCGCGCCCACGCCCGGCGGCCTCGACCTCGGGCGCTATCCGGGTGGCCTCGACGACACCGCCGAGCGACTGGCGGCGGGCCTGCGTGCCGCCGGCTTCGCCTCGGACGCGCGCGGCGACATCATGCGGTGGAAGCACGCCAAGCTGCTGTTGAACCTCGGCAACGCGATCCAGGCCCTGTGCGGCCCCGGCGCCGACGGCATCGACAAGATCGACGAGTTGCTGCGGGAAGAGGGCACCGCCGTGCTGCGGGCCGCCGGCATCGACGTGGCCACGCCGGAGGAGGACGCGGCCCGCCGCAAGGGGTTGCTGCACATCCAGCCCGTCGAAGGCACGCCGCGCGGTGGTGGCTCCAGCTGGCAGAGCCTGGAGCGCGGCACCGGCACGGTCGAGGCCGACTATCTCAACGGCGAGATCGTGTTGCAGGCCCGCCTGCACGGCATGGAAGCTCCGGTCAACGAGCTGGCCCGGCAGCTGGTCAACCGTGCCGCTCGTGCGGGTGCGCGCCCCGGTTCCCTTACACCTGACGAGTTCATGGCCATGTTGTCGCGCTTCTGAGTCGGCTTCCCTTCAGCCAGCCCCAGGCCCTCGTCACCACGACCGCCGACAGCCTCGCGGTCGCCGAGACCTCCGGCGGCACGCCCGGTCGCGCCAGCGCCAGCGCCAGCGCCAGCAAGGCGGCGGCGATGGACTCGCTGGATCTGTCGGCGGCGAACGGCTGGACGTTTTGGCATCTGACCCGCACCGGCCAGCGGATGGACGCCGTGCGGGCCCGCTTCCTGGGGTCATGACACGCGGTAGGTGAGGTATGCGAACGGACCCGCCTGCTCGGCCGCGGTCAGCGTCAGGCGCGAGGAGGTCAGCCGGCGGGGGAGCAGCGGTGCGCCGGCGCCCAGCGTGGCCGGTGCGATGCCGATGATGATCTCGTCGAGGAGGCCCGCGTCGGCGAATGCGCCGACCAACTCGCCGCCGCCGACCAGCCAGAGGTTGCGGCCGCCGGCGGCCGCCGTCATCGCCGCGTGCACCGGGCGCACGTCGCCCGAGACGAACGTCAGGTCGGCGCCGGGGATCACGGGCAGGTCGCGGTGGGTGAAGACCCAGGACGGGCGGTCGCCATACCACTGCTGCCATTTTTCGGGTTGGTCGAGCAGTTTCTCCTGTTGAAGCACCCACTCGTAGGTGGTGGCGCCCATCGCGAACGCGCCGACCCCGGCCAGGAACGGGCCGAAGCGGTCGTCGCGCTCGGTGACCTCGAAGAGCCAGTCGAGCGAGTTGTGCTCGTCGGCGATGAAGCCGTCGATCGACGTCGCGGTGTAGTACTGCGTCAGTGCCATGCCAGCTAGCCCATCACGGGCGTACGACAGAAATCGCGGCTGAGATCAGAGCGGCGACGGGTCGGACCGCAACCGGCTGTAGAGGTGGCCGTCGCGCCAGGCGCCGTCGCGGAACTCGCAGGAGCGGATGATGCCCTCGAGCTGGAAACCGGCCTTCACCAGCGAGCGCTGCTCGGCCAGGTTCTCCGCGTGGGTGCCGGCCTGGATCCGCTGCGCCGGCGAGTGCGCGAACAGGTAGTCACAGAGCATCGCCTGCGCCCGCCAGCCGATGCCGCGGCCCCGCGAGTCGGGCAACAGCGCGATGCCGATCTCCCAGAAGCGGCCGCGGCCCGCGTACACCCCCTCGGTGTAGCTCACGAAACCCGCCGTGCGCCCCGCCGCCTCGACGATCAGCCGCCCGTCGGCCTCACCGAGGAAGCCGTCGTCGGCGTAGCGCTTGGTCACCACCTGGGCATCCTGGAAGCCGTTCCAGTCGAGCCCGATCAGGCCCGGCTCGGTGACGAATCGGCGGAGCATGTCGAGGTCGTCGTCGCCGACCGGCCGCAGCTTGATCGGGATCTCGGTCACCACCATGCGGCCATCCTGCCGGGCCGGCCGTCGACCGTGCGACCCTGCCCCCATGGAGGCATGGCTGCAGCGGGGTTTCGGCGTGCGGTTCGACTGGGGACCCGAGGGCGCGCGGCGACTGGCACCGGATAGCGCGTACGCCGTCGTGGTCGATGTCCTGTCCTTCACCACCTCGGTGTCGGTGCTGGTGGACGGCGGCACCCGGGTGCGGCCGCGGGCCTGGCACGCCCAGCCGGTGGAAGGCGACATCCCGGTCGCGGTCGGGCGCCGGGCGACGACCGCCGAGCGGCCCTGGTCGCTGTCGCCGGCCGCCCTGCGCCGCGCGCCGCGGCTTGCGGAACTCGTGCTGCCGTCGCCGAACGGCTCGGCCATCTCGGCGGCGATCCAGCAGCACTGCGGGCTCGTCGCCGGCAGCCTCCGCAATGCCGGCGCGGTCGGTCGGTGGTTGCGCGGCGCCGGCGTGGGTACGCCAGAGCGCCCGCTGACCGTGATCGCCGCGGGGGAGCGGTGGCCGGACGGTAGCCTGCGCCCCGCCCTGGAGGACCTGCTCGGAGCCGGCGCGGTCATCGCCGCCCTCGGCGCCGCCGCGCTCTCGCCCGAAGCCGCGACCGCCGCGCGGGCCTTCCACACCTGCACCGACCTGCGAGCCACCATCATGGACAGTGCCTCGGGCCGCGAACTGGTCGAGAGCGGCTTTGGCGACGACGTCGAGATCGCGCTGGAACGCGACACGTCACACGCGGTGCCGGTGCTGCGCGATGGCGCGTTCAGCGCAGCAGACCCCGGATCGGGTGTGGGCTGAGCTTCACCCGGCCCCATTCCGCGAGCCGGATGTCGCGCAGCGCGGTGCGCCGGGTCGCCGGGTCGAGCCGGTCGAGGAACAGCACCCCGTCGAGGTGGTCGGTCTCGTGCTGGAGGCAGCGGGCCAGTTCGGCGGTGCCGACCACCTGCAGCGGGCGCCCGTGCTCGTCGACACCGCGGGCGACCGTGTGCGCCCGCCGCCGGGTGTCGTAGTAGAGGCCCGGCATCGACAGGCAACCCTCCGGCCCGAACTGCTCCTCGTCGTCGGGGAAGTCGAGGACCGGGTTGACCAGATGGCCGCGTTGGCCGTCGACGTCGAAGACGAACACCCGCAGTGGCACGCCGATCTGGGGTCCTGCGAGGCCCGAGCCGTGTTGGTCGCGCAGCGTCTCGGTGAGGTCGCGCACCAGCGTGCGCAGTTCCTTGTCGAACGTGGTCACCGGGTCGGCGGCGCTGGTCAGCACCGGGTCGCCGAAGAGCCGCACGGGCCGGATCGTCACCGCCGCCTCCAAACCTTTGCAAAACTTTGCAAAGGTGAGGGTACGATGCCTGGCGTGGTCCGGCAAGAGACGGCTATGGCGATGCGGCATCCGTTGCGGGTGGCGCTGCTCGACCTGCTCGAGGGCTTTCGCGCGGTGACCGCCAACGAGGCCGCCCGGCGGCTGGGTGAGAGTTCCGGCGCCTGCTCCTTCCACCTGCGACAGCTTCAGCGCTACGGCTTTGTCGAGCCGGTCCCCGGCACGCACGGCCGGGCCCGCCCCTGGCGACTGGTTCCCGCCGTGGCGAACCCGCCCGACTTCGGCCCGCTGGCCCGCGAGCTGGAGGACGAGGGTTATCACCGTTGGCTGTCCCGGCGCGCCAACGCACCGGAGCACTGGCGCCGCGACGAGGCGTTCAGCGAGGTGCTGCACCTGACCCCGGCCGAGTTGGCGACGGTGGCCGCCCAGATCCGCGAGGTGCTCGTCCCCTACGCGCGGCGCGAGCACCCCCGGGGCAGCGGCCCGGTCGGGGTGGTCGCCCGGGTCTTCCCCCTGCTCCCCGAGGACGACGGGTGATCGACCTGGTGCACACCTCGGCGGCCGGCCCGGCGGCGCTCGCGGCGGCGTACGGGTTGCTGGAGGAGGTCTTCGAGGGCGACTTCGGTGCCGACGACTGGGAGCACTCGCTGGGCGGCATGCACGCCTTCGCCTGGGCCGGCGACACCCTGGTCGCACACGGCAGCGTCGTGCAACGGCGGCTGGTACACAACGGACGCGCGTTGCGCTGCGGCTACGTCGAGGGCGTCGGCGTCCGCGCCGACCAACGGCGGCGCGGCCACGGCGGCGCGGTGATGGCGGCGCTGGAGTCGGTCATCCGCTCGGCCTACGACCTGGGCGCCCTCGGCACGACGGACATGGGCGAGCCGTTCTACCGTTCCCGCGGCTGGCTGCCCTGGGCCGGCCCGCTGTCCGCCCTGACACCTACCGGCGTCCGCGACACCCCTGAGGAGCAGGGCGCCGTCTACGTCTTCCCGGGCGTCCTCCCGCTCGACCGGTCGGCCCCTCTGACCTGCGACTGGCGCGACGGCGACGTCTGGTAGCCGTCCTCCAGAGAGCCGGCGCACGCGGGGCCGGTGCCGCCAGGTCGAAGGTGGCGCGGAAATTCTTACCGTGGTGATGTCGAGAATCCGGCGCCGGTCGCTACGTCCCTGGTGAGGGGTGACCAGACGAGGAGAGTGAGATGTCCGAGCTTCGTACGCTGATGTCCGGTATCGCGATGGGCGAGTCCCCCAGGTGGCGGGACGGCCGGCTGTATTTCTGTGACTGGGGCCTGGGCCGGATCGTGCGGGTCGAGGACGACGGCGCCGGCACCGTGCTGGCCGACGTCGGCGACATGCCGATCTGCATCGACTGGCTGCCCGACGGGCGGCTGCTCGCCGTGTCCGGGAAGCAGGGCCGGCTGCTGGAGGTCGGCGACCGAACGGTCGAGCAGCACGCCGTCCTGGGTGACGGCCGATGGAACGAGATCGCCGTTGACCGCCGGGGCAACGCGTTCGTCAACGACATCGGCTTCGACTTTCCCGGCGGCGACTACCGGCCCGGCCGGGTCTGCGTGCTCACCCCCGGCGCCGGCGCGCCGCGCGAGGTCGCCGACGGGCTGGCATTCCCCAACGGGATGGCGGTGCGCGGCGACACGCTGATCGTCGCCGAGTCCTACGCGGGGCGGCTGACCGCATTCGATATCGCCGCCGACGGCGGGCTGGGCGATCGGCGGGAGTTCGCGGCCGTCGAGGGGTCGGCCCCGGACGGGATCTGTGTCGACGCCGAGGGCGCGGTCTGGTTCGCCGACGTGCCCAACCGGCGCTGCGTCCGGGTCGCCGAGGGCGGCACGATCCTGGCCACGGTGGACGCCGACCGGGGCTGTTTCTCCTGCGCCCTCGGCGGTCCCGACGGCCGCACGCTGTTCATCACCGCCAACCAATGGGGTGAACAGGGCGCGGCCGATGGCGTCGTCTACGCGACCGAGGTCGCGGTGCCGGCCCTAGGACACTGACCGCAGGGTACGCGCGAACACGTCCAGCGCGGCCGGATAGCCGCTCTCGCCGGGTGTGCCGTAGCCGACGATCACCCCTTGTGGATGGTCGTCGGCCGGCGCGTGCCAGTGGCTGGCCAGGTCGCCCAGCGCGAGCCCGCGGCGGCCGGCCTCGGCCAGCACGTCGGCCTCGCGCGGGCCCCCGGGCGGCAGACTGACCAGCGCGTGCAGGCCCGCGGCGATGCCGTCAACCGGCGCGTCGCGCAGCCGGGCCAGCAGCAGGTCGCGGCGGGACCGGTAGCGGGCGCGGGCGGCCCGGACGTGCCGGTCGTACGCGTGACTGGTGATCATCTCGGCGAGGGTGAGCTGGCCGATCACCTCGGTGTGCACGTCGATGTGGCGCTTGGCCTCGACCACCGGCTCGACCAGCCGCTCCGGCAGCACCACCCAGCCCAGCCGCAGCCCGGGGCCGAGCGTCTTGGCCGCCGTGCCCACGTAGGCGACATGGTCGGGCGCCATCCCCTGCACCGCCCCGACGGGCTGCCGGTCGTAGCGGAACTCGCCGTCGTAGTCGTCTTCGACCACGAGCGCGTCCCGGGCCCACGCCGCGACCGCCCGACGGCGCTCGGGCGCCAGCGTGACACCCGTCGGGAACTGGTGCGCCGGCGTCAACACGACCGCATCCACAGTGGACGGAAGCAGGTCCGTCCGGGCACCCTGCGCGTCGACCGCCAGCGGCACCACCCGGGCGCCCGCCCGGAGCGCCACCGAACGGTGGAACGCCAGCCCCGGATCCTCCATCGCCACCACCCGGTGCAGGCCGGCCAGCAACGCCAGCGCCTGCACGTAGCCCGACGTCACGACGATCCGGTCGGGGTGGGCCAGCACGCCGCGGGCCCGGCCGAGATACTCCGCCAGCGCGGCCCGCAACTCGGGCCGGCCGCGCGGGTCGCCGTAGTCGTAGGCCGCCGCCGGCGTGCGGGCCAACGCCCGGCGCATCGCCCGCAACCAGGCCGCCGTCGGGAACGCGTGCACGTCGGGGCTACCGGGCCGCAGGTCGAAGCGGGGCACCGGCACAGCGGAGGACGCGGCCGGGGCCGGCGCGGCCGGCGGCACCCGCGCCACGGTGGTGCCCGACCCGGTCCGCGCGGTCAGGTAGCCCTCGGCGACGAGTTGGTCGTAGGCGGCGGCCACCGTGCCGCGGGCCACACCCAGCGAGGCCGCGAGGGTCCGGGTGGCCGGCAGCCGGCTGCCGGGCGCCAACCGCCCGGATCGCACCGCCGCCCGCAACGCCCGCTCGATGCCGGCCCGCCGGCCGCCCGCCGGCAGGTCCAGGTGGAGGTCCACCCCGCCGGCTTGGTTCGACGACCAATCGGCCCAATCAACTGCCACGATATTGGACCTTAGCGCGAGGCCAATCCGCGCCTAGCGTGGTGGGCATGACGACCTCCACGGTCCGCCTCGCGGCGGACAAGCTCGCACCGCACATGAACCGCGCCATGAACGCCTTCGACGCCGCCTCCCGCCAGACCACCCTGGAGGCGCCGCTGCTCGAACTGGTCCGCGCCCGTGCCTCGCAACTGAACGGCTGCGCCTACTGCGTCGACACGCACAACGCCGACGCCCGCAAGGGCGGCGAGACCGAGCGCCGGCTCTACGCGCTACCGGTCTGGTCGCAGACCCCGTTCTTCACCGAGCGCGAGCGCGCCGCCCTGGCACTGACCGAGGCGATGACCCGGCTGACCGACGGCCCGGTGCCCGACCCGGTCTTCGCCGCGGCCCAGGAGCAGTTCGACGAGAAGGAACTCGCCGAGCTGGTCTGGTCGATCACGGTGATCAACGCGTGGAACCGGGTCGCCGTCACCACGCACGCGTGGCCCCTGTCGTGACACCGCCGATGGGTGAGTGGCGGCCCGGCCCACCGGCGCACACCGGGCAGGCGCTGCGGGCTCTGCACCGCCCCGGCAAGCCGTTGGTGCTGGCCAACGCCTGGGACGCGGCGTCCGCGCGGGCGGTGCAGGAGGCCGGCTTCGGCGCCGTCGCCACCACCAGCGCCGGTGTCGCGCTCAGCCTCGGCTACGCCGACAACGAGGCCACGCCGGTCGGCGAGATGCTCGACGCGGTCGCCCGGATCGTCCGCGCGGTCGACGTCCCGGTCACGGCCGACATCGAGCGAGGGTACGGCCTGCCGCCCGCGCAACTGGTCGAGCGACTGGCCGCCACCGGGGCTGTGGGCTGCAACCTGGAGGACTCGGATCCGCGTACCCGGGAAATGGTCGATGTGGACCGGCACGCCGACTTCCTGGCTGCGATCCGCGCGGCCGCCGGCCCCGACCTGGTCGTCAACGCCCGGGTCGACGCCTTCATCCGCGGCGTCGACGATCCGCTGGCCACCGCGGTCGACCGGAGCCGGCGGTTCCTGGCCGCCGGCGCCGACTGCGCCTACCCGATCGGTGCCAGCGCGCGCGCCGACATCGCGGCGCTGGTCGCGGTGGGCCCGGTCAACATCCTGTTCACCGACGACACGCCGGCGCTGCCCGACCTGGCAGCGCTCGGCGTGGCCCGGGTCAGCTTCGGGGAGGGCATCCACGCGGCGCTCGCGCGGACGCACGCCCGGATGCTCGCCGCGATCGCCGCGGGGACGTCGCCCTACCGGGCGTGAGCGTTACGGTTGCGGGGTGACCGACGTGCACGAGCCGCCGAAGGACCTGACGGACCCGAAGACGCTGCTGCTCGACTATCTCGACTACTACCGGGTGGTCGTCGGGCGCAAGGTGGTCGGCCTGGCGCCCGACGAGCTCGGCCGCAGCCGGCTGCCGTCGGGCTGGACCCCGCTCGAGTTGGTCAAGCACCTGGTCTACATGGAGGAGCGCTGGGTCCGCTGGGGGTTCGCGGCCGAGCCGGTCCCGCACCCGTGGGGCGACCAGGACGACGACGGGCGCTGGCTGGTCCATCCGGAGGAGACGGTCGACGCGCTGCTGGCCGCGATGGACCTGGCCGGCGCCCGCACGCGGGAGATCGCCTCGCGGTCGGCTCTCGACGACCGGGCCGCGGTAGGCGGGCGCTTCACGACGGCGGCGCAGTGTCCGACGCTGGGCTGGATCCTGTTCCACGTCCTTCAGGAGTACGCCCGGCACGCCGGCCATCTCGACATCGCGCGCGAGCTGGTCGACGGCGCTGTCGGCGAATAGGGCACCTTTCGGGTCCCGCGTCGGGCGCCCGACACCACCGCGCTCCCGGCGGTCGTAGCCTGCGGGCGTGACCCTCCGGCTGGCGAGCTTCAACGTCGAAAACCTGTTCGCGCGCGCCAAGGCGCTCGACACCGACGAGCGCGAGGTGGGCGAGCCCGCCCTGGCCGCGTTCGAGACCTTCAACCGCGTCGCGGCCCGGCCGGTCTACTCCGACCAGGACAAGGCCGACATGATCGTGGCGCTGACCACCCTGCGGGTGCTGGTCGAGACGCCGCAGGGGCTGCGGCTCAACAAGAACCAGTTCGACGACGCGTGGGCGCTGCTCCGCGAGAACCGGGGCGACTTCCTGGCCGCGCCCGACGACGCGCCGCCGCGGATCGTCGCGAAGGGCCGCGGCGACTGGCTCGGCTGGGTCGAGTTGACCATCGAGCCGGTCGACGAGACCTCGACCCGGATGACCGCCAAGGTGATCGACGAGTTGGCGCCCGACATGCTCTGCGTGGTCGAGGCGGAGAACCGCCCGGCCCTGGCCCGGTTCAACGACGAGTTGCTCGGCGGCCGGTTCGCGCACTGCATGCTGGTCGACGGCAACGATCCGCGCGGCATCGACGTGGGGCTGTTCTGCACCGACGCCGTCAAGGTGCGCTGGGTGCGCAGCAACGTCGACGTCCCGGACCCCATGCGCAAGGGCAAGCGGCTGTTCAGCCGCGACTGCCCGGTCTACCAGCTCCGGCTGCCCGGCGGCGAAGACCTGTTCCTGCTGCTCAACCACCTCAAGAGCCAGTCGTTCAGCAGCGGCGACCCCGATCCGCTGCGCACCCGGCAGGCGCAGGAGGTGCGCGCGCTCTACGACGGCCTGCGCGCCGAGGGCGCGACGCTGGTGGCGGTGCTCGGAGACCTCAACAAGGGGCCCGACGGCGACCGCCACCCGACCCTGGAGGCGTTGCTCGGCCCGGGCACGCCGCTGGTCGACGCCTACGGGCACGCCAACTTCAAACAGCTCTTCGGCGACAAGGACGTCCACCACGAGCGGCCGGGCAGCTTCCAGACCTGCTCGCTGAAGAACCGGCTGGACTACATCCTGATGTCACCGGAACTCGCCGGGACGGTGGTCGACGGCGGCGTGTTCCGCAAGGGGCTGTGGGGTGGGCCGGGCAACGTCAACCCGCCCAGGCAGTGGTCGATCTTCCCCGAGATCACCGCCGCCCGGCAGGGCGCCTCCGACCACGGCGCCGTCTGGGTCGACCTGGACCTCTGACAACGCGAGTGCCCGCGCCCGGACCGCGGCGCGGGCTTCGAAAGCGTCAGACGCGGGCGGGCTCGACCGCGGGCTCGACGGCGGCGGCCGCCGTGCGGTTGGCGGCCAGGTGCTGGCGGACCGAGTAGGCCACCGCCGCCGCCCAGGCCACGTAGATGACCGCGTAGCAGGCCCACCGGACGCCGTCGGACGCGTCGATCCAGTCGCTGCGCAGCAGGGTGCGCACGTTGGTCAGGATGATCACGCCGCCGACCGCGGAGCCGAGCACCCGCGGCGGGACGTGCCGCACCAGCCAGGCGGCGATCGGCGCGGCGATCACGCCGCCGAGCAGCAGCGCCGCGACCCAGGCGAAGTTGATTTCCTCGGAGCCGATGCCGACGAAGAAGCCGACGCTGGCGGCGATGGCGACCAGGAACTCGCTGGTGTCGATCGAGCCGATCGTCTTGCGCGGCTCGAGCCGGCCGCTGGCGAGGATCGCCGGGGTGCCGACCGGGCCCCAGCCACCGCCGCCGGTCGCGTCGACGAAGCCGGCGACCAGGCCGAGCGGGGTGAGGAAGCGCTTGCGCAGCGGCTGGCCGAGGTTGCCCGTCGGCAGGCCGGACGCGGTGAAGCGGATCAGGATGTAGAGACCGAGGGCCAGCAGGATCAGCGACATCACCGGTGCGGCGGTCTCGGTCGACAGCCGGGACAGGAACGTCGCGCCGGCGAACGCGCCCAGCGCACCCGGGATGCCGATCTTAAGGACGACCTTCCAGTCGACGTTGCCGAACCGCCAGTGCGACGCGCCGGAGACCAGCGTCGTGCCGATCTCGGCCAGGTGGACGGTGGCCGACGCCGCGGCCGGGTTGGTGCCGATCGCGAGCAGCAGCGTCGTGGAGGTGACCCCGTAGGCCATGCCCAGACTGCCGTCGACGAGCTGGGCGCCGAGACCCACCAGCGCCAGGAGGACCAGCTTGCGCACCGCGGCCACCACCCTTCCCTAGTTTGTTGGTAGAGAATACGTAAACGATCGGGATGGTGGCAAGACGCTTCCCACGAAACGGGCCCAGAGGGTTGATGATGGTTGGATGGGTGCCTACGCCGACGCATACCGGACGAGCCTCACCGACCCGAGCGCCTTCTGGGGCGCCGCCGCCCGCGAGATCGAGTGGGTCCGGCCGCCGGCCACCGTGCTCGACGACGGCGCGCCGCCGTTCTACCGCTGGTTCCCCGACGGGGTGCTCAACACCTGCTTCAACGCCGTCGACCGGCACGTCCGCGACGGGCGGGGCGAACAGGCCGCCGTCGATTACGACAGCCCGGTCACCGACACCCGGCGCACCCTGACCTACCGGGAGTTGCTGGACCAGACCGCGCGCTTCGCCGGCGTACTCCGGCATCTCGGTGTCGGCAAGGGCGACCGCGTGGTGATCTACATGCCGATGGTGCCCGAGGCGGTCGTGGCCATGCTCGCCTGCGCCCGGCTGGGCGCCGTGCACTCGGTGGTGTTCGGCGGTTTCGCGCCGCGCGAGCTGGCCGCCCGGATCGACCACGCCCGGCCCACCGTGCTGGTCACCGCCTCGTGTGGCATCGAGGCCAAGCGGATCGTCGAATACCAACCGATCGTCGAGCAGGCCCTCGCGCAGGCCACCCACCGGCCGCGCAGTGTGGTGCTGCTGCAGCGGCCGCAGGCGCCGGCCACCCCGCGGCCCGGGCGCGACCTCGACTGGCACGACGCGCTGGGCGAGGCCGAACCGGTCGACTGCGTGCCGGTCGCCGCGACCGACCCGCTCTACATCCTCTACACCTCCGGCACGACCGCCCGCCCGAAGGGCGTCGTGCGCGACAACGGCGGCCACGCGGTGGCGCTCCGGTGGAGCATGAGGCACGTCTACGACACCCACCCGGGCGAGACGATGTGGACCGCCTCAGACATCGGATGGGTCGTCGGGCACTCCTACATCGTGTACGCGCCCCTGCTCACCGGCTGCACCTCGGTGCTCTACGAGGGCAAGCCGGTCGGCACTCCCGACGCCGGCGCCTTCTGGCGGGTCGCCGCCCAACACGGGGTCAAGACGATGTTCACCGCCCCGACCGCCTTCCGGGCGATCCGCCGCGACGACCCGGCCGGCGCCCACCTCGACCGCTACGACCTGAGCGCGCTGCGCTACCTGTTCCTCGCGGGGGAGCGGCTCGACCCGGAGACCTACGCCTGGGCCCGCGACCGGCTCGGCATCCCGGTGGTCGACCACTGGTGGCAGACCGAGACCGGCTGGCCGATCGCCGCCAACCCGATGGGCCTGGAGCCGCACGGGCCGCGCCCCGGCTCGGCGACCGTGCCGATGCCCGGCTACGACGTCCAGGTGGTCGACGAGGCCGGCGAGCGGGTCAAGGAGGGCCAGATCGTCATCAAGCTGCCGCTGCCGCCGGGCACCCTGCCCACCCTCTGGGAAGACGACGAGCGTTACATCGCCTCCTACCTGAGCGCCCACCCCGGCTACTACCTGACCGGCGACGGCGGCTACCTCGACGACGACGGCTACCTGTTCGTCATGGGCCGCACCGACGACGTGATCAACGTGGCCGGCCACCGGCTCTCCACCGGCGCGATCGAGCAGGTCCTGGCCGCGCACGAGGCCGTCGCCGAGTGCGCCGTGATCGGCGTCGCCGACGAGCTCAAGGGCCAGCTGCCGCGGGCGTTCGTGGTGCTCAAGGCCGGCACCGAGATCGATCCCGGCACGCTCGACGCCGAGCTCAAGGCCCTGGTCCGCGAGCGGATCGGCGGCATCGCGGCGCTGCGGCGGGTCGACGTCGTCGCCGGCCTGCCGAAGACCCGCTCCGGCAAGATCCTTCGCCGGACCATGCGCGGCATCGCCGCCGGCGCCGACGAGCCGGTGCCCTCGACGATCGAAGACCCGGCGGTGCTCGATGCTCTGCGACCACTCCTGGCGGAACGGGGCTAAGGGCGCGCCGGCGCGGGCGGGCGGACCGGCAGCTCCGGTGCGGCGTTGTTGAGCGGCACCTCCGGCCCGCGGATCAGGCCCAGCTGCACCGCGTGCCGGGGCATGAACGCGTTCAGCAGCCAGTCGCCGACCACCCTGATCCGGTTCCTGGGCAACGACAGGAGGTGGTAGCCGCGGGTCGCGATCATGGCCGGAATGCCGGACAGGTGGATGCCGATCGGGTTGGCGGTCGCGGCCAGCCCGCCGAGGTCGACCACGAAGCCCAGGTCCCGGTGCCGGTATGGCTTGCGCCTGCCCGTCCCGTACTCCGCGGCGATGTTGCTGGCCGCCTGCTTGCCGTGCCGCACCGCGTGCTGGGCGGTCATCGGCGTCGGCCGGCCCGGGTGTTCCGGGTCGGGCACCGCCGCCGCGTCGCCGACCGCGTAGACCCGCGGGTGGCCGGGCACGTTGAGGTATTCGTCGACCACGATGCGGCCGTGGTCGGTGGGCAGGCCGAGGTCTTCGACGACCGGGTCGGGGCGCACGCCGACACACCAGACCAGTGTGCGGGTCGGGATGTAGCGACCATTGGTCAGGCGTACGCCGTCGAAGAGCGCTTCCTGCACCGAGGTGCCGAGCAGCACCTCGACGCCGCGCTCGCGGAGCACCCGGTCGGCGTCTTTCGACATCTCCTCGTCCAGCTCGGGCAGCACCCGCTTGGCCAGGTCGATCAGGATCCAGGTGGGCTTTATCGGCGCACCCTTCTGCTTGGCCAACTGGTCGGTGAACTGCACACCGTGCGCGGCCACCTCGGTGCCGGTGTAGCCGGCGCCGACCACCACGAACGTGCAGCGCGCGGTGCACTCGCCCGGGTCGGGCTCGACCAGCGCCATCTCGATCTGGCGGACCATGTGGTCGTGCAGGAAGAGCGCCTCGGGCACACCGCGGAAGCCGTGCGCGTGGTCGGCCACGCCCGGGATGGGCAGCAGCTTGTTGACGCTGCCCAGGGCTATCACCAGCCGGTCGTATGGGATGTAGCCGTCGCCGCCCTCGGGGTCGACGTAGTGCACCCTGTTCTGCTTGAGGTCGAGCGCGTTGGCCTCGCCGAGGACCAGCCGGACACCGGGCAGCGCGGAGGTGAGCGAGACCGCGATCTGGCGCGGCTCCAGGACCCCGACCGCGACCTCCGGCAGCAGGGGCACGTAGAGCAGATAGTCGGTCGGGTTGATCAGCGTGATGTCTGCCCGGCCGCGCGCGAGGCGGCTCAGTTTGTGCGCTGTGTGGAACCCGGCGAAGCCGCCTCCGACGATGACCACCCTTGGACGAGCCATGCCATCCACGGTAGTGCCAGGTGGGGTGACCGGCACCCTATGTGCCGGATTCAGCCCAAGGCCGGTTTGGAGCCGAACACCTCCGATGTATCGCGACCTCGGAGGGAAGAACGTTCGGGACAGGCATCGACGTTCGGGGATTGACGCGCGAAGACATCCAATGTTAACTACACGTCACAGATGTGGGTCGATGCATCACCGGCCCACACCTCACCCCCGCTGCGGCTGCCCATTTCGGCGGATGGACAGCGCGGTGACGCCCGGCAGGCGTCGCCGTTGGCGGGGCACATCTACAGACGAACGATCACGAAGGGATCGTGTCGAATGAAGGTGCGTACGCCGATCCGCGCCGCGGTGCTCCTCCTGCTGGCCGGCGGCCTCGTCGCCACCGGCCCGGCACCGGCCGGCGCGGCGCCCACGGATGCCGCGTACAACGCGGGCACGGGCGCCCTCGACGTCAACTACGGCAGCTACCTGTCCAAGCACGACATCGTCTACAACCGGCCCAACACCAACCCGCTGCACGGCCTGACCGTCGGCAACGGCAGGACCGGCGCCATGGTGTGGAACCAGAACGGCACGACGATGCAGGTCTCCGGTGTCGACCTGGCCGAGCAGTCGACCTACGCGGCCGGCAACCTCAACCTCTTCACCTCGCCGCAGCTCGACTCCGGCTACAGCACGTTCCAGCAGCGGCTCTCGCTCTACGACGGCACGCTGACCACCAGATACGACACCAACCGCACGGTGACGGTGTTCGGCGCGCCCAACTCCGAGGTGATGGGCATCCACGTCGACGACAGCCGGCCCGGCGTGAGCAGCATCGGGCTCGACCTGTCGCTGTGGGACATGAACACCGTGCAGAACATCGCCGACGTGCCCAACCTGACGACCTGGCGCACGGTCAGCACGTTCGCCGACAGCACCGGCGTCGGGCTCTCCCGCGGCCAGGCCGACCCCAACAACTTCGGCTACACGTTCGCCGCGACCGTCGAGGGCGCCAGCTACACCTCGCAGACCGTCAACGGGACCCGGGTGCGGCTCACCATCACGCCCAGCTCGAGCTACACGATCTGGTTCACCGCGGCCAGCCGGATCAACTCGCCCGGCCAGAACTCGGTGCAACAGGCGAAGAACCAGCTCGCCGCGGCCAGGTCGACCGGTTACACCAGCACGCTCAACGCGTACAAGAACTGGTGGCACTCCTTCTGGGCCAAGTCGTTCGTGCAGTACGGCGGCAGCGCCGACAACGACTACCTGGAGAACGCCTACTACCTGTTCACCTACATGATCGCGGCGGGTGGATACGGCAACTATCCGCTGCACTTCATCAACGGCAACTTCCGCGCCACGCAGGACAACTCGAAGTGGAGCAACGGCTACTGGTACTGGAACCAACGGGACGTCTACAACTCGTTCTACGGCTCCAACCATCCGGAGCTGATGCGCACCTTCAACAACCTCTACGCGCGAAATCTCCCGGCGTTGAAGAGCTACACCCAGACGCGCTACGGGACCGACTCGCTCTGGGTGCCGGAGACGATGGGCTGGGACGGCAACGCCCGCGGCACCATCAACAGCGACTACGTCAACGACATCTACTCGACCGGCACCGAAGCCGCCTACAACATGTATCTCTACTACCGTTACACCAACGACGCCACCTACCTGCGTGACGTCGCCTACCCGTTCATCCGGGAGTCGGTGCGGTTCTACCAGAACCGGTTGTCACGCAACGGCAGCCAGTACTTCATGGCCAGCTCCAACGCGCACGAGACCTACTGGGACGTGCGCAACGCGATCACCGACCTGGCCGCCGTGCGGCTGCTGTTCCCGCTGGCCATCCAGGTCTCCACCCAGCTCGGGCTCGACAGTGGACTGCGGTCCGGTTGGCAGGACGTGCTCAACAACCTGGCGCCCTACCAGATCCAGAACGGCGCCTATCTGCCGCACGACCCGCCGATCTCGCAGACCCGCAACGGCGAGAACGTGGCCCTGGAACTGGTCTGGCCCTACGACCAGACCGGGATCGGCTACCCCGACACGCAGACGGCCATCAACACGTGGAACGTGCGGCCATTCCCGTACGGCAACGTCTGGGCCAACGACCACGTGCACGCCGCCCGGCTCGGGCTCGGGCCGCAGGCACAGGCAGGCATGAAGACGATGCTGCAGAAATACCAGAACTACCCCAACGGCATGACCAACAACACCAACGGGGTGTACGAGTACGTCGGCATCCACCTGGCCGCGATGAACGAGTCGTTGATGCAGTCGTACAACGACAGGATCCGGGTGTTCCCGGCCATCCCGTCCGACTCGAACTTCGTCGGCAAGTTCACGTTGCTGGCTAAGGACGGGTTCCTGGTCAGCTCCGAGCGCGAGGCGCAGGAGACGAAATACGTCGGCATCCGCAGCCTGCACGGCAAGCAGGCCCGGGTGGTCAACCCCTGGGGCACCCAGCAGATCCGGGTCCGCCGCACCAGTGACAACGCGATCATCACCACGGTCTCGGCGGCCGAGGTGACGTTCGCGACGGCGGCCAACACCACCTACGTGGTAGAGCGGGTGGCCAAGCCGCTGACGTCCTACTCGGCCACCACCCTCACTGGCACGGCCAACCAGGGCGCGAAGTCGCTGTCCGGCACCGCGTCGACCCTCGGCCTCGGGCCGGCGGGGCAGGGCGGGCTGGTCAACGACACGGAACTGACCTACGGCGCCAACTGGTACCAGACGACGGCGCGCGGCTACGGCGACTACAACGACGACACCCACCACACCAACACGGTGGGCGCCGAGGCGTCCTACACGTTCACCGGCACGGGCGTGGAGTACCTCTCGGAGCGGTTCAGCGACATGGGCAACGTCGACGTCTACGTCGACAACGTCTTCCAGACCAACGTCAACCTCAACGTCGGTGGCGCCCGGCAGGCACAGCAGGTGGTCTACAGCAAGACCGGGCTGGCCAGCGGGCAACACACGATCCGGATCGTCAACAAGTCGACCTCGGTGGGCATGGTCGACGCGCTGCGGATCCTCACCGGCGGTGGCAGCAACCCGACGGGTGGCACCGCGTTGCGGGCGATGGTCAACAACCAGTACGTGACGGCGGGCGCCAGCCCGCTGATCGCAAGCGCGACGGCGGTCGGCGGGTCCGAGCGCTTCGACCTGGTCGACCTCGGCGGCGGCAACGTGGCGTTGCGGGCCCAGGTCAACAACATGTTCGTCTGCGCGGAGAACGCCGGCGCCAACCCGCTGATCGCCAACCGGGCGTCGGCGGGGTCCTGGGAGACATTCGCCCGGGTCAACAACTCCGACGGCACGATCAGCCTGCGGGCCACCGTCAACAACAAGTACGTCGTCGCGGAGAACGGCGGGGCGGCAGCCCTGATCGCCAACCGCGACGCCATCGGACCGTGGGAGAAGTTCACGCTCGTCGCGAGCTGATCCCACCAAAGGGGGGCCAGGGGAATGGCACACCCTGGCCCCACACCTTCCGTCCTACCCGCACCAGCCGAGCGTCGGCGGCCCGGCTCCTAGCCAACCCCCACATGAGCGGAGGAGGAGCACAGTGTTGAGACGTTTGATGTCGGCCTTGGCCGGGCTCGCCATCGTGCTGGTGGCCGCGTTGTACGCGGCACCCGCGACGGCGGCCCCGGTGACCAAGGTCCTGGTGTTCTCCAAGACGGCCGGTTTCCGGCACTCGTCGATCCCCAACGGCATCGCCGCGATCCAGCAACTCGGATCGCAGAACGGCTTCACGGTGACGGCCACCGAGGACGCCAACCAGTTCACCACCGCCAACCTGGCGCAGTACCAGGCGGTGGTGTTCCTCTCGACGACCGGTGACGTGCTCAACGCGACGCAGCAGAGCGCGTTCGAGTCCTACATCGCGAGCGGCAAGGGCTATGTCGGCGTGCACGCGGCCGCCGACACCGAGTACGACTGGGCCTGGTACGGCGGCCTGGTCGGTGCCTACTTCCTGTCGCACCCGGCGATCCAGCAGGCCACCGTGCGGGTCGAGGACCGCAGCAACGTGATGACCTCGCACCTGCCGGCCGACTGGACCCGCACCGACGAGTGGTACAACTACCGGACCAACCCGCGGGCCAACGTACGCGTGCTGGCGCGCCTCGACGAGGCCACCTACACCGGCGGCTCGATGGGCGACCACCCGATCACCTGGTGCCAGAACTACGGCGGCGGCCGGGCCTTCTACACCGGGCTCGGGCACACCGAGGCCTCCTACACCGAGTCCAACTTCACCCGGATGCTGCTCGGCGCGATCCAGTGGGCCGGCGGGGCGCAGACCGCGACGTGCACGCCGGCGACCACCCCGCCGGTGTCCGGCACGGCGTGGAAGGCGCTGGCCAACAACAAGTTCGTCACCACCAGCGCCGGCAACCTGATCGCCAGCGCCACCGCGGCGTCGACCAACGCCGAGCGGTTCGACGTGGTCGACCTCGGTGGCGGCAACGTCGCGCTGCGGTCGAAGGCCAACGGGATGTATGTCTGCGCGGAGAACGCCGGCGCCAACCCGCTGGTCGCCAACCGGGCTGCCGTCGGTGCCTGGGAGACGTTCGCGCGAATCAGCAACTCCGACGGCAGCGTCAGCTTCCGGGCCCAGGCCAACGGCCGCTACGTGGTCGCGGAGAACGCCGGCGCCGCCGCCCTGATCGCCAACCGCACGGCCATCGGCGCATGGGAGAAGTTCACCCTCACCAGTTAGGTCTTCCGCTCCACGGACCCTTGGTCCCGCACGGCCGTGCACCGGCCGTGCGGGCCTCGGTCCGGTGCTGCTCCGTACCCCTACCCACCACTGGAGCATCCACATGCGACGTACGTCCCTGCGCCGCAGACCGCGCTTGCTCAGCGCGCTCGGCGTCACCCTGCTCGCCCTGGTGAGCCTCTCGGCGGTGGTCACCGCCGCTCCCGCGCCCGCGTCGGCGGCGCCGCCCGCGACGAACCTCTTCGAGAAGGTCAAGCTCGACGGCGGCACCTCGATGGGTGAGCCGATCGAGTTGGCCGTGGCGCCCGACCAGAAGGTCTTCTACATCAACCGCGGCACGTCGTCCGGCGGCGGCCAGGTCCGGCTCTACAACCCGACGACGCGCACGACGACCGTCGCGCTGACCCTGGCGCTGGAGGCCCGGTTCGAGGACGGCCTGATCGGCATCACGCTCGACCCGGCCTTCGCCACCAACCGCTGGCTCTATCTCTTCTACTCGCCGGCCCAGGCGACGCTGGTCAACCGGATCTCCCGGTTCACCTTCAACGCGACCACCAACGTGGTCGACCCGGCGTCGGAAGACATGATCATCGAATGGCCGACCGAGCGCCGGCTGTGTTGCCACTCCGCCGGCTCGATGACCTGGGACACCGCCGGCAACCTCTACTTCGCGGTCGGCGACAACACCAACTCCGGCGGCGACTCGGCCGGGATGGCCCCGATCGACGAGCGGACCAACCGCGACGCGCAGTACGACGCCCAGCGCACGGCCGGCAACACGAACGACCTGCGCGGCAAGATCAACCGGATCAAGCCGACCGCCAACGGCACGTACACGATCCCGGCCGGCAACCTCTTCGCGCCAGGCACCGCGAGCACGCGCCCCGAGATCTACATCATGGGCAACCGGAACCCCTACCGGATCTGGGTCGACAAGAAGGCGAACAACACCCTCTACTGGGGCGAGGTCGGCCCCGACGCGGGTGCCACGATCGCCAACCGCGGGCCGGCCGCCTACGACGAGTTCAACCGGGCCACCGGCCCCGGCAACTACGGCTGGCCCTACTGCGGCGGCCCCAACGTCGCCTACAACGACTGGGACTTCGCCGCCAACGCGCCCCGCGGCTGGTTCCCGTGCGGCGGCAGCACCGGCCCGGTCAACAACTCGCCCCGCAACACCGGCCTGCAGCAGCTTCCGCCGACCAAGCCGGCACTGGTGTGGGAGCAGCACGGCGGCAGCCGCGAGTGGCCGGCCCTCGACAACCCGGGCGGCTGCGGCTCGCCCAACCACACCGAGGTCTACCACTACGACCCCAACCTGGTCTCCGACGTGAAGTGGCCGGCCTACTACGACAACAAGTGGCTGATCTCCGAGTACTGCCGCAACTGGATCAAGGAGGTCCAGTTCAGTGGTGGCCCGGTGACCGGCACGCCGACGGTGATCGAGCCGGCGCTGGCCGGGATGCAACTCGTGCACCCGATCGACATGGAGTTCGGCCCGGACGGATCGCTGTACCTGCTCGAATACGGCAACGGCTACTTCTCCGGTGACGTCGCCGCCGGCCTCTACAAGATCAACTATGTCGCCGGGGGCCGCGCGCCGATCGCCGTCGCCACCGCCAACCGCGACAACGGGCTCGCCCCGCTGGCCGTCACCTTCTCCAGCGCGGGCAGCACCGACCCCGACGGCGACCCGCTGACCTACCAATGGGACTTCGACAACAACGGCACCGTCGACTCGACTGCCGCCAACCCGTCGTACACCTACACCACCAACGGCGACAAGCGGGCCCGGCTGACCGTCAACGACGGCACCGGCCGCAGCGGCACCACGTTGTTGCCGATCGTCGTCGGCAACAACCGGCCCACCGTCACGCTGGGCGGCCTGCCAGCCGGGGGCATGATCTCGTGGGCGGAGAACGTCACGGCGACCGCGACCGCCACCGACCCGCAGGACGGCACCATCCCCTGCGCCAACGTGGTCATCCGGGCCGCCCTCGGCCACCAGGAGCACGCGCACGAAGAGGGCCAGGGCACCGGTTGCGGGTTCACCGTCAACACCGGCCCGGTGCACGCCGGCCCCGACTCGACGCTGTTCTTCGTGCTGCGGTCCAGCTACACCGACAAGGGCGCGACCGGCACCGTGCCGCTGACCGGCGAGAAGGAGATCACCCTCTGGCCCAAGCAGTGGCAGGCCGAGCACTACGTGACGCTCAACGGCCCGCAGGTGATCACCGCATCCGGGGCCGAGGGTGGCAAGCGGCTCGGTGACATCCAGAACGGCGAGTACGTGCGGCACCACGCGGTCAGCCTCAAGGGCATCACCCAGGTCCGCGCCCGGGTGTCGTCCGGCGGCGCCGGCGGCACGGTCTCGTTCCGCTACGACTCCACCACCGGCACCGAGGTGGCCCGGGTCGCGGTGCCGGGCACCGGAAGCTGGGACACCTACACCGACATCACCGTCCCGGTGACCAAGCCCGACGACAACACCCACGACCTCTACATCGTCTTCACCGGTGGCAGCGGGGCGTTCCTCGACCTCGACAGCTACACCTTCCTCGGTGCGGGTGTCTCGACGCCCGGCAGCGGCGGGCCGCGGACCGGCGCGATCAAGGCGCTCGGCAAGTGCGCCGACGTCAACGGCGGCGCCACCGCCGACGGCACGAAGATCCAGATCTGGGACTGCAACGGCGCCGCCAACCAGACCTGGACCGTCGGCACCGACGGCACCATCCGGGCCCTCGGCAAGTGCATGGACGTCCAGTCCAGCGGCACCGCCAACGGCACGAAGATCCACCTCTGGACGTGCAACGGCACCGGCGCACAGCAGTGGGTCACGGCGGCCAACGGCGGGTTGCGTAACCCGCAGGCCAACAAGTGCCTCGACATCCCGGCGTCCAACGTCACCAACGGAAACCAGCTGCAGATCTACGACTGCAACGGCACCGGCGCCCAGAACTGGACGCTGCCGTGACGCCCGTTCGCTGAGCCGCGCGGGGCCCGTTCGCGCCGACGACCGGGTCCCGCGCCCCCATCCTCGCCAAGGAGTCACAAGCATGCGCATCCGCGCCCTCATCCCCAGGGTCCTCAGGTGTCGCGAGGCTGGCGCCTCGCCACGCCTTCCGGTCGCCATCCCCGGGGTCCTCAGGCGTCGCGAGGCTGGCGCCTCGCCGCGCCTTCCGGTCGCCATCCCCGAGGTCCTCAGGCGTCGCGAGGCGCTCGCCTCGCCACGCCTTCCGGTCGCCGCCGCGACCGCGGCGCTCGCCCTGGTGGCGGGCCTCGCGGTCGCGGCGCCGGCCCAGGCCGCCCCGCTCACCAAGGTTCTGGTGTTCTCCAAGACGGCCGGCTTCCGGCACTCGTCGATACCCAACGGCATCGCCGCGATCCAGCTCCTCGGGTCGCAGAACGGCTTCTCCGTCACCGCCACCGAGGACGCGAACCAGTTCACCACCGCCAACCTGGCGCAGTACCAGGCCGTCGTCTTCCTCTCCACGACCGGCGACGTGCTCAACGCCACCCAGCAGACCGCGTTCCAGTCGTACGTCACCGGCGGCGGTGGTTTCGTCGGCGTGCACGCGGCCGCCGACACCGAGTACGACTGGCCGTTCTACGGCGAGCTGGTCGGTGCCTGGTTCGCGTCGCATCCGGCCAACCAGACCGCTACGGTGCGGGTCGAAGACCGCGGCAACGCGTCCACCGCCCACCTTCCGGCCACCTGGTCCCGGCTCGACGAGTGGTACAACTACCGGACCAACCCCCGGTCCACCGCCAAGGTGCTGGCCAGCCTCGACGAGTCGTCCTACAGCGGCGGCACGATGGCCGGCGACCACCCGATCACCTGGTGCAAGAACGTCGGGAGTGGACGGTCCTGGTACACCGGGCTCGGCCACGTCGAAGAGGCCTACGCCGACGCCAACTTCACCAGAATGTTGCTCGGCGGCATCCAGATCGCGGCCAACAACCGGCCCGCCGACTGCCGGCCGGAGACCGGCTACACCGCGCTGTTCGACGGCACCCAGGCCAGCCTCAACAACTGGCAGCAGATCGGGCCGGGCGGCTTCACCCTGGCCGACGGCACGCTCAGCTCGGTCGGCGGGATGGGCCTGCTCTGGTATCCGCTGCGCACGTTCGCCAACTATTCGCTCAAGGTCGACTGGATGATGCCGGGCGACGACAACGGCGGCGTCTTCGTCGGCTTCCCGCACCCGGGCACCGACCCGTGGAACCCGGTCAACCAGGGCCACGAGATCCAGATCGACGCGACCGACGCCGACCCGTCGCGCACCACCGGCAGCGTCTACAGCTTCTCCGGGCCCAACTTCGCCCTGCGCGACGCCGCGCTCAACCCGCCGGGCTCGTGGAACACCTACGAGATCGGCGTGCACGGCCAGCGGGTGGAGATCTGGCTCAACGGCGTCAAGATCAACGATTATCAGAGTACGCGGGCCATCGCCAACGGCTACATCGGCGTGCAGAACGACGGCGCCGGCGCCGACATCAACTACCGCAACATCCGGATCAAGGCCGACGGCGGCACCCAACCCGCCACCGACATCGCACAGGGCAGGCCGGTCACCGTGTCGAGTGTGGAGGGTGGCAATCTCGCCGCGTACGCCACCGACGGCAACTCGGCGACCCGCTGGGGCAGCGCCTACAGCGATCCGCAGTCGATCACCGTCGACCTGGGGCAGTCCTACAACCTGTCCCGGGTGCGGCTCAACTGGGAGACCGCGTACGGGCGGGCGTATCAGATCCAGACCTCGCCCGACAACTCGACCTGGACGACGGTCTACTCGACCACCACCGGCGACGGCGGGGTCGACGACCTCACCCTCACCGGCACGGGTCGCTACGTGCGGATGAACGGCACGCAGCGGGCCACCCAGTGGGGCTATTCGCTGTGGGACCTCAACGTCTACGGCACACCCGGCGGCGGCTCCTCGTTGCTGTCCCGCAACCGGCCGGTGACCGTGTCCAGTGTGGAACCCGGCTCGCCGCACGCCGGCGCCAACGCCGTCGACGGCAACACCACCACCCGCTGGGGCTCGGCCTACAGCGACCCGCAGTGGATCACCGTCGACCTGGGCTCGGCGCGGACCGTCAACCGCGTCCGGCTCCAGTGGGAGGCGGCCTACGCCCGGTCCTACCAGATCCAGACCTCGAGCAACGGCTCGACCTGGACGAACGCCTACTCCACCACCACGGGTGACGGGGGTGTCGACGACGTCACCCTCAGCGCCGCGCCCACGGCTCGCTATGTCCGCGTCAACGGCACGCAGCGCGCCCTCACCCAGTACGGCTACTCCCTTTGGGAGTTCGAGGTCTACGGCTCCTGACCCCCGGCACGAAAGGAACACCCATGCGCTCGTCCCCTCGGCGCTGGTCGCGGCTGTTCGCCGTCGGCCTGCTCAGCGTCGCCAGCTCCACGCTGGCGGTCACCTCGGCCGCGGCACCCGCCGCCGCGGCCGACATCCCGGCCGCCGACTACCAGCAGGTCCAGCTGGCGGTCGGCTCCGCCGAACTCGGCGAGGCCATGTCCCTGGCCGTGCTGCCGGACCGCACGGTCATCCACACCGCCCGCAACGGCGTGGTCCGGGTGACCGACGCGGCCGGCAACACCAAGGTCGCCGGCACCATCCCCGTCTACACCCACGACGAGGAGGGCCTGCAGGGCGTCGCGGTCGACCCGGGCTTCGCCAGCAACCGCTACGTCTGGCTCTACTACTCGCCGCCGCTGTCGACGCCGGCCGGCGACGCGCCGACCACCGGCACGGCGGCCGACTTCACCGCGTGGAAGGGCCACCTGAACCTGTCGCGCTTCACCCTCAACGCCGACAACACGCTCAACATGGGCAGCCAGGTGGTCGTGATGACCGTCGACAACGACCGCGGCCAGTGCTGCCACGTCGGCGGCGACATCGACTTCGACGCGGCCGGCAACCTCTACCTGACCACCGGCGACGACACCAACCCGTTCGAGAGCAACGCCTACACGCCGATCGACGAGCGGACCAACCGCAACCCGCAGTTCGACGCCCAGCGCTCCGCGGGCAACACCAACGACCTGCGCGGCAAGCTGCTGCGGATCAAGCCGCAGGCCAACGGCACCTACACCATCCCGTCCGGCAACATGTTCGCACCGGGCACGGCCAACACCCGGCCGGAGATCTACGCGATGGGCTTCCGGAACCCCTTCCGGATGAGCGTCGACAAGCCGACCGGCATCGTCTACCTCGGCGACTACGGCCCGGACGCGGGCGCCGCCGACCCCAACCGCGGTCCCGGCGGCCAGGTCGAGTTCAACCGGGTCACGGCACCGGGCAACTACGGCTGGCCGTACTGCACCGGCAGCAACTCGACCAACGAGACCTACAACGACTTCACCTTCCCGAGCGGGCCGTCGGGCGCCAAGTTCAACTGCGCCGGCGGGCCGACCAACAACTCGTTCCGCAACACCGGCCTGCAGACCCTGCCGGCGGCCAAGCCGGCCTGGATCCGCTACGGCTTCGACTCGAGCCCACCGGAGTTCGGTGGCGGCTCCGAGTCGCCCATGGGCGGCCCGGTGTACCGCTACAACGCGTCGCTGAACTCGGCGGTCAAGTTCCCGCAGTCGCTCGACGGCCGCTTCTTCGCCGGCGAGTACGGCCGGCAGTGGATCAAGGCGATCGCGGTGAACAGCAACGGCACCCCCGGGGAGATCTCCGACTTCCCGTGGGACGGCACCCAGGTGATGGACATGGCCTTCGGGCCCGACGGCGCCCTATACGTGCTCGACTACGGCACCGGCTCCAACAACCAGGCGCTCTACCGGGTCGAATACATCGGCGGCGGCAACCGCAGCCCGGTGGCGGTCGCCTCGGCCAACAAGACCTCCGGTCCGGCCCCGCTGGCCATCACCTTCTCCTCGGCGGGTTCGTCGGACCCGGAGGGCGGGGCGCTGTCCTACCTCTGGACATTCGGCGACGGCACCACGTCGACGGCGGCCAACCCGACGAAGACCTACACCACCAACGGCACCTACACGCCGACCCTGCGAGTGACCGACCCGACCGGATTGTCCGGCACGGCGAGCCTGGTCGTCACGGTCGGCAACTCGGCACCGACGGTCAACCTCAGCGCCCCGGCCGACGGGACGCTGTTCAACTTCGGTGACACCATCCCGTACACGGTGAGCGTCTCCGATCCTGAGGACGGCACCGTCAACTGCGCGCGCGTGTCGGTGACCTATTTCCTGGGCCACGACAACCACTCGCACCAGATCACCTCGAAGACCGGTTGCTCCGGCACGCTGACCGTGCCCACCGACGGCGAGCACGACGCGGCGGCCAACATCTTCGGCATCTTCGTCGCCTCCTACACCGACAACGGCGGGCTGACCACGACCAGCCAGAAGACGTTGCAGCCGCGGCACCGCCAGGGCGAGCATTTCGGCACGCAGTCCGGTGGTGTGCAACTGGCCAGCCACGCGGCCGCCGAGGGCGGCGCGACCGTGGGCTTCATCGACAACAACGACTGGGTCTCGTTCCGGCCCTACAACCTGTCCACGGCGACCAGCGTCACCGCACGGGTCTCCTCCGCCGGTGCCGGTGGCACCATCGAGGTCCGCAGTGGCTCGCAGACCGGCCCGCTGCACGCGACGCTGACGGTCACCCCGACCGGAAGTTGGGAGACCTTCGCCAACGTCACCGCCAACCTGACCGGCGTGCCGTCGGGGCCGACCCAGCTGTACCTCGTGTTCAAGGGCGGCGCCGGCAATCTGTTCGACCTCGACGCGTTCACCTTCAACTCGACCGGGACGCCGCCGACCGGCGGGTCCACCCTCAAGGCGCTGGTCAACAACCAGTTCGTCAGCGCCGCCAACAGCACCACGCCGCTGATCGCCAACAAGGCGACCGCCGGCACCACCGAGCGGTTCGACGTGGTCGACCTGGGCGGCGGCAACGTCGCGCTGCGCTCGCGGGCCAACAACATGTTCGTCTGCGCCGAGAACGCCGGTGCGGAGGCGCTGGTGGCCAACCGGGCCACCGCCGGCTCCTGGGAGACCTTCACCCTGATCCGCAACTCCGACGGCAGCGAGAGCCTGCGGGCGACCGTCAACAACATGTACGTGGTCGCGGAGAACAGCGGTGCCGCGGCGCTGATCGCCAACCGGACGTCGATCGGACCCTGGGAGAAGTTCGACCTCGTCTAGCCGACGCTGGCCAGTCATTGGATGAATCGCCCCGGCAACGGGGCGATTCTTCCGTTGTGGAGATTGGAGGTCTTGCCATACATCCGACCACCTGGTAAACATCGGACCTATGAATGCGCGTGAGGGTCATCGATGACCGCCCGGTTCGTGTCGCTCGACACCTATGACGTGCGGTTCCCGACCTCGCGCGAGCTCGACGGCTCCGACGCGATGAACCCGGATCCGGATTATTCGGCCGCCTACGTGGTGCTGCGCACAGACGAGGTCGACGGCCACGAGGGGCACGGGTTCGCGTTCACCATCGGGCGGGGCAACGAGGTGCAGACCGCCGCGATCGCCGCGCTGCGGCCCTACCTGGCCGGGCGCCTGGTCAAGAACGTGCTCGACGACCTCGGCGGGTTCTGGCGCGAGTTGGTGCACGACTCGCAACTGCGCTGGCTCGGCCCCGAGAAGGGCGTCATGCACATGGCCATCTCGGCCGTGGTCAACGCTCTCTGGGACCTCAAGGCCAAGCAGGCCGGCCTGCCGCTCTGGCAACTGCTGGCCTCGATGCCGCCCGAGGAACTGGTCTCCCTGGTCGACTTCCGCTATCTGACCGACGCGCTCACCCCCGGCGAGGCGCTCGACCTGCTCCAGCCCGGCGCCGTCGGTCGCGAGGAGCGGGTCGCCGAGTTGCTGGCCAGCGGTTACCCGGCATATGCGACGTCGCCGGGCTGGCTCGGCTACGACGACGCCAAGCTGCACCGGCTCTGCCGGGAGGCCCTCGACGCGGGCTTCACCCAGATCAAGCTGAAGGTCGGCGCCGACGTCGACGACGACATCCGCCGGCTGCGGATCGCTCGTGAGGTCTGCGGCCCCGACATCCGGATCGCCGTCGACGCCAACCAGCGCTGGGACGTCGGCCAGGCCATCGAGTGGGTCGGCGCGCTGGCCGAGTTCGAGCCGTGGTGGGTCGAGGAGCCGACCAGCCCGGACGACGTGGTCGGGCACGCGGCGATCGCCCGAGGCATCGCACCGATCCCGGTGGCCACCGGCGAACACGTGCAGAACCGGGTCGTCTTCAAGCAGTTGCTGCAACTGGGCGCGGTGTCCTATGTGCAGCTCGACGCCGCCCGGGTGGCCGGTGTCAACGAGAACATCGCGATCCTGTTGCTGGCGGCCAAGTTCGGCAAGCCGGTCTGCCCGCACGCGGGCGGCGTCGGCCTGTGCGAGCTGGTGCAGCACCTCTCACTGTTCGACTACGTCGCGGTGTCGCGTTCGATGGACAACCGCGTCATCGAGTACGTCGACCATCTCCACGAGCACTTCCTCGATCCCGTGCAGATCCGCGCCGGTCGTTACCTGGCACCTCAGGCACCCGGCTTCAGCTCGACCATGCGCCCGGAAAGCCGGGCCCGGTTCGCCTTCCCCGACGGCCCGGCCTGGTCCCGCGCCGGCTGAACGGCAACACCCCTACCCATCCCTCTTCCCACCACAGAGGACTGCGATGATCCTGAACAGACGCGCCGTCGTCAGCGTGGCGGTCGTCGCCGCATTCGCCGCGGCGACCGCTGGTTGCAACTCGTCCGAACCCTCCTCGACCGGCGGCAGCGGCACCGACGCGGGTGGCAAGCAGCCGCCGATCGCCGTCGACCTGCCCCGGGCCGACTCCGACTTCTGGAACTCCTACGCGAAATACATCCCGCAGTACGCGCAGGAAACCGGCATCAACATGATGACGCCGACCAACTCGCAGAACGACATCGCGAAGCTGGTCGCCAACGCGCAGGCGCTGACCGCACAGGGCGCCAAGGCGATCGTGATGGCACCGCAGGACACCGGGGCCATCGCCACGACGCTGACCATGCTGGAGACCAAGAAGATCCCGGTCATCTCGGTCGACACCCGGCCCGACAAGGGCAAGGTCTTCATGGTGGTGCGGGCCGACAACCGCGCCTACGGCCAGAAGGCCTGCGAGTTCCTCGGCGAGAAGCTGGGCGGCAAGGGCAAGGTCGTCGAGTTCCAGGGCTCGCTGTCGTCGGTCAACGGCCGCGACCGTTCCGAGGCGTTCGCCGAGTGCATGAAGTCGAAGTTCCCCGGCATCACCATCTTCGAGGAGCCGACCGAGTGGGAGGGCGCCAAGGCGTCCGCCGCGCTGCAGACCCGGCTCGCGCAGCACCCCGACATCAACGGGATCTACATGCAGGCCGGCGGCGTTTTCCTGGCACCGACCCTGCAGCTGCTGAAGTCGAAGAACCTGCTGGTGGCGCCGACCGACCCCAAGCACATCTTCATCGTCTCCAACGACGGCATCCCGCAGGAGTTCGACGCCATCCGCAAGGGCGAGATCGACGCGACGGTCTCGCAGCCGGCCGACCTCTACGCCAAGTACGCGCTTGTCTACGCCAAGGCCGCGGTCGACGGGAAGACGTTCACCCCTGGACCGACCGACCATGACAGCACCATCATCGACGTCGGCAACGGCGTGCTCGAAGACCAGCTGCCGGCGCCGCTCGTGACGAAGGACAACGTCGACGACGCGTCGTTGTGGGGCAACCAGATCGGGAAGTGATGACCGCAGCTCTGTCCGACACGGTCGGCGGTGGGGCCAGCACCCCGCCGCCGGCCGTGGAGGCCACTTCGATAACCAAGCGGTTCGGCGCGACGACCGCGCTGGCCGACGTGAACGTGGCGATCCGGGCCGGCGAGACGCACGCCCTGGTCGGGCGCAACGGCGCGGGCAAGTCGACGCTGGTCTCGGTGCTCACCGGGCTGCACCGCGCCGACGAGGGCACCGTGCGCTTCGGTGGCGAGCCGGCGCCCGCGCCGGCCGACCGCGACGGCTGGCGGCGCCGGGTCGCCTGCGTCTACCAGAAGTCGACCATCATCCCGACGCTGACGGTCGCGGAGAACCTGTTCCTCAACCGGCAGAGCTCGGGCGGTCCGATCCGCTGGGGAACGCTGCGCCGGCGGGCCGGTGCGTTGCTCGAGGAATATGGTGTCGCGGTCGACCCGGCCGCGCAGGCCGGCGACCTCAACGTCGAGCAGCGCCAGCTCGTCGAGATCGCCCGGGCGCTCTCGCTGGGCACCCGCTTCATCATCCTCGACGAACCGACCGCCCGGCTCGACGCGACCGCGATCGAGCGGCTGTTCGAGCGGATGCGGTCGCTGTCGGCGGCCGGCGTGACCATGCTGTTCATCTCGCACCACCTGCGCGAGGTCTACGAGGTCTGCGACACCGTCACCGTGCTCCGCGATGCCCGCTGGGTGCTCACCGAGCCGGTCTCGGCGGTCAGCCACGACCAGTTGGTCGCGGCGATGACCGGTGAGGCCGTCGGGCTGACCGAGGTCGCGCCGCGCGAGGTGCCGCCCGGCGACAGCGTGCTGTCGTTGCGGGAGTTGACGCTCGCCGACGCGTACACCGGGATCGATCTTGAATTGCGTGCCGGCGAGATCGTCGGCGTCACCGGCTCGGGCAGCAGCGGCAAGGTGTCGCTGGCCGAGACCGTCGGCGGGCTACGGCGCGCCGACAGCGGCACGGTCGCGGTCGGCGACCGGGTGGTCGGTGCCGGCGTGCCCGGGGCGCTCAGGGCGGGCATCGGGCTGGTCCCGGAAGACCGGCACCGCGAGGGGCTCGTGCCGCTGCTGTCGGTGGCGGAGAACGCGACCCTGCCGATCGGCGACCGGTTGGGGCCCGCGGGCGTCGTGCTGCCGGCCCGGCGGTCGGCGGTCGCGGAAGAAATGATCAAGAGGTACGACATCCGCACCGAGAGCCCGGCCGCGCCGGTCTCCAGCCTCTCCGGCGGCAACGCGCAGAAGGTCGTGCTGGCCCGCGCGCTGTCCACCGACCCGCGGGTGCTGGTGCTGATCAACCCGACCGCGGGTGTCGACGTGCGCTCGAAGGAGTCGCTGCTCGGCGCGGTGCGGTCGGCGGCCGACCAGGGCACGGGCGTGCTGATGGTCTCCGACGAGCTTGACGACCTGCGGCACTGCGACCGGGTGCTGGTCATGTTCCACGGCCGGGTGACGGCCACGCTGGCCCGCGGCTGGGACGACGCACACGTGGTCGCCGCGGTCGAGGGTGTTTCTGCAGAAGGAGCGCAGTCATGAGCGAGCGAGTCAGCCGGCTCGGTGCGTCGCGGTCAGGGCACGCCTGGCGAAGCGAGGTGCGCGGGTGAGTGAGCGGAGCGAGCGAATCAGCCGGCTCAGTGCGTCGCGGTCAGGGCACGTCTCGCGAAGCGAGGTGCGCGGGTGAGTGAGCGGAGCGAGCGAATCAGCCGGCTCAGTGCGTCGCGGTCAGGGCACGCCTTGCGAAGCGAGGCGCGCGCATGAGCGGCACTACCACGGCACCGCCGTCGACGTCGGCCGAGCCGGCCGGGCGGCGGTTGCGGGGGCCTCGGCTGGCGCGGATGCGGGACCTGGCACTCGTACCCGCGATCATCGTGTTGGTCCTGGTCGGCGCTTTGATCGACCCGGTGTTCCTGAGCAGCGCCAACATCACCAACGTGCTGCAGCAGCAGACCGAGTTGTCGCTGCTGGTGCTGGCCGAGGCGATCATCCTGATCGGTGGCCGGTTCGACCTCTCGCTTGAGTCGACCGTCGGCCTGGCGCCGGCGCTCGCCGTGGCGCTGGTCATCCCGGCCGCCAGCAACGGCTTCGGCACGGAGTGGTCCACGGCGCTGGCGATCCCGATCTGCCTGCTGGTGGGCCTGGCCATCGGTGCGTTCAACGGCCTGCTGATCCTGCGGTTCGGGCTGTCCGCGTTCATCGTCACGCTCGGCATGCTGATCGTGCTGCGCGGCCTGCAGATCGGCATCACCGGCGGCCAGAACCTGTTCGAACTGCCGGAGTCGGTGCTCTACCTGGGCAACGCGACCTGGGTCGGGCTGCCGGCCTCGATCTGGATCTCCGGCATCCTGTTCGCGATCGGCATCGCGGTGCTCGGCTTCTTCAGGCACGGGCGCGCGGTGTACGCCATCGGCGGCAACCGGGACGCCGCGCGCGCCGCCGGCATCCGGGCCGACCGGGTGATGTGGATCGTGTTCATCGTGGGCAGCCTGCTGGCCGCGCTCGCCGGTCTGCTGATGACCGGCCGGCTCGGCTCGGTGGCGTCGGCACAGGGCGACGGCATGATCTTCACGGTGTTCGCGGCGGCCGTGATCGGCGGCGTGAGCATGGAGGGCGGCAAGGGCACGCTGTTCGGCGCGTTGTGCGGCGTCATCGTGCTCGGCCTGATCAACAACATCCTCACGCTCGCCGGCGTCTCGGCGCAGTGGATCCAGGCCATCTACGGCCTGATCATCCTGGTGGCGCTGATGCTCGCCCGGTTGACGACGGGTAAGGCCCAGGACTGAGGTGACCGCGTGGCGTTGACCGACGAAGCCATCGACAAGATCAAGGAGATGATCGTCTCCGGGGCACTCGGCCCCGGAGACCGGCTGCCCAAGGAGGCCGATCTCGCCGAGCGCCTCGGCCTGTCGCGCAACTCGTTACGCGAGGCGGTCAAGGCGCTGTCCATCATCAAGGTGCTCGACGTGCGGCAGGGCGACGGCACCTACGTCACCAGCCTCTCGCCCGACCTGCTGCTCGAGTCGCTGAGCTTCGTGGTCGACTTCCATCGCGACGACACCGTGCTGCAGTTCCTCGAGGTCCGCCGGATCCTGGAGCCGGCGGCCACGGCGCTGGCGTCCCGGCGGATGAACGACTCCGACATCGCGAAACTGCAGCGGGTACTCGACGAGTTGGGTGCGTCCCCCTCGGTGGAGGCGCTGGTCGCCAACGACCTCGAGTTCCACCGGGCGATCGCGGCCGGGTCGGGCAACGCGGCGCTCTGCTCGCTGATCGACGGGCTCTCCGGGCCGACGACCCGGGCCCGCATCTGGCGGGGGCTCACCCAGGAGGGTGCCGTCGACAAGACCCGCGAGCAGCACCAGGCGATTGTCGACGCGATCGCCGGGCGCGAGCCGGAACTCGCCCGGTCGTGGGCGACCGTCCACATCGCGGGCGTCGAGGAGTGGTTGCGACAAGCGCTCTGATCCGCCTTGTACGTCGCTCGGCGTAGTGTCGGATACTCCGGGCCGAGTACGAATTCGTCGGTCCCCGGTCTTAGAGTCAGCGCATCCCATACAGACTCTCCGGACGGGGTTCTCCGATGCGCTCGCTCTACCTCTGGTTGTCCAGGTTGATCGCGCTCGGCGTGGTGGTGCAGGTGCTGGTCATCGCGTGGAGTGCGTTCGACATCTTCAACAAGGCCAACGACGGCGTCCCGTTCACCGAGGACACCGACGCCAACGCCGGCCAGCTGGTGCACTCGGCCGTCGGCATGATGGTGATCCCGGCGCTGGCGTTGATCTTCGGCATCGTCTCGTTCTTCGCCAAGGTGCCCGGCGGGATCGGCCGCGCCTGGATCACGGTCGGTCTCGTGGTGCTGCAGATCGTGCTGGCCTTCGTGTCGTTCGACGCCCCGGTGGTGGGCATGCTGCACGCCCTCAACGCGTTCGCGATCGCGGGCGTCGCCGGCGTGGCCGGTGCCCGCGCGTCCCGTGCCGCTCGTTCTGACACCTCCGTCGCGGCCCCCGTCGGGAGCAGTGACCCAGGGGTCACCGCGGGCGCATGACGGCGCTTGACGACCCGGCCGAGCAGGTTCCCACCTCGGCCGGGGGAGACAACCATGCCCTTTCCACGGCGGTCGACGACGCGGCTGGCACGCCGCCGGCGCCGGCGCCCGGCGGTGCGGAGGCCGCCGGGCGCCGGTCCTGGGTCCGCCACCTGACGCGGTGGGGTGCGATCGGGCTGTCCCTGGTCCTGGTCGGCACGCTCGGCTATCTCTGGTTCGACAGCCGGGTGCCGTCGACCTACTCGGTGATCGACATGGGCTACGCCGACTACGGCGGCGGGGCCGTTCCGCTCGCCGGGCATCAGCATGCCGGGGGAGTGAGCGTCTCGACGCTGACGGGGCCCGCCACCGGGACACCGGCGGTCGCGGTGACGCTGACGGCGCGTAAGGAGTCGTTCACGCTGGCGTCCGGCGAGCGGGTCGACGGCTACACGCTGAATCACGCGTCGCCCGGCCCGGAGATCCGGGCGCGGGTCGGCGATCTGGTCCAGGTCGACCTGGTCAACGAGTCGGTGCCCGACGGGGTGGCGTTGCATTGGCACGGGGTTCGGGTGCCCAACGCCGAAGACGGCGTGGCCGGGGTGACGCAGGACGCCGTGCCCGTCGGCGGGCGGCACACCTACCGGTTCGTGGCGCAGGACGCCGGCACCTACTGGTACCACTCCCACCAGGTGTCGCATGAACAGGTGAAAGGCGGCCTGTTCGGGGCGCTGGTGGTCGACCCTTCGCCCGCGGACCTGGTGCTACCCGTCCACACCTACGACGGGCGGCGCACGGTGCAGGGCGCGTCCGGGGAGCGGCGTCTGCCCGCGCCGGCCGGGGTGCCCGCGCGGCTCCGGTTGATCAACACCGACAACGGGCCGCTGCGGCTGTCGGTGACCGGTGCGCCCTACCGCGTGGTCGCCGTCGACGGCCACGACCTGCACGGGCCGACCGACATCTCCGACCGCGGCGTGGTGATCGCGGCCGGTGGCCGGGTTGACCTTTCCGTGACGCCGCCGGCCGGTGGCGGGGCGGTCCGGGTCGACCTCGGTGCCGGGTCGTCGGTGGTGGTCGGTCCGGCGGGTGCCTCTGCGCCGGCCGCCGTCACCCCGGCCGCGGTGGTCGACCTGCTGTCCTACGGCACGCGCGGGCCCGTCGACCTGGACCTGTCGCACTTCGACCGCGACTTCACGCTCAGCATCGGGCGGTCGCCGGGTTTCCTCGACGGTCGCCCCGGGCTGTGGTGGACGATGAACGGCCACCTCTATCCCGACGTGCCGATGTTCATGGTGCGCACGGGCGACATCGTCAAGATGACGATCAGCAACGATTCGGGCGAGGTGCACCCGATGCACCTGCACGGCCACGTAGCCCTGGTGCTGTCCCGCAACGGCGTGCCGTCCAGCGGCAGTCCGTGGTGGACAGACTCACTCGATGTCGACGACGGCGAGAGCTACGTGATCGCCTTCAAGGCCGATAATCCGGGCATCTGGCTTGACCACTGCCACAACCTGCCGCACGCCACCGACGGGATGATCGCCCACCTGGCGTATGAGGGGTATACGACTCCGTACGTGATCGGTGGAAAGGCCGACAACGCTCCCGAGTGATCATTCAGACAATGTGAATGACCTTGCATATTTTTCGCGCCTGCAGGTAGCGTTCCCAGCCGATCATCGATGCGGGGGACAGGCAACCATGCGGGTCGACGTCGAGAAGGTCCAGTCCACCACGCGCCGCGAGGAGGCGTGGAACCTCTACGTCGCCGCGTTCGACGAACTGCGCACGGCCGCGGTGCAACGCCACGTCATGCACCGCTGGGAGTTCGACGAGGTCATGTCCGACGACCGCGTGGAGAAATACGTGGCGCTGGCGTCCGACGGCTCGCTCGCGGGCCTGTCGACGCTGACCAACGACCTGGACGCCATGCCGCTGATCTCCCCGGACTATTTCGCACACCGCTGGCCGGACCGCTACGCCGAACGCCGCATCTGGTACCTGGGCTTCATCGCCATCGCCACCGACCACCGCCGCTCAGGCGTCTTCGAGGCAATGATCGAGAAGATGTGGCGCGTAGTCCGCGCCAACGCGGGCGTGGCCGCCTTGGACCTCTGCGCCCGCAACGAAACCCGCCAACTAGACGCGGCGATCACCCGCACCCTGACGGCCCTTACCCCTGAGGTGATCCCGACCCGCCTCGATACCCAGGCCTTCTGGGCCTGGGAACTTCCCGTCGCCTCATAGGGCCGCCGCGCCACCACGCGGCTGAGACCACCTCGGTCGCCCACCGGGGGCCTTGGTCCTTCGCGCGTTGCGGTGTTTCTTGCTGGTGGTCTTTGGCGCTTGCGGCCTTCGGGGGTCAGGCGGCGCCGCTCTTACGCCCCTTGCGGCCTTCCCGGCCTTGCGGCCTTCCCGGCCTTGCGGCCTTCCCGGCCTTGCGGCCTTCCCGGCCTTGCGGCCTTCCCGGCCTTGCGGCCTTCCCGGCCTTGCGGCCTTTGCCAGCAGAGCCTTACAGCGTGGGCCCTGTGCGCGCCTATCGCTCGTCGCTGTCGATGCGGGTGCGGGCTACCAGCTCGACCTCTTCGCCGGAGGGCGGGGCCTCCGGCGATTCGGTTGTCGCGCGTCGGCGGTTCTTGACCGGCACGCGCGGCACCGGGTGGGTTACCTGCGGGACCTCGGGGCCGCGGCTGCCTTTGCTGCGGCTGGGCACGACCGGCCTCTCGTCGGCGTCCGGAGCAGCCTCCCCGGCCAGCGCCGCGAGCGGTTTGTCCGGTGATGGCCTCCGGTCGCCGGTGCCGTTGGCCGTTGCCGCAACCCCGTCCGGGTGGAGGGCCGGCGCCGCATGGTTGGGGCCGTTGCCGTTCGCCGTTGTCGGCTCGGCCGGGATCGGGTCGAGCAGGCGGCGGGCCAGGTCGCCGTTCGTGTCTGGGCGACGGGGTCCGGCGCCCGGGATCGGGCGCGGGATGGGCTCGGCGTCGTGGGCCAGGGCGCCGCCGCGGCCGACTGCTGCCGGGCGGCGTAGGCGGGCGAAGGTCTCCGGGTCCTGCGGGCGGCCCCACAGCCAGCCTTGGCCGTAGACGACGCCCAGCGCCTGGAGTACGTCGCGTTGCGACTGGGTCTGTACTCCCTCGGCCACCACGCTCAGGCCCAGCGCCGAACTCATCGCGACCACCGCGCGGACGATTTCCTCGTCTTCCGGGTTGGTGCCGAGGCCGCCGACGAACGAGCGGTCGATCTTCACGCCGGTTACCGGGTGGCGGCGGAGGTAGCCCAGGGCCGAGAAGCCGGTGCCGAAGTCGTCGACGACCAGGCGGACGCCCAGGTCGCGCAGGTCGGCCATCACCTGGTCGGTGACCTGCGAGCCGTCGACCATGACCGACTCGGTGATCTCCATCATCACCGACGCGCCTTCCAGGCCGTGTTCGACCAGGGCCTCGGAGAGCTCGCCCGGCAGGCGGGGGTCGCGGAGCTGGCGCGGCGAGACGTTGATCGACAACCAGAAGTCGTCGGCGACCACGTCGTTCTGGCGCCACTCGGCGAGTTGGCGCAGGGCCTCGCGTATCACCCAGCGGCCCAGGTCGGTGATCAGCCCGGTCTCCTCGGCGACCGGGATGAACCGGGTCGGGGGGATCGTGCCCTTTGTCGGGTGCTCCCAGCGGATCAGCGCCTCGACGCCGGCCAGGCGCGCGCTGTTCATCCGGACGATCGGCTGGTAGGCCAGGCGCAGCTGGTCGTGGGCGAGCGCGTGGCGGAGGGCCAGTTCGATGTCGATCCGGTCGCGTACCCGGTCATGCATGGTCGAGTCGAAGAGCACCCAGCGGCCGCGGCCCTCGGCCTTCGCCTGGTACATCGCGGTGTCGGCGTCGCGGAGCAGGCCCTCGGCGGTGACCAGGGCGGGGCCGGCGGGCTGCGGGCCGGCCACCTCGTCGGCCAGCACGGGCTTCGACACCGGCGCGGCGGCGGAGCTCGCGATGCCGATCGAGCCGGACACCACCACGTCGGAGGCGGTCGCCTTGAGGGGCAGGGTCAGGCTGGCCAGGATCCGCTCGGCGAGTGCGATCGCGTCGTCGGGCGTGCTCACGTTGGCGATCACGAACTCGTCGCCGCCGACCCGGGCGACCGCGGCGCCGCCCGGCACCGTGCGGCGCAGGCGGCGGGCCACCTCGACGATCACCCGGTCGCCGGCGTAGTGCCCCCACGAGTCGTTGACCAGCTTGAAGCCGTCGAGGTCGAGGAAGAACAGCCAGAGCGGGCGTTCCGGGTCGACCGGGCGGGCGAGCACCTGGCCGACGTGGTCGACGAGCAGCGCGCGGTTGGGCAGCGCGGTCAGGTGGTCGTGGGTGGCCTGGTATTCGTACTCACGCTGCGCGGCCGCGTAGGCCTGCACTGCGGAAACCGCCCGCAACAAAAGCAACGCCACCATCAGCGCGCCGCCGACGGCCAGCACGACGCGGTCGAGCACCGTCTGGTCGGGGATGACCGCGGTCAGCACGAATGGGACCGCCAGCGCCGGGATGATCAGCAACAACCGGCGCCAGGACCAGGCCTGGACCGGCAAGGGGGTACGCCGGCCGATGTCGCGCATCGACGGGTGGAGCGCGCAGGCACCGACCAGCACGAAACCGAGGATGAAGGGCAGGTCGATCAGGCGGCTGCCGCTGAGCGTGCCGTTGAGCCCGATGATGGCGTAACCGATGTCGCCCACCAGCAACAACACCATCGAACCGATGAGCATGAGGTAGCTGGGGCCGCGGATCGAGGTGGTGAACGCGACGTTGGCGACCAGCAGGACCAGCACCAGGTCGAGGATCGGGTAGAGCCCCGCCACGGTTGACACGGCCGCGGAGCGGTCGTCGATGCCGGCGGCCGGCATCGAGAACAGCAGGGCGAATATCAGGCCCGCGCCGAGGCCGAGCAGGGTGCCGTCGATGACGGCGTGCCGCTTGGGCCCGTGTTTGACGGTGAGGAAACCGACCAGGCCGGCGAACATCAGCACATAGCCGGGCAGCGTGAACGCGTCGCCGGTCAGCTGGGTGGCGCCGCTCTGCTCGGTCGACCACGGTCGCACGGTCGCACCGACCACGAAGAACAGGGAGGCTATCCCGAGCAGCACCCAGGGCCAGCGCGGGCGTGCGTGGAAGCGGCGCGGCCCGACGATCAGTGCGGTGGCCGCGCCGACACCGACGATGGCGAAGGTGACGCCACTTCCGACGGTGCTGTCGATGAGCAGATATGCGATTGCGGCGGCGAGGCCGACCAGGATGAACACACCGGCTGGAAAGGCGGAGGCCAGTGTCTTCGAGCCGGCCGAGACCGCACGTGGCATTTCATCGCCCCCTGCGCGGACTTCCGGCGAAGTTACCCAGCGAACCACGACTGTAGCAGGGTCCATCGGTGGAAACTGATGGTTCTTCGCGTTTGTCGGCCAGATTCACCAAGCTGCTGCCGAGTGCCCGGTTCTGGTCTCACGCACGGGACTCACCTGACTACCGTGGGGTGGTATATGAGGTCGGCGTGACCGCCGTGCCCGGTGTGTTCTGTCTATTGTGGGCGGGGTTGCCGCAACAGTTCCCTGATGGCCGCCGTGGATGGCGCGGCGTCGAGCGCCTCGAGCGCGCCGCCGTTGTCGAGCCAGCGCTGCGCCGCCCGCGCGTCGCCGCCCGCGGGCAGGCCACCGGCGATGAGCAGGGGCAGCAACACCGCGTAGCGGGGAACCATGTGCGCCGGGAAGCGGTGCGGCACGCGCGCGACCGCGGTCGCGACGCGGATGGCGTGCTCGTTGCCCGGTGGCGCGCCGGGCCGCTCCGGTTCGGCGGCCAACCAGCGCCAGCCGTGGGCCGCGTCGCAGTCACGGCATCCCACCGCACCGGACCCGAGCACCGCGCCGCACACGGCGCATGTCGTGTGCGCGAGCGCGCCGTCGAGCACCCGCCAGGGCACCCCGCGCGGATCGGCGGCGACGGTGGCGGCGAACGCCGGAATGTCGGCCTCACCCACGTCGTAGTCGCGCAAGGCCGCCCGCCAGGCCGCCTCGATGTCGTCGTCGAGCCACCGCGAGCAGGCCACACACGACGGGGCCCGCGCCGGCCGCCGCCAGCCGCACTCGACACAGCGCGGCAACGGTCGCAGGTCCATCCGGCGATGCTCCCAGAGCAGCGGCCAGCGGTCGCGTGGGTTTCTCGGCGAGGGCGGCCGCATCTTTCTCGGCCCCCGCAGCCGCATCGGCCTGCCGGCCGGTGGCTGGCGGGCTAAGCCGACGCCGGGGTCGGGAGGGTTTCGGACTGCGGGGCCTCGACGGGGGCCGTGTCGGCCTGGGTCGGGAGGGTTTCGGACAGCAGGGCCTCGACGCGGGATGCGTCGCCGGCGTCGTGGGCGGCCAGCAGGGCGGCGAAGCGGTCGGCCGGCATGATGGGGATGCCCAGGTCTTCGGCCTTCGCCGCCTTGGAGCCGGCACCGTCGCCGACCACCACCAGGTCGGTGCGCTTGGAGACCGAGCCGGCGGACTTGCCGCCCAGCCGTTCGACCGCCTCGTTGCCCTCGTCGCGGGTCAGGCCGGGGACCGCACCCGTCACCACCACTGTCATCGGGGCGCCGTCGGGCCTGCGCAGCGGCGCGGCCGCCGGGGAGAGCGCGTCGGCGGTGGCAGCGGCGGCGGTGGGGTCGACGGGCTCGGTCATGTTGACGCCGCGGGCGATCAGTTTGTCGATCACCGGGCGGAGCTCGACCAACTCGGCCGCTATGGTCACCGCCCGCTCGGGACCGACGCCCTCGACCTTCTGCAGGTCTTCGGCCGTCGCGGCCAGCAGCGCGTCCATCGTCGTGAAGTGGCGGGCCAGGCGGCGGGACATCGAGCGGCCGGTCATCCGCAGGCCCAGGCCGGTCAGCACCCGGGACAACGGCTGCGCCGCCGAGGCCTGGATGTTGGCCACCAGCTTGCCGGCCGAGACGTCGCCCATCCGGTCGAGCGGTTTGAGGGTGGCCACGTCGAGGTCGTAGAGGTCGGCCGGGTCGGTGACGAGGCCGGCGCGGACCAGCAGGTCGATGATTTTGTCGCCAAGGCCCTCGATGTCCATCGAGGTGCGGGCCGTGTAGTAGGCCAGCGACTCGTGTGCCCCGCAGGACCGGCCGCGGGTGCAGCGCCAGCGTTTCTGGGTGCGGTCGATCTCGCCGCCGCAGCGGGGGCACTCGGTCGGTGGGGTGAAGGGCTCGGATGAATCCGGCCGCTCGTCGAGCTTGGCCCCGGTCACCTCGGGGATGACGTCGCCGGCGCGCCGGACGAACACCGTGTCGCCGGCGCGGACGTTGCGGCGGGTCAGGTCGTCGAAGTTGTGCAGGGTCGCCGACGTGACCGTGACGCCGCTGATCTGGACCGGATCGAGCACCGCGACCGGCGTGATCACCCCGGTGCGGCCGACCTGGACCTCGATGCGGAGCAGCGTCGTGGTGCGGGTGTCGGCGGGGAACTTGAAGGCGATGCCCCAGCGCGGCGCGCGGCTCGACGAACCGGCGTCGTCGCGATCGGCGGCCAGGTCGGCCTTGACCACCGCGCCGTCGACGCCGAAGCCCAGGGTCAGCCGGTTGGCGTCGAGGTGGTCGATCGCGGCGATGACCTCGTCGATGGTCGCGCACAACGGCATGCCGGCGGCCGAACCCGCGGTCGTCACCACGCCCAGCGACGCCACGTAGGCCATCGCCCCCGAATGGGACAGGTGGTCGGCCGGGTCGAGGCCGTGCACCGCATACGCGAAGAAGGACAACGGTGCCGAATAGGCCCGGTCGACCGCCCGCAAGGTGCCGGCCGCGGCGCTGCGCGGGTGGGCGAACGGCGGCTCGCCGTGGCCGGTGCGCAACTCGTTGGCCAACGCGAAGTCGGCCTCGGTCATGAAGACCTCGCCGCGCACCTCCAGGGTGACCGGCGAGGAGAGCCGGTGCGGCAAACCGACGGCCCGGCGGGCCTGGCCGGTCACGTCTTCGCCCGCCCGGCCGTCGCCGCGAGTGATCACCTGGGTCAGCGAGCCGTCGACATAGCGGGCCGAGATCGCCAGCCCGTCGATCTTGGGCTCGACCGTGTAGCCCCCGGCCTGGCGGCCCAGGATGCGGTCGAGCCGGGCCGCCCATTTGCGCAGACCGTCGGCGTCGAACACGTTGTCGAGGCTGAGCATCGGCGTGGTGTGTGGCACGTCGCCGACCACCCCGCCGCCGGCACCGACCACCTCCGTCGGCGACTCGGCGACCGTCCACTCCGGATGCGCGGCCTCGGTCGCGGCGACCCGGGCGATCAACGCGTCATAGGTGGCGTCGTCCATCGCGAGCGTGGAACCCGAGTAGTAGTCGCGGGCGGCCGCGCGGACCCGCTCGACCGCGGCCGTGTAGTCGGCCTGCGAGTCGAAGGCCGCGGCGTGCGCGGGATCGACGGTGGTGGACATCTGAGCCCCCATGATCAGCATCAAACGAACACCACGAACCTTAGCCAACGGGTACGACAGAACCCCGCATCCGGGTCCCGTATGCCCGCAATGCCCGGAGGAAGCGAGAAAGCCGACTGCCGCAGCAGGAAACCGGACATACGCCGCTCGTCGTCGTCGGTCACGCACTGTATGCCCAGCTCGGCGCACCAGCCCAGGACCCGGTCGAGGTGCGCGGCGAATCGAACCACAACGGCACCTCCGGCAGAGGAAAATCACCGACAGAGACCAGGGGGTACGGGCATGCGAGTGGCAGTCATCGGCGGCACCGGGCTGGTCGGTCGGCACACGGTCGACGCGCTGCGGGCCGGCGGGCACGACGCGGTCGCGGTCTCGCGGCGCTCCGGCGTCGACCTCAGCACGGGGGAGGGGCTCGACGCGGCCCTCGACGGGGTCGAGGCGGTGATCGACGTGTGCAACACGAACGCGACCGACCGGGCCGAGGTCGAGCGCTTCTTCGCCGCCGAGACCGAGAACCTGCTCGCCGCCGAGCAGCGCGCCGGCGTCGGCCACCACGTGCTGCTCTCGATCGCCGGCGTCGACAGCGTGACGGGCAACGCGCACTACGCCGGCAAGCGGGTGCAGCAGGCCATGGTCAGCGACGGCGCCATCCCGTGGACCATCGTGGCCGCCACCCAGTTCTACGAGTTCGGCGCGATGGTGGCCGGCTGGACCCGCGACGGTGACCGGGCGGTGGTACCGCCGCTGCTGATGCAACCGATCGCGGTCGTCGACGTGGCCGCCACGCTGGTCGAGGTCGCGGTGGGCCGGCCGCTCGGCCGGCTGATCGAGATCGCCGGCCCCGACACCCACGACCTGGTCGACATGACCCGGCGCACGCTGACCGCCCGGGGCGACCAGGTGCGGCTCGTCGCGAGTTGGCGCGGCGGCCCGCTCGGCGTCGAGATGGCGGGCGAGGTGCTGCTGCCCGGCGACGGGGCCCGGATCGCGGCGACGACGTTCGAAGATTGGCTCGCGGGCCAACCGGGGTAGCCGCCGCCGGCCAGCGACCGTCATCCTGGACGCGTGACGGAGACGGCGCTACGCACCACAGTGGAACAACGACGGCCCGAGCTCGACGCGATTCGCACCTTCGTCGTGGTCGGCCTGGTGTTCTTCCATGCGTCCCTGGTGTTCGACGCGTCCGACGACTACTACGTCAAGAACCCCGACACGACCAGCGTCACCACCGTGCTGGCGGGTTTCGGCGTGCTCTGGGCGATGCCGGCCCTGTTCCTCATCGCGGGCTTCGGCTCGTGGCACTCGATGGCCCGCCGCGGCGCGGGTGGCTTCGTCCGCGAGCGGCTCCAGCGGCTCGGCGTGCCGCTGCTCTTCGCGATCCTCACCTTTCTGCCGGTGCCGGTGTGGCTGCGCCTCAAGGCCGCCGACCCCGGCTATCACGAGAGCTACCTGAGCTTCCTGCCGCGGTTCTACGAGGTCCACCTCGACCTGGGAGACTTCCCGTTCATCCTGCGCGGCGACTATTTCGAGACCGGCCACCTCTGGTTCGTCGTCCTGCTGCTCACGTTCTCGCTCCTGCTCGCGGCGGTGGTCCGCTGGTTACCCGGCGGCCAGCCGCTGGCTCGGGCGGTCGACCGGCGCGGTGTCGTGCTGCTCCCGGCCTTCCTCACGTCGGCCATCTGCGCCTTTATCGGCATGGAGGAGCCGTTCGCCGGCTGGAGCCGTTGGGCCTACCTGCTCTTCTTCCTCTGCGGCTACCTGGTCGCGTCCGACGAGCGCTTCCGGCTCGCGATGCGCCGCGACGCGGTGCCGGCCGCGATCGCCGGAGCGGTCGTGTTCGCCGCGAGCGGGCCGGTCCTGCTGACGGCGGGCGACGAGCCGTTCACCGCGATGACCCCACACGCGATCGCCGGCCGGGCCCTGTTCGGCTTCGCCGGCTGGTGCGCGGTGGTCGCCATCCTCGGCCTGCTCGACCGCCGCAACACCGGCCGCACCGGCAGGAAAGAGCCAGGGCGGCCCTTCCGCTATCTCGCCGAGGCCGCCCTGCCGCTCTACGTCCTGCACCAACCGATCGTCGTCGCGGTCGCCTACGGCGTGGTCCAGTGGCACGCGCCGATCGTCGTCAAATACCTGGCCATCGTGGTGGCGTCGCTGGCCCTGACACTGGCCGCCTACGAGTTCCTGGTCCGCCGCACCCGTGTCACCCGCTACCTGATGGGGATGCGACCCACCACCTAGCCCTTCAACCCGCTCATCGAGATGCCCTGGATGAACCGCCGCTGGAAGATGAGGAACACGACCACCATCGGCAGGGTGGCCACTACCGAGCCGGCCATCAACAGGTTCCAGGAGGTGCGGTTCTTCACGACGAACAGGGCCAGCCCGAGCGGTGCCGTGTAGTGGTCGGAACTCGAAACCACGATCAAGGGCCAGAGGAAGTCTTCCCAGGCCTACGTGAACGTGAAGATCGCGGTGGCCGCGAGCGCGGGCCCGCACAGCGGCATCACCACCTTCCAGAACACCTTGAACTCACCGGCGCCGTCGATCCGGGCGGCGTCGAGCAGTTCGTCGGGGATCGACATCATGTACTGCCGGAGCAGGAAGATGCCGAACGCGCTCACCGCGCCCGGCAGGATCAGCCCGTAGTAGGAGTCCAGGAAGCCGTGCCCGCCCTGGCCCATGACGTCGTTGCCACCGAAGAACGGCACGTGCTTGAGGACCAGATAGTTGGGAATCAGGGTGACCTGCGGCGGCACCATCATGGTGGCCAGGAACACCAGGAAGATGAGGTTGCGGCCGGGGAACGTGCGCTTGGCGAACGTGTAGGCCGCGAGCGAGTTGAAGAACAGCTGCAGCGTGGTCACCGAGCCGGCGACGAACGCGCTGTTGAGAAACCAGCGCCAAGCGCCCTCGCTGCCCTGCGCGAGCTCGCCGGCTTTGCCGATCCCGAAGAAGCCCTTGTAGCCATCCAGCGTCGGGTGCTTCGGAATCCACTGTGGTGGCCAGGAGAAGATGTCGCCGACGTGCTGGAAGGACGCCGAGACCAGCCAGGCGAACGGCGCCACGAACAGGATGGCGCCGGGCACCAGGACGAGATAACAGAAACCGAGCCAGGCGCGGCGGCGCCAGACCGGGCCACGCGGCGGCGGCGAGACGATCGGTGCGGTCGCGGCCGGGCGGTCGACTACGGTGGTCACACGTCAGCCCTCCGGTAGAGGCGAAGCTGGAGCACGGTGAACACCAGCAACAACACGAACAGGCCGTACGCCAGCGTGCTCGCGTACCCCATCTCGTAGAACTTGAAGGCGGCCTCGTAGATGTAATAGACCATCGTGGTGGTGCGGTCGAGCGGGCCGCCGCTGGTCATGATGTAGATCTGGGTGAACACCTGGAACGAGCCGATGATGCCCATCACCATGAGGAACAGCGTCGAGGGCCGCAGCTGCGGCAGCGTCACGTAGCGCAGCCGGGCCCAGGCGCCCGCGCCGTCGATCCGGGCCGCCTCGTAGAGGTCGCTCGGGATCGCCTGCAACGCGGCCAGGTAGACCACCATCGAGAAGCCGACGCTGGTCCAGACGCTCATCAGCACGACCGCCGGCATCGCCAGGTTCTTGTCGGAGAGCCAGACCAGTGGCTCGCTGATCAGGTGCGTCTTCAGCAGGTAGAAGTTGAACAGCCCGAAGTCGCCGTTGTAGAGCCATTTCCAGATGATCGCGGCGACCACGAACGGCGTGACGGTGGGCAGGAAGTAGAGCGTGCGCAGGATTCCCCGGCCGCGGATCGGTTGGTTGAGCAGCAGGGCGACGGCCAGGCCGATGATCATCCCGAGCGGCACCGAGGCGCCGGTGAAGTAGGCGGTGTTGATGATCGACCGGCCGAAGTCCTTGTCGTGCAGCAGGTCCTGATAGTTCTGCAGGCCGATGAACGGCTTCTCCGGCTCCAGGATGTTCCACTCGCGGAACGTCAGGTAGAACGCGAAGCCGAGCGCGAAGACGGTGAAGATGGAGAACAGGATGAGCCCGGGGGCGAGAAACCCGTACGCGGACCGCTCCCGCCACATTCTGTTGAGGACGCCGCTGCGGGCTCCTCGCCCCCGCGCGCTCACCTGATGATCTTCTCGGCCTCGGCGGCGGCGTTGTCGAGCGCCTGTGCCGCGGTCTGCTCGCCGTAGATGGCCTTGGCCAACTCCGCGTTGATGGCTTCCTCGATCTTGGGCCAGTCGGGGTTGGCGACCACGTTGCTCACGCCGCACGGCATCGCCTCGGCGAAGCCCTTGAGGATCGGCTTGGTCGCGACCAGGTCGGGCGACTCGAGCAGGCTGCTGATCGGGGGAAGGGTGGTGCCGGCCTTGGACTTGTAGGTCCATTGGGCCACGTTCTCGGGCTGGCTGAGGAACTCGATGAACTTCCACGCGGCGTCGGCGTTCTTGCCCTGGCTGAACATGACCAGCGCGTCACCGGCGATCGTCGTGCCGCAGCCCGCGGAGCCCTTCGGCAGCGGCGCGACCGACCACTTGCCGTCGATCTGCGGGAACTCGTCGCCCAGCGTGCCGGCGAACCAGGAGCCGGCGACATACATGCCGACCTGGCCGTTGGCGAACGCCTGGCGGCCGTCGTAGGAGTTGGAGTTGAGATAGTCCTTGGGCGCGTACTGCGCCATCTTGACGTAGAACTCGGCCGCGGTCTTGGCCTCCGCCGAGTTGAAGAGCACCTGCTTGCCGTCGTCGGAGAGCAGCTTGCCGCCGGCCTGCCAGAGCCACGGATACCAGTAGTAGGCGGCCTCCGGCGAGCTGGCGAACATGGCGTTGCCGTAGGTGCGCTTGGCCGGGTCGGTCAGCTTCTTCGCCGCTTCCTCGTACTCCGGCCAGGTGGTCGGCGGGGCCGTGATGCCGGCGGCCTGGAACAGGTCGGTGCGGTAGAACAGCGCCGTCGACTCACCGTCGAACGGCAGGCCGTACATGCTGTTGTCGTAGGTCACGAAGGTCTTGAAGGCCGGCACGTAGGCGTCGGCCTTCACGACGTCGGAGCGCTTGATGTAGTTGTCGAGGTTGACCAGCGCCTTGCGCGCGGCGAACTGGGCCGTGGTGCTCGCGTCGATGAACGCGACGTCGGGCGGGTTGCCGCCGGCGACCTGGGCGGTGAGCTTCTCGTTGGCCTCCTCCGCCGGCACGTTCTGAAACTCGATCTTGATGTTCGGGTGCGCGCTCTGGAACGTGTCGACCAGCGTCTTCATGTCTGGTTCCGCGCCGACCCAGGACGCGAAGGAGATGGTCACGGGGGAGGACGGCTCGGGTACCGGGCCTTCGCCGGCGCCCTTGTCGGTCGACGAGCCCCCACCCGTCGAGCAAGCCGCCAGCGCGAGCGCCGCGGTCGTCGTCGCCACCACCGTTGCCAGGGACCTACGGGACAGGCGATGTGTCATCGGATCAGCTCCCTAAGTCTTTATCGACGAATCACAGGCGTAACCCGCATGCAAATCGTTTGGCATACTGCGGCTAGGGTCATCGTCGGAACAGTCGTTGTCAAGAGATCCGGCGTAACGAACCGCTCGCGCGGGCTCTCGAAGGGAAACAGCTTTGCTAGCGTCTGCAGGCATGCCAGAGCCACCGCGCTCAGCCGGGCCCGACGACACCCGGGTGACGCTGGTGCAGGTGGCCAAGTTGGCCGGGGTCAGCCCCACGACGGTGTCCCATGTGCTCTCCGGCAAGCGCTGGGTCGCCGAATCGACCCAGGAGACCGTGCGCGAGGTCATCCGCCAGCTCGGCTACCGGCCCAACAACGTCGCCCGCAGCCTGCGCACCCGGCGGTCCAAGATGATCGCGGTCGTGGTTCCCGACATCACCAACACGTTCTACGCCGTGCTGACGCGGGGCCTGGCCGACGCCGTCGACGTGGCCGGCTACGGCACCTACGTCTGCAACACCGACGGGATACCGGAGCGCGAGGACTCGTTCCTGGCCGACGTGGTCGACCGCGGCGTCGACGGCGTGGTGATGGCCGCCGGCAACGTCACCGGCGACGTGGGCGCCGGCCCCGGCGGCCTGGGCGTGCCCGCGGTCCGCATCGGCAGCGCGTCCGACGACGACCCGCACGTCGACCTGGTCGCACCCGACGACGAGGTCGGATCGCACGCGGCCGTGCGCCACCTGGTCGACCGCGGCTCCCGCCGGATCGCCATCATCGAAGGCCCACACGCCACCGGGTCCGGCCGCGACGACGGCTATCGCCGCGCCCTGACGGAGAGCGGGATCCCCGTCGACCCGGCCCTGATGGTGCGCGGCGACTGGACCCGCTCGGGTGGCCAGAAGGCGATGCACACGCTGATGGCGCTCGACGAACGGCCGGACGCGGTGTTCTGCGCCAACGACCTGACCGCGATCGGTGCCATCGACGCCGCGCACGAGCTCGGGCTGACGGTGCCCGGCGACGTCGCCATCGTCGGCTTCGACGACGTCGACGCCGCGACGATCGTGAACCCTCCACTGACGACAGTGCGCAACCCGGCCTACGAGACCGGCTACACCGCGGGTGAGCTGTTGCTCAGCCGGATCACCGGCAGCTACGCCGGCGAGGGTCGCATCGTCGTGCTGCCCTGCCCGCTGGTCGTGCGCTCGTCCGCCTGACCGGGTCACATCGTCACCACCGCCTTGACGAAGCCGTCCGGCTTCGTGCGGGCCGCTTCGAACGCCTCGCCGATCCGCTCCAGCGGGAACCGGTGCGAGACCAGTGGCGCCAGCGAGAGGTGGCCCGCGGTCAGCAGCCGCATGCCCACCTCCATCCCGCGCATGATGACGCCGACGTCGCGGTAGTGCGCGTTGACGATGCCGAACGCCATCCAGTTCCAGTGCGCCAGGTTGATCCGGCGGGCCTCGCCCTGGTGGAAGCCCACCAGCACCACCTTGCCGCTCATCCGGGTGGTCTGACCGACGACGTCGAGCGCGGCCTGGCCGCCGGTCGCCTCGAACGTGATGTCGGCCCCCCGCCCCTCGGTCGCGGCCGCCACGACGTCGACCAGCGACTCGGAGCGCACGTCGACCACCCGGGTCGCACCCAGTGCCGCGGCCCGGGCCAGCGCGTCGGGCCGGGTGTCGGCGACGATGAGCTGCCGGGCCCCGCGCAGCGCGACCAGCGACTGCACCAGGTTGCCCATGAAGCCCGCGCCGATGAGCACCACGTCGTCGCCGAGTCGGACGCCGGTCTCCTCGACGGCGTTGACGGCGCACGCGAGCGGCTCGGCGAGGGCCTCGTCGAGCGGGACGCCGCCGGCCGGCACGCAGTAGGCGGCCTTGACGGTGACGTATTCGGCGAAACCGTGCGAGGTGACCCAGCAGCCGACCGGGTCACCGGCGGCCAGACCGGTGACGTCGGGACCCACCTCGGCGACCGTGCCGCTCACCTCGTGCCCGATGAAGCGCGGATAGTCGTCGCCGTCACCGGCGAACGCCGCGAGTTCCGAGGAGCAGACACCGCAGGCGGCCACCCGCACCAGCACCTCGTCGGGCGCCGGCACGGGCCGGTCGACCTCCTCGATCTCGAACCGGCCGGGACCGGTCAACATCGCGAGCCTCATCAAACCTCCCCGAACACCACGATGGTGTACGTGCCGAGCCCGTCCAGTGCCACCCGGTGGAAGCCGTCGGCCGCCACCACCGGAAGCGGTGTCACCGTGCCGTCGCTCTCGTACGCGGCCGCCACTTCCGTCACGTCCGGCAGCCGCACCGACAACGTGACCGGGCCCGTCCGGCGCACCTGGTCGGCCGCGTCGTCATGGCCGTAGTTGACCAGGTGCACGGCAACGGCACCACCGGCCAGCGCGGCCGTGTTGACCGCGACGGCGCCGGTGTCGGCTCCCGCGAGCGTGACCTGCCGGCCACCCGGCAGCAGCGCGTCCAGCCCGGTCTGGTCGTGGATCCGCACGACCTGGCCGCCACCGTCCGCATAGGCGGCCAGCGCCGCCTGCTGGGCCTCGGTCAGGTGGTCGACGCGCGGCAGGACCACCGTGCGGTAGCGGCTCAACGACTCGGCCGTGACCCGGTCCGGCGCGGTCCGCCCGTCCGAGAAGATCACCACGTCGAAGGGCACCGCGGCATTGGCCAGCGCCTCGGTCACCTGGCGGTAGGGCACCACCACGGTCTCGTCGCGGGCGTTGACGAGGTTGTCGCCGACGTCGGCCTTGGCGATCAGCTCGCGGTTGCTCTCGACGCCGTAGACGACGGCCACCTCGTTGACCGTGCGGCGCGCGAAGAACCGCTCGTGCTCGGCCAGGAACGCCTGTGCCTGTGCGGCCATCTCGTGCGGTGCGTAGAAGGCGTCTTCGATCGTCGCGCCCATCCACGAGCCGTAGGGCACCGACATGTTGACGCCGAACGCCGCCGCCTCGAAGAGCGAGAGGCGGAACAGGTCGTAGCCGCGGCCTTTCTTCAAGGACTCGACCAGCTCGGGCACCACGCCGCCGTACGGGTTCTCGACGACGATGACGTCCTTGTCACCCGCGAACCCGGCCACGTAGCGGAACCACTGCGGCTGCCGGAACGTGGTGTTGCGCATCTCGGTGACGATCAGGTCGACGTCGTCGACCAGCCCGAGATACTGCGGGTCCATGTTGAAGAAGTTGCCGGAGACCAGCACCTCGCGCCCGACCGACCGGCCGTACTCGCGGGCGTAGTCGGCCAGCTCCGCGAAGTGCGCCCGGATCGCGCCGAGCTGGTAGCGGTGGTACTCGGCGTACAGCGGTGTCTCGTGGAGCCGGCTCTTGAAGTCGTAGCCCTGTTCCAGCAGCCACCGTCCGTAGTGGAAGTCGGTGAGGTCCAGGTCGATCGGCAACGAGGCCAGATACGACCGGAAGCCGGTCATGCAGTCGCGGCAGAAGCAGCCGCCGTACTGCAGTGAGCCCAGCGGCAGCTCGGTCTCGTCGAGCTGAACCCCGTCGACACCGGCGTCGATCTGGATCTTGATGATCGCCTTCAGATACGCCCGCCAGACCGGGTTGTTGCGGTCCATGTAGAAGCACTGGTGCTCGCGGTCCGGGCACTCGACCCAACGGGCGTGCAGCGCGCGCTGGTGGATGTCGCGCGCGCAGCACTCCTCGATGATGTCGGTGACCGGTTCGCCGGCGCTGTTGACCAGACCGTCGAGGAAGTAGGCCTCGACCGGCTTCCACAGCTTCGGGTACCGGTTCTGGCCGAACTCGCGCAACCCCATCCAGTCGCGCTTCCCGGCGCCGCGCAGTTCGTTGATCGCCAGCACCTCGTCCTCGGCCTCGGACAGTTCGACCGGGAACTCCCAGCCCTGCGCCTCGAAGACGATGCCCAGCACCTTGATGCCCCGGGCCTGTGCCGCCGCGACGAACTCACTGTCGTTGACGAAGCCGTAGAACCGGGACCGGGCGTCGACCGGCCCGAACGCCTCCTGCTCCAGGTAGGGCAGCGAGATCGAACCGCCACCCATGGATGCCCAGACCAGCGTCGTGGCCCGGTAGTCGACCAGGTCGTCGATCATCCGGAGCCGGCGGGGCGGCAGGCTGGGGTGATAGCAGTGCTGGCGGGGGAACCAGGCGTCGAAGTACACGCCACGTTGCATCGCGAACTCCCGTCTAGACGATCAGCGGTGCCAGCGTGCGCTGGGCGATCACGAGCCCTTGGCGGACCCGTTCGGGTGTGCCGGACCAGACCGGGTCCTCGTGCTCGACCGAGACGAAGCCGTCGTAGCCGCCCTCGTAGAGCACGTCGACCAGGCGCCGCCAGTCGACCTCGCCCAGGCCCGGAACCCGGTAGCGCCACCACCCGCTGGTCCACGGCGACGGCTTGTCGATCAGCTGGCCGAACACGCCGAAGCTGTTGCGGGCGGCCGGGTCGACCTGCACGTCCTTGGCCTGCACGTGCTTGACCAGGCCGAGGTTCTCGGCCAGCGCGGCGACCGGGTCGATGCCCAGCCAGACCAGGTGCGACGGGTCGAAGTTCAGGAAGAAGCCCAACCCGCCCAGCCAGCGCCACAGCTCGGGCGAATAGGCCAGGTTGGCCGGGTAACCGTCCGGGTGCCAGCCTTCCATCGGGCAGTTCTCCACCACGAAGACCACACCCCGCTGCGCCGCGTACGCCACCAGCGGCGGCAGCAGGTCCTCGGCGAGCCGCAGGTTCGCGGCGACCGTGCGGGTGACGTCGCGGCCGATGAACGTGCCGACCAGCGGACAGCCCAGCGCCGCCGCCTGGTCGACACAGCGGCGCAGGTGGTCGTGGATCCGCTTGCGCTCTCCCACGTCGTGGTGCAGCAGGTTCTCGTAGTAGGCGACCGCCGAGATTTCCAGACCGTGCCGGCGCAGCACCTCGCCGGTGCTCGCGTCGAGATGGCTCGCTTCCCACGGCCGGCCCGGGTCGACCGGCCACGCCGCCACTTCGAGAGCGGCGTAGTCCTGCCCGGCGGCCCACCCGGCGATCGCGTCGAGCGGCTCGCCGGGCAGGCACGCGGTCAGGAAGCCCAGTTTCACCGAGGATCCGGCTGGTAGGTGTTGCCCGCGCTGTCCTCGCCCCGGGCCAGCCAGATCTTCCAACCCGCGTTGTCGGGCACGTCGAGCACCTTCACCGAGGCGGGGAAGTAGCGCATCGTGTAGCCCGTACGCCGGATGTCGCTGGTGTTGGGCTTCGCGCCGTGGATGATCCGTCCATCGTGGAGTGAGCACTGGCCGCGTTCCAGCTCGAAATAGACGGCCTTGCTCTCGTCGACGTTCGGGATCTCGGCGTGGAACGTCTGCACGGTCTTGTCGGTCGGCACATACTCGGAGAAGCCGTTGTGGTGCGTGCCGGGGATGACCCGCATGCAGCCGTTCTCCTGGTTGCTCGGGCCGAGCGCCAGCCAGACGGTGACGATCCGGTCATACTCCGAGAGCCGGCCCTTCCAGTAGGCGCTGTCCTCGTGCCACGGCGTGGCCCGGCCCACCTTCGGGTCCTTCGAGATGAAGTGACTGGTCCACAGCGCGATGTCGGGCCCGACCAACGGCTCCACGAGGTCGAGCACCTCCTCGGACAGCAGCAGGTCGAGCAGGCGCGGGTCGCGGAAGTGCGGCGTGTCGAGCTCGTCCGAGAGCTTGTCACCCTTATCGGCCAGGTGTTCCTCGAAGATTCCTTCGAGCAGGTCCATCTTCGCGGGGGAGAACAGCTGCTCGCGGTTGAGGTAGTAGCCGTTCTCGCGGAAGAACGCAACGTCCTGTTGGTCCAACACGGTGCACCTCCGGGTGCGGGATCAGGGTTTGGTGGACGGGTCGGCGGCCATCACCCGGATGAGCTCCGCGAACAGGTCGAGGTCTTCGACGAAGTCCTCGGGACCGGTCTTCGGGCTGCCGCCGGTGGTGACCATCGTGTGGAAATACTCGAGCTCGTGGGTGTAGGGGTCCTTGAGGTGGGGCCGGTTGACCGACCGGTGCAGGCCGTCGCCGTGGGTCTCCTCGGTGATGAGCAGGGTCGGGAAGTGCCGGACATACGGCGTGTCGTACTGCACCCGCATGGTGGCGTGCTCGCCATAGACCTCGATGTGCGCGTCGAACCGGAGTTGCTGGTCGACCCCGGTCTCGTAGGTGACCAGATAGTCGTCGTACTCCAGCAGGGCCGTGATGAACTGCCCGTCACGCCACTGCCGGGCCGCCAGCACGCCGCGCGGCCGGCCGAGCAGCTCGCGCATGGCCGACAGGTCGTGGCTGCCGAGCCCGCAGAGCAGCCGGTAGGTGCCGGCCAGCACGTCCGGAACGGCACCGAGCGCGTCGGCGACCAGAGCGCGGCCCTTGGCCCACCGTTCTTCGACCTTCTCCCGGGGTACGTCCTGCGGCCGGTCCACGAAGATCGTCTGGTCGATGATCAACTGGTTCCGGCCGATGATGTCGTGCACCCGCGCGTAGTTGATCCGGCCCAGGTCGCCGATCCGCTCGGTGGCCTCGACGAACGCCGGCGCGAACCGCCGCATGTAGCCGACCATGACCACCGCTCCCGAGCGGTCCCGGGCAGCGATGATCCGCTCCGCCTCCCGCGGGCTGAGGCACATGGGCTTCTCCACGAGCACGTGCACGCCCCGGTCGAGCGCGGCGACCACGGCCTCGGCGTGGTACTCGTCGCTGTTGAGCACGAGCACGCAGTCCAGCCGCTGGTGGTCGAGCATCTCGGCGACATCGGCATATCGGTTCGGCACGCCGTACTGCCGTCCGATCCGGTCCAGCAGGCCGGGGGAGATGTCGCAGACGGCGGTGACCTCGAAGAGGTCCGGCAGGGACCGGAGCACCGGAAGGTGCACGACCTGGGCGACCTCGCCGAGTCCGATGACGCCCATGGACAACCGAGTCACGAGCAGACCCCTTCCGACGGTATGCAAAACGTTTTGCCAACTTCGGTGGGCGCAGCCTAACCACAGGTGTGCGGTGGGGGCAATGGGTCTTGTGAGGTGCCCGGGAACGGCCGTAGAGTGCGCGCTGGCAAAACGTTTTGCACCTCCGCCCTGAAGGAGGAACCATCGTGCGCCACGACTTCTCCCGCCGTTCCCTTCTCCTCGGCGCCGCCGGCCTGGCCGGTGCGGGCGCCCTCGGTGTCGCGCCGGCCTCGGCCGCGCCGCGCACCCCGCTCTGGAAGACCGCCAAGCAACGCGGCATCGTGTTCGGCTCGTCGACCGCGACCTGGCAGATCTCCGACCCCGACTACGCCGCGTTGTTCAACCGCGAAGCCGCCCTGCTGTTCACCGAGGACGACCTGCTCTGGTACCGGCTCAAGCCGACGCCGGACGCGGATCTCGACTTCAGCTACGCCGACCAGATCATCGCGTTCGCCGAAGAGCGGCACATGCGGGTGTTCGGCGCCCACCTCGTCTGGGACGAGGGCTTCGGCGACGGCTGGACCGAAGACGACCTCTGGGGCATGTCCGAGCAGCGGGCCCGCACGGTGCTCTTCGGCACCGCCCGCGCGGTGGTCCGCCGCTATCGTGGCCGGGTCGACGCCTGGAGTGTCGCCAACGAGGTCACCAGCCCCGAGGGGGAGCGCGGCTATCGCACCGACGTGCCGTGGTGGGAGCCGCTCGGGCCGTCCTACGTGGAGGAGGCCTTCCACGTGGCGCACGACGCCGATCCGCACGCGCTGCTGGTCATCAACGAGTTCGGCTTCGAGACCGTCAACGAGTACGGCGACGAGCCCGGACCGCGGCGCCGGGCCACCCTCCAGGTCATCGACAGGCTGCTCGACCGCGGTGCGCCGGTGCAGGCCCTCGGCGTGCAGGCGCACCTGTTGGCCGACCAGTTCCAGGACCGGTTCGACGCCCGCGCCTACACCCGCTGGCTGGGCGAGGTCGCCGACCGCGGCCTCCAGATCCTGATCACCGAACTCGACGTGCGGGACGACGGCCTGCCGGCCGACATCGCGGTCCGCGACGCCGGCGTCCGCGACGTCTACCGCCGCTACCTTGACGTCGCGCTCTCGTGCCGCGACGTGCGCGCGGTCATGGCGTTCGGCCTCTCCGACCGCTACACCTGGCTGGAAGAGGACTACCCGCGGGACGACGGCGCCGCACGACGCCCGCTCGCCTACGATGACGACCTGGCGCCGAAGCCGGCCTACACGGCGATCGCCAACCAGCTCGGCGGCGCACCGAACCGACCTCTACTGTGGAGCATTCCGGAATGACTGAAAACCGCCGGGCGCTGGTCGTCCGGGGCGGCTGGGACGGGCACGTGCCGGTCAGCGCGACCGACCGGTTCGTGCCGTTCCTCCGCGAACAGGGCTTCCATGTCGAGATCAGCGACACCCTCGACGTGTACGCCGATCCGGCCGCGATGGCCGGTCTCGACCTGATCGTGCAGTGCTGGACGATGGGCACCGCGACCGCCGAGCAGATCGACGGGCTGATCGGCGCCGTGCGCTCCGGCACCGGGTTCGCCGGCTGGCACGGCGGTGTGGTCGACTCGTTCCGTTCGTCGACCCGTTATCTGCAGATGACCGGCGGCCAGTTCGCCGAGCACCCCGACGACTTCGTCGACTACGAGGTCGAGGTCGTCGCCGCCCGGGCGGACCACCCGATCGTCGCCGGCCTGCCGGCCAAGTGGGCGCTGCACACCGAACAATATTGGGTGCTCACCGACGCGCTCAGCGACGTGCTCGCGACCACCCGGTTCCGCGCGACCGCCGACACCGCCTGGCGCGCCGACCTGGTGGTGCCGGCGGTCTGGACCCGGCAATGGGGCCAGGGCCGCATCTTCGTCTCGACGGTCGGCCACAAGCTCGACGACCTCGACCACCCGCAGGTGCGCACCCTCACCGAACGCGGCCTGCTCTGGGCGAGCCGACAGGCCTAAGGGCAATCGGGCGCCTTGCACCCCCGGCGGGCCTTCGCGTGCAGGTCGAAATCGTGCGCGCTGATCCGCACCAGCCTCAGCCGGGGGCGCATCGGCCCGCGCCGCCAGAACCACCGCACCCGGTCGAGTTCGCGGCGGGCCGCACCCTCGTCGGCGCGTGGGCAGCCGAACTCGTGATCACCGGCCGGCCAGTCGAGCCGCACCGCGAACACCATGTCGGCCGACGAACGGGCCTGCCTGGCGCCGCGCAGCGGCCCGCCGTCGCCGACGGTAGCGTCGAAATGCCTGGTCCACAGACTCTGCCACACACTCTTCCCCTTCGATGCATCCACTGTGCATGTCCGGCCGAGGGGGAAGACGCCGGCGTCCTTGATTTTACCCGTTACCCGGCGCCGGAAACCGTCGAGAAGTAATGCGTGACGAACGCGTCCGGGTTAACCGTTTCGGCGATCTCGTGTGGCCCGTTGTCGGTGGGCCGCCACCGGGTGCCGCCGTCGGCGGTGTCGACGGTGACCTCGCCGCGCGCAAACCCGCACAGCCCGGGCGCGAAGACCGAGGCGGCCGCCAGCGGGTCGTGGAAGGTCACCTCCGGCCGCTCGGTGAACCAGGCCGCGGCCATGTCGGCCACCGGCCGCAACAGCGGAAGGTCGCAGCGGGCCAGGAACTCGGGCGCGTCCATCCGCACGCGGCGGGTCACGTCCAGGCCCACCGACCGGTGCACCCGGACGGACGCCGCGTAGACCCGGGCCGCGGCGTGCGGATCGTTGTGCACGTTCCACTCCGGCCCGGTCGGATCGAGGAACCACCCACCCATCATGACCAGGCCCTTCAGCAGTGACGGGAGCACCGGGTCGACGGCGAACAGCAGCGCCACGTTGGTGAGCGGGCCGATGGTCAGCAGCGTGACCTCACCCGGGTGTGCGCGGATCGTGTGCCGCATGAACTCGACCGCCTCGCCGACCGGGAACACGTCGTCGTGCGGCCAGCGGGCGAGCGCGGCGGCCTGGGGCGGCGGCTTCTGCACGGGCGGCCCGACCAGCGGCACGCCGGCGCCCGGCAGGATCGGCACGTCGCGCCCGGCGACCCGGCAGAGCACGCTGGCTAGGCTGGCCCGGTCGACCGGCGCGGCGGTCACCGTGGTGATGCCGAGCAGCTCGCACTCCGGCTGGGCCAGCAGGTAGGCCAGGCAGACGGCATCGTCGATGTCGTTGCCGATGTCGGTGTCCAGCAGGACGAGCTCGGCCATCCGGCCATGATCCCAGCCTCAGGAGACCTCGGCCAACCGTTCGGCGAGGATGATCCGTGAGGCCGCCTGGATCAGCGCCAGGTGCGAAAAGGCCTGCGGGAAGTTGCCCAGGTGCCGCCCGGTCTTGGTGTCGAACTCTTCGGCGTAGAGGTTCATCGACGAGCCGACCTTCAGCAACCGCTCCATCAGCTCGATCCCGCGGGCCACCTCGCCGGTCGCGGTCAGGGCCGACACAAGCCAGAACGAGCAGATCAGGAACGAACCCTCCTTGCCGGAGAGGCCGTCGTCGGTCTCGTCGGTGCGATAGCGCAACACGAACCCCTCCTCGGTGAGGTCCTTGGCGATCGCGTCGACCGTGTTGCGCATCCGTTCGTCGCTGGGCGGCAGGAAGTTGTAGAGCACCGCGAGCAGCGTCGACGCGTCCAGGGCGTCGGTGTCGTAGTGCTGGCGCAGCACGCCGTCGTCGCGTACCCCGTGGGCCAGGATGTCGTCGTGGATCTCCTTGGCTGTCTCGGCCCAGCGCTTCTTCGCGTCGGGATGCCCACGGATCTCGGCCAGCCGCGACGCCCGGTCCATCGCGATCCAGCACATCAGCTTGGACGACACGTAGTGCTGGGGTTCGCCGCGCGCTTCCCAGATCCCCTGGTCGGGGTTGCGCCACACCTTGGCCGCGGAGTCGGCCTGGCTGGTCACGATGGGCCACAGCCGGCGCGGCATCCGCTGGCTGCGCCGGGTGTGCAGCAGGACCGAGTCGAGCACGGCGCCGAACACGTCATTTTGCCGCTGGTCGAACGCGCTGTTGCCGACCCGCACCGGCCGGGCGCCGCCGTACCCGGAAAGGTCGTCACGGGTCTTCTCGGTCAGGTCCCGGCGCCCGTCGATGCCGTACATGATCTGCAAGGTGCCGTCGTGGTTGGGTTCGATGTCGGCGACGAACTGCATGAACTCGTCGGCCTCCCAGTCCAGGTTGAGGTAGTGCAGCGCCTGCATGGTGAACGAGCTGTCCCGCATCCAGGTGAACCGGTAGTCCCAGTTGCGCTCGCCGTGTGGTGTCTCGGGCAGCGACGTGGTCAGCGCGGCGACCGTCGCGCCGGTCGGCATGTAGGTCAGCCCCTTGACGGTGATCGCCGAGCGTTGCAGGGCGTCACGCCAGCGGTGGTCCGGGATCCGCGCACCGGTCAACCAGTTCCGCCAGTAGGCCGTCGTGTTGTCGACGCAGGCCTGCGCGTCGGCGTAGCTGCCCGGCGTCGCGAGTTGGTCGGCCCAGGAGAGCACGCAGTACGCCCGCTGGCCGCGCTTGAGCCGCCGCCGCCCGCGGATCCGGTTGCCCTCGATGCCCATCGCCATGTCGGAGCGCAGCCGCACGGTGGTGCCCGCACCCGTGCCGTCGGCGACGTGCTGGTCATTGTCCACGAAGGACCAGGTGGCCGGCGTGCGGCCGTAGTCGAACGCCGGCTCGCAGACCATCTCGATATCGACGTGTCCGTCAAGACATTCGACGGTACGCACGAAAAGGTGATCGGCGTCGTCGTCGTAGGGCGGCCGGCTGTGCGGGGTGACCACGTCGGGCCCGTTGGTCGGCCCGATGCTCAGGGCGTCGCGCACCAGCAGCCATCCGGTCAGCGTCCGCCAGGTGGTCATCAGCACGTTGGTGCCCGGCTCGTAGTCGCGTGCGGTCGGATGGTTGATCCCGTAAGGCCCCAGCCGGAACATGCCGGCCTCGCGGTCGAGCACGCTGCCGAAGATGCTCGGCGAGTCGAACCGGGGCACGCACAGCCAGTCGACCGAGCCGTCCGGTGCGACCAGCGCCCCGGTATGGCAGTTGGACAGGAAGGCGTAGTCCTCGATCGGCGGGAACGGGGAGCGCGTCGCAGCCATGCTCACCCAGCCGCTCGCCGCGCGCGCGTTGCGCCCGCCGGCGGCGACCAGCCCGCCCGCCCCCGAGATCGCGGCGGCGGCCTCGGCGCTGTCCGGGTTCGTGGTCACAGTTCGACGGTAACCACGCGTACGACGCCGTATGCCGGAAATCGCGCAGAAGGCCCCGGCTCTCGCCGGGGCCTTCCACTGTGGTCGATCGTCAGCGCGCCGCGGTGCGGCGGAACTCGCCCGTGTCGTCGGGCGCCGAGCGCATCCCGGTGCGCTCCGGCCGCCAGACGGCCAGCGCCCAGATCACGAAGACCGCCATCGCGATCTCCAGCAACGACCAGAACGGGTAGTAGGGAATGAAGAAGAAGTTCGCCGTCGCGGACAGCACGGCGAAGAAGATGCCGACCGCCCGGGCCCAGCGCGCACCGGTGAAGAGCGCGAAGCCGGCGAGCGCGGCCAGCGCGCCCAGCACGATGTGCAGGATGCCCCAGCCGGTGGTGCTGAACGAGTAGAGGTAGTTGTTCGCCACCACGAAGAAGGATCCCCGCAGGACCGCGACGATGCCCATCACGAGCTGCCAGAGACCCATCATGACCAGCACGACCGCGGCGAAGATCGAACCGCTCGCCGCCCAGAGCTGCCTGCTCGATGTATCCCGCGTCATCGTGTCCCCCCGATGCTCGGACGTATTGCGCTCTTTCATCGTGGCACGATTTTCCGAATCGCGAGGTAAGTTCCTATTTTGGCCGCTCCTGCAGTTCGGCGAGCAGGCGGACAAGCCGATCCCGCCCAGCGGTGTCCGCCGGATCCTTGACCCGCACGACCAGCACGACCTCGGGCCCGTCGAGTGTCACGGTGAGGGCTAGGTGGCGGAGCAGTTCCTGTTCGCCGGCCAACCGCGCCACCGCGGCGACCGTCCCGAACCCGGCACCCCACCGCACCTCGGCGGCGACATCGGTCCGCTGCGCGAGCCGCCCCCCGCTGGGCCGCGCCGGCCCGGCCGACCCCCCGCCCCACGGCGAAGGCGGCGGCAACCGGTGCGTGGGAATTCGCATGACGACCTCCCAACCCCGAGATCACCGTCCCATCCCACCGCCCCGACCCGGACCACTTTGGCGTTGCTCGACGACCCGCTTGCGCCGCTCGTGCCGGCGTGTCTGTCGGCCGGCGTGTCGAGCCGGCCGGGGAAGGTGCTCCCGGTGCCGACATGTTTTCGCACGTACGTACATGCGAAAACATGTCTGCTCCGGGAGACCCTCCGGCCCGGGCGAGGTCACGTTCGGTGACGGGCGCGGCGGATGATGCGGGCGATCTGTGGGTAGTCGGCCTCAACGTCGGATAACGGCCGGATCGGATAGCTGCGCTCGGCCACCACGACGCGAACCGGGGGTGGCGCGGCCGGCAGGAGGCGCACGTGGAGTTCGCCCCACGGGGTCCAGTAATGCGGTGGCCCGGGCTTGCGCGGGTCGCGGTCGATGGGTGCGAAGTCCTGCCACTTGTCGCTCCAGCGGCGCACGTTGGGTAGCCCGGCCAGCCAGTGGGCGACCTTGTCGGCGTCGGCCTCGGCGAACGCGAGGTCGGTGCGGCGGACCTTGATGGGCACGCCCATCATGGCGGCGGCGAGTTGACCGTCGAGCAGGAACGGGACGTCTGCGTCGAGGCGCTTGGTCAAGCTGTTCGCGGTGCAGAGGTCGTCTTCCCGGGTGTCGTCGGACGCGGCGTCCATCCCGGCGTCCAGGTCGGCGTCGCGTTGTTCGACGCTGACACGCAACTGGAGACCGAGCGCGTCGAAGAGTCGGTCCAGCAGCGCGATGGTGGGCGCCACGTGGCCAGACTCGATCATGGAGACGTGTTGTTGTGTCGTCGCGGCGCGGCGGGCGAGTTGGGCCTGGGTCAGGGCCGCCTTCTCGCGTTCGGCGCGCAGCAGTGGGGCGATCGCCGTGGCCAGGCCGTATCCGTCTTCGTCCATGCCGCGATGGTGCCGGCGGGGTGTGACATCAGCCGGCGGCGAGGATGGCGGCCCGGGTGGGTACCGGGCCTACCGCGCCGTGGCCCTGGGTGGTCAGGGCGCCGGCGACGGCCGCGTAGTGTGCGGCCTCCTGCGGGGTGGCGCCGGAGACCAGGTTGGCCATGAACGCGCCGTCGAACGCGTCGCCGGCGCCGGTGCTGTCGACCGGGACCACCGGGTGCGGCTTGACCTCGGTCAGGGTGCCCTCGTGCCAGAGCAGCGCGCCGTCGGCGCCCATCTTGAGGACGACGGTGCGGGGGCCGCGGGCGGCGTACCAGTCGACCACGTCGCGCGGGTCCTGGGCGCCCGTCAGCAGGCGGCCTTCCTCGACGTTGGGGAACGCCACGTCGGCCAACTCAACGCTGCGGGCGACCACGGCGCGGGCCCGTTCCAGGGGCCAGAGCTGCGGGCGGTAGTTCGGGTCGTAGCTGACCAGCGTGCCGGCGGCGCGGGCGAGCGTCATCGCGTGGAAGGCGGCGTCGCAGGCGGACAGGCTGATCGCCTGGGTGATGCCGGACACATGCAGGGCCTTGGCGGCCGCGATCGCCGCTGCCGGGACGTCGGACGGTGCCAGGCGGCTCGCGGCCGAGTCGGCGCGGTAGTAGGTGAAGACACTGCTCGCGGGGTGGCGGGAGATGAAATAGACGCCGGTGCGCTCGCCCTCGGCCCGGACCACGTGCCGGGTGTCGATGCCTTCCGCCTGCCACAGGCCAAGAAACGCCTCGCCGAAGGGGTCGGCGCCGATCCGGGTCAGGTAGCCGGTGCGGGCGCCCGAGCGGGCGGCCGCCACGAGGAAGTTGGAGGTGTCGCCGCCGAAGCCGGTGGAGAACTGGCCGGCGCTGTCGAGCGTCTCGTGGCCGACGGTGCTGAACTCCAGCAGCGGTTCACCGATCGCGATGATGTCCATGGCGAGTGACAGTATGCGAGGGGAACCTTGCACCCTTCAACGCCCGAGGAGCAGCTATGATGTCGATCGCCCGGGACCTGCTCGCGGTCAGCCCGGTCGTGCCGGTCGTGGTGGTGGACGACGCGGCCGACGCCGTGCCGCTGGCGGAGGCGCTGTTGCGCGGCGGGGTCGGCATCATGGAGATCACCCTGCGCACCCCGGACGCCCTCCCGGCCCTGGTCGCGGTGGCCAAGGCGGTGCCGGAGATGCGGGTCGGCGCCGGCACGGTCGTCACCCCCGAACAGGTCGGGGCCGCCCGGGAGGCGGGAGCGACCTTTCTGGTCAGTCCGGGTGCGACCGGCACGCTGGTCGATGCGGCGCTGGCCTCGGGGCTGCCGTTCCTGCCCGGGGCCGGCACGGTGAGCGAGATGCTGGCCCTGGCGGAGCGCGGGCTCGACACGCTCAAGTTCTTCCCGGCCGAGGCGAGCGGCGGGCGTTCCTATCTCTCGTCGGTGGCCGGGCCGCTGCCCGGCCTGGCGTTCTGCCCGACCGGTGGGATCTCCGCCGGCACCGCCGCCGACTGGCTGGCCCTGCCCAACGTCGGCTGTGTGGGCGGGTCCTGGCTGACCCCGGCGGACGCGGTGCGCGGTCATGACTGGGACCGCATCGAGCGGCTCGCCCGGGAAGCGACGCGGCTGCGCGGATAACAGACTGTCGCACGCATGGTGGAGAGTAGAAGCGTGCAGGTGGGAATTCTCGGCCCGCTGGAGGTCATTTCCGACGGCGGGCCCGTCGAGGTGGGCGGCGCGCGGCTGCGGGCGCTGCTGACCCGGCTCGCCCTCGACGCCGGGCGGCCGGTCGGCACCGAGACGCTGGCCGACGCCCTCTGGGGTGACGCCCAGCCGGCCGACCTCGCCAACGCGCTGCAGTCCCTGGTGTCCAGGCTGCGCCGGACGGTGCCGGGGATCCCGGTGTTGCTGGGGCCGGGCGGCTACCGGCTCGACCTGCCGGGCGACGCGGTCGACGCCGAGCGGTTCACCGCACTGGCCCGCGACGGGCGCGACGCGCTGCGCGGCGGCGACCCCGACAAGGCGGTCCGGCTGTTGCGCGACGCGCTCGCCCTGTGGCGGGGGCCGGCGCTGGCCGATGTCGCCGACGCGCCGTTCGCCGTGGCGCCGGTGGCCCGTTTCGACGAGCTGCGGCTGGCGGCGCGCGAGGACCGGATCGAGGCCGAGCTTCAGCTCGCCGGGCCGGCCCACCTGGTCGCCGAGCTCGACGAGTTGGCCGCCGCGCATCCGCTGCGCGAGCGGGTTTGGGCGTTGCGGCTGCGGGCGCTCGCAGCCGCCGGGCGGCCGGCCGAGGCGCTCGCGGCCTACGCCGACTTTCGCCAGCGGCTCGCCGACGAGCTCGGCGCCGACCCGTCGGCCGAGTTGCGCGAGGCGCACCTGGCCGTGCTCCGCGGCGCCGACGAGCCACCGGCGGCCCGGGCGCGTGCCACGCGGGGCAACCTGCGGGCCGCGCTGACCAGCTTCGTCGGTCGCGGTGCCGAGCTCGGCCGGGTCGACCGGTTGCTCGGCGACGGGCGGCTGGTCACGCTCGTCGGGCCGGGTGGTGCCGGCAAGACCCGGCTGGCCACGGTCGCCGCCGCCGCGCGCGCCGAAGCCGGCCTCGACGCGGCCTGGATGGTCGAGCTGGCCCCCGTCACGGACCCGGCCGACGTGGTGCAGGCGGCGCTGGTCGCGATCGACGGGCGGGCGGCCGCGTTCAGCGAACCCGGTCGCCGGCAGGCCAACCGCGACGCGCTGACCCGGCTGGTCGAGGCGCTCGCGCCGATCGACGCGCTGGTCGTGCTCGACAACTGCGAGCACGTGGTCGATGCCGCCGCCCGGCTCGCCGACGAGCTGCTCGCCCGCTGCCCGCGGCTGCGCATCCTGGCCACCTCGCGCGAGCCGCTCGGCATCACCGGCGAGGCACTCTGCCCGCTGCCGCCGCTCGGCCTCCCCGACGCGCCGCCGGCCGGGGCCGAGGTCGACCTCGACGCCGTCCGCGGCTATCCGTCGATCCAGCTGTTCCACGACCGGGCCGAGGCGGTCCGGCCGGGGTTCGACGTCACCGCCGACAACGTCGACGACGTGGTGGAGATCTGCCGCCGCCTCGACGGGCTGCCGCTGGCCATCGAGCTGGCCGCGGCCAGGCTGCGCAGCCTGTCGACGGCGCAGGTCGCGGCCCGGCTCGACGACCGGTTCCGGCTGCTGACCGGCGGCAGCCGCACCGCGCTGGAGCGGCACCGCACGCTGCGGGCGGTGGTCGCGTGGAGCTGGGAGCTGCTGACCGTCGAGGAGCGGCGGCTGGTCGAGCGGCTCGCGGTGTTCCCGTCGACGATCACCGCGGAGAGCGCCGCCGGGGTGGCCGCGCCCGATGCCACCGTCGACGCGGTCGCCGACCTGCTCGCCGCGCTGGTCGACAAGTCGTTGCTGCAGGTGGCCGGCGACGGGCGCTACCGGATGCTGGAGACCATCCGCGAATACGGGCTGGAGCAGTTGGTCGCCGCCGGCGAGGCGCCCCGGCTGCGGTCCGCGCACGCCGCCTACTTCCTGGCCCGGGCCGAGTTGATGGAGCCCCGCCTGCGCACCCGCGACCAGCTGCGGTGGCTCGACGCGTTCGACGCCGATCGGGCCAACATGATCGGCGCACTGCACTATGCGGCCGAGACCGACGACGCGGCGACCGCGATCCGGCTGGCGGCGGCGTTGACCATGCCGTTCACCATCCGTGGCGATCACGAGCAGGCGGTCGCGCTGCTGGGCCGGGCGCTGGCCGCGCATGGTCCGGCGCCGGCCGCGCACCGCGCCGTGGTCACCGCCCTGTTCCTGCTCAACTCGGTCTTCACCGGCAGTTGGCCCGGTGACGCGGCCGTCGAGGAGCTGAAAGGCCTGGTCCGGGCGGCGCCGGCGAAGGCGCACCCGTTCCTGCCGGTGATCGAGCCGATCATGACGCTGTTCACCGACGACACCGAAAACGGGCTGGCGGCGATCGCGCGCGGGCTGCCGGACGCCGACCCGTTCACCCGCGGCATGCTGCTCTCGCTCAGCGGCAGCATCAAGGAGAACGACGGCGACGCCGACGGGATGCTCGCCGACCTGACCGCGGCGGCCGAGATCCAGCGTGAGCTCGGCGAGCGGTGGAGCCTCGGCATGACACTGGGCTCACTGTCCGACGCGTTGGCCAAGCGCGGCGACCTGGCCGGCGCGACCGCGGCACTGGAGGAGGCATCGCGGCTGGCCGCCGAGCTCAACGCCCGCGAAGACCTCGGCTACCAGCGGGTCTGGACGGCCAACCTGCGGGCCCAGGCCGGCGACCTCGCCTGGGCGCGGGCCGACCTCGAGCGCTTCCTGGCCGAGTCGACCCGGGAGGGGATGGCCAACCGCACGGCCGCGTTCGTGGTGATGATGCTCGGCGAATACGACCGCCGGGAGGGCAAGCTGGCCAGCGCCCGCGAGCGCTACCGGCAGGCCGACGAGATGCAGAAGCTGTCGCCGCTGATCGCGCCGCAGTTCCGCGGCATGCTGTGCGGGTTCGAGGCACACGTCGCGATCGCCGAGGGGCGGATGGACGACGCGCGGCGGCTGGTCGCCGAGGGCGTCAAGGGCGCCATGCTCGGCAAGGACATGCCGGTCATCGCGCTGATCGCGGTGGCCACCGTGTCGCTGTGGGCCGCGCTCGACGAGCCGGAGCGGGCGGCCGAGGCGCTCGGCGCCTCCGACTCGCTGCGCGGCAGTCCCGACCTGTCCAACGGCGATGCCGTGTCGCTGAGCGAGAAGCTCCGGGCCCGACTGGGCGACGCGGCCTACGACGCGGCCTACGGCCGTGGCCGCGCGCTGAGCCGGGCCGACGCGCTCGCGCTCGTCGACCCGGCCCACTATCCCGACTTCACACCCGGCGGCGATAGAACCTGACCGCAAGCGGCGCGAAGACCACGATGATGCCCACCGACCAGAGCAGCGACTTGGTGACCGTGTCGCCGACCGGGCCGCCGTTCATCAACGCCCGCGCCGCGTCCATCACCGAGGCCACGGGGTTGATCCGCACCCAGGCCTGCAACCAGCCGGGGAGCGTGTCGGTCGGCACCATCATGTTGGTGCCGAAAGTGAGCGGGAAGAGCAGCAGGAACGCCGTGCCCTGCACCGCGCCCGGCTCCCGCATGATGACGCCGAGCAGCACGAAGATCCAGGTGATCGACGCGGCGAAGAAGATCACCAGCAGGCACGCGGCCAGGGCGTGCAGCGGGTCGGTGCCGATCCGGTAGCCGGTCGCGTAGCCGAAGCCGAGCAGCACCACGATCGAGACCACGAAGCGCACCAGGTCACCGACCACCGAGCCGATCAGCGGCGCGGACCGGGCGATCGGCAGGCTGCGGAAGCGGTCGAAGACGCCCTTCTTCACGTCGGTGTTGAGCGAGAACCCGGTCGCCACCGAGGCGAACATGACCGACTGCACCATGATCGCGGGAAGCAGGAAGGTCAGGTAGCCGACCTGCGAGCCCTGGATCGCGCCGCCCAGCAGGTAAACGAAGATCACCACGAACATCACCGGCTGGAGGGTGACGTCGAGGAGCTGTTCCGGCGTGCGCAGCGTCTTGATCAGGCTGCGCCGGGCCAGCGCCAGGCTGTGCCGGACCAGCCGGAAGGGCCGCGCCGGCGGCTGGCCCTTGGTCAGGGTGGAGCCGGCCGGCGTCCGCGTGTTCGGGCCCGCCCCGTGGTCGCGCTCGATCGTCGTGGTCATGCCGCCACCTCCACCTTCTCGTCGTCGTCGGCGGTCGCCTTCTTGCCGGTCAGCGTGAAGAACACCTCGTCGAGGCTGGGCAACCGCAGCGACAGTTCCATCACGCCGATGCCGGCCTCGTCGATCCGCCGGACGACCGTCGCGAACGCCTGGTCGTCGTCGACCGGCACGGTCAGCACACCGCGGCCGGGTGACTCGGGGTCGCGGTCCGAGATCGCGGCCAGGATGGTCGCGACCTCGCCGAGCCGGGCCGGGTCGATCGGGCGGACCAGGATCGTCTGGCCGCCGGCGATCTGCTTGAGCTGCGCCGGCGTGCCGTGCGCGATGACCTTGCCGTGGTCGATCACCGAGATGTCGTCGGCGAGCGCGTCGGCCTCGTCGAGGTACTGCGTGGTGAGCAGCACTGTGGAGCCGTCGTTGACCAGCGACCGGACGACGCCCCACATGTCTTCGCGCTTGGCCGGGTCGAGGCCGGTGGTCGGCTCGTCGAGGTAGATCACGGCCGGCCGGCCGACCAGGCTCGCGGCCAGGTCGAGCCGGCGGCGCATGCCACCGGAGTAGGTCTTCGCCGGCCGGTTGGCCGCCTCGGTCAGGTCGAACCACTCCAGCAACTCGGCCGCCCGCGAGCGGGCGTCGCGGCGGCGCAGGTCGAGCAGTTCGCCGATCAGCGTCAGGTTCTGGGTGCCGGTCAGGTCCTCGTCGACCGACGCGTACTGCCCGGTCAGGCCGATCAGCCGGCGCACCGCCGCGGCGTCCTTCACCACGTCGAACCCGCCCACCGTCGCCCGCCCCTCGTCGGGCCGGAGCAGCGTCGCCAGGATCCGCACCGCCGTGGTCTTGCCGGCGCCGTTGGGCCCGAGCACACCCAGGACGGTGCCCTGTTCGGCGGCCAGGTCGATGCCGGCCAGGGCAGTGGTCTTGCCGAAGCGCTTGACCAGGCCCTCGGCCTGGAATGCCACGCTCATCGCGTTCCCCCTTGGTCGTCTTTCACGAGACCAAGATGGCCGGACCCACTGGCAGCGCCCGCACACGGCGCTGGCACGGGCCTGTCAGGAGGAGTCGCGGACCACCAGCGTGGGGCTGAAGATGACAGTGCGCGGGGAGCGACCCGGCTCGCGCAGCCCGGCCAGCAGCAGCCGGGCCATCTCGCCGGCCATCTCCTCGACCGGCTGGTGGATGGTCGTGAGCTGGGGATGCGCCTCGAGCGCGGCGCTGCTGTCGTCGAAGCCGACCACCGAGATGTCGTCGGGCACCCGCCGGCCCGCCTCCTGCAACACCCGCACGGCGCCCTCGGCCATCAGGTCGTTGGCGACGAACAGGCCGTCGAGATCCGGGTGGGTCTCGATCAGCGCGCGGGCGGCGGCCTCGCCGCTGGCCCGGGTGAAGTCGCCCTCGGCGACCGGCGGGCTGGGCAGCCCGTGCCGGGCCAGCGCGTCGCGGAAGGCGGAGAGCCGGTCCTGCCCGGCCGGCATGTCCTGCGGCCCGGCGATCGTGGCGAGCCGCCGCCGGCCGCGGGCCACCAGGTGGTCGGCCGCGAGGCGGACGCCGGCCGGCTGGTCGACGTCGACGTAGCTGAGCCGCACCGGCCGGCCCGGCCGGGCGGAGAGCACGGTGGCCACGCCCATGTCGGCGAGTTGGCCGGGGAACGGGTCGGCGGCGTGGCTGGAGATCAGCAGGACCCCGTCGACGTGCCCCTGCCGCAGGTAGCGCAGCACCTGGTCGTGTGCCGGCGGGTCGGCCGGGATGATCACCAGGTGGATGCCCTCCGGGCGGAGCACCTGCTGCGCGCCGGCGGTGAGCCGGCCGAAGTAGGGGTCGGTGAACACCCGGTTGAGGAACGTCGCGGCGTATTCGCGGTGGTCCGGCGGCTCGCTGATGACCAGAGCGACCGAGTCGGTCCGGCGGGTGACCAGCGACCGGGCCGCGAGGTTGGGCACGTAGCCGGTCTGCTCGATGGCGCGCTCGACGGCCGCCCGCATCCGCGGGTCGACGGTCGGCACGTCGTTGATCACGCGCGAGACGGTCGCCCGCGAGACACCCGCGGCGACGGCGACCTCGTCCAGGGTTGGCGGTCGGGGCGGATCCGCGGGCCGGGTGGTCACGGGACCAGTTATAGCACCGGAACCATCACCGGAACTTCCGGTAGAACTTCCGGGCTTGCGCGACCCGTTGGACCCCGCCGGCCCGTTTCCGGGCCGGCGGGGATAGCGCGGTTGATGGGTACGGGTCACGGTGTGCCGTTGACGCCGCACTTGATGACGGGTCGGATGCAGTCGCGCACCCGGCGCTCCATCTCCGCCTCGGGCCAGGCGTTGAAGAAGTCGCCGTGCATGGTGAAGCCGCGGCCGGAGGAGAGCCGGATCCGGGCCGGGTCACCGTTGACGGGGTAGCGCAGCACCTGGCGCAGCTTGGGCACCGGCACCGGGTGGGTGGCCGGGCAGTCGCCGTTGACCGGGTAGGCCATGTGGCTCTTGTGGTCGGCCGAGTCCAGGTCGCGGCCGTTCCAGCACTGCGGGAAGTCCAGGTAGGACTCCAGCATGCTGCCCGCGGGACAGGTGATGAAGTCCTTGCCGGCGCCGGCCTCGTTGTGGTGCAGGCAGGACCAGCGCGAGATGGTCGTCGCGTCGGGCGCGGTCGCCTTGGCGTTGCCGGCCACGATCCGCAGCCCCAGCGGGAGCGGCTGGATCCGGGCGGTCACGTCGGCGCGTACGCCCTCACCGAGGTAGTAGAACACCCCGGTGGTCGGCTCGACCGGCTGGTCGTCGTAGTAGAGGGTGGGCACCCAGTAGGAGGACAGGTCGATGGCCGGGTTGCAGTTGCTGGTGCCGGCCACCAGGTCGGAGATGTTGGTGTAGGCGTTGGTGCCGCGCGCGCCGAAGAAGCTGTGCATGTGCGACGCGCCGGGCAGGCTCGGGAAGACGATCGGGTCGTCCGGGAGCCGGTGTGAGAACGGGCAGTCCGCGAGGAACTCGGACACCCGCACGATGGGGCCGGTCGGCGGTGGCGGGGGCGCCGCGCCGCCGACGCCGTAGACCTGGAACTCCCAGAGCGAGACACCCCACTGGGTGGCCCGCCGGGTGGTGTTGACCCGCACGTAGCGGCCGCTACCGGAGACCGTGAGGTCCTGGTTGCCGCCGGTCGCGGTGGTGGTGCTGTAGATGGTGGTCCAACTGCTGCCGTCCGCCGACGTCTGGATGGTGTACGCGCTGGCGTAGGCGGCCTCCCAGCGCAGCACCACCCGGCTGACGGTGGCACTGGCGCCGAGGTCGACCCGCAGCCACTGCGGGTCGCTGAACGCGCTGGCCCACCGGGTGCCGTTGTTGCCGTCGACGGCGTTGCCGGCGGGGGTCCCGCCGTTCTCGGTCGACGACGCGCTGGCCGCCCGGCCCTGCGAGATGAGCGGGTCGGCCGCGACGGCATCACCGGCGGCGGCCACCAGGTAACCACCGAGCAGCAGAACCAGCACGGCGGCGAAGCTTGCTTTTCGTCGCATCGGAACTCCTCCCTGTGCCTAGTTCTGGTAGACCCGGACGTAGTCGACGAGCATCCGGGACGGGAACGGGGTGGTGCCGTCGACGGGGCCGGGGAAGTCTCCGCCGACCGCGAGGTTGAGGATCACGTAGAACGGGTGGTCGTAGACCCATGGGCCGCGGGTGGCCTCGACGGTCGCCTTGCTGGCCACGAACACGGTGTTGCCGTCGAGCTTGAACGTCATGGCCTTGCTGTCCCACTCGACCGCCCACACGTGGAAGTCGTTGGCCAGGTCGACGCCGCCGGGCGCGGTGTATTTCTGCCCGTATCCGCCACCGCCGTTGTAGGCGGGGGCGTGCAGCGTGGAGTAGCCCTCGGTCGTGTTGCGGCCGAGCACCTCCATGATGTCGATCTCGCCGTTGTAGGGCCACGGCCGGCCGGTGAGGAAGTCGGCGCCCATCATCCAGAACGCCGGCCAGAAGCCGTTGCCCTTGGGCACCTTGATCCGGGCCTCGATCCGCCCGTACTGGACGGTCATCTTGGTGCCGGTGTTCATCCGGTGCGAGGTGTACTGACGGCCGCCGGCTGCCTCCCGGCGCGCCTCGATGACCAGGGAACCGGCGCCATCCATGTTGGCGTTGTTGTTGTTCGTGTAGTACTGCAGTTCGTTGTTCTGCCCGGTGCCGGTGTCGATCGTCCACTTCGCCGGATCCGGCTTGCTACCGGCCGCGCCGTTGAACTCGTCACTCCACACCAGACGGTTGGCGGGGAACACCGGGTCCGGTGGCATCGCCGGTGGCGTGGTCGGGTTGCCGCCGGTGCCGAACACCTTGAACTCCCACAGCGAGTAGCCGTAGGCGCTGGACCGCGCGGTGCCGTACATCCGGACGTAGCGGCCGGTGCCGGTGACGTTGAGGGTCTCCTTGAAGCCGGCGCCCGTCGTGGTGGAGTAGATGGTCGTCCAGGTGGTCGCGTTGGACGAGACCTGGATCTGGTAGGCCCGCGCGAACGCCGGGTCCCACTGCAGCACCACCTGGGTGATGCCGGCGGTGGCACCGAGGTCGACGTAGATCCAGCCCGGGTCGACCCAGCCGGTCGTGCTGCTGGTGGCCCAGCGGCTGGCCGGGTCGTTGTCGAACGCCCGGGCCGGGGTGCACTCGAAGCAGTTGGCGTCGCTCTGGCTGGTGCTGGCGACCGCCGGCTTGTTGTAGGAGAGCAGCCGGACCTCGCCACCGGGCGGTGGGTCGGTGGGCGGCGGCGTGGTGGGTGGCGGGTCGGTGGGCGGGTTCGTCGGTCCACTACCGGTACGGACCTGGAACTCCCAGAGCGAGTATCCGAAAGCGGTGCCCCGCGCGGTGCCGTAGACCCGCACGTAGCGGCCGGAGCCGTTGACGGTCAGCACCTGGGTGCCGCCGGTCCCGGTCGTGGTCGAGTAGACCGACACCCAGGTCGCGGCGTCGGTCGAGGTCTGCACCTGGAACGCCCGCCCGTAGGCGGCCTCCCACTGCAGCGTGACGCCGCAGATCGACTGGGTGCTGCCCAGGTCGACCTGGAGCCACTGCGGGTCGGCGGCGGCACTCGACCAGCGGGTGCCGGCGTTGCCGTCGACGGCCGAGCCGGCCGGGAACGCGGCACTCTGGGTCGACGACGCGGTGGCGGGACGGCCCAACGCGGCGTTCGCGGTGCCACAGCCCCCGGAGCCGGCGATGCTCCCGTAGACCTGGAACTCCCAGAGCGAGACCCCGTACCCGGTGGCCTTGGCGGTGGCGTTGACCCGCACGTAGCGGCCACTGCCGCTGACCGTCAGGTCCTGGATCCCGCCGGTGCCGTTGGTGGTCGTCTGGATGGTCGTCCAGGTGGTGCCGTTGGCCGAGGTCTGGACGGTGAAGGCGGTCGCGTACGCGGCCTCCCAGTTGAGCACGACCCGGCTGACCGTGGCTGTGGCGCCGAGGTCGACCTGCACCCACTGCGGCACGCTGAATGCGCTGGACCAGCGGGTCGCGGTGTTGCCGTCGACGGCGGCGGAGGCCGGCGTGCCGGCGTTTTCGGTTGACGAGGCGGTGGCGGGGTGGCCTTGCGAGATCAGCGGATCCGCCGCCGCGGCGGTCACCGTGGTGGCCACCAGGAAACTGGCGAGAAGTGCGAGCACGGCGCCGCCTGCGGCGGCCAGGCGCCATCGTCGGCCGGGCATGACCCGACTCATGTGGGTCTCCTTTACGTGGGACGGGACGTAAAGAGAGCGCTCTCTTCCGCGCCACTCTGACGGGTCACCCAACCGCTGTCAATGGCTGATGGCCGTCGATGGCTCAAGGTGGGGAAACCCGGCCGCCGACTGGGTCGATTCGCGGGTGTCGATCGCTTGACGCGCCACGCCGACGGGCGCAAGGTGGGGGAAGCGCTCTCTGAGCCGGGTCTCGCGGCATGTAACGAAACCGCAACGGATCCTTGACATGGCGCTCACGTTCCTCGATGGTCGGGAACCAAGTGAGAGCGCTCTCTCCCATCCGGCACCTCGCACCCCCACCACCACAGGCACATCCCAGAACCTGCCGTGGAGAGCGCTCTCCAGACCCTGCCCAGATAACCGATCGCCTGGAGGAGTCCATGCGCCGCAGGTTCACCGCGGTCGTCCCGATCGTCGCCGCCGCACTGCTCGCGACGGCGGCATGCGGGAGCGACGATGGCGACAACCAAGCCGCCGACGACGGTCCGGTCACGCTTACGGTCGCCACGTTCGGTGAGTTCGGATACAAAGAGCTCTACGCCGAGTACATGCAGCTGCACCCCAACGTGAAGATCACCGAGCGGATCACCAAGACCGAGGACCACCACAAGAACCTCGCCGCCCACCTGGCGACCAACACCGGCGCCGCCGACATCGAGGCGCTGGAAGAGGGCTGGATCGGCCAGTTCACCGCGCAGCCGTCGAAGTTCTACGACCTGACCGAGTTCGGCGCCAACGACATCAAGGCGCAGTGGCCCGAGTGGAAGTGGAAGGTCGGCACCTCGAAGGACGGCAAGGTGATCGGTCTCGGCACCGACGCCGGCGGCATGGCGATGTGCTACCGGACCGACCTGTTCCAGAAGGCCGGCCTGCCGACCGACCGCGCCGAGGTCTCCAAGCTCTGGCCGACCTGGGAGCAATACATCGAGACGGGCAAGAAGTTCGAGGCGGCCAAGGTGCCGGGCGCGCACTTCTTCGACGGCCCGACCGTCATGTACCGGTCGATCCTCGGCCAGGCCCCGGTTGGTCTCTACGACGGCGACAACGTCGTGGTCGACAGCAACCCCGACGTGAAGAAGGCGTTCGACCTGTCGGCGGAGGCCGTGACCTCGGGGCTGTCGGCCCGCGCCGAGGCCTGGACGCCGGCCTGGAACGCCGGTTTCGCCAAGGGCACGTTCGCCACGCTGGCCTGTCCTTCGTGGATGATGGCCTACATCCAGACCCAGGCCAAGGACGCCACCGGCAAGTGGGACATCGCTGACGTGCCCGGTGGCGGCGGCAACTGGGGCGGCTCCTGGCTGACCGTGCCCAAGCAGGGCAAGCACGCCAAGCAGGCGTACGAGCTGGCCAAGTGGCTGACCGCGCCGGAGCAGGAGGTCAAGGTCTTCCAGAAGTACGGCAACTTCCCGTCGACCCTGACGCTCTACAACGACCCGGCCATCAAGGACTTCAAGAACCCGTACTTCAACAACGCACCGGTCGGCGAGATCTTCTCCAAGTCGGTGACGACGATGAAGCCGCAGTACCTCGGCCCGAAGGCCGGTGACATCAACACCCAGATCATCAACGGCCTGACCCGGATCGAGCAGGGCAAGCAGACGCCCGACCAGTCCTGGCAGCAGGTTCTGACCGACGTGAAGGCGCTTCTCTAAGAGATCCCCGCCCGCCTGGTCCCGGTGCGCATCCGCGCCCGGGACCACGGCGCGCACCGAGTAACCGGAGGTGACGGGGATGACCCAGTTGGCGACGGAGGAGCGGGTGGGGCCGCGCCGCGGCCTGCTGCACCGCCTCGACGTCAAGGGCTCGCCCTACCTGTACATCGCGCCGTTCTTCATCCTGTTCCTGGGGTTCGGCGTATTTCCGCTGATCTTCACGGCCTGGGTCTCCCTGCACGACTGGAGCCTGCTGTCCGAGGAGCACACGTGGATCGGCTTCGGCAACTACACCAAGCTCTTCGACGACCCGGCGTTCTGGAACGCGCTGTGGAACACCGTGTCGATCTGGGTCCTCTCCACCGTGCCGCAACTGTTGCTGGCGCTGGTTCTCGCGCACGTGCTCAACCAGCGACTGCGCGGCCAGACGTTCTGGCGGATGACCGCGCTGGTACCCAACATCACCAGCGTCGCCGCCGTCGCCATCATCTTCAGCCAGCTCTTCGGCCGCGACTACGGGCTGATCAACTGGGTGCTCGGCCTCTTCGGCATCGACCACATCGACTGGACCGCCAACACCTGGAGCTCACACGTCGCGGTGTCGTCGATGATCATCTGGCGGTGGACCGGCTACAACGCGCTGATCTACCTGGCCGCGATGCAGGCGGTGCCCAAGGAGCTGTATGACTCGGCCTCGCTCGACGGCGCGACGAGCTTCCAGCAGCTCCGGAAGATCACCGTGCCGGCGATCCGGCCGACCATCATCTTCACGGTCATCATCTCCACGATCGGCGGCATGCAGGTGCTCGCCGAGCCGTTGCTGTTCGGCGGCAACGGCCTGACCGGCGGCTCGGACCGGCAGTTCCAGACCCTCGCGCTCTACCTCTACGAGGTCGCGTTCGGCCGCTTCGACTTCGGTTACGCGTCGGCGAGCTCGTGGGTGATGTTCCTGATCATCGTGATCGTCGCCGCGATCAACTTCGGCATCACCAGCCGGCTTCGGAGGAGCTGATGGCCACTACCCTCGCCCCGCCGCCCCGGCACCTCGGCCAGCCGCCGACGGCCCGCCGCCGGATCCGCCGCGCGTTCCGCCGCCGGCCCGGCAAGCTGACCTACCTGATGCTGACGGCGATCGCGTTCTTCTCGTTCTTCCCGCTCTACTGGTCGGTGGTCGTCGCCTCCCAGGACAACAGTGCCCTCGGCAAGATGCCGCCGCCGGTGCTGCTCGGCGGCAACCTGTGGTTCAACCTCAAGCGGGCGTTCACGATGGTCCCGTTCGAGAAGGCCCTGATCAACTCGTTCCTGGTCGCCGGTGCCATCACGCTCAGCGTGGTGCTCTTCTCCACGCTGGCCGGCTTCGCCTTCGCGAAGCTGCGCTTCCGCGGCCGCAACATCCTGCTGCTCAGCATCATCGGGACGATGATGGTGCCGACGACGCTCGGCATCATCCCGCTCTACATGCTGATGGCGAAGATCCAGTGGACCGGCACCATCTACGCGGTCATCGTCCCGGCGATGGTCAACGGCTTCGGCGTCTTCTTCATGACGCAATACCTGTCCGAGGCGGTGCCCACCGAGTTGCTGGAGGCCGGCCGGGTCGACGGTTGCTCGACCATCCGGCTCTTCTGGCACGTGGTGCTGCCGGCCGCGCGGCCGGCAGCCGCGGTGCTGGGCATGCTGACGTTCCTCACCGCGTGGAACGACTTCTTCTGGCCGCTGGTCGTGCTGACGCCCGAGGATCCGACCGTCCAGGTCGTGCTCTCCACGCTGTCTGCCGGCCGGATCACCGACTACTCGCTGGCGCTGACCGGCGCGCTGATCGCGATCCTGCCGCTGCTCGTCGTCTTCGTCGTGCTGGGCAAACAGATCATCGGAGGAATCATGCAAGGAGCCGTCAAGGGATGACCATCGTCGAGGAAGCCACCGACGCCCATCTGCTGCGGTTCCCGGAGGGGTTCCGGTGGGGCGCGTCCACCGCGTCCTACCAGATCGAGGGCGCCGCGCAGGCCGACGGGCGGTCACCGTCCATCTGGGACACCTTCGCGCGTACGCCCGGAATGGTCTTCGGCGGCCACACCGGCGACGTGGCCTGCGACCACTACCACCGGTTCGCCGACGACGTCGCGCTGATGGACGACCTGGGCCTGCGCACCTACCGGTTCTCGGTCGCCTGGCCGCGGATCAAGCCCGACGGCACCGGCCCGGTCAACCCGCGCGGCCTCGACTTCTACGACCGGTTGGTCGACGCGCTGCTGGAGCGGGGCATCGAGCCGATGGCCACCCTCTACCACTGGGACCTGCCGCAGGTGCTGGAGGACCGGGGCGGTTGGACCAGCCGGGAGACCGCGCACGCGTTCGCCGAGCTGGCCGCCGCGACGGTGGCCCGGCTCGGCGACCGGGTGCGGACCTGGGGCACGCTCAACGAGCCGTGGTGCTCGGCCTTCCTCGGCTATGCCAGCGGGGCACACGCGCCCGGGCGGCAGGACCCGCGGGCCGCCTTCGAGGCGGCGCACCACCTGTTGCTGGCACACGGCGCGGGCGTCGAGGCGCTGCGGGCCGGTGGCGCGCGGGAGGTGTCGCTGACCCTCAACCTGACCCGGGTGACACCGCGGGACCCGGCCGACCCGCACGACCGGGCGGCCGCGGACCTGATCGACGGCCTGCAGAACCGGATCTTCCTGGACCCGGCGCTCAAGGGCGGCTATCCCGACGACATGCGGGCGCTGTTCGACCGGTTCGGTGCCGGCGGGGTGATCGAAGACGGCGACCTGGCCACCATCGCGGCGCCGATCGACCTGCTGGGCGTCAACTACTACCAGCCGGCGGTGGTCGCGGCCCAGGTCGGCGCGGCCGCCAACCCGAACTATCCGGGCAGCGAGGGCATCATCTACCCGGCGCAGGACACACCGGTCACCGCGATGGACTGGCCGGTCGACCCGACCGGGCTGGGCGACCTGCTGGTCCGGCTCTCCGTCGACTACCCGGGCACGCCGCTGATCGTCACCGAGAACGGCGCGTCCTACGTCGACACGGTGGTCGACGGCCGGGTCGCCGACCCGGCGCGGATCGGTTACCTCGATGGCCACGTGCGGGCGGTGCACGACGCGATCCGCCGGGGCGCCGACATGCGCGGCTACATCGCGTGGTCACTGCTCGACAACTTCGAGTGGGCGTACGGGTACGACAAGCGGTTCGGCCTGATCTACGTCGACTACGCGACGCAGGCCCGGCTGCCCAAGGACAGCGCGCTGTGGTTCCGCGAGGTGATCCGCCGCAACGGCCTCACACCGTAGCCGGGCGTCTAGGGGACGGTCCGGTCGATCGCGGCCGGGCCGTCTTCGTCGAGTTCGGCCTTGGCCCGCGCGATGTTGTGCGGCGTCGGGTCCTTGCCCTCGGCCTCGGCCAGGTCCTCGGGGTCCCACGGCTGCTCGGCGCCGGTGCGGGGCTCCCAGCCCGGCTCCCGGAACACCGGACTGTCGTCGTCCGGGCCCCCGCCCGTCTCGAACTCCGAGATCGCGGTGTCGTCCTCCACGGCGTCCGCGACCTCCTCGGACTCTTCCAGTGGCCGTTCATCGCTCATGCGCGAGCGCATACCCCGCTCCCCGGCGCGCTATGCACGACGGAAGGGCCCGTTATCAACGCAAGCGTTAACAACGGGCCCTTCCTCCGCCCTCAGCCCTGGGTGATCCGGACGTCGTCGACGCCGGCCTCGACCAGGCTGGCGGTGCTCGCGTCGACCGCCCGGAACACGATCCGGACCGACTGACCGGCGTACGGCGTCAGGCTCGCCGTGCGGGTGGCCCAGGCGCCGTTGCGGTTGCTGGCCGCGCCCGCCTGGGTGAACAGGGTGGTCGTGCCGCCGCTGTGCACCACGGCCGCGGAGAACGAGTCGGCGCTGCTCGAGTTGCTGCCGTGCGCCAGGTACCAGGAGAACGAGAGGGTCAGCGGGCCGCTCGCGGGCAGCGTGATCGCCGGCGACTGGATCGTCGTGGTGCCGCCGTCGACGTCGAAGTCGCCCGCGGCGGTGCCGGCCGAAGCCCCGGTGACCAGGTCGTTGGTGCCGCTGACGGTGGTGCCGAGCTGCTTGGCGCCGTTCGACGCGGTCGCGGCCGGGTCGCCGCGCACCCATTGCCCCAGGGTCGCGGTGTCGGTGCCGGCCGGGTTGGTCGTCCAGCCGGTCGCGGTCTCGAACGTGTCGGTGTAGACGGCCGCCGGGGGAGCGGGTGGGCTGACCGCGACGTTCCAGACGGCGTACGCGATCGCGTCGGCGTTGCGGTCCAGCGCGGTGTCGTTGATGTTGGACGTGGTGTCGCACGAGCGGTGGTAGCAGGCGTCGAACGCGACGCCGGACGAGCCGCCCCACTTCGCCGCCTGTGCGGCCGTCTTGCGCTGCTCGGCACCGGTGAAGGTGCCGCCGGCCGGGATGCCGGCCGCGATGAACGGGCCGTAGTCGCTGCGGCCGTCGAAGTCGGTGCCCTCGGTCGGCACCCCGATGCCGGCGAAGTAGGTGGCCAGCACGGCCTCGAGCTGGGCCGAGCCGGCGGGGCCCGGGCCGGCGCCGGTGCCGTCGGAGTTGTCGCCGTCGTAGAGGAAGTAGCCGGGGTTGGGCGAACCGACCATGTCGAAGTTGTAGTAGGCCTCGATGTTGGCCCGGGCCGTGGCGCTCAGGCTGTCGACGTAGAAGTCGGAGCCGATCAGGCCCCGCTCCTCGGCACCCCACCAGGCGAACCGCAGGTGCCGGGCCGGCGCGATGCCCTGCCGGGCGACCTCGAGCGCGACCTCGAGGATCGAGGCGGAGCCGGAGCCGTTGTCGTTGATGCCTGGGCCGGCGGCCACGCTGTCGAGGTGCGAGCCGACCATGACGGTGTTCGTGGTGTCGCCGCCCGGCCAGTCGGCGATCAGGTTGTAGCCGGTCGCGCCGCCGTAGCTGAACGACTGCACCGCGGTGGTGAAGCCGGCCGTGTCGAGCCGGCCGCGCACGTAGTTGACCGACGCGAGATAGCCGGGCTGGCCGTGTGCCCGGTTGCCGCCGTTCGCGGTGGCGATGCTCTGCAACTGGGTCAGGGTCGCCTTGACGTTGGCCAGTGGGATGTTGGGCCCCGGCACGGCGGCGGCCGCCGGGCCGGCCACCGCCGCCGTGGTCAGCGCGACGGTCACGGCGGCCGTCAGCAGGATCGGGATGGTTCGGTTCATCCGCATGTCGCTCCCTTGTGGGTGAACGGGCATGTGCCGGCCGTATGGTCGCGACGCGCCGCGAGGCGTACAAGACATTGATGGGTTTCTTTTGAAGGTAAGCTGAAAGAGACCTGTGAGCGCAAACACAATCGATGCCGGGAATGGCGCACGGCCGAGTGGATTTGCAGGCAGTGTGATCGATCCTCCCGAGCTGTCGCTCCGGCAACGCGTCCGCCTCGTCGTCGTCCTCGGCTCGCTGATCGCCATCGGCCCGCTGACCATCGACATGTACCTGCCGGCCCTGCCGGCGATCACCGCCGACCTCGGCACCACGTCGACGGCGGTGCAGCTCACGCTGACCGGCACGCTCGCCGGCCTGGCGCTCGGGCAACTGGTGATCGGTCCGCTGGCCGACGCGTTCGGCCGGCGCCGCCCGCTGCTGCTCGGGCTCGCGCTGCACGTGCTGGCCTCGGTGCTCTGCGTGGTGGCGCCGTCGATCGGCCTGCTCGGCGCGCTGCGGGTGGTGCAGGGCCTGGGCGTGGCCGCGACCTCGGTGGTCGCGATGGCCGTGGTCCGCGACCTGTTCAGCGGCACCGCGTTCGCCCGGCTGTTCTCCCGGCTGATGCTGGTGATGGGCCTGGCGCCGATCCTCGCGCCGACGCTGGGCAGCGCCGTGCTGGAGGCGACCAGTTGGCGCGGTGTCTTCGTGGTGCTGGCCGGGTTCGGCGTGCTGCTCACGCTGACCGCGCTGTTCGCGCTGCGCGAGACGCTGCCGCCGCAGCGGCGGCGCAAGGGCGGCGTCGCCGACACCATGCGGACCTACGTCGGCCTGCTGCGCGACCGGGTGTTCGTCGGCATGGTGCTGGTCGCCGGGTTCGCGATGGCGGCGCTGTTCTCCTATGTGGCCGGTTCGTCGTTCGTCTTCCAGGACCAGTACGGGCTCGACGAGCGACAGTTCGGCTTCGCGTTCGGCGCCGGCGCGGTCGGCCTGATCACCGCCACCCAGCTCAACGTGCGGCTGCTGCGCCGCTTCACCCCGCAGCGGGTGCTGGTCGGCGCGTTGACGCTTGGCACCGGCGCCGGCGCTCTCCTGATCGCGTTCGCCGCCACCGGCTTCGGCGGCCTGGCCAGCCTGCTCGCCGCGCTCTGGCTGGTGCTGTTCGCGGGCGGCCTGGCGATGCCCAACTCGGCCGCGGTCGCGATGTCGCGGCACGGCGAGGCCGCCGGCACCGCCGCGGCGCTGCTCGGTGCCGTGCAGTTCGGCACCGGCGCGCTGGCCGCACCGCTGGTCGGCGTGTTCGGCAACGGTGCGTTGGCGATGGCGACGGTCGTCGCCGGCGGCATGGTCGCCGCCACCCTGGCGCTGCTGCTGGTCGCCCGCCCGCACCGGATGGCCGACCCCGACGCCGTGCCCGTCGAGACGCCCGAACTGGCCGCCGCCGTCGCCTGAATGCGCACTGCGCAGTCTCCCGTTACCGCCCAGTAGCCGAGCGCACCCGTGTTTCGCTGGATCGTGGGACCCGACGCGCGAGGGGGCAGCGATGAGCGGCTCGATCAACCCGGCCCGATCGCAATGGGACGTCATCGTCGTCGGCGGGGCACCGCCGGGCGAGACGATCTCGCTCTACAGCAGCCAGGCCGGGCTCTCGGTGGCGTTGGTCGAGCAGGACCGGGTCGGCGGTGAATGCCTGTTCTGGGCGTGCATGCCGAGCAAGGCGATGCTGTTGCCGGTGCAGGCCCGCAACCTGGCTGTCGACCTGCCGGGGATGCGGCAACTGGTCAACGGCCGGCGGGTCGACGCCGAAGCGGTGCTGGCCCGGCGCGACGAGATCACCTTCAACCACGACGACAAGCAGTCCGTCGACCTCATGCTGAGCAACGACGTCGACGTGATCCGTGGTCGCGGCCGGCTGGTCGGGCCGCGCAGGGTGGAGGTCAGCGACAACGGCCGCACCCGGGAGATCACCGCCGACAAGGCCGTGGTGCTCTCGCCCGGCACCGACGGCGCGATGCCGCCGATCACCGGGCTGGCCGACGCCCGCCCGTGGCGGTCGCGCGACGTCACCAACATGCACGACGTGCCGCGCCGGATGGTGGTCATCGGCGGCGGTGTGGTGGCCTGCGAGGCGGCGACCTGGCTGCGCGGGCTCGGCGTCGAGGAGTTGACGCTGGTGTTCCCCGGCGAGCGGCTGCTGGCCACGAAGGAGCCGTTCGTGGGTGGCCTGGTGCGCGACGCGTTCGAGGCCGACGGGATCACCGTGTTGACCGGTACGCCCGTGCACGAGGTGCGCCGCGAGCGGGTCGACGACCGGGGCATCGGGCGCACGCACGGTGGTGAGGCCACCGTGAGCGTCGGCGACGGCGAGACGCTCGTGGCCGACGAGGTGCTGGTGGCCACGGGTCGGGTACCCAACAGCCGCGACATCGGGCTCGAGGCGGTGGGTGTGCGGACCACCGACCGCGGCTTCGTCGAGGTCGACGACCACATGACGGTGCCCGGCACCGACTGGCTCTACGTGCTCGGCGACCTCACCGGCCGCGCGCTGCTCACCCACATGGGCAAGTACCACGCGCGGATCGCCGGCGAGGTGATCGCGGCCCGGGCCGCCGGCCGGCCGCTCGACGAGCGGCCCTACAACCCCTACACCGACCAGGCCGACAAGGACGGCGCGCCGCAGGTGATCTTCTGCGACCCGGAGGTGGCCTCGGTCGGGCTGACCGAGGCGGAGGCGCTCGACCGGGACATCCCGGTGGAGGTGGTGGAGCGCGACTTCGCCGGCATCGACGGTGCCCGGCTGGCCCGCGAGCACTACGTCGGGCGGGCCAAGCTGGTCGTCAACAACGCCGACGACACGCTGGTCGGCGCCACGTTCGTCGGCTCCGGAATGAGCGAGTTGCTGCACGGCGCCAGCGTCGCCGTCGTCGGCAAGGTGCCGATCAGCGCGTTGCGGCACGTGGTCGCCAGCTTCCCGACGATCAGCGAGATCTGGCTCTACCTGCTCGAGGAGTTGCGTCAGCGGCGGGTCGCGGCATAGCGCAACCGGATGCCGCTGAAGCCGACCGTGCTGGCCACCACCTCGTCCCAGAACGGCCAGAGGTTGGGCAAAACCCGCAGTTGGATGCCGGCCGCCTCGTGCAACGCGAACAGGTCGCCGACCGGCTCGGCCGGACCGAGCGGTGCGACCGGTTCGGTCGCGACCAGCGCGTGCGCCTCCGCACCGATCGGGTGGAACGGCGCCGCCGGCAGCCGGTAGGCGTAGAGCCGCACGTCGCGCATGGCCGGCAGGGCCGCGTATTCCACGGCGTGCACCCGGTTGCCCGAGCCGGCGCCGATGATCCGGTCACGGTCGGCCGGCGTGGTGTCGGGTGTCGTCCACGCCATCGCGCGCGGTGTGTCGCGCGGGAACCAGTAGTCGGGTGCGCGGTCGGCGCCGACCGCCCAGACGTAGGGCTCGGTCTCCGCCGACGTGGCGGCCACGTGCGGCACGAAGCGTCGGATCGTCGGGTCTTCGGAGAAGTGCAGCACCTCTCCCTCGGCCGGGCGCATCGGCACAGTCAATCAGCCGGTGCGCAACTCCTCCACCGCGGTGCTGCCGCGCAGGAACAGCAGCCCGACACCGACGGCGGCGACCACCGCGGCGACCGCCAGCAGCCCGTACGTCGCGACGGTGCCCAGCGGCAGCACGTAGGGCGCGGACCGGCCGTAGTTCTCGACCGTGTCGCCCATCGCCGTGCTGGCCAGTCGGCTGCCGACGAACAGGGCCAGCACGACCGAGGGCACCACCGGGACCAGCGTCTGCCACAGGATCGACCGGGCCAGCACGCCGCGGGGCACACCCGAGGCGACCAGCGCGGCGTACGCCCGGCGGCGCGAGACGATGCCCTCGCCGATTGCGACCAGCAGCCCGCCGGCCGCGATCACCAGGGCGACCCCGATCGCGAGGTCGACGAGGTTCATCGTGGCGAGATAGAAGTTGTCGCCGGAGAACACGAACCGCCCGGTGTCGGCCTCCATCGAGGCGATCTCGAGGTCGCGCATGATCTGGAAGTAGCCGCGCTCGCAGGCGGCGCCGGCGCCGACGATGACGCAGGCGAGCAGCGCGGCGAAGGTGCGGCCGCCCTGCCACGGGTCGGTCGTCAGCCGCCGCGCGGCCAGCAGCACCGAGGGGCGGTGCCCCCAGCGGTGCAGCAGCCGGCCGGACGCGTGCGAGATCCAGCCGGTGCCGAGGATGACTCCGAGGATCGCGCACAGCGGCCCGCCGATCCCGACCGTGACGACGAGGAAGTCCGGCGGCACGCTCTGCCGTGCCTCGTAGGCGCGGAAGATCGGCAGCACGCTGCTGGTGGCGACCAGCCCCAGCAGGATCAGCGCCCCCGGCCAGGGCAGCGGCGGGCGGGTGCGGCGGGACCGCCGGAACACGCCGAGCGGCCCGATCACCACCCGGCGCACCAGCAGTGCCGCGGCGAGGGCGGCGACCAGCGGAATGGCGACGACCGTGACCACGATGGCCGGCGGCGACGGCAGCACGTCGGTCGGGAACGGCAGCAGGCCGTCGGCCCGCGGCCGGTCGAGCAGCGAGTGTGCGGCGAAATAGCCGGCGGTGCCGGCGCCGGCGCCGATCAGGGCGGCGAGGCCGGTCTCGGCGACCACGATCAGCGTGGCCTGGCCGGGAGTGGCCCCGGCCAGCCGGAAGCCGGCGAGCCGCCGGTCGCGGGCGGGTGCGCCGAGCCGCGCGCACTGGCCGGCCAGGGCCAGGATCGGCATGGTGAGCAGGAGCAAGGTCAACGTCGTGCCGCCGCGCAGGCCGGGCTCGTCGAGCAGGGCGTTGCTGTAGCGGTGGTTGTCGATCCGCTCGCCCAGCTCGGGGATCGCGATGACGGTGAGCGCCGACAGGATGGCCAGCGTGCCCAGGGCCGCGCTGACGGCGGTGAGCGCGACCCGCAGGCCGTCGGTGCGGCTGCCGGCCAGGGCCAGCCGGAGCAGGGTCGACGGCTTCACCGCCCGTGCCGCCCTTGCACGGCGGTGAGGCCTAGCCCGCTGGGGTCGAGCGCACCGTCGCGCAGCGACACCTCGCGGTCGGCGTAGCCGGCGACGGTCGCGTCGTGGGTGACCAGCACGACCGTGGTGCGCTGGTCGCGGACCACGCGGACCAGTTGGCCGAGGAGTTGCTCGCTGGTGCGCGAGTCGAGGGCGCCGGTCGGCTCGTCGGCGAACAGCACCCGGGGCTCGGTGACCAGCGCCCGCGCCGTCGCGCAGCGCTGTTGCTGGCCACCGGACATCTCGCCCGGCCGGGTGTCGGCCAGTTCGGCCACACCCAACCGGTCGAGCCACTGCACCGCGGCGGTCCGCGCCTCTCGCCGCCCCGTGCCGGCGAGAAGCAACGGCAGCGCGACGTTTTCCGCCGCGGTGAGCTCGGGCACCAACTGCCCGAACTGGAAGAGCACGCCGAACTCGGTGCGGCGCAACCGCGCCCGCATCCGCTCCGACCAGGTGTCCAGGCGGTGCTCGCCGTAGGTCACCTCGCCGGCGTCGGGCCGCAGGATGCCGGCCAGGCAGTGCAGCAGGGTCGACTTGCCACAGCCGCTCGGGCCGGTGACGGCGACGATCTCGCCCTCGGCGATGTCGATGCTGACGCCGCGCAGGGCCGGTGTCGGTCCGTAGGACTTCACCACGCCCCGGGCACGCAGAATCGTCATGACTGCACCTCCCGATGCAGGTCGGCGACGCGGTCCAGGGTGTTGGCCACCCAGCGGAGGTCGGCGTCGAGATGGAGGATCGCGAAGTCGGCGGCGACCACGTCGCCGAGGCTGCTCTCCGGGTCGGTCTTGACGAGGGTGAGCGCGCGCAGCCGTTCCATGTGGGCCGCGCGCTGCGCGACGAGATAGTCGCGGGCCCGTGCCTCGCCGCTGACCAGCACCGCGACCGCGACCTTGGCGAACAGCGCGCTGGTCACGAACGGCGCCGGCGGCTCGATCTCGCTGAGCCACTCGTCGAGCCGGGCCCGGCCCGCCTCGGTGAGCGCGAAGCTGGTGCGCTCCGGCCCGCCCGCCTGGTCGTGCCCGCTCGTGGTGACCAGGCCGTCCCGTTGCAGCCGCCCGAGGGTGGCGTAGACCTGGCCGAAGGCGACCGGTTTGGCCTGCGGCAGCCGCTGGTCGTGCGACCGTTTGAGCTCGTAGCCGTGCATGGGCCCGTGGGCGAGCAGCCCGAGCAGCACATGCGTGGTCGACACGCCCTCACTATTCACCGAGTGAATAGTGAGCGTCAAGCCCCGGCGTTCAGAGCATCGTGTCCAGCGTGATCGGCAGGTCGCGGATCCGGCGACCGGTCGCGTGGTGCACCGCGTTGGCGATCGCCGCGGCCACACCGACGATGCCGACCTCGCCGAGACCCTTCGTCCCGGTCGGGGTGAACGCGTCCGGGCCGCCGACGAAGACCACGTCGAGGTCGGGCACGTCGGCGTTGACCGGCACCAGATAGTCGCCGAAGGTGCCGTTCGCGACCCGGCCGGTGTTGGGGTCGACGACGGTCTCCTCCAGCAGCGCCATGCCCAGACCCATGACGGTGCCGCCGATCACCTGGCTGCGGGCCAGCTTCTCGTTGTAGAGCCGGCCGCCGTCGATCACCGAGACGAGCCGGCGCAGCCGCACCAGCCCGAGTTCCTCGTCGACGCCGACCTCGGCGAACCGGGCCGCGAACGGGCCGGCCACGGCCAGCTCGCTGCTGCCGGCCGCGCCGGCGAGGTCGGAGTGTCCGGTCGCCGAGAGTTCGTCGAGGCCGAGCCGGTCGAGCATCGCGCCGAAGGTCTCGCCGGGCCCGCCGTCCAGGCGGGCGAGGCGCTCGGTCAGCTGGCCGGCCGCGTCCTTGACCGCGGCGCCGAGCGCGCCGGCCAGCCCCGAGCCGCCGGACTGCGGCGCCGGCGGCAGGTCGGTGTCGCCGATCTCGACCCGGACCTGGTCGAGCTCGAGGCCGAGCAACTCGGCGGTGAGCTGCGCCGCGATCGTGTAGGTCCCGGTGCCGATGTCGGTGGCCGCGGCCCGCAGCGTGGCGTTGCCACCCCGGTCGACGGTCAGCCGCACCTCGCACGGGTCGGCGTAGAAGTCGAAGGTCACCCCGGCCATCCCGTAGCCGACCAGCCAGTCGCCGTCGCGCATCGAGCCGGGCGCGGGGTCGCGCCCGGCCCAGCCGAACCGGTCGGCGCCGACCATCAGGCACTCGCGCAGCGCCTTGCTCGACCAGGGCTTGCCGGAGGCCGGGTTGACCTCGGCGTAGTTGCGCAGCCGCAGCTCGACCGGGTCGACCCCGATCTGGTCGGCCAGCTCGTCGAGCGCGGACTCCAGGGCGAAGTTCAGCTCCGCGCCGCCGGGCGCCCGCATGAACCCGGTGTACGGGATGTTGAGGTGCGCGATCCGGTCGTGGGTGGCGACGTTGTCGCAGGCGTACTGCACCGGCGTGCTGGCGACGATGTAAGAGCTGAGCCGGTCCTCGACGCCGTTGGCGGCCAGGCAGTCGTGGTCGATCGCGAGCAGCCGGCCGTCGCCGGTCGCGCCGAGCCGGATCCGCTGCCGGTTGGTCGCCCGGTGGCCGGTCGAGCTGAACATCTGGGGCCGGGTCAGCACCAGCTTGACCGGCCGGTCGAGGACCCGCGCGGCAAGCGTGGTCAGCACCGTGTGGCTCCACAGCCGCAGGCCGGCGCCGAACCCGCCGCCGAGGAACGGGATCAGCACCCGGACGTCGCGTTCCGGCACCTCGAACATGGCCGCCAGCGACGCGCGCACCATCGTCGGGTACTGCGTCGTGTCGTGCACCACCAGCCGGCCGCCCTGCCAGTCCGCGACCGTGGTGAACAGCCCCATCGGGCTGTTGGTCTCGGCCGCGATCGAGTAGGTCGCGTCGAGCGTGGCGTCGGCGGCGGCGAGCCCGATCTCCACGTCACCGCGGCCGGTCTCCAGCCCGTACGGGTTGGCCTCGACCACGGCCCGCGGGTCGCCGATGTCGAGCACCGGATCCTCGGCCGCGTACTCCACCTCGACCAGGCGCGCGGCTTCCTGTGCCTGGGCCCGGGTGCCGGCGACCACGATGCCGATGTGCTGGCCGTAATGGAAGATCCGGTCGTCCTGGAGCGTCCAGCGGGTGGTCGACCCGAGGTCGTTCGGCGGCGGTGGTGCCAGCGGGGGCGCGTTCTCGTGGGTGAGGACGGCCAGCACGCCTGGTGCGCCCTCCGCCGCCGAGCGGTCGATCCGGGTGATCCGGCCGGCCGCCACGGTCGACGAGACCAGGGCGGCGTGCACCTGGCCGGGTAGGTCGAAGTCGGAGGGGTAGGGCGCGGCGCCGGCCACCTTGCGCCGGGCGTCGACCCGGTCCAGCGGCCGCCCGAGCAGCCGGTCCGTGAGCGTCGCCGTCATGTGGTCACCGTCCGCAGGATCCGCACGATCGTGCGTTTGGCCAACTCGACCTTGAACTCGGTGCCGGGCACGGTGAACGGGTCGCGGATGGCCGCCTCGGCCGCGGCGCGGTAGGTGCGCTCGTTGGCCGGTGCGCCGACCAGCACCCGCTCGGCCTCGTAGGCGCGCCACGGCACCGTGCCGACCCCGCCCAGCCCCAGCCGCGCGAACGCGACCGTGCCGTCGTCGACCCGGACGGCCGCGGCCGCGGAGGTGAGCGCGAACTCGTAGGAGGACCGGTCCCGGACCTTCAGGTAGCCCGACCGGGTGCCGGCCGGCAGCAGCGGCAACTCGACGTGGGTGACCAGTTCGCCGTGGCGCAGCACGGTCTCCCGGTCCGGCCGGTCGCCGGGCGTCAGGTAGAACGCCGTGAGGGGCACCCGCCGGATGCCGTCGGCGTCGCGCAGCACCACCACCGCGTCCAGCGCGACCAGCGGGACGCACGGGTCGGAGGCGTGCAGCGCGATACACGACGGGCCGGCGCCGAGGATCGCGTGCATCCGGGCCACACCCTCGACCGCGGCGCAGCCCGAGCCCGGCGTGCGCTTGTTGCAGGCGGCCACGGCGGGGTCGCGGAAATAGCGGCAGCGGGTGCGCTGCAGGAGGTTGCCGCCGATGGTGGCCATGTTGCGCAGCTGGGTCGAGGCGCCGGCCAGCAGCGCCTCGCGGACCAGCGGCAGCCGGGCGCCGACAGTCGCGTCGGCGGCCAGCTCCTCCATTGTGGTCAGTGCGGCGATCCGCAGGTGGTCACCGGTGCGCGTGACACCACGCAGCGGCAGCCGGCCGATGTCGACGAACCGGCTCGGATGCACCACCCGGTCCTTGAGCGCCAGGTCCAACTCGGTGGTGCCGCCGGCCAGGAACGCCGCGTCCGGCTCCTCGCTGACCAGGGCCACGGCGCTGGACGGGTCGGCGGCCCGGACGTACTCGATGCCGGTCATGAGCCACCAGCCACCTCGCGGATCGCCGCCACGATGTTGGGGTAGGCCGCGCAGCGGCACAGGTTGCCGCTCATGAACTCGCGGATCTCGTCGTCGGAGCCGGCCCGACCCTCGCGCAGTAGCGCCACCGCCGACATCACCTGCCCTGCCGTGCAGTAGCCGCACTGCAGTGCGTCGTGCCGGACGAAGGCCTCCTGCACCGGATCGTCGGCGAGCCCCTCGATGGTGGTGATCTCGCTGCCGTCGCACTGCGCCGCGAGGGTGAGGCAGGAGACGATCCGCTTGCCGTCGCGCAGCACCGTGCACGCGCCGCAGGCGCCCTGGTCGCAGCCCTTCTTGGTGCCGGCCAGATGCAACTGGTCGCGCAGCGCGTCGAGCAGCGTCGTGGTGCTGTCCAGCCGGACGGGATAGGTGCGCTCGTTGACCCGCAACTGGACGGTCACCTCGGTCGAGCGGGCGGTGGTTGCCGAAGACATGGGGACTCCTCGTGCCGGCGGCCGCTTTCCGGCGACGCTACCGGCGGTGCCCGGCACGAAAAGCCGTTCGCGAACCTTTGCCCGATGGGCAATCCGGCGTACGCCACACTGGCACCCGTGGACGACACGATCTGGAAGCTGGTGCCCGCGGCGCGGGGCTGGCTCGACGCCGCCAACGGGACCGACGACGCGGAACTGAGTTGCCGGATGCTGAAGGTGACCGAGGAGGCCGGCGAGGTGGCCAGCGCCTGGATCGGGCTGCGCGGGCAGAACCCGCGCAAGGGCGTCACGCACACCCGCGACGACGTCGCCGCCGAACTCGCCGACGTGGTGATCACCGCGCTGGTCGCGATCGAGAGCCTGGGCCTGGACGCCCGGGCCACCCTGGAGGCCACGGCGGCCAAGGTGCACGCCCGGATCGGAAGCTAGAGCAGCCCGGCCTCGCGCATCAGGCGGGACAGGCCGGCGCCGTCGGGTGCCCACAGCCAGCGCTGCGCGCCGGTGTCCCGCGACCGCGGGCTGTTGTCGTGGATCGGCAGCGCGCCGGCCAGCACCGCCTGGGCCGGTGACAGGCGGCGGATCGCGACCGCGGCGACGTTGTCGGGGTAGGACCGGGCGAAGTCGGCGTAGATCTCCGGGTCGTGCTGCCCGTCGTCGCCGATCAGCAGCCACTTCACGGTCGGGAACTCGGCGGCGAGTCGGCGCAGCGTGGCCCGCTTGTGCTCCTGGCCGCTGCGGAACCAGCGGTCCTTCTGCGGGCCCCAGTCGGTGAGCAGCAGCGGGCCGGCGGGGTAGAGGTGCCGCGACAGGAACCGGGTCAGTGTCGGCGCGACGTTCCAGGCCCCGGTCGACAGGTAGAGCACCGGCGCGCCCGGGTGAGCGTTGACCAGGCGCTCGTAGAGGACGGCCATCCCGGGCACCGCGGCCCGGGCGTGCTCGTCGAGCACGAACGTGTTCCACGCGGCCAGCAGCGGCCGGGGCAGGGCGGTGACCATCACCGTGTCGTCGATGTCGGAGACGATGCCGAAGGTCACCGAGGGGTCGACGATCCGCACCGGCGCCTCGGCCGATTCGGCGCCGTCGACCCGGATCGTCACCGTCTGCCAACCCGGCGGCAGGTCGACGTCGACCCGGGCGTCGACGAACCCGCCGCGGTCGGTGCGCAGCAGTTGGCGCCGGTCGCCGGCGATGACCTCGACCTCGGCGTCGTTGACCGCGACGGTGCCGAAGCTGCGCCAGCCCCGCACGATCTTGGGTTTGGTGGTCGGCGGGGCACCGTCCGGCCCCGGTGGCGGCGTCTCGCCCTCACCCGGCCGGCTGAGCAGCACCCGGCCCATTACCCGCACCCAGCCCGGCCCGCCGTAGCCGGTGTAGGGCACGATGCCCGCCCGCCAGCCGCGCCGGCGCATCCGGCGTTCGATCACCCCGCGGACGGCGTCTTCGGCGCGGGCGGCCCGGTGCATTCGCGGGGGCGCGGAGGGCAGCGACACGCTCCCACCCTGCCATAACCCGTTCGCGGCGGCTCGACGGCGGTGGATCTTGCACATCTTCTAGATCATGACCGGAATTCCGGACAGGAGTAACCGGACACATCACGAGTAAAGGTTTTCACTCTGAACCAGTGATCGGGAACACAGGCGAGGGATAGTTGACGGATGGCGGGTCCGGCGCCGAAGCGGCCCGGCGGCAGAACGTGCCGGCGGTGGGACGCCGCACGGCCGTCAGAGCTTCGCGCGACCCTCTTCGAAGAACGCCGCGATCGCCGCCGCGTCGGGCAGGTCGCTGATCCCGCGGGCGGCGCCGAACGGCGCGTTCCAGAACTCGCCCTGTCGCGGTGTCCACGGGCCGACATAGGCGTAGGGCTCGTTGTGCCAGGTGTCGCCGGGGGAGACCCCGTAGTTGACCTCGTTCTCGGTGACCGAGACGTCGAAGTGTTCGGGCCACAGCACCGGCACCTGGTCGGGCAGCAACCGGCGCAGGGCCCCGTCGCCGGCGTTGAACCAGTCGGCGAGATAGCTCGCCTTCGCGGCGTCGACGACCAGCGCCTCGTCTTCGCGTACGCCCGAATGGTCGTCGTAGATGTCGGGGACGCCCGCCTCCACGTCGACCGCCGCCGCCAGCCCGGCCGGCGTGTTGCCCGGCAGCGCCAGCCGCTGCCCGCCGGCGATCAGCTCGGCACCCTCGACCCGCAGCTCAGGGGCCTTGATGGTGGCGAAGCCGCCCGGCACCACGCGCAGCCGGATAGTGCCGCTCGCCCGATATTGCGGTCCTGCCAACAGGATTTCCGCGACACCGTGCCAGGCACGGCGGGTCTCGGCGAGACGGTGTCCGGTCACCCGCCCAAGGCTACCGGCGACGCCGCGTCGCCCGGTCCGCAACGCAACAGAACGCCGCGCAGTCCAACCCGGAGGTGCTAATGCAAGTCCCTGCCCCGTTCACCTACGAACGGGCGACGAGTGTCGAGCACGCGATCGAACTGCTCGGCCAGCTGGGCCCCGAGGCCCGTGTCGTCGCCGGTGGACACAGCCTGATCCCGATGATGAAGCTCCGCCTCGCCCGCCCCGACGCGCTGGTCGACATCAACGCGCTGGGTGCCGAGCTCGGGCAGATCCGCGTCGACGGCACCGACCTGGTGATCGGCGCCCTGACCCGGCACGCCGACCTGCTCGGCTCGGCCGTCGCGGGCGAACATTTCCCGATCTTCCACGACGCCGAGCGGGTGATCGCCGACCCGGTGGTGCGCAACTTCGGCACTGTCGGCGGCTCGCTCTGCCAGGCCGACCCGGCCGAAGACCTGTCCGCGGTGTTCTCGGCGGTCGACGCCGTGGCGGTGGTGCGCGGGCCAGGCGGCGTCCGCCAGGTGCCCGTCCGCGCGCTGCACGTCGGTCCATATGAGACGGTGTTGGCGCCCGACGAGCTGATGCTCGAACTGCGGGTGCGGATCCGGCCCGGCGGCGGCAGCGCCTACGAGAAGGTCGAGCGGCGGGTCGGCGACTACGCGGTCGCGGCCGGCGGCGCCGCGCTCTGGCTCGACGGCGACACGGTGAGCGGTGCCGGCATCGGGCTGACCGCCGTTGGTGCCGCGCACTTCGCCGCGCCCGAGGCCGAGGCGGCGCTGGTCGGGCAGCCGGCCACCGAAGAGTCGTTCCGCGCGGCCGGCCGGATCGCCGCGGAGAACTGCGACCCGATCGCCGACCAGCGCGGTCCGGTCGACTACAAGCGGCACCTCGCCGCGGAGCTCACCACCCGGGCACTGCGCCGGGCGGCCGCCCGTGCGCGCGGTCAGGAGGCATAGAAAATGCAGGTCACGATCACCCTCAACGGCACACCGGAGACGCACGAGATCGAGTCGCGGCTGCTGCTCGTGCACTTCATCCGCGAGAAGGCCGGCCTGCGCGGCACCCACTGGGGCTGCGACACCTCCAACTGCGGCACGTGCGTCGTCTGGCTCGACGGCAAGCCGGTCAAGTCGTGCACGGTGTTCGCCGCGATGGCCGACGGGCACGAGGTGCGCACGGTGGAGGGGCTGGAGCAGGGCGGGCAGCTCGACCCGGTGCAGCAGGGCTTCATGGAGTGCCACGGCCTGCAGTGCGGCTTCTGCACGCCGGGCATGTTGATGACGGCCCGGGCGCTGCTCGACGCCAACCCCGACCCGACCGAGCACGAGATCCGGGAGGCGATCTCCGGGCAGCTCTGCCGGTGCACCGGCTACGAGAACATCGTCCGCTCGGTCCGCTGGGCTGCCGAGAAAGAGGCGTCCGGCCCGGTCACCGAATCGGAAAAGCCCGTGGAGGCGACGGCATGACCACCGTGGAGGAACGCCCGCACACCGGCTTCGGCCGCACGCTGCGCAAGGAAGACGTCCGGCTGGTCCGGGGCAAGGGCAACTACGTCGACGACGTGCGCCTGCCCGGCATGTTGCACGGTGCCCTGCTGCGCAGCCCGTACGCCCATGCCAAGATCCTTTCGATCGACACCTCGGCCGCCGAGAGCATGCCGGGCGTCAAGGCGGTCATCACCGGCGAGACGCTCAAGGGCCTGGGCCTGGCCTGGATGCCCACCCTGTCCTACGACGTGCAGGCCGTGCTGGCCACCGACAAGGTCCGTTACCAGGGCCAGGAGGTGGCGTTCGTGGTGGCCGAGGACCACTACGCGGCGCGCGACGCGGTCGAGCTGATCGAGGTCGACTACGAGCCGCTGCCGGCCGTCGTCGACGCGAAGAAGGCGATGGACGCGGACGCGCCGGTCATCCGCGACGACAAGGAAGACCAGACCGACAACCACATCTTCGACTGGGAGAGCGGCGACCGGGCGAAGACCGACGACGTGTTCGCCAACGCGGAAGTGGTCGTCGCGGAGGACATCCTCTACCCGCGGGTGCACCCGGCGCCGCTGGAGACCTGCGGCTCGGTCGCCGACATGGACCCGGTCACTGGCAAGCTGACGCTCTACACCACGAGCCAGGCACCACACGCTCACCGCACGGTGTACGCGCTGGTCGCGGGCCTGCCCGAGCACAAGATCCGGGTGATCGCGCCGGACATCGGCGGCGGCTTCGGCAACAAGGTCGGCATCTACCCGGGCTACGTGATGTCGATCGTCGGCTCGATCGTCACCGGCAAGCCGGTCAAGTGGGTCGAGGACCGGGCCGAGCACCTGATGAGCACCGCGTTCGCCCGCGACTACCACATGCGCGGCGAGATCGCGGCGACCAGAGACGGCAAGATCCTCGGCCTGCGGGTGAACGTGATCGCCGACCACGGCGCGTTCAACGCGACCGCGCAACCGACGAAGTTCCCGGCCGGCTTCTTCCACGTCTTCACCGGCTCCTACGACCTGCGGGCGGCGCACTGCACGGTGACCGGCGTCTACACCAACAAGGCGCCCGGTGGCGTGGCCTACGCCTGCTCGTTCCGCATCACCGAGGCCGTCTACCTGGTCGAGCGGATGGTCGACGTGCTCGCCTACGAGCTCAAGGCCGACCCGGCCGAGTTGCGGATGAAGAACCTGCTGCGGCCCGAGCAGTTCCCCTACACCACCCAGACCGGCTGGGAGTACGACTCCGGCGACTATCCGAAGGCCCTCCAGCTGGCCATGGACATGGCCGGTTACGACGCGCTGCGCACGGAACAGGCCGAGAAGCGCGAGCGGGGCGAGCTGATGGGGATCGGCGTCGCGTTCTTCACCGAGGCGGTCGGCGCGGGCCCGCGCAAGCACATGGACATCCTCGGGCTGGGCATGGCCGACGGAGCCGAACTGCGCATCCACCCGACCGGCAAGGCGGTCCTGCGGATCTCGGTGAAGACCCAGGGCCAGGGCCACGAGACGACGTTCGCGCAGATCGTCGGCAACGAGTTGGGGCTGCCCACGGCCGACATCGAGGTGGTGCACGGCGACACCGACCAGACGCCGTTCGGCCTCGGCACCTACGGGTCCCGGTCGACACCGGTCTCCGGCGCCGCGACCGCGCTGGTGGCCCGCAAGATCCGCGACAAGGCGAAGATCATCGCCGCGGCCATGCTCGAGGTGTCGCCCGACGACCTCGACTGGGCCGGCGACCGGTTCCACGTCAAGGGCGACCCTGAGCAGGCCAAGACGATCCAGGAGATCGCCATGGCCGCGCACTCCAGCCTGGAGCTGCCGGAGGGCGTCGAGGGCCACCTCGACGCGACGACCGTCTACAACCCGCCCAACCTGACCTACCCGTTCGGCGCCTACATCTGCGTCGTCGACGTCGACCCGGGCACCGGCGGGGTCAAGGTGCGGCGGTTCATCGCGGTCGACGACTGCGGCGTGCGGATCAACCCGATGATCGTCGAGGGCCAGGTGCACGGCGGCCTCGCCGACGGGGTCGGCATGGCGCTGATGCAGGTGATCGCGTTCGACGAGGAGGGCAACCACCTCGGAGCGTCCTTCATGGACTATCTGCTGCCTACGTCGCTGGAATGCCCGTCGTGGGAGCTGGGCGAGACGGTCACCCCGTCGCCGCACCACCCGATCGGCGCCAAGGGCGTCGGCGAGTCCGCGACGGTCGGCTCGCCGTGCGCGGTGGTCAACGCGGTGCTCGACGCGATCAAACCCTTCGGGGTGCGGCACGCCGACATGCCGCTGACGCCGGCCGCGGTCTGGGGTGCCATGCAGGGCCGGCCGATCCGGACGGACCTCGCGATCCCGTGACCGCCACGACCGAGCAGAGGGCGAACGAGTTGCGCGTCGCGCGCAGCCCGTTCGTCCTCGCGGTCGTGGTCCGCGCCGAGCGGCCCACCTCCGCGAAGCCCGGCGACCGGGCGATCATCCGCGACGACGGCACGATCGAGGGCTTCGTCGGCGGTTCGTGCGCCGATACGACGGTGCGGATCCAGGCCCTGCGGCAACTCGCGGCCGGTGAGTCGACGCTGCTGCGGATCACACCGGGCGGCGACGCGACCCGGCCGCCCGGGTTCGTCTCCGACACGCCGGGGCTGGTGGTGGCCGACAACACCTGCCTGTCCGGCGGCACCATCGACGTGTTCCTGGAGGTGGTCATGCCCTCGCCGCTGGTGCAGGTCTACGGCGACACACCGATCGCCCGGGCCCTGGTCGCGGTCGGCGGCGCGGCCGGCTACGAGGTCCGGCTCGCGGCCACGCCCGGCGCCGTCCCGGCCGACGCGCTGGCCGTGGTGGTGGCCTCGCACGGGCACGACGAGATCGGCGTGCTGACCGACGCGGTCGCCGCCGGGGTGCCTTATGTGGCGCTGGTCGCCTCGCCGAAGCGGGGCGCCGCGGTGCTCGCCGAGGCGGGCGTGCCGGCCGGGCGGGTCAAGACGCCGGCCGGGCTCGACCTCGGCGCCCGAACGCCGGGCGACGTCGCCGTCTCCATCCTTGCCGAGGTGGTCGCCTCCCGTGCGACGGCGACGGCGACGGTGACGGCATCGGCCGGGCTCGCGTCGCCGCCGCCGCGCGCCCCGCAGCCCGTGTCGATAGGTGCCCCTTCCGCTGCGCAAAGCGTTGACAACGGGCCCGTGGTCGCGCGGGACCCGGTGTGTGGGATGGAGGTGCTGGTGGAGCCCGGCGCGCTGTCGCTGGAACACGCCGGTCGCACCTGGTATTTCTGCGCCGCCGGCTGCCGCAAGGCGTTCGCCGCCGACCCCGCGCGGTGGGGCGGATGAGCGGCGACCTGCCGGCAGACGTGGGCGGGCTGGCGGCAGCGCTCGACCGCACCGGCTATCTCGCCGACGAGCCGCTGGCCACCGCCCTGTTCCTGGCCACCCGGATGCCGGCGCCGATCCTGCTCGAGGGCGAGCCCGGCGTCGGCAAGACCGAGGCGGCCAAGGCGCTCGCGGCCGCGCTCGACACGCCGCTGGTGCGGCTGCAGTGCTACGAGGGCCTGACCGTCTCGGAGGCGCTCTACGAGTGGAACTATCCCCGGCAGTTGCTGGCGATCCGGCTCGCCGAGGCCTCCGGCGCGACGGTCGCCTCGGCCGACCTGTTCACGCCGGAGTTCCTGCTGGCCCGCCCGCTGCTGGCGGCGCTGGAGCACATCGGGCCGCGGCCGGCCGTGCTGCTGCTCGACGAGGTCGACCGGGCCGACGACGAGTTCGAGGCGTTCCTGCTGGAGTTGCTCGCGGAGAACACCGTGACGATCCCGGAGCTGGGCACCCGGCGTGCGGTGCTGCCGCCGATCGTGGTGCTCACCTCCAACCGCACCCGCGACCTGCACGACGCGCTCAAGCGGCGCTGCCTCTACCACTGGATCCCCTACCCGGCGGCCGACCGGGTGGCGGCGATCGTCCGCCGCCGGGTGCCCGGCATCGGCGACCCGCTGGCCGACCAGGTGTCGGCCGCGGTGCACCGGCTGCGCGGGCTGGAGCTCTACAAGCCGCCCGGGGTCGCCGAGGCGGTCGACTGGGCGACCGCGCTGCGGGTCCTCGGCATCGCGACATTGACGCCCGCCACAGCCGCACAGACGCTCGCCGCCGTGGTCAAATACGACGAAGACCTGGCGACGGTACGCGGAAGCGGGCTCTTCGATGACTGAACCGTCCACCGCCGACCTCGCCGCCGTGGTGGCCCGGTTCGGCGCGGTGCTGCACGACTCCGGCGTGGCGGTCGGCCCCGACCGCGGCGAGCGGTTCGCCCGGGCGGTGCTGCTCACCCGGCCGGCGACCACCCGCGCGCTCTACTGGTGCGCGGCGGTCACGCTGCTCGCCGACCCGGCCGACCGGCCCGCCTTCGACCGCGCGTTCGATCTCGTCTTCGGCGGTCTCGTCGACGACGCCTCGGCCCGCAATGCCTCCCTGCCGGAGCCGGGCAGTGCCGGTGTGCCGCCCCGGCCGGGGCGCGCCGAGGGCGGTCAGCCGGGCGTCGGCGACCAGCCGTCCGGTTCGCCTCCTTCGTCGCCCGGGGCGCGTAGCCCGTATCCCCTCGTCGCGAGCGCGACCGAACGACTCGGCGGGCGCGACTTCGCGAAGCTCTCGCCCGACGAGCTCGCGCAGCTCGCCGTCGCCATGCGGCGGCTGCGGCTGTCCAGCCCGCCGCGGCGCACCCGGCGCACCCGGGTCGGGCACCGCGGCCCGGCGCTCGACCTGCGCGCGACGCTGCGGGCCGCCCGGCGCACCGGGGGTCACCCGGTGCGGCTGCGCCGGCGCCGCCCCCGGGTCAAGCCGCGGCGGCTGGTCGTCCTCTGCGACATCTCCGGTTCGATGGCGCCCTACGCCCGGGCGCTGCTCCAGCTCCTCTACTGCGCGGCCGCCACCGGGCCGCGGGCCGAGGTTTTCACCTTCGCCACCCGGCTGACCCGGCTCACCCGGGTGCTCGAGCGGGTGCCGCCCGCGGTGGCGCTCGAGCGCGCCGGCCGGGCGGCCCCGGACTGGTCCGGCGGCACCAGGATCGGCGCGGCACTGCGCACCTTCCTCGACGAGCACGGCGCCCGGGGGATGGCCCGCGGCGCCGTGGTGCTGATCCTCAGCGACGGGTGGGACACCGGTCCGCCGGAGATGCTGGGGCAGCAGATGGCGCGCCTGTCGCGCCTGGCCCACCGGGTGGTCTGGGCCAATCCGCGCACGCAGAGCCCGGCCTTCCGGCCGCTGACCGGCGGCATGGCCGCCGCCTGGCCCTACTGTGACGCGGTGGTGAGCGCACACCGGCTGACCGCGCTCGACGACCTGCTGGCGGCGCTGGCCGATGCCGGGGCCCGGCGACCGCGGCCCAGGGTGGCCGCCGCGCCGCCGACCGACCATAGTGATAACTGGGGGCGATGACCGTGCGTGACGTGCTCGCCGACCTGTCGCGCTGGTGGCGCGAGGGTCGCCCGGTCGGGATGGCCACCGTGGTGGGCACCTGGAAGAGCGCACCACGGCCGCCCGGCGCCACCATGCTGGTCGGCCCCGACCAGACCGCCGTGGGCAGCGTCTCCGGCGGCTGCGTGGAGGCGGCCGTCTACGAGCTCGGCCTCGAGGCGATCGAGGGCGGCGAGCCGCGGCTGGTCCGCTACGGCGTCAGCGACGACGACGCGTTCTCGGTCGGGCTGACCTGCGGCGGCATCATCGACATCTTCGTCGAGCGGGTCGACCCCGGGTCGTTCCCGCAACTGGGCGACGTCGCGTCGGCCATCGCGGCGCAATCGCCGGTGGCGGTGGCCACGGTGATCAGCGATCCCGCGGGGCGGGTCGGCCGCCGGGTGGTCGTCTGGCCGGACCGCGTCGACGGGTCCCTCGGCTCGGCGCACTTCGACGAGGCGCTCACCGAAGACGTGCGCGGGATGCTGGCCTCGGGCCTGACCGGGCCGCTGCACTACGGCACCGACGGCGAGCGGCTCGGCGACGAGGTCACCGTTTTCGTCGCCTCCTATGCGCCGCCGCCGCGGATGCTGGTCTTCGGCGCGATCGACTTCGCCGCCGCGCTCGCCCGGCAGGGCAGCTTCCTCGGTTACCGGGTGACGGTCTGCGACGCCCGCCCGGTGTTCGCGACCAGCCGCCGGTTCCCGGGCGTCGAGGTGGTCGTCGACTGGCCGCACCGCTATCTCAACGCCGAGATCGCCGCCGGCCGGGTCGACGGTCGCACGGTCGTCTGCGTGCTGACCCACGACCCCAAGTTCGACGTGCCCGTGCTGCAGGTGGCGCTGGAGCGCGAGTTCGCCTACGTCGGCGCGATGGGGTCGCGGCGCACCCACGACGACCGGGTGGCCGGGCTGCTCGCCGCCGGTGTGCCCGAGGCCCAGCTCAAGAAGCTGCACTCGCCGATCGGGCTGGCGCTCGGCGCGCGTACCCCGGAGGAGACGGCGGTGAGCATCACCGCCGAGATCATCGCCGACCGCTGGGGTGGCGGCGGGCAGAAGTTGTCCACTCTGGACGGAAGTATCCACGAGAACCTCGACCGACGCTGACTGGGAGATCCTCGCAATGGAGCTGGAACACGAGTTCACCGTCGCGGCACCCGTCGACCGCGCCTGGGACGTGCTGCTCGACCTCGACACGGTCGTGCCCTGCATGCCCGGCGCCGCGCTGACCGGGCAGGACGGTGACACCTTCGACGGCACCGTCAAGGTCAAGCTCGGCCCGGTCTCGATGACGTTCGCCGGCAAGGGCACGTTCGTCGAGCGCGACGAGGCCAGCCGGACCGTCGTGGTCGAGGCGTCCGGGCGCGACTCCCGCGGCGGCGGCACCGCCAAGGCGACGGTCCGGGCCACGCTGAGCCCGTCGGCCGACCCGACCGCCACCGACGTGCACGTGCACACCGACCTGGCCGTCACGGGCCGGATCGCCCAGTTCGGCCGCGGCATGATCGCCGACGTCAGCGGCCGGCTGCTGACCCAGTTCACCGACTGCCTGCAGGGCAAGCTGGCCGGTGGCGCATCGGTCGCGGCCCAACAGACCGCGACCTCGGCCGGGGCGGCGGCGTCCGGCGGTGGGGCGTCGGCGGCGGGTGCCGCCGCGGCCGGGACGCCGGCCGGCTCACCCTCGTCCGGTGGACGGCCCGGCGGTGAGCCGAACGGGCGGGCCAGCGACGCCCGGCCGGAGGCGTTCCACGGCCTCCGGCCGGCGGAGCGGGCGTTCCCGGGCCAGGTCGAGTCGGAGGAACGGGAGGCCTTCGCCGAGCAGCGGCAGTCGTTCACCGAGGTCGACGTCGAGCCGGTCGACCTGCTCGCGGTCACCGGCCTGGGCCCGGCGGCCCGGCGCGCGCTGCCCTTCGCCCTGGTCCTCGTCGCCGGCATCGTGATCGGCACGATCCTCCGGCGCCGCCGGCACTAGATCTGGTTGCGGCCGCCGTCGACGAACAGTTCGATGCCGGTGATGAAGCTGCTCTGGTCGGAGGCGAGGAAGAGCACGGCGCTGGCCACCTCGTCCGGCCGCCCGATCCGGCCCATCGGGATCGTGCTGGCCAGGTAGGACTTGAGCTGGTCGGCCTGCTCCTGGTCGGGGGCCAGGCCGTCGATGCCGGGCGTGTCGATCGTGCCGGGGCTGACCGCGTTGACCCGGATCGAGCGGCCCTTGAGCTCGGCGGCCCAGGTGCGGGCGAAGGAGCGCACGGCCGCCTTGGAAGCGGCGTAGACACCGAACGCCTCGTTGCCGAGCGTTCCGGCGTTCGACGACTGCAGGATGACCGACGCGCCGTCGTTGAGCAGGGGCAGCGCCTTCTGCACGGTGAACAGCATCCCCTTGGTGTTGTTGCCGAACGTCTCGTCGAAGTGCTTCTCGGTGACCTGCTCCAGGGTCGAGAACTCGCCGCCGCCGGCGTTGGCGTAGAGCACGTCGACGCGCCGGTTGTCGGCGGCCACGGTGGCGTAGAGCCGGTCGAGGTCGGCCAGGTCGGCGACGTCGCCGCGGACGCCGGTCGCGTGGTGGCCGATCTTGGCCACGGCGGCGTCGAGCGCGTCCTGGCGCCGGCCGGTGACATAGACGTGCGCGCCCTCGGCCGCGAAGCGTTCCGCGGCGGCCAGGCCGATGCCGCTGGTGCCGCCGGTCACGATGGCCGTCTTGCCGTCAAGCTGTCCCATGGTGGGTACTCCCGAATCTAGTTTTTTAGTGCTCGATAAAAAACTACGTCGGCCGGGAGCCGGGCGTCAAGGGGATGTGACGGGCGCCGCCGGTCAGGCGGGAGTCGGCGCCGGCGCGGGCCAGACCGTCATGGCCGTGTCGACGATCTGGTGCAGTTGCTCCCGGGTCGCGCCGCCCGCGGCCTGGACCGCGATGCCCTGGTATATGGTGGTGAAGTAGCGGGCGAGACCCTCGGGATCGGCGCCGGCCGGGAGATCGCCGGTGTCGCGGGCCCGCTCCAGCCGGGCCCGCAGGGCCGCCTCGCCGGCGGCCCGCCGGGCGGTCAACTCCTCGCGGGCGCTCGTGGCGCCGGGCGAGTAGGCCAGCGCGCCCTGCACCGTGATGCAGCCGCGCGGGTGGTCGGGATCCGTCGTCGCGTCGGCGGCGCCGTGCAGCAGGGCCTCCACCGCCGCCCGGGCCGTCGGCTGGTCGAACGCCTCGCGGATGTAGCGGGCCGGGCCGTCGGCGTAACGGTCGAGCACCTTGCTGAACAGCTGTTCCTTGTTGCCGAAGGCGTTGTAGAGGCTGGGTGCGTTGTTGATGCCCATGGCCTTGGTGAGGTCGGAGATGCCGGTGCCCTCGTAGCCCTGCCGCCAGAACACCTCGAGTGCCCGGTCGAGTGCCGCCTCGCTGTCAAAGGCGCGCGGCCGTCCCCCTGCCATGATCGCCTCCTCCGCCGGAATTTATAGCTATTGCTAAAATACACCGGTTCCGGCGATCGGCGAGCCTGGTCAGGCTGTCGTCAGGCTCTTGTCGTGGGCACCGCGCAGCACGGCGGCAGCGAGTTCCGGCAGCTGGTTCGGCGGCACCAGCCTGGCCAGCCGGTCCGGGCTGCTGGGCAGGTGCACCGCCTTGGCCGCGGCGGTGACCCGCTCGTCCAGGTACGGGCGGACGTCCGGCCAGATCGCCTGCACCTCGCGCAGGTAGATGTCGGCGCCGGTCGGCCCGATGCCCGGGAACTCGATCAGCGACGCGCGCAGCGCCTCCTGGTCCCCGTACGCCGCGCCGTGCATCCGCCGCAGGTCGCCGCCCCAGCGGTCGAGCAGGAGCTGGGCGCCGGCCGCCAGCTGTGCCACCGCCGGGCCGCCGTAGCGGATGTAGTGGCCCCTGGCCAGGGCGTGCCAGCGGGTGTGCTCGTCGGAGTCGACCATGGCCCGGGGCGAGGTGAGACCGGCCTCGAACAGCTCGCGTGCGGCCGCCACGGCGACGTCCGCGGAGATGCGGGTGCTCAGCAGCTTGACCAGCACCAGCAGCTGGTAGAGCGGCTGGGGCCGGTCGGCGAGGCGGATGCCGGCCTGGCGCGCGTAGGTCTCTCCGTAGCGGTCGAGCAGCAGGTCGACCCGGTCCTTGTCGGTCATGCGTCCCGGGTTTCCGCCGGGCGCCGATCTAACCGGGCGGTGCCGGCCTGGTTCGGCCGGCACCGCCCGGGTCGGATCAGGGTCCGATCAGCTCGCGGTGCAGGAGCGGATCTGCGGTCGAGCGCTGGAGTTGCCGTTCATCATCGTGGTGAAGCCGAACGTGTTGCCGCTGCCGTTGGAGCGCATCGTCATCACGTATCCGCTGCTGTCCCAGCTCGGCGACCCGCTCCAGGTGGCGGAGATCCGCTGCGGCGAGGTGATGGCGACGACCACCGACCAGTTGCTGGCGCCGTTGACGGTCACCGAGGTGTTGTAGCGGTCGCCCCAGACGGTGCCGGGCGTGACGGACGCGGTGCAACTGCCGGAGGGCGGCGGCGTGGTCGGGTTGCCCGTGCTCGGCGGGGTGGTCGGGTTGCCGGGGTCGCTGCCGTTGTTGAGCGCGGTGAGGACAGCGTTGTAGGCGGCCTTCTTGTTGCCGCTGCCGTCGAACAGCAGCGGGCTCTCGCTGGAGCGCCACGAGTCGGAGTCGCGGATGCCCCAGACGGTGATCACTCTGCAGCGGGAAACGGCCAGGCAGTCGTTCACCACGTTGCTGTAGGCCGACGTCGGCGCGTTGCGGATGTCGAGTTCGGTGATGTGCACGTCGACGCCGAGGGCGGCGAAGCTGGACAGCGTGGTGCGATAGTTGCTCGGATAGTTGGAGCCGCCGGTGAAGTGCGACTGCAGGCCCACACAGTCGATCGGCACGCCGCGGCTCTTGAAGTCCTGCACCATCCGGTAGACGGCCTGCGTCTTGGCGTCGTTCCAGTTGTCGATGTTGTAGTCGTTGTAGCACAGCAGCGCGTTCGGGTCGGCCGCGTCGGCGGCGCGGAAGGCCGCCTCGATCCAGTCGTTGCCGGTGCGCTGCAGGTTGGAGTCGCGGCGGGCGCCGGACGAGCCGTCCGCGTAGGCCTCGTTGACCACGTCCCACCAGGTGACCTGGCCGCGGAAGTGGGTCGCCACCTGGGTCACGTGGTTGAGGATCGCCTGGCGCAGCGCGCTGCCCGACATGTTCTGCATCCAGCCCGGCTGCTGCGAGTGCCAGGCCAGCGTGTGGCCGCGCACCTTCATGCCGCGCGACGTGGCGTACTGCACGATCCGGTCCGCGTTGCCGTAGGAGAACTGGCCCTGCTGTGGCTCGGTCGCGTCGATCTTCATCTCGTTCTCGGGCGTGACCTGGTTGAACTCGCGGTTCAGGATGGTCGTGTAGGCCGAGTCGTTGAGCCTGCTGGCCGCTACGGCGGTACCGAAGTAGCGACCGCCGCGCTCGGCCGCCGACGCACCGAGGGTGGTCGCGGCGCTGGCGTTGCTCGCGAAGACCAAGGTGCCGGCGGCGGCCAGCAGGCCGACGGTCGAGACGACGACGGCGGTGCGTAGTCGCATCTGGGTGTCCCCTTCTGCCGGGTCCGGAGGGACGGACCGCATCGATGTGAGTGGATCGAAGTATTGCGATGGTGTTTCGGGAGCGTCAATGAGTTTCGGAAACTTCCGGGAATGTGTTCCGGAACGATGAGTTTCCGGCCCCGGCGCGGTAGATATCTCGACCGCTTCACCGAGGAGGAAGATTCAGATGATGGACGCCGGGATCAAAGACCTGTTCGACCGCGTGTACGCCGCCTGGGGCGACGCCGACGCCTTCGCCGCGCTCTACCGCGAGGACGCCACCGTCGTCATGCCCGGCGTGTTCCGGCAGGGCCGCGAGGCCATCCGCACGTCGATGGGCGCGGCCTGGGCCGGACCGCTGAAGGGTTCCCGCGGTGTCGACGAACCGCAGGACGTCAGGATCATCGGCGACACCGCGGTGGTGGTCAGCCGGGCCGGGATCCTGCACGCCGGCCACACCGAACTCGCGCCCGGCGCCGAGGTGCTGGCGACCTGGGTGCTCACCCGCGAGGCCGGGGACTGGGCGGTGGCCGCCTACACCAACACACCGGCGGCGGCGTGAGCGCACCCGTCGACACCGACGCCGACGTCGAGGCGTTCCGCTCCGAGTTGCTGGTGCACTGCTACCGGATGCTCGGGTCGGTCGACGACGCCGAAGACGTGGTGCAGGAGACGATGCTGCGGGCCTGGCGCGCCCGGGAGTCCTACGACCCCGGGCGCGCCGCGCTGCGCACCTGGCTCTACAAGATCGCCACCAACGCCTGCCTGACCGCGCTGCGCGGCCGGGCCCGCCGGCCGTTGCCCTCGGGCCTCGGCGCGCCCAGCGACGACCCCGCGGCGCCGCTGACCCCGGCGTTCGACATCCCGTGGTTGCAGCCGCTGCCGGACGCCCGGCTCGACGACCCGGCCGGTCGGGTGGTCCGCCGCGGCAGCCTGCGGCTCGCGCTGGTGGCCGCGCTCCAACTGCTGCCGGCCAAGCAGCGGGCGGTGCTGGTGCTGCGGGAGGTGCTCGAGTTCTCCGCCCGCGAGGTGGCCGACCTGCTCGACACGTCGGTGCCGGCCGTCAACAGCGCGCTGCAGCGGGCCCGGTCGGCACTGTCCGATGTGGAGGAGATCGAGGTCGCCGAGCCCGACGACCGCACGGTCCGGGCGGCGGTCGACCGCTACGTGCGGGCGTTCGAGGTCGCCGACGTCGACGGCCTCGTCCGGCTGCTCACCGCCGACGCCGTGCTGGAGATGCCGCCGGTGCCCCTCTGGTATCGCGGTGCCGACGCGTACGCCGCCTTCATGCACCGGGTCTATGCCATGAACGGCGAGTTCTGGCGCGTGGTCCGGCTGGACGCCAACACCCAACCGGCGTTCGCGGCCTACGTCCGCGAGGGAGACGGTTTCGCGCTGCACACCTTGCAGATCCTGACCGTCACGGCGACGGGCCGCATCGCCCGCAACGTGGTCTACCGCGACCCGACCGTCTTCGCCGACTTCGCGCTGCCGCCGGCCCTGCCCGCCGGCGGCTGACCGCGGGCTCGCGATTCGAGTAACCGGCTACGGGATCGGCGAAGGTCCGCCGGTTCCCATCCGCCGGCCCCGCCCGGGGAACCCGAGGACCAGGCCCCGCCGGTCGAGGAACCGCTCGGTCAGCCGCGGGCGAGGCGGCGTTCGCCCGAGGAGCCCTGCACGTAGTCGAGGTCGTAGTGTGCGAACAGCGACGGTTCGTCGCTCGCCGCGAGTTCGCCACCGTCCGGGATGGACGGCGCGTTCTTCACCTGGTCGCGGAAGGCGGTGACCTTCACGTAGCCCGGACCGACGTTGGCGCCGGCCAGCGGGACGAAGACCGCGCGGTGACGCGTCGGCATGCCGATCGTGACGGCGGCGAAGGTGGGCTCATCGGTGGCGGTGTCGACGTAGACCGATTCGAGGCTCCCGATCTTGTTGCCTTCCGGGTCGACGACCGATTCGCCCTGCCACTCACGGATATCCACGGAATCGAACATGCTGGCCCCCTTATTGGGATTGAGGAAGGGAAAGACTGGCGGCCGGCGTCGCTAAGTCGTGCCGGGGGCCGGGTCGATGCCGCGGTTCGCGCGGGCCGCCGCCGACTCGGATGCCGGCTGGTCCGCGGCGCCGGACTCGCCGATCGCGGGTGCTGGGCCGGCGGTGCCGGTGTCGTCCGGCGGGGCGCCGGTCGGCTGGGGCGCGTGGGCCTGGATCAGGAAGAAGATCAGGATCGCGCCGGCCACGAAGATCCCGGCCGAGACCAGGAAGGCGACCTTGTAGCCCGCGACCGGTGCCTCGACGGCCGCCGCCGCGCCGGTGTGTGTCGCCGCGTAGGTGCTGGTCACGCTCACCGCGATGGTGCTCAGCAAGGCCGTGCCGATCGAGCCGCCGACCTGCTGCATCGTGTTGACCAGGGCGGAGGCGACACCCGCGTCGTCGCGGCTGACCCGTTCGGTCGCCGTGTTGATCGCTGGCGCGAAGATCAGGCCGAAGCCGAAGCCGAGCAGGGGGAGCGAGGGGAAGATGTGCACCCAGTAGTTGGAGGTGGAGTCGATGAAGTAGAGGTAGGTCATGCCCACCGCGGCCATCAGCATGCCGATGGTGATCAACGTTCGGGCGCCCAGGATCGGCATCAGCTTGACGTTCGCCAGCGTCGAGCCGACCAGCACGAAGGCGATCATGGGTAGGAACGCCACCCCGGTCAGCACCGGGCTGTAGCCCTTGGTCAGCTGCAGGTAGAAGGTCAGGAACAGGAAGACGCCGAAGATCGCGATCGCGGCCAGGCCGACCGCCAGGTAGGCGCCGCCGCGGCTGCGGTCCAGGATGATGCGCAGCGGCAGCAGGGGGTGTTTGATCCGGCGTTCGATCAGCACGAACACCGACAGCAGGAGACCCGCGACCACCAGGCTGACGATCGTCAGCAGGTCACCCCAGCCGTCGGAGGCCGCGCGGGCGAAGCCGTACACGATCAGGAACAGACCCACCGCGGCGCAGAAGGTGCCCCACCAGTCGATCCTGGGCGTGCTGGCCGGGCGCTGGTTGCGCAGGTAGTACTGGCCGCCGACCCAGGCGATGCCCGCGAAGACCAGGTTGACGAAGAAGCACCAGCGCCACGAGGCGTACTCGGTCAGCACCCCGCCGAGCAGCAGTCCGACCGCGCCCCCACCGCCGGCGACGGCGCCGTACACACCGAACGCCCGTCCTCTTTCGGCTGGTTTCTGGAAGCTGTTCGCGATGGTCGACAGCGCCGCCGGCGCCAGCAGCGCACCGAACGCGCCCTGGAAGGCCCGCGACACCACCAGCACCATGAAGTCGGTGGAGGCACCGCCGGCGGCCGACGCCGCGGCGAAGCCGATCAGCCCGATGATGAACATCCGCTTGCGCCCGAACAGGTCGCCGAGGCGGCCCCCGAGCAGGAGCAACGATCCGAAGGCCAGCGCGTACGCGGTGACCACCCACTGCCGGTCGCTGTCGGCGAAGCCGAGCGCGTCCTGCGCGGCGGGGAGGGCGATATTGACGATGGTGGCGTCGAGCACGACCATGAGCTGTGCGATCGAGACGACGACCAGGATGGTCCAGCGGTGTTTGCTCTCGAACTCGCGATCGGCGTCGTATCGCCGCGCCGCAGCGGATTCTGTCGTCATATGACTTCCTCGGCCTATATGACCGGAAAAATCCTTCTTTTGTGGTAGCCAACCTCCACCGTATGACGTGATCCGACCACAGCCAGCGACAACGCCCACTTCATCGTGTGTCCTGGCTCTCTGTCCCGGCCCGGGTTTAGCGCTCTGGCGGCGGGGCAAATCCCCTCGCCACATCGACGAACACCCCCCGGAGGCGAGGCACCAATGGGCAAGTTGGTCTACAAGCCGGTGGGCATCCTGCTCGGCGTCGCGGCCGGCGGCATCGCCGGCCTGGTGTTCAAGCAGGTGTGGAAGCAGGTCGCCGGCGACTCCGACGCGCCGAACGCCACCGACGAGGAGCGCGGCTGGGGCGAGGTGCTCGCTGCCGCGGCGCTCCAGGGCGCCATCTTCGCCCTGGTCAAGGCCGCGGTCGACCGCGGCGGCGCGGCGGGCGTCAAGCGGCTGACCGGCCGCTGGCCGACGTAACGGTTGGGGTCTGAGTTCCCGGGCTCAGGCCCCGCGTCGCGACCAGTCCGTACGATGGTGGGCGCTATGTCGACGCTTGCGCCCGGCCTACGCCTGCACGACCGCTTCCTGCTGGTCGCGCGGATCGGTGTGGGCGGGATGGCTGAGGTCTGGCGGGCCGACGACACCGTCCTGGGCCGTCCCGTCGCCGTCAAGGTGCTCGACCCGTCGGTCGGCAGCGACACCACGATCCGGATCGCCACCCATCGCGAGGCGCGCGCCGCCGCCGGTCTGACCCACCCCAACATCACCCGGGTGTACGACTACGGCGAGGCCGCCCTGCCCCGCGGCCGGCTGGCGCCCTACCTGGTGATGGAGCTGGTCGAGGGCAACGACCTGGCCGAGCGGCTGACCGCCGGCCCGCTGTCCTGGCCCGACGCGGCGTCGATCGCGGCCCAGGTGGCCGCCGGGCTGGCCGCCGCGCACGCGGCCGGCGTGGTGCACTGCGACATCAAGCCGGGCAACGTGATGCTGACGGCGACCGGCGTCAAGATCCTCGACTTCGGCATCGCCGGGCTGGCCGGGGTCAGCTCCGACGACAAGGTCCGCTACGGCACCCTCGGCTACCTCGCGCCCGAGCGCCTGGCCGGCGCCGAGCCGACGGCGGCCGGCGACGTCTACAGCGTCGGCGTGCTGCTCGCCGAGGCGCTGGTGGGCCGGCGGCCCGAGTCCAGCCGCGGCGTGGCCAGCTTCCCGGTGCTGCCGGGCGTGCCGGCGGCACTGACCCGCATCGGCACCGCGTGCCTGGCCGCCGACCCCTCGCTCCGGCCGTCGGCCGCGGAGTTGGCCGGGGCGCTGACCGGCCTGGCCACCGCGCCGGCGTCCGGCCGCGCGGTGGTCGCCGCGCCGACGACCGCGCTCAGCCGCCTCGACCATCCCGATCAAGGCGCCATCGTGGGTGCCGGTGCCGGTGCCGGTGCCGGTGCCGGTGCCGGTGCCTGGGCCGCCGGGCCCCGCGGGCCGATGCGCGCCGTGGCCATCGGCGCGCTCGCCGCGGTGATCGTGGTGGTCGCGATCGTGCTGGCGATCGTGGCCAGCCCGTCCGGCGGCACCACGCCCGGCGGCGGGGGAGTGGCACAGGCGGGCGCCAGCCCACAGCCACCGGTCGGGGGCGACGTCGAGGCCGCGCCGACGACCGACCCGCCCACGCCGACCGCCCCGGCCGACCGCGACGAGGTGCTCGACCAGTTCGAGGCGGCGCTCGCCCAGGCGGTCGACGACGGCAAGGTCGACGAGAAGGCCGCCAAGCGGATCGAGGATCGCCTCGACGACCTCCGCGAGGCCGTCTCCCGCGGTCGCGACGCCGCCGACAAGGCCCGCGACCTCCGCGGCGAGGTGCTCCGCGACCGCAACAAGGAGCACGTCGACGAACTGGTCCGGCGTCAGTTGCTGCGGCTCCTGATCCCGTTCAACAGCGACGGCGACGACGACGAGGGTTGAGCCTCAGAGCAGCCCGGCCTTGCGCAGCGCGTCGGCCATGGCGCTGTTGACCGGCGCCGCCGGCCGGCCGCCGCCCTGGCGCCCGCCGCCCTGACCGCCGCCGCCACCGCCTTGCCGGCCGCCCTGGCCGCCGCCACCGCCTTGCCGGCCGCCTTGGCCACCGCTACCGCCTTGCCGGCCACCGCCGCCCTGAGCGCCGGCGCCGCCTCGGCCGCTACCGCCTTGCCCGCCGCCACCGCCCTGCCGGCCGGCGCCGCCCTGAGCGCCAGCGCCGCCTTGGCCGGCGCTACCGCCTTGGCCGCCGCTACCGCCTTGGCCGCCGCTACCGCCTTGGCCGGCGCCAGCGCCCTGCCGGCCGCCGCCCTGAGCGCCGCGCCGGCCGCCGCCGTCACGGCCGCTGGCTCCGCTGCCGCCCTGACGCGGCCGGCCCTGCTGGCGGTCGCCGCCGCCCTCGCGGCCCGCGCCCCGGTTGCCACCGCCACCGCCGCCGCCGCGCGGCGTCCCCGCGGGACTCTCCTCGTCGAGCCGCAGCGTCAGCGAGATCCGCTTGCGCGGCACGTCGACGTCGAGCACCCTGACCTTCACCACGTCGCCGGGCTTGACCACCTCGCGCGGGTCCTTGACGAACGTCTTCGACATCGCCGAGACGTGCACGAGGCCGTCCTGGTGCACGCCGACGTCGACGAACGCGCCGAACGCGGCCACGTTGGTCACCACGCCCTCGAGCACCATGCCGGCGACCAGGTCGCCGATCTTCTCGACGCCCTCGGCGAACGTCGCGGTCTTGAACGCCGGTCGCGGGTCGCGCCCTGGCTTCTCCAACTCGCGCAGGATGTCGGTGACGGTCGGGACGCCGAACACCGCGTCGGCGAAGTCGCCGGGCCGCAGGCCCCGCAGCAGCGTGCCGTTGCCGATCAGCGCCGGCAGGTCGGTGCCGACCGACGCCAGGATCCGCCGGACCACCGGGTAGGCCTCCGGGTGCACCGACGACGCGTCGAGCGGGTCGTCGCCGCCGGCGATCCGCAGGAAGCCCGCGCACTGCTCGAACGCCTTCGGGCCGAGCCGCGGCACCTCCTTGAGGGCTGTGCGGTCGCGGAACGGGCCGTTGGCCTCGCGGTGCGCGACGATGTTGGCCGCCAGCGACTCGCCGATGCCCGACACCCGCGACAGCAGCGGCGCCGACGCCAGGTTGACGTCGACCCCGACGCCGTTGACGCAGTCTTCGACCACCGCGTCGAGCGAGCGTGACAGCTTGGCCTCGGAGATGTCGTGCTGGTACTGGCCGACCCCGATCGACTTCGGATCGATCTTCACGAGCTCGGCCAGCGGGTCCTGGAGGCGGCGGGCGATCGACACCGCACCGCGCAGCGAGACGTCCATGCCGGGCAGTTCCGAGGCGGCGTACGCCGATGCCGAATAGACCGAGGCACCCGCCTCGGAGACCATCACCTTGGTCAGGTTGAGCGAAGGGTTCTTCGCGATCAGGTCGGCGGCCAGCTTGTCGGTCTCCCGCGACGCGGTGCCGTTGCCGATCGCGATCAGGTCGACGCTGTGCTCCTGCGCCAGCTTGGCCAGGGAAGCGAGGGCCGCGTCCCACTTGTTGGCCGGCACGTGCGGGTAGATCGTGTCGGTCGCCAGCACCTTGCCGGTCGGGTCGACCACCGCCACCTTCACGCCGGTGCGGAACCCCGGGTCGAGGCCCATCGTGGCGCGGGTGCCGGCGGGCGCGGCCAGCAGCAGGTCGCGCAGGTTGGCCGCGAACACCCGCACGGCCTCGTCTTCCGCCGCCTGGAACAACCGCATCCGCAGGGACATGTCCAGGTGTACGACGATCCGGGTGCGCCAGGCCCAGCGGACCGTGTCGAGCAGCCAGCGGTCGGCCGGCCGGCCCTGGTCGGCGATGCCGAAGTGGCTGGCGATCCGCTGCTCGTAGAGCACCGGCCCGGTGGCCAGCGTGCCGGCCGCGACGGCGTCGGCCTCGGCGGCGTCGGGCTCCAGGATGAGGTCGAGCACCTCCTCCTTCTCGCCGCGGAACAGCGCGAGGATCCGGTGTGACGGCAGCGAGGTCAGTGGCTCGGCGAAGTCGAAGTAGTCGCTGAACTTCGCGCCCGCCTCCTCCTTGCCGGGCTTGACCTTGCCGCGCATCCGGCCGCGCTCCCAGACCTGCTCGCGCAGCGTGCCGATCAGGTCCGCGTCCTCCGCGAACCGCTCGACCAGGATCGACCGGGCACCGTCGAGCGCGGCGGCCGGGTCGGCGACGCCCTTGTCAGCGTCGACGAAGGCCGCGGCCTCGGCCTGCGGGTCGCGCGTCGGGTCGGCGAAGAGCAGATCGGCCAGCGGCTCCAGGCCGGCCTCGCGGGCGATCTGGGCCTTGGTCCGGCGCTTGGGCTTGAACGGCAGGTAGATGTCTTCCAGCCGGGCCTTCGAGTCGGCGGCGCGGATCTGCGCCTCGAGGTCGGCGTCGAGCTTGCCCTGTGACCGGATCGAATCGACGATCGCGTCGCGCCGCTCGTCGAGCTCGCGCAGATAGCGCAACCGTTCTTCGAGGGTGCGCAGCTGGGTGTCGTCGAGCCCGCCGGTGGCCTCCTTGCGGTAGCGGGCCACGAACGGCACCGTGGCGCCGCCGTCGAGCAATTCGACTGCGGAGCTGACCTGGGATTCGCGGACGCCCAACTCGTCGGCGATCCGCGCGGAGACGGACGGAGCTGCTGCCTGGATCTGGTCGGTCACGTCCGGCATTCTGCCGGACCGGTTCGTTTCACGTGGCCAGTGGGTAGAAGCCACACCGAGGGAGGTACGTGATGCTGGCCGAGCGACTACGCGATGTCGCGCCCGACGCCCTGGTCGAGGTCGTCGACCACCACGTCCGTTCCGAGCTGGGTGGGCTGCGCGCCGACGTGCTGCTGGCCGACTACCGGATCGCCGGCCTGTGGCCGGTGTTGCGCCCCGACGACCCGACCCAGGGCCTGCTGGCCGAGCAGACCTTCGCCGCGCGCTGCTTCGCCCGCCAGGAGCCGATGGTCGAGGACGTGCCCGAGACGCCGGGCGTACGCCAGTATGTCCCGCTCACGGTCTGGGGTGAGCGCCTCGGCATCCTGGTCGCCGACTTTCCGGCGCGGCCCGACGACGCCACGGTGCGGCACTGTCGCGCGATCGCCGACGACCTGGCGGTCGCGTTGCGGGCGGCCGACCGTGACACCGACCGCTACCGCTTGGCCCGGCGCCGCCAGCGCCTCTCGATGGCCGCCGAGATGCAGTGGGACCTGCTGCCCGGGCGGTGTGTGACCGATCATGGCTACGTGCTGGCCGGCCAGTTGGAGCCGGCCTACCGCACCTCCGGCGACAACTTCGACTGGGCGGTCAACCGCGGCCGGTTGACCGTGACGGTGGTCAACGGCAACGGCACCGGGCTCGCCGCCTCGGCGTTGACCTCGCTCGCGGTCAACGCGATGCGCAACGCCCGCCGGTCCGGCGGCACGCTCGTCGAACAGGCCGAACTCGCGTCGGACACGCTGTTCGCGGCCCATCGCGGCACGCGGCCGATCGAGGCGCTGTTGCTGGAGTACGACGCCGGCAGCGGCCACGTGAAGGCGGTCGACGCCGGCTCGCCGCGGGCCTGGCGGGTCCGGGACGGCGCGGTCGCTCCGGTCGTGCTGGAGGAGCAACTGCCGTTGGGCATGTTCGAGGAGAACCGCTATGGCGTGCAGACCTTCGAACTGTCCGTCGGCGACCGGCTGTTCGTGGTCAGCGACGGCGTCCACTGCGCGGCGCCCGGCGGCCGCGAGTCCTATGGCCAGCGGCACCTGGCCGCCGCCTTCCGGTCGGCCCGGCTCTCCCCGCCCGCCCAGGCGATCGGCGCGGTGATGCGGGCATTGCACGACTATCACGGCGACATCGAGCTCGAAGACGACGCGGTGATCGTCTGCCTGGACCGCACCCATCCCGTCGACGGGACCGCGGGCGTTGTGGATCAGACCACTCCGGAGCGCATGGTCGAGGCGGCGCCAGGGTAAGTCAGCGTCTTGTCAACGGAGGCGCGACGGAATGGACCGCGCGGCGAACCTGGCCAGTTCCATCGAGGCGGCCTCTGAGGCGCTGGTCAGCGTCCTGGAGGCGGCGCGCACGCGTCAGGAGTCGCCGGTCTCGCCGACCCAGGTCCGGGTTTTATCGATCATCAACGTGCGGCCGGACACCAACGTCAACCGGCTCGCCGAGATCCTTGACGTGGTGCCCTCGTCGGCCAGCCGGCTCTGCGACCGGCTGGAGGCGGTCGGTTTGCTGCGCCGGGCGGCCGACGAGCGCGACCGGCGCGAGGTGCGCCTCGTGCTGACCGCCGCCGGCGCGACGGTGCTGCGCGAACTGCGCGAACGCCGCGCCCAAGCGGTGCAGGCGGTGCTCGACCGGATGCCGCACCGGGCCCAGCACGACCTGCTGGTCGCCCTGCTGGCATTCGGCCACGCGGCGGCACAGATCCAGGCCGAGTCGACCGAGCCGCGGACCGCCTAGCGACGCACGGCCCGCGCCGCGGTGGCGAGGATCAGGTCGATCTGCGCGGCGGCACCGGCGTGGCCCGCGTCTGCGGCCAGCAGGATCAGGGCTTTCCAGAGCGCCCAGCCGCGGCCGCGTTGCCAGGTGGCGTCGTCGGTGCGCAGGGCGGTGCGGAAGGCGCTCCGGGACGCGGCGTCCAGGAAGGTCCAGGCGATCACCAGGTCGCAGGCCGGGTCGCCGACGCCGGACGTGCCGAAGTCGATGACTCCCGCGAGCCGGCCGTCGCGGACCAGCAGGTTGCCGTTGGCGACGTCGCCGTGGAACCAGACCGGCTCGCCGTGCCACTCGGCGGCCAGCGCGGCCTCCCACTCGCCGGTGGCCGCCGCGGCGTCCACCTGCCCGTCAAGGGCCGCGATCGCCCGCCGGGTCTCGTCGTCGTAGTGGTGCAGCCCGGCGCCCCGCCAGAAGCTGTGCTCGCCGGCTGCGGGTTCGCCGCCGGTGTCGACGGCCTGCAGCGCGGCCAGAAAACGGGCGAGGTCGACCGCGAACGCGGTCAGGTCGGTGATCGTCTCCCGGCTGGCGGTGTCACCGTCGAGCCAGCGGTTGACCGACCACGGCCACGGATAGCCGGCGCCGGGCCGGCCCTGGGCGAGCGGGACGGGAATCGGTTGCGGCAGGTGCGGCGCGAGCACCGGCAGCCAGCGCTGCTCCTTGGCCACGCTCGCCACATAGCCCTCGGCGCTGGGCAGTCGCACCGACATCGCGTCGCCGAGGTGGAAGGTCCGGTTGTCGTTGCCGCCGACCGCGACCGGCCGCACCGGCAGGTCGGCCCACTGCGGGAACTGCTCGGCGACCAGGGTGCGGACGAGATCGGCGTCAATGATCATCGCGACGATATTCGGCCAGACGGCCCGGCGTGGCAACCGGTTTACCGCTGCGCTTCGTCACGATCTCGGCGAGAATGAACCATGGCATCGATGGCAGACCGGCTCCGCGACTTCCTGCGCAGCCCCCGCGGGCAGAAGCTCGTGCGGCAGGGTCAGGCGCAACTCAGCAAACCGGAGAACCAGCGCCGGCTTCAGCAACTCGCCAACCGGCTACGCGGCCGCCAGCGCTGACGCCCGGCCCCGAAAACCAGCGGCGCCCGGGCCGCCACTGCGGCTAGTCTGCCCAGGCCATGACCGAGTTGCCGCCCGTCGCACACCTGCACGTCCACCTGGAGAGTGCGGTCCGCTGGGCGACCCTGGCCGAGATCGCGGCCGCCAACGGCATCGCGTTCCCCGACCACCTGCGCGGCGGCGCGCACCGCTTCACGTCGTTCACCGACTTCTTCGACCAGAACCACCTCGTCCGCGAGATCCTTCGCACCCCCGACGACTTCCGCCGGGTCGCCGTCGAGTTCTGCGCCGACCAGGTCGCCCAGGGCGTCGGCTACGTCGAGGTCTCCTTCACCGCGGCCGCACACGGCGAGCGCCTGGGCGACCTCGACATGCCCCTGTCCGCGGTGCTCGACGGCCTGGCCGAGGGCGGCGAACGCCACGGCCTGGCCTGGCGGGTCATCCTCGACACGTCCCGGCGCCGCTCGGTCGAGCGGGCCTGGCGCACTCTCGACCTGGCCCGCAAGCACGACGGTGTCGTCGGTGTCGGCCTGGCCGGCGACGAGGATTTTCCGGCGGCCCCGTTCGCGGCGGTCTTCGCCGAGGCCCGCGAGGCCGGCCTGCACGTCGTCCACCACGCCGGCGAGGCGGCCGGTCCGGCCAGCATCCGCGAGGCCCTCGACGTCGGCCTGGCGGAGCGCCTGGGCCACGGCATCCGCGTGCTCGACGACCCCGACCTGGTGGCCGAGGTCCGCGAACGCGGCATCCCGCTGGAGGTCTGCCCGACCTCCAACGTGGCGCTCGGGTTCGCGCCGTCGCTGGCGGAGCACCCGCTGCCCCGGCTCCGCGCGGCCGGCCTGGCGGTCACCCTCAACACCGACATCCCGGAAATGATCCACACCACCCTGCGCGACGAGTACGCGGCCGCGGCCCGCGAGTTCGCCTGGACCGCCGACGACCTGGCCGATCTGGCCCGCACCTCGATCGACGCGTCATTCGCCGACCCCGCCACCAAGGCCCGCCTACACAGCGGCCTGGCACTTGCCTAGGTCGCGGTTCGGCGGTTCGCCGAGCGGTCGTCGCGGCTACGCGACCGGGAGCAGGCCGCGGTCCGCGAAGACCTTCTTGGCCGCGAACACGGCGTTGAGGGCGCGCGGGAAGCCGCAGTAGACCGCCGAGTGCAGGAAGACCTCGATGATCTGCTGCGGCGTCAGGCCGACGTTGAGTGCGGCGTTGACGTGCACGTCCAGTTGCGGCTCGCAGCCCCCGAGGGCGGTCAGCATTCCGAGCGTCACCAGCTGACGGTCGCGGGGCTCCAGGCCGGGCCGGGCATAGATCTCGCCGAACCCCCAGGCCACGACCTGGTGCCCCAACTCCGGCGCGATGTCGGCCAGCGCCTCGATGACCTTCGCGCCGGCCTCGCCGTCGATCCGGTCGAGTATTTCCTTGCCCTGGTCGAAACGCTCCTGACGGGAGGTTCTCTCGCTCACGATCCGGCTCCTTCGTTCTGGTGATCAGCCAGAACACTAGGAGTTGGAGCGCGCTCTAGGTCAAACCTTGTGGATGGCGGAGCCGAGGACGTCGCGGTTGAGGGAGCCGATCACGGTCAGCGGGATGCCCTTCGGGCAGACCGCGGTGCACTCGCCGGTGTTGGTGCAGCCGCCGAAGTCGGCCGCGTCGTGCGCGGCCAGCATCGCGGTCGCGCGGCCGGCCCGTTCCGGCTGGCCCTGGGGCAGGGCGCCGAGGTGGGCGACCTTCGCGGCGGTGAACAGCATCGCCGAGCCATTGGGGCACGCCGCCACGCACGCGCCGCAGCCGATGCAGGCCGCCGCCTCGAACGCGGCGTCCGCGGCCGGCTTCGGCACCGGGGTGGCGTGCGCGTCCGGGGCGCTGCCGGTCGGTGCCGAGATGTAGCCGCCGGCCTGGATGATGCGGTCGAACGCGCCGCGGTCGACGACCAGGTCCTTGACCACCGGGAAGGCCCGGGCCCGCCACGGCTCGACGTCGATCGTGTCGCCGTCCTTGAAATGGCGCATGTGCAACTGGCAGGCGGTGGTCAGCTTCTGCGGGCCGTGCGCCACGCCGTTGATGACCATTCCGCAGGCGCCGCAGATGCCCTCGCGACAGTCGTGGTCGAACGCCACCGGCTCCTCGCCGGCCGTGGTGAGCTGCTCGTTGAGCACGTCGAGGACCTCGAGGAACGACATGTCCGGCGAGATGTCATCGACCTTGTAGGACACCATCGAACCGCGGGTCTCGCGGTCCTGCTGGCGCCAGATGCGCAGGGTCAGTTTCACGAGTAGCTCCGCTGGCTGGGTTTCTCGTACTCGAAGGTCAGGGCCTCTTTGTGCAGCACCGGCTGCTCGCCGAACTCCCACGCGGCCACGTAGGAGAACTCGTCGTCGTTCCGCAGCGCCTCGCCGTCGGGGGTCTGCGACTCGGCCCGGAAGTGGCCGCCGCACGACTCGGTGCGGTGCAGCGCGTCGATGCACATCAGCTCGGCCAACTCGAAGAAGTCGGCGACCCGGCCGGCCCGTTCCAGCGACTGGTTGAGCTCGGCGCCGGTGCCGGGGACCTTGACCCGCGCCCAGAACTCGGCGCGCAGCGACCGGATCAGCTCGATCGCCTTGCGCAGCCCGGCGTCGGTGCGCTCCATGCCGCAGTACTCCCACATGATCTTGCCGAGCTCGCGGTGGAACGAGTCCACCGAGCGGTCGCCGTCGATCGTGAGCAGCTTCTGCACCCGGTCGGCGACCGCCGTGCGGGCCTCGACCACGGCCGGGTGCTTGGGCGTCAGCTTCTGGAACGGGCCGTCGGCGAGGTAGGCGCCGATCGTGTTGGGCAGCACGAAATAGCCGTCGGCGAGGCCCTGCATCAGCGCCGACGCGCCGAGCCGGTTGGCGCCGTGGTCGGAGAAGTTGGCCTCGCCGATCACGAACAGGCCGGGGATCGTCGAGCGCAGGTCGTAGTCGACCCAGAGCCCGCCCATCGTGTAGTGCACGGCGGGGTAGATCCGCATCGGCGTCACGTAGGGGTCTTCGCCGGTGATCCGCTCGTACATCTCGAAAAGGTTGCCGTATTTGGCTTCGACCGCCGGCCGACCCAGCCGGGACAGCGCGTCGGCGAAGTCGAGGTAGACGCCGCGCCCGCCGGGGCCGACACCGCGGCCCTCGTCGCAGACCGCCTTCGTCGCCCGGGAGGCGATGTCACGGGGCACCAGGTTCCCGTACGCCGGATAACGCCGTTCCAGGAAGTAGTCGCGCTCGTCCTCGGGGATGTCGCCCGGCGATCGGGTGTCGCCGGCCTGTTGCGGCACCCACACCCGGCCGTCGTTGCGCAGCGACTCGCTCATCAGCGTCAGCTTGGACTGGTGTTCGCCCGAGACCGGGATGCAGGTCGGGTGGATCTGGGTGTACGCGGGGTTGGCGAACAACGCCCCCCGCCGGTGCGCCCGCCAGCTCGCGGTGACGTTGCAGCCCTTGGCGTTGGTCGACAGGTAGAACACGTTGCCGTAGCCGCCGCTGGCCAGCACCACCGCGTCGGCCAGGTCGACGGTGACCGCGCCGGTCTCCAGGTCGCGCACCACGATCCCGCGGGCCCGTCCGTCGACCACGATCAGGTCGAGCATCTCGTGCCGGGTGTGCATGGCGACCGTGCCGGCGTTCACCTGCCGTTCCAGCGCCTGGTAGGCGCCGAGCAGGAGTTGCTGGCCCGTCTGGCCGCGGGCGTAGAACGTGCGGGAGACCTGGGCGCCGCCGAACGATCGGGTGTCGAGCAGGCCGCCGTACTCGCGGGCGAACGGCACGCCCTGCGCCACGCACTGGTCGATGATCTCGACGGAGACCTCGGCCAGCCGGTAGACGTTGGACTCGCGCGACCGGAAGTCGCCGCCCTTGATGGTGTCGTGGAAGAGCCGCTCGACCGAGTCGCCGTCGTTGCGGTAGTTCTTCGCAGCGTTGATCCCGCCCTGCGCGGCGATCGAGTGCGCCCGCCGCGGGCTGTCCTGGTAGCAGTAGCAGCGCACCCGGTAGCCGAGCTCACCGAGCGTCGCCGCGGCCGAGCCGCCGGCCAGGCCGCTGCCCACCACGATCACGTCGAGCCGGCGCCGGTTGGCCGGGTTGACCAGCCGGCCGGTGGAGCGCCGCCTGGTCCACCGCTCCGCGAGCGGGCCGTCCGGCGCCGCGGTGTCGGCGATCGGCTCGCCGTCGACGAAGAACTCACCCGGGTACGTCATGCGGGTCCCACCCATCCGACGAGAACAGCGAACGGCACCACGAGGAAGCCGGCGCTGAGGAGGATCGCGAAGGCGAGCGCGGCCACCCGGGCCCGCCGCTCGCCTTTCGCGGTGCGCTGTCCGAGCGTGCGCAGGGCACTGAACAGGCCATGGCGTACGTGGAAACCGATCGCGACGATGGCCAGCGCGTAGAAGAGGGTGACCGGCCAGCGGCTCGGCGCGAAGTCGGCGACGACGTTGGCGTAGGGATGCGCCGCGTCGCCGACCGGGTTGACCGTGCCGGCGGTCAGGTCGAGCAGGTGCCAGACGATGAACAGCAGGATGATCACGCCGCCCCAGCGCATCGTGCGGGCCGCGTAGCTGCCCTGCACCTTGGGGCGGTGGGCGTAGGCGACCGGGCGGGCGCGCTTGGCGCGCAGCGCGAGCGTGGTGGCCGCCCATGCGTGCCCGATCACCGCGGCGGTGAGCACGCCGCGCTGGATCCAGAGGTACCAGACGTGCGGGACCACCGGATAGCCGATCGTGCGCAGCCAGTGCGCGTAGTTGTCGAACGAGTCGGCACCGAAGAAGATTTTGAGGTTGCCTACCATGTGCGCGACCAGGAACAGCAGCAGGAGCAGGCCGGATACGGCCATGACGGCCTTGGCGCCCACCGTCGACCGGTAGATCGCCTTTGTACGTGTCGCCGCTGCCACCATGCTGCCGACGCTAGGTTGACCTCACATGATGCGTCCAATGCATGGCGATACTGGTGTCAATAGCGTTAAGCTATCAATATGCGCCTGGAGCAGCTGCGATCCTTCGTGGCGGTGGCCGAACTACGACATTTCACCCAAGCGGCCGTCGCTGTCGGTGTGGCGCAGCCCTCACTCAGTAAGCAGATTCACAGCCTCGAAGCCGAGCTCGGGGCGCCGCTGTTCACCCGCCTGCCGTCCGAGGTGGAGCTGACCCCGGCCGGCGAGGCGCTGCTGCCGCTGGCACAACGGATCCTGGCCGACGCCGAGACCGCTCACCGCGAAGTGCGAAACCTGGTCGGCCTGACCAGCGGCCGGGTGCGGCTCGGTGCGACGCCGAGCCTGTGCACCTCGCTCGCGCCGCGGGTGCTGCGCCGCTTCCACACCGCCCATCCCGGCATCGAGCTGCGGGTGGCCGAGGGCGGCTCGCAGGAGCTGGTCCGGTCGCTCTCGCACGGCGAGCTCGACCTGGCCCTGGTGGTGCTGCCCGCGACCGGCATCGACCCCGCGTTGGAGGCCGCGCCGATCCTGGAGGAGGCGCTGGTCGTGGCGGCGGCGGTGCGTACGGTGCTGCCCGACCCGATGCGCGTCGACGACCTGCGCGACCGGCCGCTGGTGATGTTCCGGCCCGGCTACAACCTGCGCGACGACGCCCTCGACGCCTGCCGCCGGGCGGGCTTCGAGCCGACGTTCGCGGTCGAGGGCGGCGAGCTCGACGCGGTGCTCGAGTTCGTCGAGGCCGGCCTGGGCCTGGCCGTGGTGCCGGAGATGGTGCTGGCCAACCGCCCCGGCCTGCGCGCCGTGCCGCTGGCACCACCGGGCCTGCGCCGGACGATCGCGCTCGCCCAGCGCCGGGGTGTCTCGCTGACCCACGCCGCGTCGGCGCTGCGGGACGTGATCCTCGCCGACGTTTGTCCGTAGAGTGTCCGAACGTGAAACCTTGGCGCGAAGCGGCGGCCCGCATGTTCGGGCGTCCCACCCCGGCGCGGATGGTGCCGACCGGTTCGGTGCGGCAGCAGCGGCGGATGCCGGCTCCGCTGCGCCGGCGCGAAGACCGGATGCTCGACTACTCGCCGGAGCTCGACGGCCGCGCCGACCCGGGCGAGGTCGTGTGGACCTGGGTGCCCTACGAGGAAGACCCGCGCCAGGGAAAGGACCGCCCGGTCGTGGTGGTCGGCCGCCGGGGCCGCACGATGCTCGGCCTGATGCTCTCCAGCAACGAGCGCCGCGACGGCCAGCACGGCTGGCTCGCGCTCGGCACCGGCTCCTGGGACCGCGACTCGCGGCCGAGCTGGGTGCGGCTCGACCGGGTGCTGACCGTGCACGAGACCGGCATCCGGCGCGAGGGCTCCGTCCTCGACCGGGGCCGCTTCGACCGGATCGCGGCCCGGCTCCGCCACGACTACGGCTGGCGTTAAAGGCATTTCGCGCGGTTCTTCCGGCTCAGGTCGGCCCGTGCGGGCCGCTAGGCCACCGGTTCGGGTCGGACGAGCGCCACCGCCCGGTCGAGTTGCGCCAACTCGGCCTCGCTCATCGTCGGGTTGGCCCGGCGCATGGCCAGCACCCAGGCGACCGCGTCCGGCGACGGCGGCTTCAGCGACGCGGCCAGCGCGGTGAGCGTCTGCCGGGCCGCGGCCGTCACGGCCGGATCGAGCGGCCAGAGCGTGACCTGGGCCAGGATCAGCAGGCTCATCGCCACGTCGCGGTCGGGCGGGCCCTCGGTGGCGTTACGCCAGTCGATCGCCACCGGGCCCCGGGCGGTCAGCATGACGTTGTCCGGGTGCAGGTCGAGGTGCAGGATCCGGTCGCCGGGGTCGGCGGCGATGCGGGGCGGCAGCGCGTGCAGGCGCTCGTGCAGGTCGGCGATCACCGCCGCCACGGCGTCGGGGGTTGACTCGCCGGCCAGCGCCGCCGACAGCAGGGTCGGGCCGTCGAGCCGTTCCATGACCAGGTCCGGGCCGTCGGCGTCGTAGACGATCGGCGCCGGGTAGCCGGCCCCGGTCAGGTAGGCCATCACCTCGGCCTCGGGTGCGCTGTCGCCGCCATGCCGGTAGCGGCGCAGCACCCGGTCGGGGCCCAGCGCGTAGACGTCGGCCTCCCGGCCGGACGCGATCAACTCCATGCCCGGCATTCTCCGGTCAGTCGAGCCAGGCCGCCAGGTCGAGCGCGCGCAGCCGGTGCGGGTCGCCGAGCACGTGGATCTCGGTGATCAGGCCGCCGCGGACCACGAAGGACATGATCGAGACCACCTGGTCGCGCGGCGCGATGACGGCACCGGGCGTGCCGTTGATGAGCGCGTGTTTGACGTAGGGCGCGAGTTGTTTCGCTGTCTTCGCCTGGCTGGCCACCGCGACGCCGCCGCGGATGATCGCGGAGAACGCCGGCCGGCCGGCACCGCCGTCGGCGCGCAGCACCACGTCGGGGTCGAGCACGGCGACGAGCGCGTCGAAGTCGCCGGCCCGCGAGGCGGCGAAGAACGCGTCGACCACCTCGCGCTGGCGGGCCAGGTCGGCGTCGGGTTCCGGCGCGGACTCCTGCACCCGGCGCCGGGCCCGGCTGGCCAACTGCCGGGTGGCCGCCGGGGTGCGGTCGACGATCAGCGCGATCTCGTCGAAGGCCACGGCGAACATGTCATGGAGTACGAAGGCCAGCCGCTCGGCCGGGTTCAGCGTGTTGAGCACGACCAGCAGTGCCAGCCCGACCGCGTCGGCGAGCAACGCCTGGTCTTCGGGGCCGACGCCCTCGGCCGGGCTGACCACCGGGTCAGGGAGGTGCGTGTCGAGCGGAAGCTCCGCCCGGGTGCCCCGGGAGCGCAGCATGTTGAGGCAGATCCGGCCGACCACCGTGGTCAGCCAACCGCCCAGGTTGCTCACCTCGGCGATGTCGGTGCGGGCGAGCCGGAGCCAGGTCTCCTGGACCGCGTCGTCGGCCTCGCTCAACGAGCCGAGCATCCGGTAGGCCACCGCCCTCAGGCGGCCGCGGTGCTCCTCGAAAAGTCGCGCCAACTCGGTTTCGTCCACCGGTCACATCCTCTCGCCACCACGTGTCATACCGGTAGAAGAGCGAGGCTACAAACCCAGCGAACCGGAGGAACATCATGAAAACCCCCATCCTGGTCACCGGCGGTACGGGCACCCTCGGCCAGTTGGTCGTGCCCCGCCTGCTGGAGAAGGGCAGCCAGGTCCGGGTGCTCACCCGCACGGCGCGGCCGGCCGCAGACGGGATCAGCTACGTGGTCGGTGACCTGGCCAGCGGTGCCGGCGCGGAGGCCGCGGTCGAGGGTGTCGGCACCATCGTGCACCTGGCCGGCAGCCAGAAGGGCGACGACGTCAAGGCCCGGCACCTGATGGCCGCGGCGGCGAAGGCCGGCGTCGAGCATGTGGTCTACATCTCGGTCGTCGGCGCCGACCGCACCCCGGTGAAGAGCGCGGCCGACCGGGCCATGTTCGGCTACGTCGAGGCGAAGCGGCTGGCGGAGGAGATCGTGGTCGCCTCCGGCGTTCCCTACTCGACACTGCGCGCGACCCAGTTCCACGAGCTGATCTTCACGACCGTGAAGGCGCTGGCGAAGCTGCCCGTGGTGCCTGCGCCCGCCGGCCTGAAGGCCCAGCCGATCGCAGCCGACGAGGTCGCGGCCCGGCTGGTCGAACTCGCGCTCGGCGAGCCGCAGGGCCTGGTGCCGGACTACGGCGGGCCCCGCGTCTACGCCTTCGCCGACCTGGCCCGTTCCTACCTGAAGGCGACCGGTCGCCGCCGCCCGATCATCCCGATGCCGGCGCCCGGCGCCGCGGCCCGCGCGTACCGGGCCGGCGCCAACCTGACGCCGGACCGGGCGGTCGGTAGCCTCACGTGGGAAGACTTCCTGACCCACCGACTGGCGGCGTGACACTGCGGTTCGGCCTCGGCCTTGTGCCCGCTACCGGCAAGCGGTTCTCGGCCGGATCGGGTGCTCTCATGTACGCGCTGGAGCACCTACCCGACCTCCGTGCGGGTTCGCGAACCCAAGCCAACCGGGTTCGAATTTCCTAACCGGCTTCGGCGGCGTCCATGGCCTTGTAGATGCGTTGTTCGGAGACCGGGTAGGGAGTGCCGAGGGCCTGGGCGAAGATGTTGACCCGGAGTTCTTCGATCATCCAGCGGATCTCGACCACGGCCTCGGCTCGGCGGCGGCTCGGTGGCAGCGCCGCCTGCATGGCGTCGTATTCCTTCTGGACCTGGGCGATCCGGGCCTGGCCGGCGCGGTCGCGGGCCGGGTCCTGGCCCAGCCTGTCCAGGCGGCGTTCGACGGCGGCCAGGTAGCGCGGCAGGTCGCCGAGGTGGGTCCAGCCGGTCGCGGTGATGAAGCCGGGGTAGATCAGGGCCGACAGTTGGGCCCGCACGTCGGTCAGCGCGGCCAGCGCGTCCAATGAGGACATCCGGGAGATGCGCAGTTCGGCGGCGTGTTGCGCGGCCAGGGCCCGTTCGACCCGGGCGACCACCGCGACCACCGTGTCGACCAGGTCGGCCCGCACCTGGTCGCGCAGGGCGGCGAAGCCGTCCGGGTCCCAGGCCGGGCCGCCGGCCTGGGCGACGAGGCGGTCGACCGCCGCGCCGGCCGCGTCGCGCAACAGTTCCGGCACGCTGCGGTGCGGGTTGCGGCTCAGGGCCAGCTTCTGCTGGTTGGTCAGCCGGCCCTGCAGGAACGTGGCCGGGTTGGGCAGCGTCAGCAACAACAGCCGGCGCGTGCCGGCGATCATCGCGGCGGCCTGCTCGCCCGCCGTGTCGAAGACCTCGACGCCGACCGTGGTGCCCTCGTCGACCAGCGCCGGGTAGGCGGTGACCCGGAAGCCGGCCCGGTCCTGCTCCAGGGTGCGGGGGAGCGGGCCGAAGTCCCAGGACGTCAGGCCCGAGCGGGCGATGCCGGGCGCGGCCGCGGTGACCGTCGCGCGGACCTCGGCCTTGAGTTGGGCCTGCAACGCCGCCAGGTCCTTGCCGCGGGCCACCTCGCGGTCGCCGTCGACCACCCGGTAGGTCAGTTTCAGGTGGTCGGGCACCCGCGACAGGTCCCAGGCGTCGTGCGGCACCGTCACGCCGGTCATCCGACGCAGTTCGCGGGTGACCGCCTCGATCAGGGACACGCCCGTCGTCGGTGTGACGCCGGCCAGCGCGGCGCGGGCGAAGTCAGGAGCCGGCACGAAGTTGGTGCGGATCGCCTTGGGCAGTGAGCGGATCAGCGCGACCACGAGGTCGAAGCGCAGGCCCGGCACCTGCCAGTCGAAGTCTTCGGGGCGCACCTGGCCGAGCATCGGCAGCGGCACGTCGACCGTGACACCGTCTGTCGTGGACCCCGGAGCGAACTCGTAGGTCAGCGGCAGCGCCGCGGATTCCGAGCGCCACACGTCGGGGTAGGAGGCCGGATCGACGTCGCCGCGGCCGGCGTTGACCAGGAACTCGCGGGTGAAGGTGAGCAACGTCGGGTTTTCCCGGCGGGCCTTCTTCCACCACGCGTCGAAATGCCGCCCGGAGACGACGTCGGCCGGGATCCGCTGGTCGTAGAAGGCGTAGAGGCTCTCCTCGTCGACCAGGATGTCGCGCCGGCGGACCCGGTCCTCCAGCGTCGCCACCTCTTCCAGCAGGCGGGCGTTGTCGCGGAAGAAGTGGTGGTGGTTGGTCCAGTCGCCCTCGACCAGGGCGTGCCGGATGAACAGCTCGCGGGACAGCACCGGGTCGACCCGGGCGTAGGTGACCCGGCGGCCGACCACGATCGGCACACCGAACAGGGTGACCCGCTCGACCGCCATCACCGCCGCCTGTTTCTTCTCCCAGTGCGGCTCGCTGTAGGTGCGCTTGACCAGGTGGCCGGCGAGCGGCTCGACCCACTCCGGCTCGATCCGGGCGTTGACCCGGGCCCACAGCCGGGAGGTCTCGACCAGTTCGGCCGACATCAGGAAGCGCGGCGGCTTCTTCGCCAGGGTCGAGCCCGGGAAGATGGCGAACTTGGCACCGCGGGCGCCGAGGTATTCGCGCTTCTCGCCCTCGCGCAGGCCGATCTGGGAGAGCAGCCCGGCCAGCAGCGACTGGTGCAGCCGCGCCGGGTCGGGCGACGAGGAGGGCACCAGGCCGAGCGACTTGGTCACCTGCCGGAGCTGGGCGTGGATGTCCTGCCACTCGCGGGCCCGCAGGTAGTTGAGGTATTCGGCGCGGCACAGCCGGCGGAACGCGCTCGACGACAGCTCCTTCTGCCGGTCGCGCAGGTGTCGCCAGAGGTTGAGGTAGGTGACGAAGTCGGAGTCGGGGTCGGCGAACCGGGCGTGCAACTGGTCGGCGTGGGTGCGATGCTCGACCGGCCGTTCGCGCGGGTCCTGGATGGACAGTGCGGCCGCGACCACCATCACCTCGTCGAGGCAACCGTTGCGGTCGGCCTCGAGCACCATCCGGCCCAGCCGCGGGTCGACCGGCAGTTGCGCGAGCCGGCGGCCGGCCTCGGTGAGGCGCTTCGCGTCGTCGAGCGCGCCCAACTCCTGGAGCAGGGCCACGCCGTCGGTGATGTTGCGCCGGTCGGGCGGGTCGATGAACGGGAAGTTGGCGACGTCGCCGAGGCCGATCGCGGTCATCTGCAGGATGACCGAGGCCAGGTTGGTACGCAGGATCTCCGGCTCGGTGTATTCGGGCCGGGACAGGAAGTCCTGCTCGTCGTAGAGGCGGATGCAGATGCCGGGCGAGGTGCGGCCGCTGCGGCCCTTGCGCTGGTTGGCCGACGCCTGGGAGACCCGCTCGATCGGCAGCCGCTGCACCTTGAGCCGGTGGCTGTAGCGGGAGATGCGGGCCGTACCCGGGTCGACGACGTATTTGATGCCCGGCACCGTCAGCGAGGTCTCGGCCACGTTGGTGGCCAGCACCACGCGGCGCCCGGTGTGCGGCTGGAACACCCGGTGCTGCTCGGCCGCCGACAGCCGGGCGTAGAGCGGCAGGATCTCCAGGTGCGGGAGGTCGAGCCGGGCCAGCGCGTCGGCGGTGTCGCGGATCTCCCGCTCGCCGCTGAGGAACACCAGCACGTCGCCGGGCCCTTCGAGAGCGAGTTCGGTGACCGCGTCACCGATCGCCTGGATCGGGTCGCGCACCAGCGAGCCGGCGACCTCGTCGTCGTCTTCGTCGGCGGGCTCGTCCAGCACCAGGGGCCGGTAGCGCACCTCGACCGGGTAGGTGCGCCCGGACACCTCGACGATCGGCGCCGGCGAGCCGTCTCGCTGCCGGAAGTGCTCCGCGAAGCGCGACGTCTCGATGGTCGCCGAGGTGATGATCACCTTGAGGTCGGGCCGGCGGGGCAGGAGCGACGCCAGATAGCCGAGGATGAAGTCGATGTTGAGGCTGCGCTCGTGTGCCTCGTCGATCACCAGGGTGTCGTAGCGCAGCAGATCGCGGTCGGTCTGCAACTCGGCCAGCAGGATGCCGTCGGTCATCAGCTTGACCAGCGTGTCGTCGCCGCCGCGGTCGGTGAACCGCACCTTGTAGCCGACGGTGCTGCCCAGCGGGGTGCCCAGCTCCTCGGCGATCCGGTCGGCGACCGTGCGGGCGGCCAGCCGGCGCGGCTGGGTGTGCCCGATCTGACCCCGGATGCCGCGGCCCAGCTCCAGACAGATCTTGGGGATCTGCGTCGTCTTGCCGGAGCCCGTCTCACCCGCGACGATCACGACCTGGTGGTCGCGGATGGCCGCCGCGATGTCGTCGCGGCGCTCGCTGACCGGCAGCTCGGCCGGATAGCGGATCACCTGCAGGGCCGCCCGGCGGGCCGCGACCCGGCCCTCGGCCGCCACGACCTCGGTCTCGATCGCGGCCAGCGCCGACGCCTTCTTGGCCGCGTCACGGATCTTGCGGGTGCCTTCCAGCCGCCGGCCCAGGCGGTGGGCGTCGCGCAGGGTCAGCGCGGCCAGGCGGGTGGGCAACGACGGGTCGGCTGCTGCTGCGGGCGCGTTCATCTCGCGCCCAAGGATAGGCGGGGAGGGGGTCGGTCAGCTCGTGGTTATCCGTACGACGTGATCTTTGGCGGTCGGTTCGGCGAAGCGGACCAGGGCCTCACCCTCGGCCTCGACCGCCGCGGTCACCGCTTTGGTCGGCTTTTCGAAGGCGGTGACCGTGAGCGTCGCCACGCCCCGCTTGGTCTCGGTCGACCAGACCCCGGCGACCAGCCCGTCGACCAGGAACGTGGGCAGCCAGCGCAGGTTGCGCTTGAGGTAGACGCGGTCCTTGTAGGCGTCGGGCAGGATCCGGGCCCGCCGGTTGGCGGCGAACGCGAGCAGCGCGTTGTCGAACGGGGGCAGGAAGCGCGGCGGCGCATCGGTGTCGTCGGCGGGCCGGGGCGCGCCTTCCACGTCGTAGAGCACCCGGCGGCCGTTCTCCTCCCGCAGCGTGGCCAGGTCGAGCCGTTCGAGCGCGGCCTTGACCGGCCCGGCCGGCGAGCCGAGCCAGTAGGCGATGTCGTCGGCACCGGCCGGCCCGAACGCGCCGAGGTGCCTGGTGACCGCCGTCTCCCAGGCTTTTTCGCTGGTCAGGCCGCGCGGGGTGGGCGGGCCGGCCCGATAGCCGGCGGGCGTCTTGGCGCCCCACCCGCCGTCGGTGGGCGCCTTCACGAACGCCGGCTGGGCCCGGAACGGCCGCCACTTGTATTCCCGCTGCGCCTCGACCGCCTTGGCCGGCAGGGCATCGGGGTGATCATCAACCCATTTCTCGGCGTACGCGGTGAGTTCGTCGCCCGTTCTGGTCTTCTTCGCGAAAGCCACCGTGTCGGTGAGCATGTCGCCGGCCCGCTCGGGTTGGTCGACGCCGCGCAGCAACCAGCCGCCCACCCCGGTCTCGGCCGCGATCCGGGCCCAGACGGGGTGCTCGGCCGCGCTGACCAGGTGCAACGTGCGACGCATGAGGATGCCGGTGACCAGGTCGCCCTTGTCGAGCACGGCCCACAGGTCGGCGGGCGAGAACCCGTCGAGGCGGCTGAACAGCCCCAGGGGTGGTGCCGACCACTGCTGCGCCTGGAGCGCGCCGATCTGTTCGATAGCCGACACCAACGATTTGCCGCTGTGTTTGCCGCCACCTGGGCCGGCATGCCTGTCCAGCAGGCCCTGCCGGGCCAGCAGCGCGCGGTTCAGACCGGTCGCCGTCGCGGTATCTTGGGGAGTTCGCATGGTTGCCGGTTCGCTTCCGGAAGGAACGTTGTTGTCTGAGCGCGTTGATCCTAGTCGCGTCCTCGATCCCACAGACTCGCCTGCCGAGATGGAAGCCGAACAGAAATACGTATCAGGCCTCTATGACCGGCTCGACGGGATGCGGGCGCTGGCCGAGTCACGGCGCTCCGGCGCGCTGGCCGCGACCGGGGGCACACCGCAGGCGCGGTCCCAGCGCGAGTCGTCCGTGGCGATGTACTCCGAGCAGCTGGCCCAGCTCTCGGCGGTGGAGAGCGGGCTCTGCTTCGGCCGCCTCGACTCGGAAACCGGCGCTCCGCTCTACATCGGCCGGATCGGCATCTTCGACGAGGCCGGCGACTACGAACCGCTGCTGCTCGACTGGCGCGCGCCCGCGTCCCGCCCGTTCTACCTGGCCACCGCGGCCGACCCGCTGGGGATAAGGCGCCGGCGGCACATCCGCTCCAAGGGGCGCACCGTCATCGCGCTCGACGACGAGGTGCTCGACCTGTCGGCGGCCGGTTCCGCGGCCCGCGAAGGGCTGGCCGGCGAGGCGGCGCTGCTGGCCGCCGTCGGCGCCAACCGCACCGGCCGGATGCGCGACATCGTCGAGACCATCCAGGCCGAGCAGGACCGGATCATCCGCGCCGACCTCGGCGGCGTGCTGGTCGTGCAGGGCGGCCCGGGCACCGGCAAGACCGCGGTCGCGCTGCACCGGGCGGCCTACCTGCTCTACACGCACCGCCGCGAGCTGTCGACGCGCGCCGTGCTGGTGCTCGGCCCCAACCCGACGTTCCTGCGCTACATCTCCCACGTGCTGCCGTCGCTGGCCGAGACCGGTGTGCTGCTGTGGACGCTCGGCGACCTCTACCCGGGCGTGACCGCCCGCGGCGAGGAGCCCGAGTCGGTCGCCGCGATCAAGGGCCGCGCGGCCATGGTCGACGTGCTCGCCTCGGCCATCGCCGACCGGCAGGAACTGCCGCGGGAACCGATCACGGTGTACGTGGAACGCGAACCGCTGACCATCGACCGCGATCTGGTGTCCACCGCCCGCGAGCGGGCCCGCCGCTCCGGCAAGGTGCACAACGAGGCCCGCCAGGTCTTCGAGCACGCGCTGGTCGAGGGGCTGGTCCAGCAGGCCGCCGCGATCATCGGCACCGACCCCTACGCCGACGACCCGCTGGGCGGTGGCGACGCGCCCGGCGACCCGTTGTTGATGGGCGCCGCCGACCTGTCCGACATCCGCGACGAGCTGACCGGCGACCCGGGCATCCGGGCCGCGCTCGACACGCTCTGGCCGCCGCTGACGCCGCAGCGGTTGCTGCGCGAGCTCTACTCGTCGGCCGACCGGATGGCCGCCGCCCGGCTCGGCCGCGACGGCGCCGAGTTGCTCACCCTGGCCGAGGCGGCCGCGCTGGCCCGGCCGATCGGTGCGCCCTGGACGCCGGCCGACGCCGCGCTGCTCGACGAGGCCGCCGAACAGCTCGGCGAACTACCCGAGGCCGCGGTCGCCGCGCGCACGGAGGCCGACAAGGTGCGCCGCTCCGAGCTGGCCTACGCCGAGGGTGCGCTGGAGATCGCGCGCGGCTCGGCGTCGATCGACACGGAAGACGAGGACGACCCCGAGCTCCTGCTGGTCACCGACCTGCTCGACGCGTCGCGGCTGGCCGAGCGGCAGGAAGACGCGCTGCGGCTGAGCGCGGCCGAGCGGGCCGCGCTCGATCGCAAGTGGGCGTTCGGGCACGTGATCGTCGACGAGGCGCAGGAACTGTCGCCGATGGCCTGGCGGGTGCTGATGCGCCGGTCGCCCAACCGCTCGATGACCGTGGTCGGCGACATCGCGCAGACCGGCGACCCGGCCGGTGCCGCGTCGTGGTCCGAGGTGTTCGCGCCCTACGTCTCCGAGCGCTGGAAGCTGGCCGAGCTGACCGTCAACTACCGCACGCCGGCCGAGGTGATGTCGCTGGCCGGCGAGGTGCTGGCCCGGATCGACCCGGACGCCACGCCGCCGCGTTCGGTGCGGTCCACCGGCGAGGCCCCGGTCCAGGGGTCGCTCGACCAGCTCGGGCCGGTGCTGGCGACGGAGGCGGCGGTGCTCGGCGAGGGCCGGCTGGCGGTGATCGGGCCGGCGGGCCGGGTCGCCGGCCTGGCCGCCGACGTCCGCGCCGCGCTGCCGGAGCTGGCGGTCGCGGTCGGCGACGAGCCCGACCTGGAGAGCCCGGTCGCGGTGCTGTCCGCGCGCCAGGCCAAGGGCCTCGAGTTCGACACCGTGGTGGTCACCGACCCCGACGGCATCGAGAAGGAGTCGGCCCGCGGCCTCAACGACCTCTACGTCGCGCTGACCCGGGCGACCCAGCGGTTGATCGTGCTGCGCTGACCCGGAACGCACGGGCCCGCTACCGCGACGAGCGTCAGCGGAAGCGGCGGCCTTCGTCGCGGCGGTAGGCCCAGACGGCCACCGCGCCCGCCGCGACCGTCCAGATGGCCAGGATGACCAGGGACTTGGTGTCCGGCCTGAAGTCGCCGACCGCCGCCCACAACAGCTCGACCGCGCCGCGGGTGGGCAGATACGGCGCGATCGTCTGGATGAAGGCCGGTGCCTGGTCCGGAGACGACATCAGGCCGCCGCCGAAGGCCAGCGGGAAGAAGATGACCTGGCAGACCACGAGCGCGGCCTTGAGCGGGAGGGCGTAGCCGATCGCCAGGCCCATCAGGGTGAACGGCAGGGCGCCGACGAAGACCGCGCCGAGCCCGAGCAGGAAGCCCGCCGGGGTGACCGTCGCCGCCGTGAACAGGGCGCCGATCACGACCACCGGCACCAGCGAGACGAGCGACATGGCCATGCCGGCCAGGATGCGGCCGGCGAACCGCGGTGCCGCGCCCGCCGCCATCGTGCGCAGGTAGCCGTCCCACGGCTGTGACCGGTCGTCGGCCACGCCCACGCCGTAGGTGAACAGGCTGCTCACCATGATCGAGAAGGTGACCATCGACGCGGTGGCGAAGGTGGCGGCGACCGGGTCGTCGCCTGCGAACGGTACGACGAAGAAGAGCATCGAGGCGGCCGGGAAGAACGCCGAGCCGATCAGGGCGATCGGAATGCGGACCGTCTCCAGGAGTTGGTAGCGGGCGTGCACCAGGGCGAGCGTCACGAAGGGTGCTCCGTTCTCAGGCGGCGGTGGCCAGGGGAGTGGTGGCCGTGATGGCCAGGAAGGCCTCTTCCAGCGAGGTGGCGGCCACCTCCAGCTCACGGAAGTCCACATCGGACGCGACGAGCGCGCGGACGAGTTGGTCGGAATCGGGCGTGAGCAGGTGGGTGCGGCCCTCGCGGACCTCGGTCGCCACCACGCCGGGCAACGCCGGTGCCGCGCCGTCATGGGCGAAGCTGACCCGGCGGACGCCGACCAGGCCGCGGACGGCGGCCACCGTGTCGTCGGCGAGCACCCGGCCGCGACCGAGCACCACCACCCGGTCGGCCAGCGCCTCGATCTCCTCCAGGTAGTGGCTGGAGAGCAGCACCGTGCCGCCGTCGCGGTGGTAGGCCTTGACCGCGTCCCACAACGCCCGGCGGGACTGCACGTCCAAGCCCGTGGTCGGTTCGTCGAGCACCACGATCCGGGGGCGGCCGACGAATGCCAGCGCGATCGCGAGGCGCCTCCGCTGGCCGCCCGACAGCCCGCCGGTCTGCCGCCGCGCCAGGTCGGCCAGGCCGAACTGGTCGAGCAACTCGCCGCGGGGCACGGGGGAGGGGTAGTGGGCCGCGACGAAGTCGACCACCTCGCCGACCCGCAACGTCGCCGGCAGCCCGGTCTCCTGCGGCGTCACGCCGAGGGCGCGGCGGACAAGCGGGTCGCGGGGGTCGCCGCCGCACAGCAGGACCTTGCCCGAGTCGGGTCGGCGTACTCCCGTCAGCAGGTTCGCCAGCGTCGACTTGCCGGCGCCGTTGGGGCCCAGCAGGCCCACCAACTCGCCCTGCCCCACCTGGAGCGAGACCCGGTCGAGCGCCACGACGTCGCCGTAGCCGCGGGTGACCTCGATCGCCTCGGCGAGGATCATGCCTTCTCCTTGATGTCCGGGGGTTGCAGCAGGGCGCGTACGGCCGCTGTGTAGTCGTCGAAGGCCACCCGGCCCCGGTGGGTGAGCGCGACCAGGGTGACCGGGGTGCGGCCGCGGTGGGTCTTGGTGATCTCGACGTAGCCGGCGTCTTCGAGCTTGCGCAGGTGCACCGAGAGGTTGCCCGCGGTCATGCCCAGGATCTCCTGCAGGCGGGGAAACGCGATCTGGTCGCCGGAACCCAATGTGGACAGTGCCGCGACGACCCGCAGCCGGGCCTGCGCGTGGATCACCGGATCCAGCGGCGCGTCGGTCATGCCGACCCCCGGCGCCCGCGCCTCCATCGGCTGGCGATCGCGCCGAAGACGATCATTCCGCCGCCGGCCGCGACGCACATGATGAGCGACTGCCAGCCCGGCCCGGCGAGCACCCCCGCGACGTTGACCACCGAGATCCAGACACCCAGGATGAAGAGCGGGCGGCTGAGCCAGATCGCACCGCCGGCCATGTGCAGCGCGCCGGTGAGGCCGACGGTGGTCGCGGCCCAGACCATGGTGACCAGGTCGTCCGGGAGGGCGTCGCTGATCCGCACCATGATCACTGTCACCGTGGCGAACGCGATGAACCAGGACCACCCGTAGTAGGCGCCGCGCCTCGACGACTCACCGGTGACCTGGCCGCTGGCCCGCGTGCCGGTCATCGCGGAGATCACGCTGGCCACTGCCAGCAGGGCAACCAGCACGGCGACGGGCAACCACTCGGGCATCGCCACCAAGACCCGGTCGTCGGGGCCGAAGCGCAGGAACAGCAGGCCGAAGCCGATCAACCAGGCGAAGCCCCACGGCCAGTACCACCAGCGGTCGTCGACGTAGATGCGGCGCAACACCGCGGCGCGTTGGTCTTCGATCAGCTTGAGCGCCTCGGCCGGATCGCCGGGCGGCTGGTCGTTGTCGATAAAGCTCTCACTCACGTAAAGAACTTTACAACACAAAGTCAATGGTGGCGTCCGAGCGGTACATCGGGGGATCGATGGGTGAAAGTTCCTAAAGGATCGTTCCACCCGGGTAGCGACCCATTCGCCGGTAACGTCAGAAGCTTCCCGTGCGGCGAAGGAGCCCCGCCATGTCCCATCACCTCGACACTCCGCTGGCGCGGCAGAGCGGCCAGCTGTTCCTCAACGACCTCTACGTCTTCGGCGGCGAGGGCTGCACCGCCTTCGTCATGGACGTCAACTCCAACATCACCGAGCCCAACGTCCCGCCCGGTTTCCACCCCGAGGCCCGCTACGAGTTCCGGATCCACCTCGCCGGCAACGACCACGAGGAGCTGACCTTCCGGGTGGCGTTCGAGCCGGTCGAGTCCGACGGCCAGCAGGCCTACCAGGTGTTCGAGTTGCTCGGCACGGACGCCCGCGGAGACGACGGGAGCGGCCGGCCGGTGGCCAGCGGGCGCACCGGCCAGGTGATCGAGGAGGGCAGCGTGCGGGTCTGGGCCGGCCGGATCAACGACCCGTTCTACATCGACCTCGACGAGCTGGCCGTGATCAACGCCGCGGTCAAGGACGGCACCAGGGTCGACCTGTCGACGTGGCGTTCCGGCACGCCCAACAACACCTTCGCCGGCTCCCAGGTCTACTCGATCGTGCTCGAGGTCAAGCACGACCACCCGCGGCTGCGGCCCGGCGCCGACATCGGCGTCTGGTGCGCCACCAAGCTCGCCACCGACGACGGCGGCTGGCGGCAGATCAACCGGTTCGGCCTGCCGATGATGTGGCCGATCTTCTGGCCCGACGACACCGACTTCTCGAACCCCGCCAACGAGCGGCATCCGTCGGAGGACCGCAACGCCGACGGCAAGTACATCGCCGAGAAGGTCGCCGCCGTGGTCGCCGCGAACGGCAACTGCGTCGATCCCGAGGGCTACGGCTACCTGGTCTCCCAGCGGATCTTCCCGGAGATCATGCCCTACACCGTGGGCACACCGGCCAGCTTCGGCTTCACCGGCATCAACGGCCGCACGCTGGCCGACAACGCCCCCGAGGTGATGTTCTCGCTCGTCCTGGACAGCGCCACGAGCTCCGGCCTGGGCCCGTCCGTGGCGGCCGACATGCGCCGCGACGAGTTCCCGTGGGTGGTGCCGGCGAGCTGACTGCGCCAAAGTGGTGGGATGAGCACCCGGATGCGCGACGCGATGGGGCAGCAGTTCAAAGAGCTGAGGCACGAACCCACCGAGAAGCGGGTACGCGCGACGCTCGGCGGCCAGACCATCGTGGACACCACCAATGCCGTGCTGGTCTGGGAACCTCGCCGGATCGTGCCGACCTACGCGGTGCCGGCCGCCGACCTGCGCGCCTCGCTCTCGTCGGCCGGCCCGGTCTCACCCGGCGGGCCCGGGTTCCTGCACCCCGGGATCCCCTTCACCGTGCACTCGACGGCCGGCGAGGCGTTCGACCTCTCGGCCGGCGGCCAGACCCGTGCCGGGGCGGCCTTCCGGCCGGCCGACGCCGACCTGCGCGACCACGCCGTGCTCGACTTCGCCGCGTTCGACGGGTGGTTCGAGGAAGAAGAGCGGATCCACTCCCACCCACGCGACCCCTACCACCGGGTCGACGCGCGGGCCAGCTCCCGGCACGTGCGGATCGAAGACGGCGGCACGCTGCTGGCCGAGACCACCCGACCGGTGCTGGTCTTCGAGACCAACCTGCCGGTGCGGTTCTACCTGCCGCGCGAAGACGTCGCGGTCGAGCTGACGCCGAGCGACCAGACCTCCTACTGCCCCTACAAGGGCCAGGCGTCCTACTGGTCGACCGGCGACCGGGCCAACGTCGTCTGGTCCTATCCGGACCCGCTGCCCGACGCGGCCGGGATCGGCGGCCTGGTCGCGTTCTACGACGACCTGTTCGACGTGACGGTCGACGGGAAACTGCGCGACCGCCCGGGCGGGGCCGTCGTCCGGTCGCTGCGCGAGGAGTTCGGCGTCGCCTAGTCCGGACCTCGGCGATCTCATGAGCCGTGCTGGACCCAGAGGTTCTCCTCGACGTAGACGCCGCGGTCGCGCTCGCGGTCGATGCTGACGAGGTTGAGGGCGTCGGGGACGACGTATTGGCCGGTGACCGGGAAGGGCATGGCGGCCCAGCTTTCCCACTCGGCGACGGTGCCTTCGATGACCATCGAGCGGGCGGCCGGGCCGAGCACCCGGGCGCCCATCCGCTGGTGCGTGCGGATCCACGGGTCGACCGACAGGCCGTCGGCGCGGGTCCAGGTGGCGTAGTCGGCCATCGACGCCAGCGGGTAGCGGTGCTTCCACGTTGGACGCAGCGGCGCGATGACGTGGGCCAGGCCGTCCTGGCGGGCCCGCCGGGTCAGTTCGGTCAGCACCACCGTCGCCAGGCCGCGCCTGTCGTGTGCCGCGCCCACCGCCGCGGCCATGAAGCTCAGCGTCGTCGGAGCGGTGCCGGCCTCGCGGCCCTCGACCGCGCGCACCATCGCGTCGTCGTAGCCGCTCGGCAGGTCGTCGGGTTCGCCGGTCCAGGCCAGCGGCACACCCCAGCCGCCGGCGACGACCACGCCGCCGTCGAGCACCACGATGTCGTAGCGGGCGAAGTATTCCTCGACCCGGGACAGATATTTCTTGGGTACGTCGTCGTGGAAGATGAACTCCGGCCACCGTTCCCGGAACACCTCGGCCGCCTGCTCGTCGAGGTCGGGCCGATCGGCCCGCGTCACGATCTCCACGCCGGGAAGGTTATCCGGTGGGCAGTTCGACCGTCAGCACCCGGGCGACCGGCCGGAAGCCGGCCCGGTCGTAGAGCCGGCGGGCCGGGTTGCCGTCGGTCACCGCCAGGGCCAGCGCCGGCAGGCCGGCCGCGTGCGTGCCGCGCAGTGCGTGCACCAGTAGCGCCCGGCCGAGGCCGCGGCCCTGCGCCGTCGCGCCGACGCCCAGGTTGAGCACCCACGCGCAGCGGTAGTCGGTCCACGGCACAGGGCCGGCGCAGAGCACGTGACCGGCGCTGCGACCGTCGGGGCCGACCAGCCGGGCACACGCCGGCGCCAGCGGCGGCACCGGGTCGGCCTTGTCGAACATCGCGGTCACCGCTGTGGTGTCGTTCCCGGTCCAGCCGCCGTCGGGATGACCCGGCGCGTACGCCGCCGCCAGCGCCGAGGCCAGGTCGTCGTCCCAGCCGCCCGCGGTCAGCGACCAACCGTCCGGCAGGGCGGCCGGGGCCGGCAGGTCGGCCAGGTCGTGCCGCATCTCGGTCGCGGCCCGGCGCAGCGGCAGCCCGAGCGCGGCCACCAGGGCCTCGTCGGCGGTCTCCAGCGTCAGCCCGGCCAGGTCGCGCCGCGCCTGCCCGGCCACCCGTCCCACCGGCACCCCGGCGGCCGGGCGGACCGACTCGGCGACGTCGTCGCGCAGGATCAGCCGGGCCAGCACGGCGCCGTCGTCGTCGCACAGCAGCGAGTAGGTCAGGTCGAGGTCGTCAGGACGGACGGGCACCCGTCGACCGTAGGCGAACGGCGCCCCCACCGATGCGGCGGGCAGGTCCTAAGGTGCCTCGCATGCAATCGTTGGTCGCGATCATTCGCCAGAACGCTGACGTCGCTCGTTTCCTCGACTGGCCGGGGGACTTTGGCCTGGACCGCGGCGACCATGTCGAGGAGGTCCACCTCCGGTCTGGCGCCGCGTTGGAAGGGTTTGCCGGCGACGGCTCCGGTGGGACCTACTTCTTCTGTGGTGCGGGCGGAGAAGACCGTCCGATCCTCTACGCGGATTCCGAAGGCGGCGCCGCGCTGCTCGCCATCGGCCTGGCCGAACTGCTGCGACTGCTGCTGGTCGCACCGTGGTGGCGCGACTGCCCGGACTGCACCGCCGCGGAGAGTCAGCAAGCCGCGGCGGAGTATGTCGCGGACATCCCGGATCTGGTGGCGCAGCGCGACCGCGTCGCCGCCGTGCTGGGGCTGACGTTGCCCACCGAAGAGGACGCCCTGTCTCGCCTGCGTGAGGTCGCGCTCGGCGCGGGCGAAGAGTTCGTGCTCGTCAACACGTCGGAAGGCAACCGCTATGAGCCGCTGATCACGACCTGAGGGCTGGGCCCACCCCACCCCCGGGGGGCCGGGGAGGGGGAACGGGGTGGGCGGCCGGACGAACCTAGGCGGCGACGGACCAGGTGGCGCGGAAGGCGGCGGCCTCGCCGGCCAGCCACTGCTCGACCTGGTCGGGCTTGACCGAGGGGTCGGGGCGGTGGACGACGCCGCGGCGGAGGTCGACCAGGACCGGGTCAGCGTGGGGCAGGACCTGGTCGATGTGGCGGGACATCAGGTGGAGGGTGGCGATCACGGTCTCCCGGCTGGGCGGCTGTTCGTCGAGGTGCAGGCGGACGGCCTCGGCGCGGCCGTCGGGATGGCGGAGGCCGAAGTGTGGGTTGATCTTCACGGGCAGGTCGCCCAGCATGGCGATCGCGTCGCGGGTCTGGGCCAACTCGGTGTCTTTGTCCAATGTGCCGAGATAGGTCAGCGCGCCCGGCAGGAGCGACTCGTAGAGCGGCTTGTAGCGCGGCTTGACCTCGTTGACGACCGCGTGGAGGTGGCGGCCGGCGCCCTTGAACGCTATGTCGCTTTTGAGGGCTTTGACGAGCTGGGCGTGTGGGTTGAAGCCGGAGCGGCTCTCGCGCTGCTTGCGGAGGCCGCCGACGAACGTGGCCTTGGCCGGGCCGGTGCGGTCGACGTAGCGGGCGAACGCGAGAAGAGTGGCGTAAGGGACGGCGGGTGCGGTCACATGGCCCTCCAGCTTCCAAGATCTCCGCTGGTCAGCGGCGATTTTCGTACACCTATTCTAATCGAAACCGGCCGCTGTGCCCACCCTGGTTACGGTCACCGAGGCGACCCCGGCGCTGTCCGACGCGGCCAGGTCGACGGTGGCCTCGATGGCCCAGTCGTGGTCGCCCTCGGGGTCGTCGAAGATCTGCCGGACCTCCCAGCGGTCGGCCTTCTCCTCGATCAGCAACAGGGCGGGGCCGCGGGCGTCGGGACCCACCCCGATGTCGCCGTACTCGTCGTAATAGGGAGCCAGGGCCGCGGCCCACTCGGAAGCGGTGAAACCGTCCGCGCCGTCCAACTCGCCCAGCGACTCCCAGTCGCGCAGCGCCGCGAGTTCGACCCGGCGGAACAGCGCGTTGCGGACCAGCACCCGGAAGGCCCGCTTGTTGCGGGTGACCGCCGGCGGCGGCCGTTCGATGCCGTCGACCTCCTCGTCGACCGACAGCGGGTCGCGCAGCCGCTCCCACTCGTCGAGCAGGCTGGAGTCGACCTGCCGGACCAACTCGCCGAGCCACTCGATCAGGTCCCACAGTTCCTCGGTGCGGGAATCCTCCGGCACCGTCCGGCGCAGCGCGTGGTAGGCGTCGGCCAGGTAGCGCAGCACCAACCCTTCCGACCGCGACAGGCCGTAGAACGCGACGTACTCGCCGAACGTCATGGCCCGCTCGTACATGTCGCGGACCACCGACTTGGGCGCCAACTCGTAGTCGGACACCCAGGGATGGCCGCGCGCGTACATCGCGTAGGCGTCGTCGAGCAGGTCGGCGAGCGGCCGGGGGTGGGTGACCTCCTCGAGGAGCTCCATCCGCTCCTCGTATTCGATCCCTTCGGACTTCATCGCCTGTACGGCCTCGCCGCGGGCCTTGAACCGCTGCGCCGACAACACCTGGCGCGGGTCGTCCAGTGTGGACTCGATGACCGACAGCGCGTCGAGGAAGTAGTCCGGCGACTCGCGGTCCAGCAACTCGATCGCGGCCAGCGCGAACGGCGAGAGCGGCTGGTTGAGCGCGAAGTCGGCCTGCAGGTCGACGGTGAGCCGCACCGTGCGGCCGGTCGCGTCGGGCGGGATCCGTTCGACCACGCCGCCGGCGAGCAGCGCGCGGTAGATGGCGATGGCGCGCTTGATGTGCTTGCGCTGCGCGGCCGGTTCCTCGTGGTTGTCGGTCAGCAGGTGGCGCATCGCCTTGAACGGGTCGCCCGGCCGGCCGATCACGTTGAGCAGCATGGCGTGCGAGACGTGGAACGACGACTGCAGCGGCTCGGGCTCGGCCTCGATGAGGCGCTCGAACGTCGCCCGGCCCCAGCCGATCGAGCCCTCCGGCGGCTTCTTCTTGACCACCTTGCGCCGCTTGCGCGGGTCGTCGCCGGCCTTGGCCAGCGCCCGCTCGTTGTCGATGACGTGCTCCGGCGCCTGCACCACCACCGTGCCGATGGTGTCGTAGCCGGCGCGGCCGGCCCGGCCCGCGATCTGGTGGAACTCGCGGGCCTTGAGCAGCCGTACCCGTGTGCCGTCGTATTTGGACAGTCCGGTGAACAGGACCGTGCGGATGGGCACGTTGATGCCGACACCGAGCGTGTCGGTGCCGCAGATGACTTTGAGCAGCCCGGCCTGGGCCAGCGTCTCGACCAGCCGGCGGTAGCGCGGCAGCATCCCGGCGTGGTGCACGCCGATCCCGTGCCGCACGAGGCGCGAGAGCGTGCGGCCGAAGCCGGCCGCGAAGCGGAACTTGCCGATCGTCTCCGCGATCATGTCCTTCTCGGCCCGGGTCGCCACGTTGACCGACATCAGCGCCTGCGCCCGCTCCAGCGCGGCGACCTGGGTGAAGTGCACGACGTACACCGGTGCCTGCCGGGTTTCCAGCAACTCGGTCAGCGTCTCGTGCATCGGCGTGACCGCGTAGGTGAACATCAGCGGCACGGGCCGATCGACCGACTTGACCACCGCGGTCGGCCGCCCGGTGCGCCGGGTCAGGTCGGTCTCGAACCGGGAGACGTCGCCGAGGGTCGCCGACATCAGCAGGAACTGGGTGTGCGGCAACTCGATCAGCGGCACCTGCCAGGCCCAACCGCGGTCCGGTTCGGCATAGAAATGGAACTCGTCCATCACGACCTGACCGACGTCGGCGTACGTGCCGTCGCGCAGCGCGATGTTGGCCAGGATCTCGGCCGTGCAGCAGATGATCGGCGCGGTCTCGTTGACGGCGGCGTCGCCGGTCAGCATGCCGACGTTCTCCGCACCGAAGATCCGGCACAGGTCGAAGAACTTCTCCGAGACCAGCGCCTTGATCGGCGCGGTGTAGAAGGTGCGCCGCCCGTATGCCAGCGCCGCGAAGTGCGCACCGGTCGCCACCAGGCTCTTTCCGGAGCCGGTGGGGGTGTTGAGGATGACGTTGGCGTCGGAGACGAGCTCGATCAACGCCTCTTCCTGGTGTGGATAGAGGGTGATGCCCTGCTCGCCGGTCCACTCGACGAACGCCTCGAACAAGGCGTCGGGGGTGACCTGCGCGGGAATCCGGTCGGCGAGGGTCACGCGGCGCGCCGCTGGAAGACCAGGTCGAACACGTCGCGCCCCTGCCGGGCGGCGCGCCGTTCGAAGTGCGTGATGGCGCGGTGGGCCGGCCGCGGCGCGTACCCGTCGGCGGTGTTCACCAGTTCGGGGTCGGCCGACAGGGTGGAGAGCATCGACGCAGCGTACGGGGCCCAGTCGGTCGCGCAGTGCAGCACACCCGACCCGGGGACCAGCCGCGAGCGCAGCAGCGCCACGTGTGCGGGCTGGATCAGCCGCCGCTTGTGGTGCTTGAGCTTGGGCCACGGGTCGGGGAAGAACACGTGCACCGCCGCCAACCGGTCGGCCGGGAGCATGTGGCGCATCATCTCCAGCGCGTCGCCGCGGACGATCCGCAGGTTGCGCAGCCCGCGGTCGTCGATGTGCCCGAGCAGGTTGGCGATGCCGGGAACGTGCACCTCGACGGCCAGATAGTCGCGCGCCGGGTCGGCCTCGGCCATGGCCGCGGTCGCGTCGCCCATCCCGGAGCCGATCTCCACCACCAGCGGCGCCGCGCGGCCGAACACGGCGGCCGCGTCCAGTGGGGCGTCGGAAACCGGCATTCCGTACAGCGGCCAGAGCCGTTCGAGCGCATCGTGATGCCGATCACCCATCCGCCCGCCACGGTTGTGGAAGGTCCGGATGTAACGACCGGAAGACGTCATGCCGCGGGAGCGGCCTGGCGTCTGAGGACCCGAGGCCTCCGGCATCGCAGTAGCACTCACTGAGCGATTTTGGCAGGTGTCGCCTCGGCGCTCCAAATGCGACAATCGACGCACGGGCGGCAGGGAGGTCACGATGTCCGGTCGTCGGGCTATAGCGACAGTCGCGATCACCGCGTGGATCGTCGTCATGTCAGGTGCGCCGGCCTTCGCCGCGCCCGCACCGACGCCCACCCCCACGGCCGTCGCCGTGCCGGAGGGGCGGTTCGTCGAGGTCAACCCGAGCACGGTCGAGGCCGGCTACATCGTGGGCCTGCGGGCGAGTTGCACCGCGGCCGACGACGACCCGCCGCAGGACACCGAGCCGGCCATCGTCGAGTCGACCGCGTTCGGCGAGGTCACCGTCAAACCGCAGTTCGGCTACCTGACCGGCGCGGTCACCGTGCCGGCCGACACCCGGGCCCGGTCCTACCGGGTCGTGCTCGACTGCCCGGGCCTGTTCAGCGGCACCGCCTCGACCACGATCAACGTGGTCAACGGCAACCGACCCAGCCGCGGCCCGGCGACCGGGTTCGGCGGCACGGCCGGCGACGACAACAGCAGCCTGGTGCTCGGCACCGGCGTCGTGATGCTGGCGGCCGGCGTGGTGCTCGCGGTGATGACGGTGCGCCGGCGGCGGGCCGCCTGAGCCGATGGCCAAGCGCAAGCTCGCCGGCCCGCTCGCCGCGCTGCTGATCGCGGTCGGCGGCATCGCGACCTTCGCCGGCGCGGTGGAGAAGGGCGCCTTCGGCCCCGACGACGTGCCGCCGCCCGGCCGCTTCCCGGTGATGGTGCCGAGCCGGCCGGTGGAGATCCGGATCCCGTCGCTCAAGGTCGACGCGAAGGTCAGCGACGTGGGAATGGCCGACGACGGGTCGATCGCGGTGCCGCCGCTCGAGCGGCACAACCAAGCGGGTTGGTATGACAAGAGCCCCACACCGGGGCAGTACGGCCCTGCGGTGCTGGTCGGTCACGCCGACACCCACACCGGCCCGTCGATCTTCCACGACCTGTCGAAGGTGAAACCGGGCGCCCGGGTCGAGGTCGTCCGCCGCGACGACTCGGTGGCGGTTTTCGAGGTCAACTCGGTGGAGAAGTTCAAGAAGGCCGACCAGCCGATCGACCGGATCTACGCCGACTTCAGCCGCCCGGCGCTGCGGCTGATCACCTGCGGCGGCGAGTTCAAGGGCGGCAGCATCGGCTACGTCGACAACATCGTCGTCTTCGCCTCTCTCGTCGAGGCGCGCGACGACTGACTGATCGAGGCGCGCAAGCTAGAGGTCGACGATGATCGGCGCGTGGTCGGACGGGCCCTTGCCCTTGCGGGCCTCGCGGTCGATCACGGCCGCCCTGACGCCGTCCGCGAGCTTCGGGGTGGCGTACACCAGATCGATCCGCATGCCCTTGTTCTGGTGGAACATGCCGGCCCGGTAGTCCCAGTAGGTGAAGGGGAACGGACCCTTCATCGGCGTGGGCACCACGTCACGCAGCCCCGTCTCGAGCAGCGCGGCCAGCGCCGCCCGTTCCGGCGCGGTGACGTGGGTCGAGTTGACGAAGACCGCCGGGTCCCAGACGTCGGCGTCGGTCGGTGCCACGTTGAAGTCGCCGCAGACCACCAGGTCGCCGTGCGCGGCCAGGTCGGCGGCCACCGCCGTGCGCAGCGCCGCCAGCCACTTGAGCTTGTATTGGTAGTGCGGGTCCTCGGGCGTACGCCCGTTGGGGACGTAGATCGACCAGACCCGCACACCGCCGCAGGTCGCGGAGATCGCCCGGGTCTCCGGCTCCGGGTAGCCCGGCTCGCCTGCGAAGCCGCGCACCACGCCGTCGACGCCGACCTTGGAGAGGATCGCGACGCCGTTCCACCGCCCGTCGACGTGCGTCGCCGCGGTGTAACCCAGCTCACCGACCTGCTCCGTCGGGAACTGCTCGGTGGTCGACTTGACCTCCTGTAGGCAGACGACGTCGGGCTTCTTCTCCTCGAGCCAGGCCAGCAGCCGGGGCTCCCTGGCCTTGACCGAGTTGACGTTCCAGGTGGCGAGCCGCATAGGTAACTAGTTTCCCGGGTTGTCGCCCGGGCGGGGCTGGGACGCGAGGAAGCGCTCCAGCTCGGCACCGAGTTCGTCGGCGGTGGGCAGCGGGCCGGTCTGGGGCCCGAGCAGGTTGGTGCCGGTGCGGCCGCGGGTGAACGCGTCGTACTGCTCCTCGAGCGCCCGGACCACCCCGGCCGCGTCGTTCGTCTCCTCGACCTGGCGGTCGATGTCGGTGCGCACCGCCTCGGCCGCCGTCCGTAGGCCCTCCGTGGGCAGCAGGAGACCGGTGGTGCGGGAGACCGAGGAGAGCAGCACCTCGGCGGCCGCGGGGTATTCGGCCTGTGAGACGTAGTGCGGCACGTGAGCGGCGAACCCGATCGCGTCCTTGCCGGCCTGGCCGAGCCGGAACTCCAGCAGGTGGCCCGCGCTGCCGGGCACCTGCACCCGCTGCAGCCAGGGCTCGTAGCCGCTGATCAGCTCGCGTCGGGTGGCGTGGGCGGTGACGCCGGCCGGGCGGGTGTGCGGAACGGCCATCGGGATCGAGTTGAGCCCGATGGTCACGCTGACCCGGAACCGGTCGATCAGGCTCATGACGGCCTTGGTGAATCGTTCCCAATGCAGGTCGGGCTCGTGGCCACCCAACATGAGATAAGGAGTGCCGGCGTCGTCGCGGAGCATGTGCAGCTCGAGCGTCGGATCCGCGTATTCCTCCCAATGGTCTTCCACGAACACCATCGGGGGGCGCCGGGACCGGTAGTCGAGCAGCTGGTCGATGTCGAATGTCGCGACGACGCGGCTTTCGGCCGAGGCCAGGAGATGTTCGCGGGCGAGCCGGGTGGCGTTGCCGGCGTCGACGAAGCCGGACAGCGTCTGGATCAGCACCGGCTGACCCATGTCGGGCAGGTCGCCGGCTAGCTCGTAGAGCGCGTGCGGATCGAGCACCGCGGTCCTACCTCCCTGAGTTGTGGTGGGTTCCCGGTATGGGAAACCACGCGTCCATCTTCCTGCATTCCACCGGCAGCTGACGTTAGCCCGGCCTTCCTTCCGGCGAGGACGCAATTTCTATACGCAGAGTAGCCGTGCGGGTACTCCAGAGGGGTGTTGGCGGTCGTCGAACCGGGGTCGAACGGCCGCACACAGGCGGTGATCGATCGTCACGCTACGTGTATTCGAAATCGGACTAAAATGTAGGAGAGCCCATGTGGTTGGCCATTTCACGACTTGCCCCTTACGCGTGGCTATGTGCAGGCAGTGAGCGACCGATATCGACTGACCGATTAGGTATTCGGCTTTTGTGGCAACTGCCACTAAATAACAGTGGGTAATCGGGTTGGCGCCTGCCTAGCCTCGTCCAATGCGTGACGACCACACCCTCGAGCCCGAGAACGGCGCCGCTACCCCCGCGGACCGTTCAGCCGAAACCAACTCGACCGAACGGCCCACGACCGGCGCCCGCCGCCTCCAGGAGCGACTCGTCTTCCGTACCTCGAAGATCAACACCGCGACCCGGGGGCAGTGGCACCGGCTGGCGCAGCAGACCGCTCGCAAGGCCGACTCGATCAAGGCAAACCCGTACGCCGAGCGTGCCGCCGGCATGTGGACCGCTTCCCGCGACCGCGTGACCGCCATGCCCGCGTACGACAAGATGCGCAGCGCGCTCGGCGAACGCGGCCCGGCCCGGGTCGCGATCGCGACCGGCGTGCTGGCCGCCGTCGGCGTGGCCGCTGCCGCCGGCACGGCCGCCGCGACCCAGAACCACGACGACACCAGGAGCACCACCGCCGCGGTCGCCGCTGTCGACTCGGTCAAGAACGCCGAGATCGGTCAGTACCCGTCCGCACCGCCCACCTCGGCCGGTGGGCAGGCGGCCGGTGCCGCCAAGGGTGCCGACAAGCCCGCCCCCGCGGCCGGTGCCGCCAAGGGTGCCGACAAGCCCGCCCCCGCGGCTGTCCACCCCAAGGCGGAGGACAAGCACGACAAGGCCAAGGCCAAGCCGAAGGCCGCGCACAAGGCGAAGCCGAAGACGGTGCGCCCGGTGCAGCCGAAGCCGGTCATGGGCCTGAGCCAGACCCAGATGAACAACGCCATGGCGATCGTCAAGGTCGCCGAGGCCAAGGGCATGGGCGAGCGCGGCGCGGTCATCGCGATCGCGACCTCGATGCAGGAGAGCCAGCTGCTCAACCTGGCCAGCGACGTCGTTCCCGAGTCGATGAACTACGCCCACCAGGGCAGCGGCTCGGACCACGACTCGGTCGGCCTGTTCCAGCAGCGGTCCACCTCCGGCTGGGGTTCGGTCAAGAACCTGATGAACCCGACGTACTCGGCCGGTGCCTTCCTGGACGCCCTCAAGCAGGTGCCGAACTGGAAGAACATGCCGCTGTCGGTCGCCGCCCAGACGGTGCAGGTGTCGGCGTTCCCGGACGCCTACGCCCAGCACGAGTACCGTGCCCAGGCGGTTGTCGACGCCCTGATGAACTGAGGCGCGACTAGTAGGTGAGGGTGATCCGGTCCAGGTCGGGCGCCCAACCATCCGAGTTGCTGAACTCGATGATGTTCGGTCCGGCTGCCAACGGCAGCCGGACCGTCATCGTCTTCACCGACTCCCAGCCGCCGCTCGACCCGAACTCGAAGCGCCCGGCGTCGCGCCCGTTGACCTCGACCTCGGCCTGCCGCTGCTCGTCGGAGACGTAGGAGACGACCACGTCGTAGTCGCCGGCGGCGGCCACCGCGGGCGTGCTGAAGGTCAGCTTGCTCCGGCGGTAGCCGATCCGGGTGACCACCATGCCTCCGGACGCCGAGTCGACCCGCCGGGTGCTGGCCCAGCCGTCGAGGTCGGCGGCCTCGGCCTCCAGCGTCACCGTCGTCTTCGGCGGTGGCGCCGCGTTGTCGGTCGGCCTGTTCGTGGCCGGCGGTCGCGTCGCGTGCTCCGCGCCGCGGACCGCGCCGCGACTGGCCGGCGGGCGGCTCGGCCGGCCCGTCGGCGTCGCGCTCGGTTCCGGCCAGTCGCTGACGGTGATCGCCGACGGCGCCGGCAGCACCCGCTGGTCGGGCGGCTTGGGCTGATCGGAAGCGGACATCAGCAGGGGTATGCCGACCGCGACCGCGACGGTGGCCACGGACACGGCAACCGCGACCGCGGTACGCCGCCCCCGCCGCTTCGGCTCCTCGACGGTCTCGCCGTCGGGGCCGTGCGTCGGCACCGGCCGGGGTGGCCGCTGCTCGTCGCGGACGGCCGGAATCACCTGGGTGACCTGAGCGTCGGCATCGGTCTCCACCGGTTCCGCCGGTGGCAGCCAGCCGCCGATCCGCAGCTCACCCTGGTCGTCGCCGGCCGCCGACATGCGCACCCTCACGGTTCTTGATCACGGTCAGTCCGGCTGGCGACGCTACCGCAAATGCATGCCCGGGGTGAACCAGTGGAACGGATAAGGCCGTCCACCGGCCGGTCGAGGCCGCATCCTGGTTCGGTCCTGGTTCGGCGGTGGTGCGGCTGGGGTACAAAGGGTCCCTCCCCATTTCCCCCGGAGGACGCCGTGACCCACCCCGACACGGGTGCCGACACCCCGCCCCCCGCGCCACCGTCCGGATCGGACACGGCGCCCCCGGACGCCACCGACCTCTGGCCGGAAGCGCCCCGGTTCGACGCCCCACGGCCCGGCACCGCGCAGGGTGGTGCTCCGGAGTCGGTCACCGCGCAGGGTGGTGCTCCGGAGTCAGTCACCGCGCAGCCTGGTGCTCCGGGGTCCGGCACCGCGCAGCCTGGTGGTCCGCGGGCCGAGGCCGGGGCGCCGCAGGGTGAGGCTCCGGAGACTGACGACGATCCGGCCGCCGCGCCGCCCGCGGGGCTCTGGGACAAGATGAAGGCCGACCCGCAATATGCGCCCGAGCATCTCGCGCTCGAGGCCGTCCGCCGGCTCGGCCCGGAGGCCCACGAGTGGGGGATGCGCACCCGTGCGCAGCGGCCCGGCATACCGCCGGACGCGCTGGCCGACCTCGCGGTGAAGAAGTTCGTCAACCTGGCCCGGCTCTCCGGCGCCGTCTCCGGCGCGACCGGCATCGCCGGCGCGGTCCTCGACGTCGGCGTGCTGGCCTGGAACCAGGCGCGGATGGTGTTGCACGTCGCGGCGGCCTACGGCGTCGACCCGCGCGAACCGGAACGCGCCACCGACCTGCTGGTGCTGCAGAAGGTGCACAAGGTCGCCGAGACCGCCCGACTGGCGCTGGGCGTCGCGGCCGGTCGGGAGAAGGCCGGCGCACTCCTGCGCGGCAGCGGCGCGCCGATGCACAAGGTGCTCGGCAAGCTCGGCGTCAAGCTGGCCCAGATGGCTGGCATCAGGGCCGCCAAGCGCATCTTCGCGAAGATCATCCCGGGTGCCGCCATCATCCTCGGCACCTGGGCGAACTCCTCGGCGACCACCGACCTGGCCAACCGCACCCGCGACCTCTACCGCCCGCGGGCCACCTACTGGCCGACGCCGCAACAGCTGCCGGGCCCGCGGCAGGGCTAGTCCGTCCAGGACGGACGGACCAGGCCGGCCTCGTACGCGTACACCACGAGCTGCGCCCGGTCCCGCGCCGACAGCTTGATCATCGCGCGGCTGACGTGGGTCTTCGCCGTGGCCGGGCTGACCACCAGGCGGGCCGCGATCTCGTCGTTGGACAGGCCGGCGCCGACCAGCGCGACCACCTCGCGCTCCCGGTCGGTGAGCTGGTCCGGTGGCGGCAAGGGCGGCGCCGGCCGGCGGTCGCGGGCCGCGAACTCGGCTATCACCCGCCGGGTGACCCCGGGGGACAGCAGCGCGTCACCGGCCGCGACCGCGCGCACGCCGCGGATCAGGTCGACCGGCTCGGTGTCCTTGACCAGGAAGCCGGACGCGCCGACCCGGAGCGCCTCGAACAGGTACTCGTCGAGTTCGAACGTGGTCAGGATGACGATCCGGGTGGCCGACAACGCCGGGTCGGTGGTGATCCGGCGGGTCGCCTCCAGGCCGTCGACGCCCGGCATCCGGATGTCCATCAGCACCACGTCGGGCCGCGTCGCGGCGGCCGCCCGCACCGCGGCCAACCCGTCGCCGGCCTCCGCCACCACGGCGATGTCGTCCTCGGCGTCGAGCAGCGCGCGGAACCCCGCCCGCACCAGCGCCTGGTCGTCTGCCAGCAGCACGCTGATCATCGGTCGGCGTCCGGGAGAACCGCCTCGACCCGCCAGCCACCGCCGTCGCCCGGCCCGGCGGTCAGCGTGCCGCCCAGCGCAGCCGCCCGCGCCCGCATCCCGGCAATCCCGTTGCCGCCCGCGCCCGAGTCCGCGCCCGCGCCCGAGTCCGCGCCCGCGCCCGAGTCCGCGCCCGCGCCCGCGCCCGCGCCCGAGCCCGGGTCCGAGCCCGGGTCCGAGCCCCAGTCCGAGCCCGCACCCGCACCCGAGCCCGAGCCCCAGTCCGCGCCCGCACCCGCACCCGAGCCCGAGCCCCAGTCCGAGCCCGCACCCGCACCCGAGCCCGAGCCCCAGTCCGCGCCCGCACCCGCACCCGAGCCCGAGCCCGAGTCCGAGCCCCAGTCCGCGCCCGCACCCGAGCCCGCACTCGCGGCACCGCAGCCCGACTCCGCGGCACCGCCGCCCGACTCCGCGGCCACGCCGGTCGGCGCGTGGGCCGTGCCGTCGTCCACGATGCTCACCGCGACCTCCTTCGGCCGGTAGGCGACCGCGACCGTCGCCGTCGCCCCCTGGCCCGCGTGCCGGCGCACGTTGGTCAGCGCCTCCTGCACGATCCGGAACGCCGCCCGGTCGACCTCGGCCGGCAGCGGCCGGGGCGTCCCGGTCACCGTTGTCGCGACCGGCAACCCGGCACCGGAGGTCAACTCGGCCAGCCGGGCCAGCCCGGGCGCCGGTTCCCGCGGCGCCGCCTCCTCGGCCGGCCGGAGCGCGGCCAGCACCGACCGGACCTCGCGCAATGCCTCCGCGCTCGCTGATTTGATCACTGTCAGGGCCTCCCGCGCCTGTTCGGGCTGCTGGTCTATCAGGTGCAGGCCGACCCCGGCCTGCACGTTGATCAGGGACAGGTGGTGCCCGAGCACGTCGTGCAGTTCGCGGGCGATCCGGAGCCGCTCCTCGCTGGCCTGCCGGCGCTCCTGTTCTTCCCGGGCCCGCCGTTGCTCGGCCCGCATCCTGGCCATCTCCGCGAGCTGCCCGCGCTGCACCCGGGCGAACTCGCCCGCGGCCAGCGAGACCACCAGCCAGACGACCGCCGCGACCGCGTCCCGCGGCGACACCGCCGACGGCGCCGGCACGCCCAGCTCACCTGCGAACCACCAGCCGCAGGCGATGTAGACCGTCACGGCGCTCGCGGCCAGCACCAGCGCGGGGTAGCGCCGGCCCGCGGCCACCGCGGCGAAGTAGGCCGCCGTCGCCGCCAGAAAGAAAGGACCATGCGGATAACCGGAGAGGGCGTACGCGACGGTGGCGGCCAGCACGACGGCGAGCACCGGCAACGGTGCCCGGCGCCGCCAGACCAGCGCGATCGAACCGGTCAGCAGCAGCGCCGCGCCCGGATAGGTGAGCTCGCCCCAGGTCTGGTCATCGCGGGCAGCGGCCTCGGCACCGATCACCTGCACCAACGACACCAGGGTGGCCAGGGCCGCACCGCCGTGCCGGCCGTAGCGCCGCGGTTTGCCGGTCCGCGCCCAGGGCGCGCGCGGCCACGCGTCGTGGGCGTCCGGCGCGCTGGGCATGCACCGACGCTAGGGCACCGGACCAAGCCCGGGCATCGGCCGGGAGCTGGGACGGGTGTACCCCGTGGGGCGTACGAACGCCTCATCGGCCCCACCCGTCTACTCCTCGGGGAGTAGGGCGAGAGCCGTCACAGGCCGCAGGCAATCCATCGCGGAAAGGAGCAGTCTTGAAGGAGGTCGACATGAGCGGAGGGAGCCATGACCACGCCATCTGGCCCGCGGCTTCGAGCCTCGGACGCCGAACGCGAACAGATCGCGACCATCCTGCGCGCCGCGATGACCGAGGGGCGGCTGAATCTCGACGAGGGAGAGCAGCGGCTGACCGCGGCCTACAAGGCGACCTACCGTGACGAGCTCGGCCCGCTGACCGCGGACCTGCCGGACGGAGGTCGCGGGGCACTCGTGCGCACGCCCGAGGCCGAGGCACAGGCGAAGGCCGAGATGCGGCTGTTCCTGCGCCGCCGGGCGGGCGTACTCGCCGCCGTCGGCGTGTTGTTCGCCGCTTTGTTCATCGCCAACGGCGCGCTGTTCTTCCCGGTATTTCCACTTATCGTGCTGCTGTTCTTCCTTCATTGGGCCAGTTGGGGGCGGCGGGCCTACTCGTCCCGCTACCGCGACTGGTACACGCGGGGCGACGTGCAGGGTCGTGGCGACTGGCGGGGGCGGCGCGACTGGTACGGACACGGCCGATACGGCCATTGATGTAGATCGGGGCCGGCCGGGTAGGTTGCAGGAATGCGCCCGGCCGGCCCCATAGCTCTCCTGGCGTTGCTGGCCGCGCTCATCGCCGGCTGCGATTCCGGCGCGCCGGCCGAACTGGCGCCAACCGGCGCCGTCTCGCCGGGCGCCGGCCTGGTCCCGGTCCCCGTTGCCGGCGTTGCCCACACGGTCAACCTGCCCGAGGGTTGGACCGCCGCGGTCTACGCACGGGTGCCGAAGGCCCGCTTCCTCCTCGCTCTTCCCGACGGCTCCGTGCTGGTGTCGCAACCCAACGCCGGCACGGTCGCCCGCGTGCCGGCCGGCGGCGGTGCCGCGGCCACCTATCTCTCCGGGCTCGACCGCCCGCACGACATGGTGCTGGCCACCGTCGGCGGCCGGCAGTGGATCTACGTCTCCGCGGCCGACCAGGTGGTCCGCTATCCCTACGTGGCCGGCGCCGGCACCGCGGGCGCGGCCGAGGTGGTGGTCGACGGGCTGCCCGACGACAGCCTGCCGGAACTGCACGGCACCTACGGCCACGTGCTCAAGAACATCGCGGTCGACGGCGACAGCCTCTATGTCGCGATCGCGTCGACCTGCAACGCCTGTGCCTCCGACACGACGAGCGACCCGATCCGCGGCGCGATCTACCGGTGGGACGCGGCCGGGCACAATGCCAACCGGGCCCTGGTTGCCCGTGGGTTGCGCAACGCCGAAGGGCTGGCGATCGCGCCCGGCACCCACGACCTCTGGGTGGTGGTCAACAACCGGGACAACATCATCGACCCGGCGACCGGAAAGAAAGACACGGCGTACGTCGACAACCACCCCCCGGAGGAGTTCATCCGGATCAGGCAGGGCGCGTTCTACGGCTGGCCGTTCTGCAACCCCGACCCGTCCGGCGGCCTGCGGGACATGCCCTACCAGCGCGACTACGAGCTCAACCGCGAGGGCGCGGCGGCCGACTGTGCCGCCGCCACCCCGGTCGACCTCGGCATCCAGGCACACTCGGCGCCACTCGGGCTGACCTTCGTGCCCGACCTGGGCGCGGTCGTCGCCCTGCACGGCTCGTGGAACCGGAGCAAACCCACCGGCTACAAAGTGATCAACTTTCCGTGGGTCGACGGCCGCCCCGGTGACCAGCACGACCTGGCGACCGGCTTCATCGGGAGCGACTCACCGTGGGCCCGGCCGGTCGACATCGCCCGGCTCCCCGACGGGTCGCTGCTGGTCAGCGACGATCTCGGCGGCCTGGTCTTCCGCTTTACGCCGCCGCCCGGTTAACCGGCCGGGCGGCGGGTAGTCGTCCCGTATGGCCGGAAACCCGCCGCAGCGTCCGTCGCGCCAGGTCAGTCCGCAGCCACGCGGGGCTCGGGGCACCGTCGGGCACCCGTACTCGGCGCTCAATCTCCGTCTGGTCCTGGCCCTTTTCGGTCTGGTCGTGTTCGTCGTGCTGACCTGGCTCAGCGCCCGGGCCGACCTGCTGGTCCTCGCGGTGATCTGCGGCGTGGTCGCGCTGACGGCGCTCGTCGACGTGGTGGTCGTGCAACTGCGCCGCCGCGCCCGGCGCCGTGCCGAGCCCGGGGTGCATCACTCGATGTTCGAATAGGAGACTTCATGCCCATCGCCACGACCAACCCCGCGACCGGGGAGATGCTCCAGACGTTCGAGCCGATGGGCGAGAAGCAGATCGAGGAGATCCTGGCCAACGCCGTCGAGGCGGCCGCGGCGCTGCGCGCGTCCACCTTCGACCAGCGGGCCGCCTGGATGCGCGAGGCGGCGCTGGTGCTGGAGGGCCGCCAAACCGAGGTCGCGCGGCTGGTCACCCTGGAAATGGGCAAGCCGGTCATGGAGGCCAAGGACGAGGCCGCCAAGTGCGCGAGCGCGTGCCGCTACTTCGCGCAGCACGCCGAGTCGTTCCTCGCCGACGAGCCGCACGACGCGGTCGCGGTCGGCGCCACGCAGGCGTACACCCGTTATGAACCGCTCGGTCCGGTCCTCGCGGTGATGCCGTGGAACTTCCCGCTCTGGCAGGTCATCCGGTTCGCCGCGCCGGCCCTGATGGCCGGCAATCCCGGCCTGCTCAAGCACGCCTCCAACGTGCCGCAGACCGCGCTCTTCCTCGAGAGCCTGTTCCGCGACGCGGGTTTCCCGCCCGGTGCGTTCCAGGCGTTGCTGGTCGGTTCCGACGCCATCGAAGGCATTCTGCTCGATCATCGGGTACGCGCCGCGACGCTCACCGGCAGTTCCTCGGCGGGCCGCTCGGTGGCCGCCATCGCGGGCCGCGCGCTGAAGAAGATGGTGCTGGAGTTGGGCGGCAGCGACCCGTTCGTGGTGCTCCCGTCGGCCGACTTCGACCGCGCGGTCGACACGGCGGTCCGGGCCCGCTGCCAGAACAACGGCCAGTCCTGCATCGCGGCCAAGCGGTTCATCGTGCACGGCGACGTCTACGACGCGTTCGCGCGCGCGTTCACCGACCAGATGGCCGAGCTCCAGGTCGGCGACCCGCTCCACCACGCGACGAAGATCGGCCCGCTGGCCACCCGCGAAGGGCGCGACGAGGTGGCGGCCCAGGTCGACGACGCGGTGGCGAAGGGCGCGAGGGTGCTGACCGGCGGTCGCCCGCCGGACCGGCCGGGCTGGTTCTACCCGCCCACGGTGGTCACCGATATCACCCGCGACATGCGCCTGTTCGGCGAGGAGGTGTTCGGCCCGGTCGCCAGCCTCTACCGCGTCGAGTCGGTGGAGGAGGCGATCGAGGTGGCCAACGCGACGGAGTACGGACTGGGCAGCAACGCCTGGACCACCGACCCGGCGGAGCAACAGCGGCTGATCGCCGGCCTGGACGCGGGACAGGTCTTCGTCAACGGCATGACCACGTCCCACCCCGAACTCCCGTTCGGCGGCGTACGCGACTCGGGCTACGGCCGCGAGCTGGCCGACCTCGGCATCCGCGAGTTCTGCAACGCCAAGACCGTCTGGGTCGGCTGACCAGGAGATCGACCCGACCGCCGTCCTATTGCAGAATTTTGTTTGCAGAATTATCTCTGTAGTTGGTACGGTCCCTCTCATGGCGGATCGCATCATCACCGAGGTCGATGAGCTCAAGGCGGTCACGCACCCGTTGCGGGTGCGGATGTTGGGGGCGTTGCGGGCCGACGGGCCGGCCACCGCGACCGAGTTGGCGCGGCGGTTCGAAACCGACACCGGCACGACCAGCTATCACCTGCGCAAGCTGGCGCGCTACAAGTTCGTCGAGGAGGCCGAGCAGCGCGACGGGCGGGAACGGCGCTGGCAGGCCAGCCAGCCGACGACGTCGTGGGACAGCGCGGCGTTGTCGGTCACCGCCGAGGGGCGGGCGGCGGTCTCGGTCATGCGCCGGCATCAGCTGTCGGCCCTCGAGCGCACCGTCTCGGCCTACGAGGCCGCGCAGACCGACCTGCCGCCGGGGTGGGTGGGCGCCGCCGGCATGAACGACCTGCCGGCCACGCTGACGCCGCGGTCGCTGCACGCGCTCGAGGAGCGGGTGAGCGCGCTGGTCGACGAATACGCCGCCGCCGACGAGGGCGACCCCGACGCACGGCCGGTGATGCTGTTCTACGGCGGCTTTCCGCGGATCGACCCGCCGGGTTGGGCCGACGTGGCAGACGAGTCGTGACCGGGCGGCGCGCCGAGTGGCGCTACGCGCTGCTGGTGTTCCTGTTCTGGTTGCCGACCGGGCTCTACCTGGCCACCAAGATCCTGCTGATGCTCGACCGCGGCCTGGGCGTCGCCGCCATCGGCACGGTCGTGCTGGTCTTCTCGCTGACCACCGCGGCGCTCGAGTTGCCGACCGGCGGGCTGGCCGACGTGATCGGGCGCCGCACGGTGCTGGCCGCCTCCGCGGTGGCCAGTTGCGCGGGGTTGGCGTTGCTCGCGGTCGCCGACGGCTTCTGGCTGTTCGCCGCGTCGGCGGTGCTCCGGGGGATCGCGCGGGCACTGTCCAGCGGGCCTGACGAGGCCTGGTTCGTCGACACCATGCACGCCGCCGAGGGGCCGGACGCCTACCTGACCCGCGGGCTGGCCCGGGGCGAGGCCGCGTCGTCGGTCGGACTGTTGATCGGCACGCTGGTCGGCGGGGCCCTGCCGCTCGCGATCGGCGCCGTCGGGCCGCTGTCCGCGCTGGCGGTGCCGGTCGCGATCGCGGCGCTGGTCGAGGTGGTCCGGCTCGCGGTGACGCTGGGCGGGATGCCCGAGCCGCCGCGGCCGCGCACCACAGTGGTCGCCGTGCTGCGCGGCGTGCCGGCGACGGTCTCCGGCGGGCTGCGGCTCGGGCTGCGCGACGGCGTGCTGGCCCGGCTGCTGCTGGCCGGCGCCGGGGTCGGGGTGGCACTGGCCGCGATCGAGTTGCTCACCCCGGGATGGTTGGCCGGCCTGGTCGGCGATCCCGCCCGCGGAGCGACCACCTATGCCACGGTCGCGGCGGCCGGGTTCGGTGCCAGCGCGGTCGGCAGCCTGCTCGGTCCGTGGGTGCAGCGGCGGCTCGGTTCGGCGGTCCGGGCCGGGATGGCCGGCATCGCCCTGGGCGCGGCGGCGCTGCTCGGCGTGGCCGTCGCGGGCCCGGCGCTGCACGGCGCGGTCGCCGGCGTCACGGTCATCGCCGCCGCCTACCTGCTGCTGTTCGTGGGGCTGGGGATCACCGCCGCTCCCCAGGCGGCGGTGCTGCACGCGCGGGTGGCGGCGGGGGAGCGGGCCACGGTGGTCTCGGTCCAGTCGCTGGCCCTGCAGGCCGCGGGCGCCCTCGGCTCGGTCTGCTTCGGCTGGCTGGCGACGACCCGGGGTGCGGCGTTCGCGTTCGGCGTGGCCGGCGCCGCCCTGGCCGCGGCGGCCTGGGTGATGGCCCGCATCCAACTGCCGGACCCGACCTCCGACCCAGCCGTCGTGCCAGACCCGGCGGTCCAGCCCGCAAGCCTGGCGTAGCCGGCGGCCGGCCCGCCCGAAGGCCCGGTTGCCGGCACGGGGAATTTGCGGGCATGGGGAAGCTGCCGGCACCGGCGGCCCGGGTCCGGCCGAAGACCCCGGCTGCGGCACCGGGAAGCTGCCCGCGCCGGCGGCCCGGGTCCGGCCGAAGACCCTGCTGCGGGCACGGGAAGCTGCCGGCACCGGCGGTGTGGCTTAGGCGGCGGCGCAGGCGGGTAGTAACCGGCCGCATGACGGTTTATGGCTGGCACGCCTCGCACGAGCAGGTTCATCCGCGCGCGCTTCTCGACGACGCCGTTCATGCTGAGCAGGCCGGTTTCGGTGCCGCGATGAGCTCGGATCACTTCTCGCCCTGGAGTGCCCGGCAGGGCGAGTCCGGCTTCGCGTGGTCGTGGCTCGGCGCCGCGCTCCAGGCCACCGACCTCCAGTTCGGCGTGGTCAACGCGCCCGGCCAGCGGTACCACCCGGCGATCATCGCGCAGGCGATCGGCACCCTCGCCGCGATGTATCCCGGCCGGTTCTGGGCCGCCCTCGGCACCGGCGAGGCCAGCAACGAGCACATCACCGGCCAGGGCTGGCCGCGCAAGGAGGAACGGACCGCGCGCCTCAAGGAGTGCGTCGACATCATCCGTGCGCTGCTCGCGGGTGAAGAGGTCAGCCACGACGGGCTGGTCCACGTCGACCGGGCCCGGTTGTGGACCCGGCCCGCCGAGCCGCCGGCCCTCATCGGGGCCGCCGTCAGCGAGCAGACCGCCGCCTGGTGTGCCGGCTGGGCCGACGGGCTGATCACCGTGAACGCGCCGCACGAGCACCTGCGCCGGATGGTCGCCGCCTACCGGGACGCGGGCGGCCGCGGTCCGGTCTGCCTCCAGGCGCACCTCAGCTGGGCGACCGACAAGAACGAAGCGGAGGCCATCGCGTACGAGCAATGGCGGTCCAACGTCTTCGCGCCTCCAGTGTGTTGGGACCTGGAGCTGACCGACCACTTCGACGCGGTCTCCGCCGACCTGCCGATGGAACGGGTGGCCGCGACCGTCGACATCTCGGCCGACCTCGACCGGCACGCCGCGAACCTGCACGCGTACGCCCAGATCGGGTTTGACCGGATCTATCTGCACCACGTCGGGCAGGAGCAGTCGGCCTTCATCGACGCGTTCGGGGCGAAGGTTCTTCCCCAGCTGGCGTGAGATTGGGCGCGACCGCCGCGGCCCAATAGCATTTCGCGCATGCACCAGCTGACCGAGATCGTCATCCTGCTGGCGGTCGCCGTCTTCGGAGCGGCGCTGGCCCGCAAGATCGGCATTTTGTCGCCGATCGTCCTGATGATCATCGGCCTCGCGCTGTCGTTCGTGCCGGGATTCCCGACGTTCCACCTCGACCCCGAGTTCGTGCTGATCGGCGTGCTGCCGCCGCTGCTCTACATCGCCGCGCTGCAGACGTCGGTGCCGGCGTTCCGCTTCAACCTGCGCCCGATCCTGCTGCTCGGCGTGGGGCTGGTCGTGTTCACCGCGCTGGCCGTCGGCTTCGTCGTGCACCTGATCCTGCCGCAGGCGCCGCTCGCGATCTGCATCGCGCTGGGTGCGGTGGTCGCGCCGCCCGACGCGGTCTCGGCGACCGCGATCGCGCGCCGGATCGGGCTGCCGCGCCGGCTGGTGACGATCCTCGAGGGCGAGAGCCTGATCAACGACGCCACCGCGCTGGTGCTGCTGCGGGTGGCCACGTCCGCGGCGGTCGGCGGCGCGGTCGGCTTCGGCGAGGTCGGCGAGCAGATCCTGCTCTCGGCCGGCGGCGGCATCGCGATCGGCATCGTCGCCACGATCGTCTTCGGCTACCTGCACAAGAAGATCAAGGATCCGCTGCTCGACAACGCGCTGTCCCTGCTGATCCCGTTCGCAGTGGTGATCGTCTCCGAGGAGGTCGGCGCCTCCGGCGTCGTCGCCGTCGTGGTCACCGGCCTCGCCCTGGGCCACCGCATGCCGACCCTGATGGCGGCCGGCTCGCGTTTGCAGATGGACGCGTTCTGGCGACTGGTCCGGTTCCTCCTGGAAGGCCTGGTCTTCCTCCTGGTCGGCCTCCAACTGCGGGCGGTGATCGACGACATCAGCACGCCCTGGGGCACCGTGCTGGGCGTGACGTTCGCGGTGATCGCGACGCTGATCGTCTCCCGCTACGTCTGGGTGGTGCCGGGCGGTTTCCTGCCCCGGTTGTCGGCCCGGATCCGCCGCCGCGAGACGACCTTCAACTGGCGGCACCCGGTGATCATCGGCTGGGCCGGCATGCGCGGCGTGGTGACCCTGGCCGCCGCCCTCGCCCTGCCGACGGTCGGCACCGGCGAGAACGAAGCGATCTACCCCCGCGACGTCTTCATCTTCATCGCGTTCTCGGTGATCCTGTTCACCCTGTTGGTCTTCGGCACCACGCTGCCGGTCTTCGCGCGGGTGGTCGGCCTGCCGCCCGACGACCCGAGCAAGGACTTCCTGGCCGAGGCCGCGGTGCAGCAGGCGGCGGCCCGGGCGGCGAAAGGCCGGCTGGAGGCCAACCTCGAGGGCGCGCCCGAGTCGGTGGTCAAGCGGCTGCGCCAGCAAGTGGTCGATCGCACCAACACGGCCTGGGAACGACTCGGCGGTGACGGGCGGGAGACCCCCTCGGCGGCGTACGGTCGACTCCGGCAGGAGATGATCGACGCCGAGCGCGAGGTGTTCCGCACCGCCCGCGACGAGGGGCGCATCCCGGAGGAAGTGCTCAACCGGGCCTATCGCGATCTCGACCTCGAAGAGTCCCTGCTCATCCGCAGGGAAGAAGACTGATGGGGGAGCGAATGACCTGCGAGCACATCGTCGCGTCGGTGACACCTGAGCCGCAGACCCGCGAGGGCTGCCAGGACTGCCTGGGCGAAGGCGCGCACGACTGGGTGCACCTGCGCCTCTGCGAGACCTGCGGCCACGTCGGCTGCTGCGACTCGTCGCCGAGCCGGCACGCGTCGGCGCACTTCCACGAGACCACCCACCCGGTGATCAAGTCCTTCCAGCCGGGCGAGAACTGGAAGTGGTGCTTCGTCGACGAAGCGTTGGGCTAAATCAAGATCTAACTCATGACTCGGGCCCGCGGTGCTGCGGACCGTTCCTCCCGCGAGGGACCGCTCCGCTGCGCTCCGCTTGCCAGGTCCGTCGTCGGAGAAGATCAGCCCTCCGCCCCGGGCTCGGTCGGGAGCGTGGGAAGCGTGTCGAACCACGGGTCGTACCAGGTCGGTCCGTCGGTAGGCGCCGGCGGCATCGTCGGGAACGGCGGCATCGTCGGGAACGGCGGGAGCGTCGGGAAGGGCGGCTCGGTCGGCATCGGCGGCTCGGTCGGGAACGGCGGCTCGGTGGGGAACGGCGGCTCGGTCGGGAACGGCGGCTCAGTGGGAATCGGCGGGAAGCTCGGCGAGAGGGTCGGCACCGGCGGGGTGGTCGGCGCCGTCCAGGGCGGCTCACCGTAGGTCTGTGGGCGGGCGTAGTAGATGTTGCCGTCCTCGGCCACGAACGCGATGTCGTGGCTGTCCCGGACGAACGAACCGCCCTCGACCGAGGCACCGCCGGGTGACTCGAACTTCGCCGTACCGCTGAAGGTGCGTTTGAACGCGTCTTTCACGAAGTCGTCGCCGGTGCGCGCCGGGTCCGTGGTGAACACCCAGAGCCGCTCGTGGTCGAGCACCATCAGCCGGGACCGGTCGTCGGAGATGCCGACCGCCGAGATGTTGTCGACGTTGTGGCCGATCTTGCCGATCCGGGTGACGGTCGCCTGTCCTGAGGTGCCGGCCGGCAGGTCGACGCGGTAGACCGGCGACCCGCTGGTCTTCGCGAACACGTAGAAGTGCCCGTCGAGCCAGACCATCGCCTCGGAGTTGTAGGTGCGGCAGCCCGGCTTCGTGTTGTCCGGGAACCGCAGGTCGTAGGAGGCCACCACGTCGAGCGGCCCGGCACCGTTCGGGTCCGGCTCGGCGACCCGGAGCAGGCGTTGCTGGTCCTTGCAGTTGTTGGCGCCCAACTGCCCGATCCACAGCGCGCCGGCGTCGTCGACGGTCAGGTCCTCCCAGTCGAGGTTCTTCGAGCCGACCACCGGATAGCTCGGGAACAGTTCCGAGCCGCGCACCGGTTCCGGCATCCCGCCGGAGGAGACCCGCATGCCCCAGATCGCGTCGCGCGGCCGGCCGGGCTTGCTCGACCCGCCGTCGCGCAGCCAGTAGTACATCCCCGGGTATTTCCTGCTCGCGATCAGCCCGGACGCCTCGGAAGCCGGCAGTTTCACGCCGAGCACCGGCAGCCGGCCCGGCACGATCGGGGCCTGCTCGACATCGGACACCGGATCCGCGGCGTTGGCACCGGTGCCGTGTCCGGCGAACGCATACCAGCCCAGCAGTGCGGCAACCGAGAGGGCTGCGACGCTCCACAGCGTACGTCCGCGCATCTGAGCCTCCGCAAAGCGAGCTGGTCTCAAGGGTCTATTCGTAACATAAAGGACAGTCCGGACGATGAGGACTGTACGGGTTTGACGAGCGTGAATATGGGGGAAGGAGGGCGGCACCCTGCCCCAGGAGGCCCCTGATGACGCAGACCGCCGCCGATCGCTTCCGCAGCCGCCACCTACACGACGTCAAGGTCCGCGACCTACCCGAGGCGCCCCGCTCGCACTGGCGGATCATCGGGCCCGGAGTGATCGCCGCCGGCGTCGGGCTGGCCTCCGGCGAGTTCATCCTGTTCCCGTACATCGCCTCGCAGGTCGGTCTGGTCTTCCTGTGGGCGGCGGCGGTCGGGCTGGTCACCCAGTGGTTCCTCAACATGGAGATCGAGCGCTACACGCTCGCCACCGGGGAGACCGCGCTGACCGGGTTCTCGCGTACCTGGCGGCACTGGGGCCTGGTGTTCGCGATCCTGACCTACTTCGCCAACCTCTGGCCGGGCTGGGCGACCAGTTCGGCGACGATGCTGACCTACCTGTTCGGCGGCGAGCCACGCTGGATCGCGATCGGCATGCTCGCGCTGATCGGCGTCACGCTCACCCTGGCCCCGGTGATCTACACCGTGCTCGAACGGGTCGAGTTCCTCAAGGTCGGCCTGGTCCTGCTCTTCATCGTGGTCGCGTTGATCTTCGCGGTCACCACCGACGCCTGGCGGACCCTGGGGCACGACGTGGTCCGCCCCGAGTTCCCGACCGAGCTCGGTTTCGCGCTGATGCTGTCGGCCCTGGTCTTCGCCGGCGCCGGCGGCGGCCAGAACCTGGTGCAGAGCAACTGGATCAGGGACAAGGGCTTCGGGATGGGCGCGTACGTGCCGCGCCTGGTCAGCCCGATCACCGGCCGCGAGGAGGCGGCACCGGACTCGGCCGGCTTCGTGTTCGACGAGACCGACGAGAACCTGGCCCGCTGGAAGCAGTGGTGGAAGCTGGCCAACAAGGAACAGGCCTACACGTTCGTGTTGATCACCATCGTGACCATCACGCTGATGTCGCTGCTGTCCTACTCGACCGTCTTCGGCGTGCCGGGCCTGGCCAACAGCGTCAGCTTCCTGCAGGTCGAGGGCGAGCGGCTCAAGGAGTTGGTCGGCGAGTGGTTCGGCGTCCTGTTCTGGGCGATCGGCGCGATCTCCCTCTTCGCCGCGGCGATGGGCATCGTCGACTACACGAGCCGGCTGGCCGCCGACGTGCTCAAGGTCGGCTACCTGCGCCGGGTGTCGGAGAGCCGGATCTACTTCGCCCTGGTCTGGGGTCTGGTCCTGATCGGCGTCGTGGTGCTGCTCGGCGGCTTCGACCAGCCCCTGGTCCTGCTGGTCATCTCGGCCTGCGTCGGCGGCCTGATGATGTTCCTCTACTCGGGCCTGTTGCTCCTGGTCAACCGCAAGTTCCTGCCGGAGCGGGTCCGCCCGCGCGGCCTGCGCGTGGTCGCCCTGATCTGGGGCGTCCTGCTGTTCGGCGTCTTCTCCGTGCTGACCATCAAGGAACAGGGCGCCAAACTCCTGGACTGGCTCGGATAGCTCCCCGGGCTGTTAGGGGCTCACTCCGACCAGTTCGTCCTTGACGTGCTCGCGGAAGGCGACGTAGTCCTTCTCGGTGGTGTCGGCGTAGTCCTCGGCGTACGCCTGGATGGCCCGGTCGAAGCGGTCCGAGCCGCCGAGGTAGGCGCCGATCGCGACCGGGTCGCCGGAGCGGGCGTGTGCCCGGGCCAGCGTCCAGCCGCACATCTTGGCGTAGAGGGTCAGGCCGTCCGGGCGCATCCGCTCGATCGGCACCGAGAACTTCCAGTCGCGCAACTGCCGCACGTAGAAGTCGCGGGTCGCGCCGTCCGGTGCGCGGACCCGGGTCCAGCCCAGGAAGATGTCGCTCAGCGCCTGCATCAGGTGCTGGCCGGCGACCACCCGCTCACCCTGGTTGCGGTAGCGGCTGGCGCCGGCATACCGCGCGAGCACCGACTTCTGCGCCTCCTTGGCCTGCAGGAACAACGGCTCGCCGTCGCCGGTCTCGAGCAGCACGATCCAGGCCCGGGTGCCGACGCTGCCCACGCCGACCACCTTGCGGGCCACCTGGACCAGGTCGAACTGGTGCAGCAGGTGTCGCCGGTCGGTGGTCAGGCTGCGCTGGTAGGAGTCGATGACGCCGCCGATCAGGCCGTACAGCATGTCGGTCTCGACGTCGTTGAACACCTCTTCGATCGGCACGATCGTCGGCGGCTCGCTGATGATCTGCCGCCGCCCGTCGACGACCCTGGTCAGCTTCGACAGTGCCTGCATGCTGTCCTTGCTGCGCGCCTTGGCCAGCGTGGTGGTCGCCTCGGTGTAGGCCTTGGGCCGGATCTGGTCGCGGAACCGCGGGATGGTCGCCTCGATGTCAAGGTGCGCGTACCAGACCGCGAGCCTGCCCTGGTTCGCGAACTCGCGGATGTTCTCCCGGTAGGACTGGGCCACCGCCCGTACGATCGACCGCCGCTCCTTGCGCTTGAACCCGTTGTCGCGTGCGGCCACCGCGAAGCTCGCCGCCAACCGCTTGACGTCCCACTCGAACGGCCCGGGCAGTGTCTCGTCGAAGTCGTTGCAGTCGAAGACCAGCCGCCGCTCGGGCGAGGCGAACGCGCCGAAGTTGGACAGGTGCGCGTCGCCGCAGAGTTGCACGATCAGTCCCGAAGTCGGGGCGTTCGCCAGATCGGCCGCCATCGGCAGGGCCGCGCCGCGGAAATAGGTGAACGGCGAGACGGCCATCCGGGCATGCCGCACCGGCACCAGTTCCGGCACCCGCGACGCCGCCTGGCCGAGCACCAGGCCGATCGGGTCGCGGTCGCCGTCGGTGCCGGTCGCGGCCTGCGCCTCGAGCGGCACCTCGGCCCGCTGCGCCTTGCCGAACGCGGCGCGCTCGGCCCGACCCTGGTGGCCGTCGTGGCCGTTGTGGCCGTTGTGGGCGGTCATGGCGCATCGATCCACGGGGTGTGCAGGTCGTAGAAGGTGGGCTTGCGGATGTTGAGGTGCTCCATCTCGGACATCTGCTTGGCCAGCCCCGGCGGCGGTTCCTTCTTCTCGCCCTCCCGGGCTTCCTTCTCGCTGGTGAAGTAGACCGCGACCGTGTATTCACCCTCGCCGTAGGAACAGGCGGTGGTGCCGAGCACGTCGGGGCGGAACTTGGCCCACTCGTCTGAGTCCTGCCGCATCAGTTCCAGCGCCCGGTCGTGGTCGCGCCCCTGGCCCTGCATGATCTGCACGAACGTCGCGCGGTTCGGGTCGCCCGGGTGGTCGGTCATCACGTCGAAGGTCTCGTGGAACGTGACGTCGCCGTCGAAGAGCTGCGCGGTGCGCCGCCACCACTGGTCCTGCTCGGGCCGTTCGCTGTTGCGGTGCGCCGACTCAGGGTCGGTGAAGCTGGCCAGGCCGATGAACTCGCCCTCGTCGGTCACCCCGCCGGTCGAGCCGATCCAGCCGCTGGCGCCAGGCGCGAGGTCGCGTACCCACTGGTCCATGGCCGCCTTCAGCTGTTCGGCGTCCCGCACATGACCCTGGATGATCTGCACGAACATGGCGAGCCTCCTTGCCGGCGATGGGCTCCTTCCTTCAACCTACGACGGGAGGGGATGCAATACGGCTATTCGGCTCTATGGGAGGAATATCCTGATTAATATCCTCTTGGTGGCATCTGGCCGGTGCCGCATCACCCGACCGTTAGTCGCACCGCCCGGCGGATCACGCCGACTCCTCCAGGTCGGCGACGATCACCGTGATGTTGTCGGGGCCGCCGGCCCGGCGGGCCAGGTCGACCAGGCGGGCCGCGCAGGTGCCCCGGTCGGGATGGGTCCGCAGCACGTCCTGGATCGTGTCCTCGCGGACCACATTGGACAGCCCGTCGCTGCAGATCAGCCAGCGGTCGCCAGCTAGCGGTGTCATGGTGCTGAAGGCCGGTTCGACCGGTTCGCCCTGCAGTGCCTGGGTGACCACGGCCCGCCGCGGGTGCACGCTGGCCTCGTCCGGCGTGATCACGCCCTCGTCGACCAGCATCTGCACGAACGTGTCGTCCTTGGTCATCTGCTGGGTCACGCCGTCGCGGTGCAGGTAGGCCCGGGAGTCGCCCACGTGGGCCAGCGTCACGGCGGTGTTGCCGGGTGCGAACAGCAGCGCGGTCAGCGTCGTACCCATGCCGTCGCGGGTCGGGTCCTCCGCCACCGCGGCGCGGATCCGGGCGCCCGCGGCGGCGATCACCGCGCGCATCGCGTCGACCAGCGCGGCCTCCGGGTGATCGGCGTCGGCCGCCGCGACCGCCTGGATGGTGATCTCGCTCGCCAGGTCTCCGGCGGCCATCCCGCCCATGCCGTCGGCGACGGCGAGCAGCCGGGTGCCGGCATAGACCGCGTCCTGGTTCGCCCGCCGGACCAGACCGCGGTCGGTCAGCGCGACGGACCGGAGCACAAGCGTCATGGCAGGCAGGATGCCAGGATGTGCGCCGGTTGTCTCTAGTAGATCACCTTCTCGGCCATCCGGTTCGCGCCGTCCGGCCATCCGGAGGTGCCGCGAAGAGTCCAAGATCGGCTAGTGCGAACCGGTCCCGGCCCCGGAGAATGGCGTGATGGCATTCGATGGAGGGCGGCTCGCGCCCGGCGCGGCGCGTGACTGGTGCGGCACGATGCCGGTGCACCGCCGGCTGTTGGACACCGAGCCCGGCTATGCCCGGGCCCGGGAAGAGATCGAGACCTTCGCGTTCGGCGCCGCCCGCGAAGAGCCGCCGCCGCTGGGCCTGGTGACCATCCCGACGGTCGTGCACGTCGTCTGGTCGCGCCCGGAGCACAACATCGGCGACGATCAGGTCGCCACCCAGATCGAGGCGCTCAACCGCGACTTCCGCCGGCGCAACGGCGACGTGTCGCTGGTGCCGCCGGTGTGGTCGGCGCTGGCGGCCGACGCCGACGTCGAGTTCGCGCTGGTCGACGTCACCCGCACGCGCACGTCGGTCGCGTCCTTCGACACCGACGACGCGGTCAAGTCGGCCCGCACCGGCGGCGCCGACGCCGTGTCCACCGACACCACGCTCAACCTGTGGGTCTGCCAACTCGGCGGCGGCCTGCTCGGCTACGCCCAGTTCCCCGGCGGGCCGGCCGAGACCGACGGCGTCGTGGTCACCTACACCGCGTTCGGCTCGACCGGCACCGCGGCGGCGCCGTTCGACCTGGGCCGCACCTGCACCCACGAGGTCGGCCACTGGCTCAACCTGCGCCACATCTGGGGCGACGACGGCGACGGCTGCGGGGGCGACGACTTCGTGGCCGACACACCCAACCAGGGCGGCCCCAACTACGGCCGCCCGGTCTACCCGAAGGTGTCCTGCGACAACGCGCCACACGGCGACATGTTCGTCAACTACATGGACTACACGGATGATGCCGCCATGGTGATGTTCACCCGGGGCCAGGTGATCCGGATGGCGGCCACCCTGCGCGGCCCGCGCTCGGGCCTGCTCGCGGCGGCGGCCACCCCGTGACGTCGCTGCCCCCGGCCCTGTTCCGGCGGTGGGTGCACGTGCGGGAGCAGGACACCGCGGGCGTACGCGTCTACCGCCCGGCCGACCAACCGCTGCCGCCGGCCCGGGGCCGCGAGGGCATCGAGTTCCGCGACGACGGAACGTTCGCCGACCTCCGCCCGGGCCCGACCGACGCACCGGTGGCCTTCGTCGGCCACTGGACCGCGCCGTCGCGGACCCGGGTCGACCTGTCCTACCCACCGGGCTCCCGCTCGGCCGGCGCACCGACCGGGTACGAGATCGTCGAACTCACCCCCGACCTGCTGCGCCTGCGGCCGGTCTGACGGCTAGGGGGTGCGCTCGTCGGTCTCGACCTGCTTGGCCATCCAGGCTTCGTTCGACACCGAGATGACCCGTTCGCACTCCGCGACGAAGCGGTCGGCCCGCTCCGGGTCGTCGGCGCCGTGGAAGGCGCTCAGCAGGCGGTCGAGTTGGGTCGCCGTGCGGGAGAACTCGAGTTGCTGGTAGCTGTAGCGCTGGGCGGTGCTGAACGCCAGCAGTGAGGCGCTGAACGTGGTCACCACCGCGACCCACACGCTCAGGTCGGCGTCGACGGCCACGGAGAGAGCCGACGCGGCCGCCACCGCGACGGAGGCGACGGTGGCCGTCCGCACGTAGCGGGCCGCCAGCACGCGCATCCGCTTGGCCTTCGGCCGGTAGTAGCCGTTGAGCTGCTTCTCCACGCGCTCACGGGCGTAGCTGGTCACGTCGGACACGGCGGGCAGCGGGCGGGCGACCGGCACGAAGCCCTCGGACCGCGCCACGAGGTCACCCGCGTCGTCGATCGAGCCCGAGGTGCGCCGCTCCAACTCGTCGGCGCGGTTCGCGTCGCGGTAGGGCGCGACGCCCGCCTGATAGTGGTAGACCTCGGCCTTGAGCGCCTCGGACACCGACCGGATCCGGGTCCACTCGGCGACCTTCTTCGCCGACGTGCCGCGGATCAGGACCGACGACGCGGCCAGCGTCACCGCCGCGACGCCCGCGAGCACCTTCGACCACGCGTCGTCGACCTGGGAGCCGACGGTGCCGGCGGACGCGGCGACCAGGGTCAACACCAGCACGATCACCCGGCTGCGGACGATAGCGGCCTTGGCCGCGTCCGCGGCCTGCGACCACCGACTCTGCTGGTCCCAGGCCCATTCGGCGGTACCGCGCCCCAGCGTCGGCGTCGTCATGGCGGGAGCTCCCTCCTTTGTGGTGACTCAGCGAACCACGGGGAGCGAGGGTGGAACAATCGACAATCATTCGTACGCCGGAAAGGTGCACCGAATGGAGCATCTCGCCGCCTCGGAGCGGTGGGATCTGGTGCGCACCTGGTCCGACAGATTCCGGCACTGTCGGTTCACGCGCGCCGGTTGCGCACCATGCTGGCCACGACCGCGATCGCCAGTACGCCGACGATCGTCGCCAGCGACGGGCCGACGCCGATCTCCGGTGCGTCGACGTGCGAGCCGCGCAGCGCCTCCAGCACCAGCTTCACGCCGATGAAGCCGAGGATCACGGCCAGCGCGACGGGCAGGTAGACGATCCGCTCCAGCAGGCCGCCGACCACGTAGTAGAGCTGGCGCAGGCCGAGCATCGCGAACGCGTTGGCCGTGACGATCACGAACGCGCTCTGGGTGAGGCCGAACGCGGCCGGCAGCGAGTCGAGCGCGAAGACCAGGTTGGCCACGCCGATCGCGGCGATCACCAGCGGGATCGGGGTGAGCACCCGGCGGGTGTCGACCATCGTGGTGAACCGGCGGCCGGCGTAGACGTCGGTGGCCGGGATCAGCCGGGACAGCAGGGCGACGCCCGGGGGCTTCTCCTCCTCACCGTCGCCGCTGTCGCGCATCGAGCCGAGCAGCTTCACGGCCGTGTAGATGAGGAACGCGCCGAACAGGTAGAAGATCCAGTTGAACGCGTGCACCGCGGCGCTGCCGGCGGCGATGAAGATGATCCGCAACGCCAGCGAGAGCAGGATGCCGACGGTCAGCACTTCCTCGACAGCCGACGGCGGCACCGCGAACCGGCCGATGATCAGCATGAAGACGAACAGGTTGTCGGCGCTCAGGCTGTATTCGGTCAGGTAGGTGGCGACGAACTGCTCGGCCGTCTCCCGGCCCAGCCAGAACAGCATGATCACCGCGGCGACCAGGGCCAGGCCGACGTAGAGGCCGATCCACTTGCCGGCGCCGGCCGGCGTGACGGCGTCCTTGCGCCGGGAAACCGCCAGCAGGTCGACCGCGAGCAGGGCGACAAGCGTGACGGTGGTCAGCAACCAGCCCAGCACCGATACGCCCACTACGCCTCCCCGACACCGGAACGAACCCGAGGAGGAGGATAGTCAGGGCTGGTCGAACCGGCAGCACGCGACCACGGCGGCCGACTCCGGCGGCAGGTCGACGCTGGTGTGCGTGAGGCTCACCCCGGGGCCGGTGGTGAACAGCACCGACCGGGGCACCCCGTGCAGGCCGATCCGGGCCGGCGTCACGCCGATGTTGGCCGCCACGACGAGGGCGCCGCGGCGCATCGTGATCACCTCGGCACCGCGCCGGATCGGGCGGGTCGGCTCCGGGTCGGTGCCGGTCAGTTCGGGATGGGCGCGGCGCAGCGCGGTCAGCGCGCGCAGCGTCCCGTCCGGCAGGTTGTCGGCCGCCGACAACAGCGGGGTCAGCGGCGCGGTCAGCAGCAGGGTGGCGGCGACGTCGCGCAGCCCGGTCAGCGTCGCCACCGCGCCGGGCGGTGGCGGCGCGAGCGGCAGTCCCGGGTCGGGTGCGGGTTCAGCGTCGCCGGCCCGCCACAGCCAGGCGCTGACCGCGTCGAGCGTGCCGAGCACCCCGCCGCCCGCCGGCACCAGAAACCGCCCCGACTCGGCCAGCGTCAGCGGCCGGCCGAGGTGGTCGCAAAGGGCGCCGACGGCGGCCGCGAACTCGCCCAGCGGCACCGGCGGCGGCGGTCCGTCGAGCCGCACGCCGTCGAGGGCGAAGCCGGCCAGCCACTGCACCACGTGGTCGACCACGGCCGGGCCGAGGATGCGGTCGCTGGCCAGCCGCAGGGTGACGCCGAGTCCGCGGGACCGGGCGAGGGCCACGAACCGGCGCAGGCGTTCCTCGTCCTCCGGCGGCTCGATCTCGACCGCGTCGACACCGAGCGCCGCGACGGCGGGCAGCGTGGACAGGTCGTCGACCGCGTAGACGACCCGGCCGGCCACCTCACACTTCCCGGTCGAAGACGAGCAGGCTGCGCTCCGCGACGGTGGTCCGGCCGCCGGCGCCGATGGTCGGTGCCGGTTCGGCCTGCTCGACCTGCGCGGTGTCGAAGACCACCTGCCACTTCTCGCCGTACTCGGCCGGTGGCAGCGCGAACGACAGCGGTTCGTGGTGGCCGTTGAAGCAGAGCAGGAACGAGTCGTCGACCTGGCGCTGCCCGTACCGGCCGCGCTCCTTGATGCCCTCGCCGTTGACGAAGAGAGTGAGCGCGTTGACGTCTTCGTCCCAGTCGGAGATCGGCGAGCCGTCCGGCGCGAACCAGGCCATGTCGGCGACCGGGGTGGTCACGTCGCGGCCGGCGACCGGTGCGCCGGTGAAGAACCGGCGGCGGCGGAAGATGCGGTGCCGGGCCCGGAACGCGGCCAGCTTGCGCACGAACGTCAGCAGGTGCTCGTCGAGCCGGTCCCAGTCGACCCAGGTCAGCTCGTTGTCCTGGCAGTAGCCGTTGTTGTTGCCGCGCTGCGACCGGCCCAACTCGTCGCCGTGCCCGAGCATCGGCACGCCCTGCGAGAGGAACAGCGTCGCCAGGAAGTTGCGGCGCTGCCGGGCCCGCAGCGCGAGCACGTCGGGGTCGGCGGTCGGGCCCTCCGCGCCGCAGTTCCACGACCGGTTGTCGCAGGAACCGTCGTTGTTGTTCTCGCCGTTGGCCTCGTTGTGCTTGTCGTTGTAGGCCACCAGGTCGCCCAGCGTGAACCCGTCGTGGCAGGTGACGAAGTTGATGCTGGCCACCGGCCGGCGCCCGTCGTCCTGGTAGAGGTCGGCCGAGCCGCTGATCCGGGTGGCGAACTCGGCCAGGCTGCCCGGCACCCCGCGCCAGAAGTCGCGAACGGTGTCGCGGAACTTGCCGTTCCATTCCGTCCACAGCGGCGGGAAGTTGCCCACCTGGTAGCCGCCCGGCCCGACGTCCCACGGCTCGGCGATCAGTTTGACCGCGCTGACCACCGGGTCCTGCTGCACCACCTCGAAGAACGTGGAGAGCCGGTCGACCTCGTAGAACTCCCGGGCCAGGGTCGCGGCCAGGTCGAACCGGAAGCCGTCGACGTGCATCTCCTGCACCCAGTAGCGCAACGAGTCCATGATCAGCTGCAGCGAGATCGGGCTGCGGACGTTGAGCGAGTTCCCGGTGCCGGTGTAGTCGACGTAGTAGCGCGGATCCTCGTCGGACAGCCGGTAGTAGCCCGGGTTGTCGAAGCCCTTGAAGCTCAGCGTCGGCCCGAGATGGTTGCCCTCGCCGGTGTGGTTGTAGACGACGTCGAGGATGACCTCGATGCCGGCGGAGTGCAGCGCCCGCACCATCCCGCGGAACTCCTGCACCTGCTGGCCGTGCCGGCCCATGGCGGAATAGCCGTGGTACGGGGCGAAGTAGCCGATCGTGTTGTAGCCCCAGTAGTTGCGCAGGCCCCGGTCGGTGAGGTGCTGGTCGTGCACGAACTGTTGCACCGGCATCAACTCGACCGCGGTCACCCCGAGCCGGCCCAGGTGCTCGATCGACGCGGGATGGGCCAGTCCGGCGTACGTGCCGCGCAGTTCCTCCGGAATCCCGGGGTGCCGCCGGGTCAACCCGCGTACGTGCGCCTCGTAGATCACCGTGTCGTGGTAGGGCGTGCGCGGCGTCCGGTCGTTGCCCCAGTCGAAGTAGGGGTTCACCACGACCGCCTTCGGCAGGTAGGGCGCCGAGTCGGTGGTCGACATGGTGTCGGGGTCGCTCAGGTCGTGCCCGTAAACCGCCGGGTGCCAGTCGACGTCGCCGTCGACGGCCTTGGCGTAGGGGTCGAGGAGCAGCTTGTGCGGGTTGCAGCGCAGGCCGTTGGCGGGGTCCCACGGCCCGTAGACCCGGAACCCGTAGCGCTGCCCCGGCTGGACGCCGGTCAGGAACACGTGCCAGACGTACGCGTCGACTTCGGTGAGGTCGATCCGCTGCTCGTCGCCGGAAGCGTCGAACAGGCACAACTCGACCGCTTCGGCGACCGCCGAGTACACCGCGAAGTTCGTGCCGACCCCGTCGTACGTCGCGCCGAGCGGGTAGCGCCGGCCGGGCCATACCAGCATCTCCGCAGAGTAGCGGCTTTTAGTCCGAATTGAACCAAAATCGCGCTGGTGTGACCCGTCCGGCGCCGAGACCTCAGACCGAGTCGCCGAGCTGGCCGCGGAGCTTGGTCAGGGCGCGGCCGAGCAGTCGGGAGACGTGCATCTGGGAGACGCCGATCTGGTCGGCGATCTGGGATTGGGTCAGGTTGCCGTAGAAGCGCAGGGTCAGGATTTTCTGTTCGCGTTCGTCGAGGGTGGCCAGGGCGGGGCCGAGGGCGACGCGTAGTTCGGCGAGTTCGAAGGAGGTGTCTTCGGAGCCGAGCAGGTCGCCGAGTTCGGTGCCGCGTTCGCCGTCGCC